>CAKTIW010000007.1:0-64090 GCA_934566025.1 uncultured Oscillospiraceae bacterium | reverse complement strand
AAGTTCTCCTGGGTGGCGTAGGTGCCGCCGAAGCCCTCGGTGGTAGCGCCGTAAGGCACATAGTCCAGCAGGGACTGGCCGGTGGTACGGATCACAGCGATGATGTCGGCACCCTGCTTGGCGCCGGCCTTGGCCTGGATAATATCCTCATAGATATTACCGGTGGCCACAATGATGTACAGGTAGGGGCCTTCCTTGTCGCCCCACTCCTTGAGGTAAGCGTTACGCTTGGCAACGTTCTTGTTGATGCGCTCCACGGTGGCGTTCACCACGGGGGTGATGGCCGCGCGGATCTCACTGTCAGAATGGGCGGGGAGCTTAGAAAGATCCAGCTCGCCGCTGTCCACAGCCTCTGCCACGCCCTGGGGATCCTTACCGGTCTCCACCATAGCGTTACCCACGGCCCAGGCGGCGCCGGCGGGCAGCAGAGAGGTTGCCAGCAGATGGTCCACCAGCACGTTGGGCATGGGGACATCCATCTCATTCACGCCATCGATGCCCAGCAGACGGCATACGGCGCGCTCCACGGTGACCGTGGTATGCTGGTCAATAAAGTCCTGCACATCCGCTGCCACATTGGCAGCGGATGTACGAGCCTTTTCGACCAGATCAAAATTCAAGCCGAGTTTGCTTTCCATATTTTTACCTCTTTACCTTACTTCTTCACGTGACGCTCGTTACGCAGCAGCTTGGTGGGCTCCAGATAACGCTGCTTGGTGCCCTCAGCGACCCATGCAACACCGGTCTTCTCCACCTTCTTCTTGCCCATGCAGACATCGCAGTGGCAGTTCTGCACGTAGTGCTCAGGCTGGGTGTAAGAGGTGATGACGCCCTCGAAGTTACGCAGGATGACCTTGCGGGGAGTCTCGGAAATCAGGTAGTTGGGCATGACGGGAGTCTTGCCGCCGCCGCCGGGGGCGTCCACCACGAAGGTGGGGATGCAGTAGCCGGAGGTATGGCCGCGCAGAGCTTCCATGATCTCGATACCCTTGGAAACAGGGGTACGGAAGTGGCTCAGGCCCAGGGAAGGATCGCAGGCATAGATGTAGTAGGGACGCACGCGCATCTGCACCAGGCCGTGGACCAGATCCATCATCACATGGATGCAGTCATTCACGCCGGCCAGCAGCACGGACTGGTTGCCCAGGGGGATACCGGCATCAGCCAGCATAGCGCAGGCCTTGGCAGCCTCGGGAGAGAACTCCTTGGGGGTGTTGAAGTGGGTATTCAGCCAGATGGGATGATACTTCTTCAGCATGTTGCACAGCTCCGGAGTGATACGCTGAGGGCACACCACGGGGGTGCGGGAGCCCAGACGGACGATCTCCACGTGGGGGATGGCGCGCAGGCGCTTGATGATGTACTCCAGATTTTCATCGGAGACCATCAGGCAGTCACCGCCGGACAGCAGAACATCGCGGACCTCGGGGTGAGCGGCCACATAGTCGATGCACTTGTCGATCTGAGCCATAGGCACTTCGCAGTCGTTCTGACCGGCGAAGCGGCGACGGGTGCAGTGACGGCAGTACATGGAGCACTGGTCGGTGATCAGCAGCAGCACGCGGTCGGGATAGCGGTGGGTCAGGCCGGGGGTGGGGGAGTCGGTATCCTCGTGCAGGGGATCGGCGTCCTCATAGTCGGCATACTCCAGTTCCTCGGCGCGGGGGATAGCCATCTTACGGATGGGATCAAAGGGATCGTTCAGGTCGATCAGGGACAGATAATAAGGAGTCACTGCCATGCGCAGCTTGCCCAGGGTCTTGCGGACGCCCTCTTCCTCATCGGGAGTCAGGGTCATGTAGCGCTTCAGATCCTCAACCGTCTCAGCGCGGTTGGCGACCTGCCAATGCCAGTCGTTCCACAGATTTTCGGGAACATCGGCAAACAGACCGTTGCGAGTCTTCATATTTGTATCTCCTTTAACCTTTTTATCAATTTCATCTCGAAACATTGATGTAGTTCGGGACATCGCTAAAGCGGGAATAGGCGGTAGTCTCCTGTCCGTTAAACAGGATGACAGTGTTTTTCCCGTCAAAGTATCCGGCGCTCTCCTCCAGATAGAATACAGGCTTCTCCCAGCGGTAGGTGCCCCGTTCCAGCACTTCAAACTGCCGGTAGCGGGTGTAGGTCCCGTCCTGGGTGAAAACTAAATATTCTCCGTGGTCCGCAGCAGCATAGGATCCGGGGTCTTCATCGCAGTAGGATCCTACAATAGACTTTTCCTCTTTTGGAGCAATGCTGATGCAAAGCCAAATCAAATTGCCTATCAGCGACAGTACCAGCAGCGCCGAAAATGAGCATTTTCCTGCGTTTCATATCCATTCCTTTCTCCGGTCATCCGGTCAGGCGGGGACGGCATGCAATAGGAAAATGTTATAAGGCTGGCCTGCAGGAGCCATCAGGCTCCTGCAGGTAACACGGAAAAACTTAGCAATACTTCTCGTCGAACAGCTTGCGCAGCTTGGGATTCTCGCGCAGAACATCCAGGGTGATCTGAGCGTGATTCTTGGTGTAGCCGTTGCCGATGATCATGGTGACATCCTTGCCGATACCCTCAGCGCCCAGGGCAGCCTTGGTGAAGGAGGTAGCCATGGAGAAGAAGTACACCAGGCCGTCATCGTGGACGGGCAGGATGGCGGACATCTCGCAGGACTCGATGTTCACGCAGCAGATGGACAGATCGTACTCCTTGCCATCGTTGGCAGCCAGAGCAGCTTCCATAACCTCAACGGGCTTGGTGCAGTCGGCCACGATAACATCGGTGTAAACGCCCAGCTCCAGGAGGCCCGGAACCTGCTTGGGGTTACGCACAACGCCCACGACCTTGCCCTTGGGGCCGACCTTCTTCATAGCTTCCCAGCCGCACAGAACGCCGGACTTGCCGTTGGCACCCAGGATCAGGACGCTGTCGCCCTCCTTGGGCAGCTTGCGGGCCTGCGCGGGAGCGCCGGCCACGTCCAGAGCAGCCAGGGCCAGAGGCTCGGACATATCATCGGGCATCTTGGCATACAGAGCGGACTCGAACAGGATAGCCTTACCCACGATGTCCACGCGGTCGATATCCTTGTGGATAGCCAGGATCTTCTCGATCTTCAGGGGGGTCATGGACAGGGAGACCAGGGAAACGATCTTGTCGCCTTCCTTCAGGTCGAAGCCGGGCTTCTTCTTCAGGTCCTCACCGATGTGAGCGACAACGCCCTTGAACATACCGCCGGAACCGGTAACAGGATTCTGCTGCTTGCCGCGCTCAGCAACGATGCCCAGGATCATCTCACCGATCTTCTTCTCATCGCCGCCGCAGGCCTCTGCGATCTGGGTGAAGGAAGCGGAGTCGATGTTCAGGGAGGTAACATCGCAGACGATCTCGTTGGAGTAGACCTTGGACATATCGTTGTCGATCTTCCAAGCAGCCTGGGTCAGAACGCCCTTGGGCTCAATAACGCGGTGGGTGCCGTACTTGTTGCCTTTCAGTTCAGCCATTGTAAAATTCCTCCTAAAAAAATATGTAAATGTTGTTTGCGATTACTTCAGGGGCTTCAGAGACAGGATCTCGCGGGCCTCAGCGGGAGTAGCGATCTCGCGGCCCAGCTCCTTGGCGATGCGGACGACCTTGGCCACCAGCTCACCGTTGGAAGCGGCCTTCTGGCCCTTGCCCAGGTAGATGTTGTCCTCAAAACCAACGCGGACGTTACCGCCCATAGCGATGGCGGCAGCGGCCATGGTCCAGGCAGCCCGGCCTACGCCGGAAACGGTCCAGGTGGAGCCTGCGGGGATCTTGCTGGCGAAGAAGGCCAGGTTCTCCACGGAGGCGGGGGTGCAGCCGTGCACGCCGAGGACGAAGTTAAACTGCATGGGATGGGCGGGCACCTCACCCTTCTTGGCCATGCCAAGGATGGTGTCGATGTGGCCCAGCTCGAAGCACTCGTACTCGGGCTTTATGTTGTTCTCCAGCATACGCTTGCCGAAGGCGCGCATGGTGGGCATGGTGTTATCGAAGATCTCGTCGCCGAAGTTGCAGGTGCCGCAGTCCAGAGTAGCCATCTCGGGGAAGAGCTCGGTGGGCTGCAGACGCTCCTCGGGGCTCATACCGGTAGCGCCGCCGGTGGAGGGGATCATGATGACGTCGGGCAGCTCCTTGCGGATAGCGTCCATAACGACCTTGAAACGTTCACGATCCTGGGTGGGGGTACCGTCGTCCTCACGGACGTGGATGTGCAGGATAGCTGCGCCGGCCTCGTAGGCGGACTTGGCCTCGCGGACCATCTCCTCTACGGTATAGGGCACGGCGGGGTTCTGCTCCTTAGTGACCTCAGCGCCGCAGATAGCAGCGGTAATAATCAGCTTTTCCATATTCGCAGCTCCCTTACTTCTCGATCTTGTTGCGCTGGCAATCCTTGGGGGTCACGCAGGTGCCGTGGGCGCGGCAGACCACCACGGGCTCAGCCAGAACATCGGCAGCGGAAGCGCTGATGTCGGGGCGGGACACGATGACCTTGCGGGCCTCGAACTTCATGGTACGGGAGGTGTTGCCGATCTTCTCGATCTCGCCGTAAGCCTCGATGTAATCGCCGGCATACACGGGAGCCAGGAACTCGACGTTGTCATAAGCGCAGAACAGGCCTTCGTCGCCATCGCACTTGATCAGCAGCTCAGTGGCGACGTCGCCGAACAGGTGCACCATGTGGGCACCGTCCACCAGGTTTCCGCCGTAATGAGCATCCTTGGCGCTCATACGCAGACGCAGCAGAGAAGTCATCTTTTCCATGATAAAATTCCTCCTAAAAAATTTTTTACAGAGTTTCTTATAACGCCGGCCGAGCGGCGCCTTTGGGCATGAAAAAGGCGCTACTGGTCAAGTCGATGACCAATAGCGCTCCATGTCTGCATTGACATGACAGTTGTGCCGCTTACACTGCACACCCAGATACACACCACAGGAGCTGTGCGTACCTTCGGCAAAAAACCCCTTCGTCGACTCCCATCGGACTCCCTGCAGCCCCGCAGTCGATTACCCTGCTTTTTGCACCTCTATTGTCTGTTATATGGAATTCTGCACTTCAAATTATAATACATTAGGCGAATTTGTCAAGTAAGATTGTGAGAAAAATGACAATAACTTTTTTGAGCGGTGCGACATTTTTTTGAAATGTTTCCGAGCAGGAAAAAATACTCTCAAAAGCAGGCATTAAAGGAAAGGGACGGCCTTCGCCGCCCCTTTTCCCGTTCTTTTCGGTCCAACCGATCAATAATTTTCTTCTATCAGATGCAGGATTTCCGGCTTCAGAGACAGCATGCGGCAGATGTTCAGGGCATCTCTGGGGCAGTCGGACTTCCCCTCCACCCGATACAGGCCGTAGTTCATGTGCCGGGCGATGACCCGGATGCCGTCCTCCCCGCTGACGGCCAGCTCCTGCCGGATGGCCTCGGGGTCGATGTCCCGCAGGCCGATGATCTGGTAGTGGGCCCGGCCGCAGTCGGCCACCTTGTCGTAGTGGGTGGTGAGCAGAGAGATGGCGTTTACATCGTTAAGGTATTTGGTCACCGCCTGAACGATCACCGCGCCCTCGTCGGGGTTGGTGCCCCGGGCGAACTCGTCCAGCAGGAACAGGGAGTAGCCCTGCTCCACCTGTTTAAGGGCCTTCTGAAACTGCACGATCTCCGAGCCGAAGCCGGACAGGCCCGACTGGATGGACTGCATATCCTCAAAGAGCATCAGAACGCTCTCAAACAGGGGCATCTTCGCCTCCTTGGCGCACACCAGGAAGCCCGCCTGCATCAGCAGCACGTTCAGCGCCACGGTCTTCATAGCCACGCTCTTGCCGCCCATGTTGGCGCCGGTGATGACCGTAGCGCCCCGGTCCAGGGAGATGGACACCGGCACGAAGCTGCGGCCCTGTTCACTCAGCAGGTCGCACAGCTCCGGGTTCACCATGTCCGTCAGCTCCAGGGGACCGTCGGTGATCTCCGGCATCACGCCGCCGTAGCGCACGGCGAACAAGGCCTTCTGAATGATGAAGTCCAGACGGCCTGCGTTTTCGGCATCCTGGAGCATGTCCTCCGCCAGAGGAGCCAGACGTGCGCCCATGTCCCGGCGGATCTTCGTCTCCTCGCTCTCCTCCTCGGCGCAGATGCGGGTGCGCTGCAGGCGCAGCTCGTCCTTCTGCGCATCGGTCTTGGCCTCGTGGAGCTTTTCCTCCAGTTCCTTCTTGGTGCGGCGGACCCGGCGGAGCGTTTCGGTCATGCTGTCGGGGATGTAGAAGCCCCGGGAGCGGGTGTTGTCCGGGTCCAGAATAGCCAGCGCGGGCTTGGGATCGTAGAACACCAGCCCCCGGAGAGGAGCGATCTCGCTCATCTGCCCGTACAGGGGCAGCAGGCTCTCCAGCCGCTGGAGATAACCCTTGATCTCAAACAGCTCCACATGGTCGGGTACCTCGCCGTCCCGGCAGCGGCGGATGGAATTGCGAATGTCCTTCATCTGGCACAGCAGAATACAGATTTTATCGTATACGCCCTTGAGCTCCTCCGCGTGGTCGGCCGCCTGCTGCACATTGTATAGCTCCTCCTCCAGCTCTGCCCGCTCCGCCGGGGTGTAAAACCGCAGGCGGCGGATCTTCTCTTGGCCAAAGGGGCTGCAGCCGTGGAGGGTCTCCAGGGCGTACTGCAGGCCGATCTGCTGCTTTTCTTCAAACCGAATGGAAATCATGCCAGCTCCTCCTTCACATTGATGACCGGCACCTTCACGCTCTGGCGCATCCGGTCGATAAACACATCCTTGTCAAATTTCCAGCCGTAGGCCGACACGGGATTCACCGTGACGCACAGGGTCCTGGCGGCGTCCTTAGTCTGCAGGGCCACCTCCCGCACCGCCAGCTTATCCAGGGTGTCGGGCTTTAAGAGCACCTTGCTGGGGTCGGCCACCACCAGGCGCCCCCCACGCAGCAGGCCGCTGCGCAGAAGCGGAATGACCATGCTGTCCGTCAGCGCCCCGGGGATATAGGCCTCGCCATGCTCCTTCAGGCACTTCTCCAGGCCGTCCGCGGCCTCCGGAGGCAGCGTCTCCGCCTTGGGCAGGTCCATGAGGCGGCAGAAGTTAGCCGTATCCTCGATGACCTTTTCCATGCTCATGTTATAGGACGCACCGGTACACAGCACGATGCCGTCGGCCACGTTCCGGGCCCCCAGGGACTTGCGCCCCAGGGCGCCGTCGATGATAGACTGGGTGGCGCCCAGGTCAAAGAACATCCTCGACACCTCCCGAAGCTGTGCCGTGATGGATGGCCCGGCCAGCTGTACATAGCCGTCGCTGCGGGCGCGCATGACGATCACCTCGCCCAAGGGGGTGGGGATGCCGGTGGTCATGAGGATCTCCTGGGTCACATCCCCCAGGCGCAGCATGTCCTTGGCGGTGGCGATAAGGGTGCCCGCCGGGACGAAGATGCTGGGCTTTTCCGTGCCTGTGACCACATCGGTGCTCTCGCCGTCCCGGCCGATGGAGGTCAGGCCCAAAACCTGCCTGCGGCCCGTGTGGGCCAGAAGCCAGTTGAGCATGGTGGTCTTGCCGGCGTTTTTGCACATGCCCACGATGGACATGCTCTTCACCTGCTGTATCTGCTGAACCAACTCTGCTGTTGTCATATTCTCTCTCCTTTCGGGGAAATGCCGTTCAATTTTTTATTATACCGCAAACGGAGCAAAAAAGGAAGAGGGAAGTTTTCTTCCCTCTTTCCTCTGTATTTATCCCACGCCGACAGCCACAACGATAACGCCGAACAGCACCGCCGCGGCGGCGGCAAAGGCAAAGAGCAGGGTGGCTCCCACCCGGCCGTATTTATTGCCGATGCGCCTGCAGCCGCACAGACCCGCGATGGCCAACGCCGCCGCTCCCAGGCAGCAGCCCGCCGCCAAAAGATACGGCCAGCCCAGCACCAGTCCCACGCAGGCGATGCCCGCCAGGGCCAGCACGCCGCAGCCCAGCAGAAGCAGCCGCTTCAGGCTCTTATCCTTCACCAGCAGCGCCACCGAGGTGCCGCCCGCCAGGGCTGCCAGCAGCAGGCCCAAGCCCGTAAGGAGCACCGCCGCAATGGCGATCCCCAATCCCAGCAGCAAAAACGGCAAAAACGCCACAGTCAGATGGAACATCTCTTACTCCACCGTCACGCTCTTGGCCAGATTCCGGGGCTTGTCGATGTCGCAGCCGCGCTCCAGGGCGATGTAGTACGCCAGCAGCTGCAGCGGCACCACACCCAGCTGGGGCAGCAGCATCTCATGGATGTCCGGAATGGTCATGACCATGGGCACATGGCGGCCCATCTCCTCAGCGTGGGCCTGGGTGGTCAGGGCCAGGACCTTGGCGCCCCGGGCCTGCACCTCCACCACATTGCTCAGAGCCTTGTCAAACAACGGCCCATAGGTCCCCAGAGCGATGACCAGGGTGCCCTCCTCGATGAGGGAAATGGTCCCGTGCTTCAGCTCGCCGGAGGCATAGGCCTCGGAGTGGATATAGGAAATTTCCTTCAGCTTCAGGCTGCCCTCCAGGGACAGGGCATAGTCCAGGTTGCGGCCGATGAAGAACACATCCTCGCTCTTGCAGATCTCCTTGGCGATGTCGTGGATGCTCTCGGCAGACTCCAGAATTTTCTCAATATACTCCGGCACCCGCTGCATATCCCGGACCATTTCGCTGTAGGTCTGGCGATCGATGGTGCCCAGAATGTCGGCAAAGTACAGGCCCAGCATATTCAGCACGGCCATCTGGGTGCTATAGGCCTTGGTGGTGGCCACGGCGATCTCGGGGCCTGCCCAGGTGTAAAGCACATCATCCGACTCCCGGGCGATGGACGAGCCCACCACATTCACGATGGAGAGGATCCGGGCACCGCGCTTCTTGGCCTCCCGGAGGGCAGCCATGGTGTCCAAAGTCTCACCGGACTGGCTGATGGCGATGACCAGGTCGCCGCGCTTCACGATGGGGTCGCTGTAACGGAACTCGGAGGCCAAGACCACCTCCACGCTGCGCCGGAG
Source organism: uncultured Oscillospiraceae bacterium (assembly GCA_934566025.1). Lineage (GTDB taxonomy): Bacteria > Bacillota > Clostridia > Oscillospirales > Oscillospiraceae > Vescimonas. Next base: position 55,069 of record CAKTIW010000007.1, on the reverse strand, counting down.
CATACGCTCCAGGTTATACTTGCCCACCATACCCACATGGTAGGACGAGCCGCAGGCGATGATGATAATGCGCCCGATATTGCGAATTTCCTCCTCGGTCATGGTCAGGTCCTGCAAAATAACCCGTCCGCCCTGGAGCCGGGCGGCGGTGGCCTCCCGGATGGCCCGGGGCTGCTCAAAAATCTCCTTGAGCATGAAGTGGGCATAGCCGCCCTTTTCAGCGGCACCGATGTCCCAGTCCACATGGTGGTGCTTCTTGGTCACGGGCTGGCCCTGTTCGTTATACACGGTGATGCTCTCCCGGGTCAGCACGGCCATCTCGCCGTCCTCCATGTAGGAGATGTCCCGGGTGTGGCGGATGATGGCGGTGACATCGGAGGCGATGAAGTTCTCCCCCTCGCCGTAGCCCAGCAGCAGCGGCGCGTCCTTCCGGGCGGCAATGAGCCGGTCCGGTGCGTCAGCGGACACGATGCCCAGGGCATAGGCCCCCTCCACAGCGTTGAGCATCCGCCGCACAGCCTCCACCATGTCGCCGCACTGGCTGTAGTAGTAGTCCAGCAGCTGGGCCACCACCTCGGTGTCCGTCTCGGAGGTGAACTGGTAGCCCTTGTGCAACAGCTGGCCCTTCAGCTCCGAAAAATTCTCGATGATGCCGTTGTGTACCACGGCGATGCGGCCGCTCCGGCTCACCTGAGGATGGGCGTTGATGTCGTTGGGCTCGCCGTGGGTGGCCCAGCGGGTGTGACCGATGCCCAGGGTGCCGGGCAGGTCCGCGCCGTCATGGGTCAGGTCCTTCAGGACCTGCAGACGGCCCTTGGACTTTTTCACCTGCAGCCCATCGGGGCCGAACACCGCCACGCCGGCGGAGTCATAGCCCCGGTATTCCAGACGCTGCAGGCCGTCCAGCAGAATGGGAGCCGCCTGCTCCTTACCCACAAATCCTACGATTCCACACATATTAAAGATTCCTCCTGATCGTTTCGTTTTTTAAAAATTTCACGACTGGAAGGACAAACACACAGACATTTGTCATTCCTGTCCGGCCGCAGCGTCTCTGTTTTGCGGTCGCCCGCATATTTACCGGCTGCGTACGTACCCGGACGGTACGGGAGAGCTTCCGCCGAAAAACTCGATACTCTCTCCTCCTCGTTGTCCCGCAGGGCGGGCGCTGGCGCTTGTGATGGGTCGCCCCATAGCCTCCTTTCTTCTCTGTGTTAACAAAAAATGTATATTTCTACCTCCCGGGGCAAATACTGCCGGAAAGGGGGTATACCGTATGATGACCGCTTTTTTCAGAACCGTTATTCTCTATCTGCTGCTCATTGTGGGCCTTCGTCTCACCGGCAAGCGGCAGATCGGCGAGCTGGAGCCTATTGAGTTGGTGCTGACCATGCTGCTGTCGGACCTGGCCTCCGTGCCCATGCAGGACTTTGGTATCCCGCTTTTGGACGGGATCATCCCTATTGTAACGCTGCTGTCCATGAGCATGCTGCTCAGCTGCCTGAGCCTGCGGCATGTGCGCTTTCGGCGCATCATCTGCGGCCAACCCGCCATTATCATCCGGGACGGAAAGCTCCAGCAGGAGGCCATGCGGCACAACCGCCTGACCCTGGACGAGCTTTTCGAGGAGCTGCGCACCCAGGGCGTCACAGACATCAGCGACGTGAAGTACGCCATTTTAGAGACCGGCGGGCAGCTGTCGGTGCTGCTGCGCACCGTGGCCCAGCCCGCTACTCCCCGGCAGCTGGGCCTGACATACGAGGATGACGTGTTTCTTCCCACGGTCATCATCAACGACGGTCGTCTTCTGCGGGACCACCTGCGTCGGGCAGGCCGGAATGAGGCGTGGCTTCAGAAGCAGCTGGCTAAAAACGGTGTCTCCTCCCCCAGCCAGGTGTTTCTGCTCAGCGTAGACGAACGGGGAGAGACAGTCTGTATTGTAAAGGATCGTGCCAAATGAAATCATTCCGGATACCCGTTTTTATTCTGCTGCTGACCTTTCTCCTGTCTCTGCTTGCAGGCAGCAGCATCCGCCGCTGCGCTCAGACGTGGCAGCAGCAGCTTTCCCTGGCCGAAGCCGCCGCAGAGCAGCAGGACTGGCCAAAAGCCCGGGCCGTTCTGGAAGACCTGCATGACCGGTGGCAGGAAAAGCAGAAGCGCCTTCACATGCTGGCCGAGCATGAGGAGCTGGACGAAGTGGAGACCCTGCTGTGCCGGTGCCTTGTCTTGGCCCGCCTGCAGGAGGGCCAAGAGCTGTCCGCAGACCTGGCCGAGCTCTCCGCCCGGCTGACCATCCTGAAGGAAAACCAGGGGCTTTCGCTGCGGAATATATTGTAGGTTTACGAGTGCGCGAAGGAGCACGACCCCTCAGTCACGGCTTCGCCGTGCCAGCTCTCCTTATAAAGGGGAGCCTTTGAGGACGGGGTCACGGATTGCCACAGCCAGTGTGCGCACTGGCTTCGCAATGACATGGTTTTTGCAAGGAGTGCGATGCAAGCCGGGCGGGCGGACAGGGGTGTCCGCCCCTACACGCCATTCACCGATAGAACTCCGTAGGGGGCGATGCCCACATCGCCCCATTTCATCCGGGCGGCGGAGTGAGGGCACCCCGCCCTACAATTTAGGCAGGGGAGGCTTCTATTCCTGGGGGCTTACTTCTCGTTCAGCAGCTTGCTCAACTCGCTCATAAAGGTGTTGATGTCCTTGAACTGCCGGTACACGGAGGCAAAGCGCACATAGGCCACCTCGTCGGCCTTTTTCAGCTTGTCCATGACCATCTCGCCCACCAGCTCCGTGCTGACCTCCCGCTCCAGCTTGTTCTGCAGCTCCTGCTCGATCTCCAGGGCCATGCGCTCCATGTCCGCCACGGGCACGGGCCGCTTTTCGCAGCTGCGCTGGATGCCCCGAAGGACCTTGCTGCGGTCAAAGGACTGGCGGCTGCCGTCCTTCTTGATAACCACCATGGGCAGGCTCTCCACCGTCTCGTAGGTGGTAAAGCGCCGCTCGCATTGCAGGCACTCCCGGCGGCGGCGGATGCTGCCCTCGTCGGCGGGGCGGGAGTCCACCACCTTGCTCTCGGAAAATCCGCAATAGGGACATTTCATGGTCCTTCTCCCCTTTCCATCCGTCCCGGATAGAGGGACGGTATGCGCATAGATTATTCGGTGTCCAAATATTGTACCACACTCCGTCAAGATGTGGTAGCAATTTTTTGTAACAATACTATGAATTGTGTCCAGAACAAAAGAGGAGAAGGCCATGGCCTTCTCCTCTTTTTCAGTTATTTTCGTTCGGTATGTAGAGTTTTCTCTCATACCAAACGCTCGTGGGGCAGACCGAAGGACACCGCAATGGCCTCGTCCACCTGCTGCATGATGTTGTCCTCCACCCGGCCCATTTTCTCCCGCAGGCGCTTTTTGTCCAAGGTCCGTATCTGCTCCAGCAGGATGATGGAGTCCCGGGGCAGGCCGCAGCTCTGCCCGGGCAGTTGGATGTGCGTGGGCAGCTTGGCCTTGCCGGTGCGGGAGGTGATGGCCGCGGCAATAATAGTGGGGCTGTGGCGGTTGCCGGTGTCGTTCTGCACGATCAGGACCGGCCGCACGCCCCCCTGCTCACTGCCCACCACCGGGCTCAGATCCGCATAATATATTTCGCCCCGTCTGACAGTTGATTCCACAAGGTTCACACTCCGCCGGAAAAAGTACCCGTGTTTTAGGGTCACTTTCATTGTCCCACGCAGCCTGCGAAAATATACGTTCCGCAGAAAAAACCGTGCCGTGTCCGTCCCAAACCAGTCTATGCGGGCGAGGTCACGCCGGTGCCTTTAAAACCGCAGCAGCAGCTCCCGCTCCGTCTCTTTTCCGTTTTCGATGTACACCCTGGGCACCCGCTTGCTCACGGCGCAGGTCAGCTCATAGGGGATGGTCCCGGCCAGCTCTGCCAGGTTCTCCACCGGATTTTCCGGCCCGAAGATCTCCACCTCGTCCCCCACATCCACCTGAGGCAGGTCCGTCAGGTCGATCATGCACATGTCCATGCAGATCCGGCCCCGCTGGGGTGCCGGACCATAAGCGGTCATCAGGCTGCAGCGGTCCGACAGGCACCGGAAAAATCCATCGGCATAACCGTAGGGCACCACACCCATGCGGGTGGTGCGCTCCGTCTTAAATAGGCGCCCATAGCTGACCGTAGTGCCCGGCTCATAGACCTTGATGGTACTTACGCTGGTCATGAGGCGCATTACCGGGCGCAGGCCCAGCTTCTTAGCCCCGTCGCCGTAGCCGTAGAGCAGCAGGCCCGGGCGGACCATATCCAAAAGCATCTCCGGCCAGTAGGCCACAGCCCCGGTATTGGCGCAGTGGCGAAGGCGGAACTTCCGTCCCAGCTTTTCCTCTACCTTTTCGATGACCGCTGTGAACAGGGCAAACTGCTCCTTGGTGTAGGCCCTGCTCTCCTCATTTTCCGGCTCGTCGGACACGGCGAAGTGGGTGAAGATGCCCTCAGCCTCCAGCCCCGGCAGGCGGCAGGCCTCGCATATTCCCTCCACGCCGCTTTCAAAGTGCTGGCCGCTGACCAGGTAACCAAGGCGGGACATGCCGGTGTCTACTTTAATATGTATTTTCAGAGTGCCGCCGCAGCGGACGGCCTCGTCGCTGTACTCCAAGGCCTTGGCCTTGCAGGTAACGGCCTGGGTGATGTTGTTTTCTATGAGCTTTTTCACCTGCTCCCTGGGGGTATGGCCCAGGATCAGGATGGGCATGCTGATGCCCCCCAGGCGCAGCTCCATAGCCTCGTCAATGCTGCTGACGGCCAGATAGTCCGCCCCGCTCTTCTCCAGCACCCGGGCCACCTGGATGGCACCGTGGCCGTAGGCGTCGGCCTTTACAACGCCCAGAAACTTTACGTCCGGGCCGATATGGCGGCGCAGCTTTTCATAGTTTTCCCGCAGGGTGTCCAGGTCGATGACCGCCCAGGTCCTTCTCAATGTAGATTCCATGGTATCGCCTCTTTCATGTACTCTCTTCTGTATTTTCTTCCGTCTCACAGGTAAATTGTGTAAATGTGACTGTCAGCAGCACCTTTCCCTCTCGGCTCAGCTCCGCAGCATAGGGCGCAAAGCTCTCCGGCTGCACCCAAAGGCTGCAGGCGTAGGTCTCCCCCGCCCCGTCCGTGGCTTCGCAGGAAAGGAATATGTACTCCTGGCCGCCGATTTTATCCGTGCCCTCCCGGGTGACGAAGCCTTGGCCCGCCGCGTACAGGAGGAGCTGGACGCCGTTGGCGGCGGAGAGGCCTCCCCCGTCCCCGGCGGCCCACACGTCGCCGTCGTAGAGGAGCTTCAGTTCCTCCGCCGTAACGGTGGCGCTGAGGCCCCGGAGCGCTTCCGGCTCCATGATGGTAGTGGTCGTCCCCCCGTCCCGGTCATAGGCCGCCGACACGGTAAAGGTGCGGTCGTCGGATGCCAGGTGCGCCACGATCTGTGCCTCCGCCTGAGCCGTGCGGATGGAGGCATAATAGCCCTGCACCGCCTCCCGCCGGGAATGGCCGCAGCCGGTTAAAAGCAGGCAAAACGGCAAAAACAGCAAAAAGATTTTCTTCACGGTATCGCCCTCCCAGTCAAATTAGAAGGCTCTCCGTATCCCAAAATATTGTCATTGCGAAACCAGTGCGCACACTGGTTGTGGCAATCCGTTCTCTCTGCGCCTCTGTGCAAGGATATTACGGATCCCCAGGGCCTCTTTACTCCCTCAGAATGACATTTTTTCTATATTTATTTATAGATTTTTCATGGCGTAGGGTATCTGCTCCAGCAGGTCCGTGGGGGTCATGCTGCGCTCGCCCTTGTGGGCGGCGGCCCGGTCCCCGGCCCGGCCATGGAGCCACACCGCAGCGCAGCAGGCATCGAAAGCTTCGCAGCCCTGGCCCAGCAGAGACAGGATCATCCCCGCCAGCACGTCGCCGCTGCCGCCCTTGGCCATGCCGCTGTTGCCGGTGTCATTCACCGCCAGGCGGCCCGCCGGGTCCGCCACCAGGGTGCGGTGTCCCTTCAAAACCAAGTATACGCCGTATTTTTGAGAAAATGCCGCCGCGGCAGCCTCCCGGCCTTGGGAAAGGTCGCCGCCCAGGCGCAAAAACTCTCCCTCATGGGGCGTTACCACCGTGGGGGCCGTCCGCTTTTGCAGCAGCTCCGGGCAGCCGTCCAGGGCGTTTAACCCGTCCGCGTCCAGCACCAGGGGCTTTTCTATGTCCAGCAGCTTCTGCACCAGGGCGTCCGTCTGCCAGCCCCGGCCCAGTCCGCAGCCCAGAAGCACCGCGTCGCAGTCCGCCGCCCGCCGGCGGATGGATTCTTCTGCCAGGAGGGAGAGCTTGCCGTCCGCCGTCTCCGGCAGGGGAAAAGGCATGGCCTCGTCGCTCTTCACCGCCGCCACGGGCCACACGCTCTGCGGCACCGCCAAAAACACCAGTCCCGCCCCCGTGCGCACCGCCGCGCGGCTTGCAAAGATAGGCGCGCCGGTATAGCCCACGCTGCCGCAGACGCACAGGACCTTCCCGAAATTTCCCTTGTGTCCCGCCGGGTCCCGCCGGGGCAGAATGGCCCGCACCCGGGACGCCGTAATGGTCTCCAAGTACATCGCCCCCTTCATCCGGTATCTTTGCTCCAGTATAGCACGTTTTCGCCCTATGGGCGATATTTTTTCAGCGATCCGACGAAATTTTTTCCTTGAAAAGCCGGGGAAAGTATGGTATAAGTAAATATATTGTATATATGAAAAGTGTGGAACGGGAAAATCCGCACACACGCGGCTTCCAAGAGAGGGTCAGTCACCGGCTGCAAGCTGGCCCGTAGCCGTCTGCGGTGTTCGCCCGGGAGCTGCTGCGAGGAAATGCGCAGCCGGGTCAGCCTCCGTTATGGGGAAACGAGTGCGCAGGGCTTTCCTGCGAATTTGGGTGGTACCACGGAGCGCTGTATGCCTTTCGTCCCTTTTATTCAGGGGAGGAAAGGTCTTTTTTTATCCCCGCTAACGAATCCCACTTTTTACAAGGAGGAATCATTGCTGATGAAAGAAAAGCTGAATGAACTGCTCCAGGAGGGCAGAGAAAAGATCCTGTCAGCCAAGAACGAGACGGAGCTGCAGGACATCAAGGCCGCCATTTTGGGCAAGCAGGGCGGCCTGACGGCGCTGCTGAAGGAGGTGCCCAAGCTGGATGTTTCCCTGCGTCCGGAGATGGGCAAGGCTGTGAACCAAGCCAAGGCCCAGCTCACCGAGCTCATTGAGCAGCACCGAAACGACTTAAAGCTGAGGGCTTCTCAGATCGACGCGGACTTCGACATCTCCGTCCCCGGCTACCTGCCCAGCGCCGGCGGTCTGCACCCCATCACCCAGATGTGCTACGACCTGAACGATGCCTTCCGCTCCATGGGCTTTGAAATTTACGAGGAGGACGACATCACCAGCGAGCTCTACGGCTTCGACAACCTGAACTTCCCTCCCAACCATCCCGCCCGGGAGAGCATGGACACCTACTGGCTCTCCGGCCACGACAAGGGCGAGTGCTGGGACAAGCTCTGCCTGCGGCCCCACCTCACCGGCGGCTCCGTGCGCTATATGCAGACCCACAAGCCCCCCTATCGCTTTGTGTACCCCGGCCGGGTGTACCGCAACGAGACCACCGACGCCCGCCACGAGCGTGCCTTCTTCCAGTATGAGGCGCTGATCGTGGACAAGGACTTTACCTTCGCCTCCGGCAAGGTGATGATCCAGAGTATTCTCTCCAAGGTCTTTGGCCGGGAGGTCCCCGTGCGGATGCGGGCAGGCTTCTTCCCCTTCGTGGAGCCGGGGTTTGAAATTGACATGGGCTGCCTGGTCTGCGGAGGCAAGGGCTGCTCGGTGTGCAAGCAGGTGGGCTGGATCGAGATCATGCCCGGCGGCACCCCCCACCCCAATGTTCTCCGGGCGGCGGGTCTGGACCCGGATGAGTACACCGGCTTCTATGTAAACATCGGCCTGGACCGCCTGGTGATGATGCGCTACGGCGTGGACGATGTGCGCCTGTTCCACAGCGCCGACCTGCGCTTTTTGAAGCAGTTCCACTAATAAAGGAGGGTTTTACACAATGAAAGTTTCTCTGAACTGGGTCAAGGACTATGTAAAGCTCCCTGACGATATGGACCTCAAGCGCCTTTCCTACGATCTGACCATGTCCACCGTGGAGGTGGAGGATGCCACGGATCTGTCCGAAAGCTTCCGCAACATGGTAATAGGCGTAGTGCAGCAGGTGCAGCAGCACCCCAATGCCGACAAGCTCCGGGTTTGCAAAACGGACATCGGCGGCGAGATAAAGGACATCGTGTGCGGCGGTATCAATCTCCGGGACGGCATGAAGGTGGCCGTGGCCCTGCCCGGGGCCCACTGCCGCTGGCACGGCGAGGGCGAGCCTGTTGAGATCAAGGCCGCCAAGCTCCGGGGCGTGGAGAGCTACGGCATGATCTGCGCCAGCAGCGAAATTGGCCTGTTTGACCTCTTCCCCTTCACGGAGGAGGCCACCATCCTGGACCTCTCTGACTTCGACGCTCCCGCCGGGACGCCCCTGGCCGACGCCCTAGACCTTAACGACATCATCCTGGAAATTGACAACAAATCCATGACCAACCGCCCGGACCTCTGGGGTCACTACGGCATTGCCCGGGAAATTGCGGCTCTGTACGACCTGCCCATGAATCCCCTGCCCCCCTTTGACCGGGCTGTGGAAAACACCGCGGGCCTGACTATCACCGTGGAGGACAGCGACCGCTGCCCCCGGATGACCGGCACGCAGATCGAGGGCCTGAGCGTGAAGCCCGCCCCCTACTGGATGCAGAATCGCATTTGGAAGGTGGGCATGCGGCCCATCAACGCCCTGGTGGACATCACCAACTATGTGATGCTGGCCACCGGCCAGCCCTCCCACGCCTATGACTCCGACCACATCGCCGGCCACATCATCGTCCGCCGGGCCGGGGAAGGCGAAAAGCTCCAGCTGCTCAACGGCAAGGATCTGCCCCTGTCCACGGACGACCTGGTCATCGCCGACGACGCGGGCGTTGTGGGCCTGGCAGGCGTCATGGGCGGCGCCAAGGACTCCATCCTCCCCGGCACCAACAAGGTGATCTTGGAGGTGGCCAACTTCCAGGCCGCGGGCATCCGCCGCACGGCCCTGCGCTACGACAACCGCACCGAGGCCTCCGCCCGGTACGAAAAGGCCATCGACCCCGAGCGCTGCGACCAGGCCCTGGACCTGTCCATGGCCCTGTTTGCGGAGCTTTATCCGGAGATGAAGGTCACGGGCTTCGTGGACTGCTATCCCAATAAGCTGCAGCGGGCCGAGATCGACGTATCTCTGAATTGGCTGGAGCGCCGCCTGGGCAAGCGCATCTCCAACGAGGACATTGCCAAAAAGATGGGCGAGTTGGGCTACGAGTTGACCTTTGACGGCGACAACATGCACGTGGTGGTGCCCACCTGGCGCTCCACCGGCGACGTATCCATCAAGGCGGACATCATGGAGGAGGTCGCCCGGATGTACGGGTACGAGAACTTCCGGGCCGCCCCCATCACCACCTCCTTCGACGGGGCCATCAACCAGCTGGATAAGGACCTGGAGCGGCGCATCAAGGAGTATCTGGCCATCCGCTGCGGCATGCAGGAGATCTTCACCTATCCCTGGATGACCGACCAGTATGTAAACGCCATCCTGCAGGATACCAGCGGCATCCTCTCCCTCTCCACGCCCCCCTCTCCCGACGAGAGCCTGATCCGCTCCTCGCTGCTCCCCAATCTGTGCAAGGCGGTGGTGAAAAACGAGCGGTTCTTCACGGAGTTTTCCATCTTCGAGTGCGCCCAGGTGTTCCGGGACGCGGACTACACCACTCCCTACGACAGCCGGGAAAAGCTCCCCTCCCAGCGCAAGAACATCGCCGGTGCCTTTGCCGGCGACAGCAAGAATGTCACCGACCTCTTCCGCCGGGCCAAGGGCGTTATCGAGATGATGCCCCGGTACACCCACATGGAGGGCTTCACCTTCCGCCAAGAGCAAAAGCCTGTGTGGGCCGACGATGTGGTGTGGCTGAACATCTGCCTGGGCGATAAGCGCATCGGCAACCTGGCCCTGCTGAACAAGAAGGCCTCCATGGCCTGCGGCATCAAGAATCTGAGCGTGATGCTCTTTGAGCTGGATATGGTCGACCTGGTGCCCTTCCGCTCCCGCACCAACTCCTTCACCCATCTGGCCGAGTACCCCATGACGGACTACGATGTTTCTCTGCTCTTTGACGCCGAGACCCAGTGGGCGGATATGCAGAAGATTCTCTCCGGCATCCACAATGAGCTCTTCCACGGTGCCGCCTTTGTGGACGAGTACCACGGCAAGCAGATCCCCCAGGGCAAAAAGTCCGTGACCATCCGCCTGACCATCGGCTCTGCGGAAAAGACCCTCACCTCCGCCGAGATCGAGGCCTGCGCCGCCTCCGCCGTAAAGAAGCTGGTGAAAAACCTGGGTGCCGAGCTCCGGGCGAAATAAACCTCCGGACGCGAGCGCTTTTCCCCTTTACTTTTTCTAAAAAAGGGCATATACTATATTCCAGTAAGCAAGAAAGGCGGTGTCCCCTATGGATGAATTCACCCGTAAATTCAATACGGCAGAGGATCGGGAGGAGCAGACCCATCATATCCTGTCGGCTGTGTACGACGCCCTGAAGGAAAAAGGCTACGACCCCATTAACCAGATCGTCGGCTACATTCTATCCGAGGACCCCACCTACATCACCAATCACAATGGCGCCCGGACCCTTATCTGCAAGCTGGACCGGGACGAGATGCTCCAGGCCCTGGTGAAAAGCTATCTGGATCTGTAAAAGTGCTAAAGCCCTGCGGACCTTTTAAGGTCCGCAGGGCTTTTTTATTATACGCTTTTCAGTTCTCTTTCTTTTTCCGCAGAAGCACCGCCGCACCGCCGAGGGTCAGCAGGGCCGCTGCGCCGTAGAGCACCAACCCGGTATCGCCGGTGGCCGGAGCCTTCTCGCCCGTACCGGTCTGGGCGCCGCCGCCTGCGCCGGTGTCAGTGGTGCCGCCGGGGCCCGCCTCCGTGCCGCTATCCCCGGGGATTTCCTCACCGCCGCCGGAGGAAGCCGGGGCCCGGAGGATGAATCTCTCCGCCCGCACCAGCTCGTCACCCTCGACCTTGGTGTAAATGCTGATGGGGTTCTGATTCTCCACCCCGCTGTTCGTCTGCACGAAGAAGCCGCCCACAGGCTCGGCCACATAGTTCAGCACATTGCCAAAGTCCGCCAGGTCGCGCTTGCCGTAGTTGCTCAGGGGATTCAGGGACACGATCTCGGACTTTTCGTCCATGGCGATCATCTCCACCCAAAACTGGGACCCGGTGTCCGCAACGGGCAGCACCACATGGAGCTTGCTGTTTTGCAGGTCGATGCCCGTGTTGGTCATCCAGCCGAGATTATACAGGTTGATGGTGCTGTTTTTCAGGGTCAGCTTGTACGCCAGGTTCACGCTGGCGTTGCGAATTTCGCCGCCGGTCATGGTCAGGCCGTCCAGGGTCAGGTCCCCGGCCACATCAATGGCGGCAGAGAGGTCCGCGCCCTCTGCGCCGCAGATGGTCAGGCTTTGGGCATCCGCAGAGCTGGGCCGACTAATGACACCCGCGTAGCAGCTGCCCTGGACACGGATGGTGCAGTCCCACTTGGGCAGGATAATCTTCCCGCCGACGGAAATGTCCTTCAGCGTCAGCACGGCGTTTGCCGCATCCCAGGTGTAGCCGTCATGCTCCAGAGTCTTGCCGCTGTGATCCCCAGACACAAGATTCAGCTCGGGAATCTGATGACTGTCCTCTGCGAAGGCCAGCACCGGGACCATCATCAGCACGGTCAGGATGCAAACGATAAGTTTTTTCATAATTTTCCTCCATTTCACGAATTTCTTTACTTATTTTACTAAAAAACTCCTTTTCTGTCAACATAATTATTCTCCGCAGATCTCCGGGTGCATTTTCTGCCGCCGCATTTGACAGCCATGCTTTTCTGTGCTATGATAAATGGTACGATACGGAAAAAGGAGTTGTGCTGGAATATGTCTGAAGTGAAGAAGGGCGAAGGCCTTGTTTATAAAAACCATCCTCTGCGCCGGGTGGACAATCTGATCTATTACGGCAGCATGGCCGACGAGTATATCATCATGCTGCAGATCCTGGAGACCAAGAAGGAAAAGGACATGGATGTGGCCAGCCGGGTCTCCGTGCAGCTGCAGCTCACCGCCCCGGACCTGAAAAGCCGGGACCGGGTGGTGAAAAAGACCGAGAAGGACAGTCTCTATGCCGCCATCGACGTGGGCTCCATCTGGCTGGAGCGGGCTTTGGCCGGGAAATAAGCACCGACAAGTACAATGAAAAATGACAGAGGACTTGGTTGCCTCTGTCATTTTTTCGTTTATGAAAATGCTTAAAACAGGCCAGTGATTCGCCCATCGTCAGTGACGTCGATCTTCTCCGCCGCCGGGTGCCTGGGCAGGCCCGGCATGGTCATGACGCTTCCCGTCAGGGCCACTATGAACCCGGCCCCGGCCGACACGCGCACAGAGCGGACCGTGATGGGAAAGTTCTCCGGCGCGCCCAGCTTTTTAGGGTCGTCCGAAAAGCTGTACTGGGTCTTGGCCACGCACACCGGGAGCTTGCCGAAGCCCAGGGTCTCCAGGTCCTGTATTTCTGCCCGGGCCTGAGGGGTGAACTGCACACTCGTGCCACCGTAAATTTTCTGTGTCAGGGCTTGAAGCTTTTCCTCCAATGTCTCCTCCAGGTCGTAGGCGAAGCGGAAGTCATGGGGCCGCTCACAAAGCTCCACCACCTTTTCCGCCAGCTCTATACCCCCGGCGCTCCCCTGCTCCCACACCCGGGAGGTGACCATCTCCGCGCCGATGCTCCGGCACAGCTGCCGCACCAGGGCCGTCTCCGCCGGGGTGTCGGTTGTGAATTCGTTCAGCGCCACCACCACCGGCAGGCCGTAGACCTTTTGCAGGTTTTCCACATGCCGCCGCAGGTTGGGCAGGCCCCGTTCCAGGGCCGTCAGGTTTTCCCGGGAAAGGTCCCCCTCCGCGCCGCCGTGGAGTTTTAAGGCCCGGACCGTAGCCACCACCACCGCCGCGTCGGGGGTAAGGCCCGCCAGGCGGCACTTGATGTCCAAAAACTTCTCCGCCCCCAGGTCCGCGCCGAAGCCCGCCTCGGTGACGCAGTAGTCCCCCAGGGCCAGGGCCGCCCGGGTGGCCGCGACGCTGCTGCACCCGTGGGCGATGTTGGCAAAGGGGCCGCCGTGGACGATGGCGGGGTTTCCCTCCAGGGTCTGCACCAAATTGGGCAGCACCGCCTGCTTTAAGAGCGCCGCCATGGCCCCCTCCGCCTTCAGGTCGTGGGCCGTCACGGGCTTTCCCGCCTTGGTATAGCCCACGATCATCCGGCCCAGCCGGGCCTTCAGGTCGCTTAAATCCTCCGCCAGGCAGAAAACCGCCATGACCTCCGAGGCCACGGTAATGTCAAAATGCTCCGCCCGGGGCACACCGTTTGTGCCTCCGCCCACGCCGGAGAGAACGGAGCGAAGCTGGCGGTCGTTCATGTCCACGCACCGCCGCCAGACCACCCGATCTATGCCCAGAGCATTGCCCTGGTAGATGTGGTTATCCACCATGGCGGCCAGGAGGTTATTGGCCGCGCCGATGGCGTGAAAATCGCCGGTAAAGTGGAGGTTGATGTCCTCCATGGGGGCAATTTGCGCAAATCCCCCGCCGGTGGCCCCGCCCTTGAGGCCGAACACCGGCCCCAGCGACGGCTCCCGCAGGGACAGCGCCGCCTTTTTCCCCAGCCAGTTCAGGGCGTCCGCCAGGCCGATGCTGGTGGTGGTCTTGCCCTCCCCGGCCTTGGTGGGGTTGATGGCCGTGACCAACACCAGCTTGCCCCGGTTTTCCAGCTTCTCCGGAGGCAGGCGCAGCTTCGCCATATACCTGCCGTAGTGCTCTAAGTTTTCCTCTCCCAGGCCCAGCTTTTCCGCCACCCGGGCGATGGGCAAAAGGGTCGTGCTCTGGGCAATTTCAATATCCGAGCGCATAGGTGCCCTCCTCTCAGCCGTTTTCGCGGCGCAGGGCCGCCTGGTAGGTGTTCTCCATGAGCATGGCCCGGGTCATGGGGCCCACGCCGCCGGGCACCGGGGTGATGTAGTCCGCGATCTGCGACACGGGGCCATAGTCCACATCCCCGCAGAGCTTGCCGTCGGGGCCGCGATTCATAGCCACATCCACCACTACCGCATGGGGCTTTACCATGTCGGCGGTAATGAGTCCGGGGCGGCCGGCGGCGCTGATGAGAATGTCCGCCTGGCGGCACAGGACGGCCAGATTTATCGTCTTGCTGTGGCACACTGTCACCGTGGCGTCCGCCTGCAAAAGGAGCATAGCCAGGGGCTTGCCCACAATGTTGCTGCGGCCCACCACCACGCAGTGCTTGCCCGAAGGATTCACGCCGTAGGCCCGCAGGAGAGTGAGAATTCCCGCCGGGGTGCAGGGCAGATATCCCGCCTGGCCCAGAGACAGCCGCCCCACGCTCTCCGGGTGGAACGCGTCCACATCCTTTTTCGGGTCGATGGCCCGGAGCACCTGCCGTGCGTCCAGGTGCGAAGGCAGAGGAAGCTGCACCAGGATGCCGTCCACGGCGTCCTCCCGGTTGAGCCTTTCCACCAGGTCCAGAAGCTCCTTCTGGGTGGTGGCCGCCGGGAGGCGGTGGTCCTGGCAGATGATACCGCACTCCACGCAGTCCTTTTCCTTGTTTTTCACATAGACCGCCGAGGCGGGATCGTCTCCCACCAGCACCACGGCCAGGTGCGGCGGCCGGGAAAGCCGGCTGCACTTATGGCGCAGGTCCAGCTTGAGCTTCGCCGCCAGGGCCTTGCCGTCCAATATCACAGCGCTCATGTCAGCCCTCCTTTTCCTCCTGCTCTGCCTTTTCCCGGGCGGCCACTTGATTCACAAACAGCTCCTCGGGCTTATGGGGCCGCACCTTGAGATTCCAGATCAGCATGAACAGGCTCACCAGCACCATCACGGCGCTGAGGGCCTGAGACACCCGGATGGGCTGGCCGAAAAGCTGCCAGTCAAAGAGATACAGGCTGTCCGTGCGCAGGCCCTCCACCCAGAAGCGGCCCAGGCCGTACCACAGGAAGTAAAACCAGGTGTTCTCCCCGTCGAACTTCCGGTGCCTGGACACTACGAACAGGATCAAAAGCAGGCCAATGAGATTCCAGAAGCTCTCGTAGAAAAAGGTGGGGTGCACCTCGATAAGGGTGCCCGCCTTGGTGGTCAGCTGCATACGCCAGGGAACGGTGGTCTCCGCGCCGAAGGCCTCCCGATTCATGAAGTTGCCCCAGCGGCCCACGATCTGCCCTACCAGCAGGCCCATGACCACCAGGTCCGTCATGGCAAAGAACTTAAAACCCCGCTTTCCCTTGCGCCGGGAGAGGCACAGGGCCAGGATGACCACGGCGATGACCGTGCCATATATGGCCAGGCCCCCGTCCCAGAAGGCGATGGCGCTGCCGAAGTCAAAGGAGCCGTCGGCCTTTTTGAAGTTGTCCAGGTAAAACAGCACGTAATAGACCCGGGCCCCGATAATGCCCACCGGGATGCCCCAGAGGATGCCGTCGTACAGGTTATCCTCGCTGATGCCGTACTTGGTGCGCTCCTTCATAGCCAGCAGCAGGGCCAGCAACAGGCCCGCGGCAATGAGGATGCCATACCAGTAGACCCCGTGGCCGATATTCAGGGCCTTGGAGCTGGCGGTAAAGGTCCAATCGCCGAAAAGCCCCGGAAATCGGATGGGGCTGTCGGTCATGATAAGGGTATTCATATCCATAGTATCACTCCTTCGGATAAACGATAGACAGGGCCGTATGTTCCCGGACCAGGTTCCGGCGGATAAAGTCCAGCAGGTCCTCCCGGGTGATGGAGTCGAACATCTCCGGGAACAGCAGGGGATCATATCCGTCAAAGCAGCCCTCAGCCAGGGAAATGGCTACGGATTCAAAGGAATTGAGGCTCTTGAGGGTGGAGCCGTAGTTGGCCCGGATGATGCGGCGGAAATAGTCCTCGTCGATGCCCTCCTTTACCAGGCGCTGCGCCTCCTGCAGGACCGCCTCCACCACCGCATGGGGATCGTTGCTGTCGCCGCCGATATAAGCGTATGCGGCCCCCGGCAGTGTGTCGAAGCTGTAGCCGAAGGTGCCGTTGATAAGTCCCCCGCTGTAAAGCCGGGCATACAGCGGACTGGAGTCCCCCAGCAGCACATCGCAGGCCAGCTCTCCGATGAGGGTCCGGCGCATCTGCTCCTGGCCGCCGCTCATGGGCGGGCACTTAAAGCCCAGCAAAAATGTGGGCATGGAGACCTCCATCTCACACGAAACCTCCGGCTCCAGAGGCGTCAGGTCCTGCTCCTCTCCGTAGTCCCGGGGGATGGCGGGGCCACTCTCCCTGGGCAGCACCTCCTCCGCCAGGGAGAATACCTCCTCCGGATCCAGATCGCCCACGGCCACCAGGCACATATTGGCAGGGGTGTAAAAGGCTTTGTGGCAGTCGTAGAGGGTCTGGGCGGTGATATGGCTGATGCTCTCCACGGACCCGGCCACGCTGATGCGGGCGGGGCTGGTGCGGTACAGGGCCTGCATCAGGCGCTTATACACCTGCCACTCCGGATTATCCTCGATCATGCCGATCTCCTGGCCGATGATGCCCTGCTCCTTCTCCACGCTCTCGCCGGTGAAATAGGGAACGGACACAAAGGACAGGAGTATCCGCAGATTCTCCTGAAAATGCTCCGTGGAATCAAAATAGTACCCGGTGATGGCGTTGGAGGTAAAGGCGTTGGGCTCGGCCCCATTTTTCGCCAGCTCCTGGAGGGCGTTTCCGTCTTCCGTATCAAACATTTTGTGCTCCAGATAGTGGGCGATGCCCGCCGGGGTGTCCAGCCACTGACCATTTAACTGAAAGCGCAGGTCCATGCCGCCGTAGCGGGTAGAAAAGAACGCATATTTCCGGGCATATCCAGGCTTCACCACCACATATACCGGCAGGCCGTTGGGCAGGGTCTTGGATACCACCCTTTCTCCCACCCGGCGATAGATTTTTTCACTCATTGTGCCGTCTCCTTTCCCGTGAGGAAGTACACCGTGTCCAGCTTGATGCTCTGCGCCGCCTGGCAGATACGCTCCGGCGTCACCGCCTCCAGGCTCTGCATCAGCTCCTCCGGGGTCTCCTGCTGGCCCACGGCGGCGCGGCTCAGGTAGAAGTTTTCCAGCGCCCCCTGGGAGTCCGCCACCGAGCGCAGGGAGTTCAGGGCCGTGCTCTTGGCACTCTCCAGCTCCCAGGGCTCCCACTGTCCCTGCTGCACCTGCCGCAGCTGGTGCAGAATTTCCTCCAGGGTGCGGTCGTAGTCCTTGGGCTCAATGCCCGAGGATACGGTGAGGATTTTTTTCGACCGGGCGTAGGAGCTGGAGGCGTAGTAGCACAGGGACAGCTTCTCCCGGACATTGAGAAACAGCTTGGAGTTCCCGGATCCGCCGAAAATCAGGTTCGCCAGCATCATAGCCGGCACATCGTCGCTGCCGCAGCGAAAGCCCATGGAGAGCTTTCCCTGGGTCACATCCATCTCTTCGGTGATAAAGCGGGGCTTTTCCGGGGCGGGGAAGGTTTGCATAGGGGGCAGCTCCTCGGCGTTCCCCCGGGGCAGGGCGGCAAAGGCCTGCAGTACCGCCTCCTCCACCCGGGAGACCTCGGCGCTGCCGCAGTAGAGCAGCTCCAGCCGGGCATCGGACAGCAGCCGCTGGCCGTGGCGGTAGAGGGTGTGGTTTGTGATCCTCCGGGCCGTCTCCTCGTCGCCCAGGCGGCTTATGCTGTAGGGCTCTGCGGCGCACATCTCCTGCAGCAGCCGCAGTCTCGCCCAGTCCCGCTTGTCGTTGCGGATAGAGCGGATGCTCTCGATGAGGTTTACCTTTTCGCTCTCCACATATTCTTTTAGATAGTGGCCCCCCTGGGTCACGGGGTCTAAGAGCATCTCCCCCACCAGGTCCGTCATAGGCTCCAGCAGCTTCTCTCCGCCCAGGGCGAAGCGGTCGTCGATACAGCTGGCCACAAAGCCCACGCACTGGCGCTCGCCGTTTTTGCGAACGGTGGTGGTGACGGTGGTGCCGTAGAGGGTATCCATGGCGGCGGACAGGGACTCTATGTCCGGGCAGCGCATGGTGCCCCGGCTCAGCACTGCGGGCAACAGGGCGTTATAGGACGCGCTTTCCCTGTTCAGCGCCGTGACAAACTGGGCAGACAGGCAGCTGGTCTTAAATTTACGGGCAGGCAAAATCGTGAGATATACATGGCGCATGATCTCTTTGCGATATTCGGTCATTACCGGATCCCTCCTGTGATACGATTGCATAGTTAATTTATTATAATGCACGATGCCCGGAAAATCAATTCCTTCCCGCCAAAAAGGAAAAAAGGACCTGTTGCCCCCAGGGTAGCAACAGCCCGGAAACTTTTTGTCCCGCGGAGCCCCAAAGCAGAATACCCTATAAGGGGCGCAGTTTTACGCAGGAGCCCGTCCTCCCAGGTGAAGCTGCGCCCCAAGGGGTGCAGAAAGGGGAAGAAAAAATGAAAAGAAACTGGAAATGCTTGGTGAAATGCGCCGCCATCCGGGCGGTGAAGACCATTGCCCAGACCGCTGTGGCCACCATCGGCACCAGCGCCGTTATGGGCGATGTGAACTGGCTGATGGTAGGCAGCGCGTCGCTTCTGGCAGGGATCCTGTCCCTGCTGACCAGCGTGGCGGGCCTGCCGGAGGCAAAGGAGGCGGATGACCGTGGCTAAGGTCTATCTGTCCCCCAGCAACCAGACGGACAACCGCTACGCCTACGGCGGCACCACCGAGGCCGAGCAGTGCGGCAAAATTGCCGAAAGATGCCGGGCTGCCCTGGTGCGCAGCGGCATCACCGTGCAGCTGGGGCACATGCCCTCCATGCAGGAGAAGGTCAAGGCTTCCGACGCTTTCGGTGCCGATCTCCACGTGCCCATCCACACCAACGCCTTTAACGGCAAGGTCAGCGGCACAAGGATGTTTTGCTTCAGCGACGGTGGCGAGGGCATGAAGGCCTGCAAGGCCATTTTTGCCCGGCTGGCTCCTATCACGCCGGGTCTGAGCGAAAGCATCCGGGTGGACGCGTCCCTCTATGAGGTACGTGTGCCCAGCGCTCCCACCGCCTATGTGGAGGTGGATTTTCACGACGTGCCCAGCGTTGCCAAGTGGATCGTGGAGCACACGGTCGACATCGGCGAGGCCATCGCCCGGGGCATCTGTGACTATCTGGGCGTTGCATTCAAAGCCCAGGCAAAGCCCCAAACCGAAACCCGCAGCACCGACAAACTCTACCGGGTGCAGGTGGGGGCGTTCTCGGTCCGTGAAAACGCGGAGAAAATGCTCCAGCGGCTGAAAGCCGCCGGTTTTGCCGGGTTTATCCGGGAAGACTGAAAACAAAAAGGATCCGGTGCCCCCTGGGACACCGGATCCTTTTTTATTCTTCGCCGTGGAGCTCCTTCCGTATGGCCCGGAAGCGCCGGGGCACCTCCTCATCGCTCATATTCATGGGCACATCCACCGTACCGGCGGCCTTGGCCGTCTCATAAAACCAGCACTTGTACTCCACCGTTTCCAGCGTGTGCTGCATTTCCGCCATCTGCTGCACCAGCACCTCTCGCTGATGCTGGAACATTTTCAGCCGGGTATCAATGGTGTCGTCCCCCTGCAGCGCCAGCTGGATATACTGCCGGATGTCCCGGATGGACATGCCCGCCTTTTTCATGCAGCCGATGACCTGCAGCCACTCGAAATCCGAGTCCCGGAACATCCGAATACCCCCGGAGGAGCGCTCCACAAAGGGCAGCAGGCCCTCCTTATCATAGTAGCGCAGCGTAGACGCCGGCACCTCCAGCCGCTTTGCCATTTCCCCCACCGTATAGACCATAAAAAATCCTCCAAAAATTTTCAAAAAAAGGCTTGACTGAAAGTATGCTTTAAGTTATAGACTATAGCCAAGCTTTAATCATAGGATACAGCGCTCGGGCGCTGCTGTCAAGATACTATCGATGGATAAGGAGGATACCGTCAGCCATGAAAAAGCTTATTGCACTTATTTTATCTCTTGTAATGCTGGGCAGCCTAACCGCCTGTGCCGGCAAGCCCCAAACCCCTTCCGCCGATAACCAGCCCTCCTCCGCCGGGGACACCGCCAAAGGAGAGGACGGACAGGAGACCTCAGCGGGCAAGACCCTGGTGGTGTATTTTTCCGGCACCGGCAACACGGAGCGCGTAGCACAGGACATTGCGGCCGCCACCGGCGCGGACCTGTTTGAGATCCTCCCGGCGGAGCCCTACACCTCCGCGGATCTCAACTACAACGATGATACCAGCCGCGTTGTGCGGGAGCACGACGACGAGAGCCTGCGGGACATAGCTCTGACCACCACAGCCGTGGAAAACTGGGCCGACTACGACACCGTGTTCCTGGGCTATCCCATTTGGTGGGGCATTGCCGCCTGGCCTGTGAGCAGCTTTGTAAAGGCCAACGACTTCACCGGTAAAACGGTGATCCCCTTTGCCACCTCCGCCTCCTCCGGCATGGGGCAGAGCGGCAGCGCCCTGGCTCAGCTGGCCGGCACCGGCCTCTGGCAGGAGGGGCAGCGGTTTTCCTCGGGCGTATCCACCGCCGATGTGGAAAGCTGGGTCAAGGGCCTGGGCCTCTGATCCTCTGTACGCCGAAATGTAAAATACCCGCAAAGCCAATGGCCTTGCGGGTATTTTTTTAATCTACGATATCGACCGAAACCTTCACGCCGGTGCGCTGGGCATAGGACCGCACCACGGTGCGGATCTCCTTGGCGATACGGCCCTGGCGGCCGATCACCTTTCCCATATCCTCGGGTGCCACACGCAGCTCCAGCGTCAGATCGTCCGCCTCACCGACCTCCGTGACCGTCACTTGGTCGGGATGGTCTACCAGGTTTCTGGCGATGTAGAGCAGCAGTTCCTTCATGGCCGCACCTTCTTATTAAAGAACATCGACCTTCTTCAGCAGGGCACGAACGGTGTCGGTGGGCTGTGCGCCGGTCTTGATCCACTCACGGGCACGGTCTGCGTCGATGCTGATCTCGGCGGGGGACACGCAGGGGTTGTAAGTGCCGATCTCCTCGATGAAGCGGCCGTCACGGGGATAGCGGGAATCGGCCACCACTACGCGGTAAAAAGGAGCCTTCTTAGCACCCATTCTTCTCAGTCTGATCTTAACCATGGTCTTTTTCCTCCAAAATATTAAATAAATTTTTATGATAAATGCAGTCGCACTTATTTACGAACTTGACGAAAAAACTTCGTTTTTTCTGCAATTCACGAAAGAGCGGATTGCCACAGCCGGTGTGCGCACCGGCTTCGCAATGACAGTTCTCTCGGTCAAGGGGCCTTACTTGAAACGCTTTTTCCGGCCGAAGCTGCGCATACTGCCGCCGCCGAAGCCGCCCATACCGCCCATCATGGCCCCCATGCCGCGCATCTTGCCCTTGGTCATGGCCTTGGTCATCTGCTGCATGGCCTCAAAGGCCTTCAGCAGGCGGTTTACATCCACCACCTCCAGGCCGCATCCGGCGGCAATGCGCCGCTTGCGGGAGGCGTTGAGGATCTGGGGATTTTCCCGCTCCTTCACCGTCATGGACTGGATGATGGCCTTGCTGTGGGCCATCTGCTTCTCGTCAATCTGGCTGGCGTCAAAGCTCTTGCCCAGGTTGCCGGGAAGCATGGAGGCGATCTGGCTCAGGTCGCCCATTTTTTGCAGCTGCTCCAGCTGATCCAGGTAGTCCGAGAGGGTCAGGCGGTTTTTCCGCAGCTTCTCCTCCAGCTTCTTGGCCTGCTTTTCATCGTACTGCTGCTCGGCCTTCTCGATGAAGGTGAGCATATCGCCCATGCCCAGAATGCGGGAGGCCATACGCTCCGGATGAAACAGCTCGATCATGTCCAGCTTTTCTCCGGTGCCCACAAACTTGATGGGCTTGCCCGTGGCCGCCCGGATGGACAGGGCCGCACCGCCCCGGGCGTCGCCGTCCAGCTTGGTCAGCAGCACCCCGTCAATGCCCAGGGCCTCGTCGAAGGCGGTGGCGGCGTTGACAGCGTCCTGGCCGGTCATGGCGTCCACCACCAGGAGGATCTCGTGGGGATGGATGCTTTCCTTGATATTCTTCAGCTCGTCCATGAGCTGCTCATCAATGTGCAGGCGGCCCGCGGTATCCAGGAACACGATGTCGTTTCCGTGGTCCGAGGCGTATTTCAGCGCCTCCCGGGCGATCTGCACCGGGTCGCCCTGTCCCATTTCAAAAACAGGAATATCCAGCTGCTGACCCACCACCTGCAGCTGGGTGATGGCGGCGGGACGGTACACGTCGCAAGCCACCAGCAGGGGCCGCTTGCCGTACTGGCGGCGCATGAGGCCCGCCAGCTTTGCGCAGTTGGTGGTTTTACCGGCGCCCTGGAGGCCGACCATCATCACGACGGTGGGGCCCTTGGACGCGGTGGCGATACGGGCGTTGCTGCCGCCCATAAGGTCGGTGAGCTCCTGGTTGACGATCTTTACGATCTGCTGAGCGGGGGTCAGGCTCTCCAGCACATCGCTGCCCACGCAGCGCTCGGTGACCTTGGCGATGAAATCCTTGACCACCTTGTAGCTGACGTCCGCCTCCAGCAGAGCCAGGCGCACCTCCCGGAGACCGGCCTTGACATCACTCTCGGTGAGACGGCCCTTGCCCCGCAGGCGCTTGAAAGTTTCATTTAATTTTTCGCTCAGTCCCTCAAAGGCCATGGTGTTACTCCTTCAGTGCGGCGGCGCAGGTGCGGATCTCCCCCGCCAGGCGCTCCAGCTCCGGGTTTTCATACTGCCGATAGTTGAGCTTCTGGATCTCCTCCGCCGCGGATTCGATGGCGTCAATCTTCTCCCGCAGGCGCATAAAGCGCTTGAGCAGGCCCGTCTTGTCCTCCAGCTCCTCCATGGCGGTCTCCGCCCGGACAATGGCGTCCCGGACGCCCTGACGGCTGATGTCGTAATTTTCGGCGATCTCCGCCAGGCTCAGGTCCTCGTTATAGTACAGGTCAAAGAATTCTCTTTGCCGCTGGGTCAGGATCTCGCCGTAAAAATCGAGCAGCATGGTCATGCGGTAGGTCTGGTTTTTCACGGGTCGCCCTCCTTCTGTAAAGTAAATCAGCTTTACAACATTGCTAATCATACCGCATTTTTCCGGAAAAGTCAAGGGGAAAATAGAAGTGGCGGGGGATTTTTTGGTGGAGACGGGCAAATAAAACGGCAGAGATGCCGGTTGCCGCATCTCTGCCGTTCTATACAAGGGCAATTATTCCTCGTTCTCCTGCTGGGCGGCGAACTCATCCTTGGCCTGCTGAAGGACCTTTTTATCGTGCTTGGTCTTTATGGCGGATTGGTCGAAGCGGGCCCAGAGGTCGGGCCGCCGGGCCATAGTGCGCTTATAGCTCTCTTTTCTCCGCCAGTCGTCCACGCCGCCGTGGTTGCCGCTGAGGAGGATGGGCGGCACCTTGCGCCCGTGCCACTCCTCGGGGCGGGAATACTGGGGATATTCCAGCAGCCCGTTCCAGTGGCTCTCGTCGGTGTAGCAGCTCTCCTCGGGCAGCACCCCCTCCTCCATGCGAAACAGGCAGTCTGCCACGGCCATGGCCGGGATTTCGCCGCCGGTGAGGACGAAGTCGCCCATGCTCAGTTCCTCGTCCACGCACTCGTCGATGAAGCGCTGGTCCACCCCCTCATAGTGTCCGCAGACCAGGAGGATATTTTCATGCGCGGCCTTCAGCTCCTTGGCTACCTCCTGGGTAAAGGTCCGGCCACAGGGGGACATATAGATCGTGTAGGGCCTCTCCCCTACCTCTCCGCAGACATGCTCCCAGCAGCGGTACAGAGGGTCTGCCTGCATCACCGCACCCCGACCGCCGCCGTAGGGGTAATCGTCCACCTGCATCTGCTTATTGGTGGTGTACTCCCGGATCTGGTGGGTGTAGAGCCGGATAAAGCCCCGGTCCCGGGCCCGGCCGATGATGGACTGGCCCATCATGGCCTCGATGGCATCGGGGAACAGGGTCATAATGTCAATTCTCATCGGTGGCCAATCCTTTCATATTGTGTACGCGCAGGGTACCGCCGTCTACATCCACGGAGGCGATGAACACGCCGGGAACGGCGGGGATCAGGTACTCCCGTGCGCCCCGGACCTCATAGACCTTGTGGGCGGGATAGTGGAGGACACGGTGAATTTTACCCAGCTCCGCCCCGGTGGCATCGTCCAGAACGGTGAGGCCCTCCAGCTCGGCGTCAAAATACTCCCCCGCCGGAAGATGCGCATCCTCCCGCCGGATAGAGACCTCCCGGCCCTTCAGCGCCAGGGCGGCATCCATGTCCTCCACCCCCGGCAGTGTCAGCAGCACCGTGGACTTGTGGACCCGGCGGCTCTTCACCCGGACGGGCTCTCCGTTTATATAGAGCGTGCCAAATTCCGCCACGAATTCCGGCGTGAATCCCTCCGGATTCAGCTTGACCTCGCCTTTGATGCCGTGGGCGTTGACAATATGGCCCACGGGAATATATGCAGGACGCACAGCGCTCCCTCCTTGTCAAAAAATACCGCTTTCATTATAGCGGAACTTTTCCTCCCAGGCAACACCTGACTGCGTTTTTGGGATGCAAATTTCTGTTACAAATTTGTATTTATTTTGACACGATTGCTTTGCTTTTTTCGTTCCGGAACACGCATAAATGCAGCAATTCCCGGAAAAACTTGACATATACCCCGGAAAGTGTTATACTCCGGATAACTTCATTTTTGTTACAAGTGTAACATTTTGGTTACAAACAAAAATCAATCCCTTAACTTTTCAGGGAAATTCATCCAGACTTTATTGAAAGGAGCCTCTCTGCTTCGGCGCCCGAAGCCGGGCAGCAGAGAGAGAATATTTCATGTTTCAGAAGATCCATTCCGGCATAAAGCAGCTGCGCGACCACCCTGTGGCCCGCCGGGGGCTGCTGGCCATTCTGGCGCCGCTGACGGTGGTGGGCCTGGCTATATGCATCTGCATGGGCCCGGCTCCCGCGGACGAGAGCGTATACATGCTCATCGACAGCCAGGACATCTACACCGTCACCGCCCAGTCCGACCTGGATTACCAGTCCGATGTTCTCTACACCGGCAAAAACAGCGCCGGTGCGGTAGATACGCAGCTGATCCTGCCCCAGGGGCAGGAGGTCCTTGTGTCCTCCGCCCAAACCACCACCTCCGCCGCCTCCAAGAGCAGCTCGGACGGCGTGCAGCTGCTGGCCGCCTCCGTAGACGGCGAAGATCAGCAGACCGCCGAAACCACCGTGACCACCCGCCACGAGACCGTGGCCAACCTCCTGCGCCGCAGTAAGATCAAGGTCAGCGACGGGGAAATGGTGGTGGTGGACCTGTCCTCCGGCGCACCTACTATCACCGTGTGCCGCCAGTACACCCGCCTGCGCTACGTCCCGGTGGAGACCTCCTTTTTGGAGGAGCGGGTCGCCAATCCCTTGATGGCCAAGGGCACCGAGGAGATCGTCACACCCGGCGTACCCGGCTCCGTGACCGAGACCTACCTGGACACCTACGTGCTGGGCAAGCTGGAAAAGACCGAGCTGGTGGCCACCACGGCGGATAATGCCGTGACCCAGGTGGTGGAGTATGGCACGCTGGTAGACTCCGTCTCCCGGGATGACTCCCTGGTGTCCGTGCACCGCAATGACGACGGCAGCGGCTACCTGACCTTCGCCTCCGGCGACACCATGGCCTTCTCCTCTCAGGTCACCTGCAATGCCTCCGCCTATGCCACCCACGGCTACACGGCCTCCGGCCGCCCCACCGCCTATGGCAATATCTCCGTGGACCCCTCCGTGTTCCCCTACGGCACCCGGTTTTATATCTACACCAACGACGGCTATCTGGTCTACGGCATGGCCACTGCCTCCGACTGCGGCGGCAGCATCAAGGGCAACAAGCTGGACCTGTGGTTTGACGACTACAGCACCGCCTGTGCCTTCGGCCGGCGGGACTGCACCGTGTTCGTTCTGGACTGATCCGGACCCAGTACCATAAAAAACTGTCCTCCCGATACACCTCGGGAGGACAGTTTTTTATCTCTCCGCCAGCTCCGCCCGGCTGAAAAAGAGCCGGGTAGCCTGGTCATACTCGCCGCAGGTGCGGGCCTTGCGCACCTTGCGCAGCAGCTGCTCCGTGTCCCGGAAGCTCCCGGCCAGATAGTTCCACAGTTCCCGCATCCGATGCAGCACCGGCACATCGCCGCTGTAGTCCCGGCGGTAGGCGGCGTAGAGGGCGTTGTGAAACGCCTCCAGCTCTGATACCGCGGCCCTCTCTCCGCCCCGCAGCCGCCGCGGCAGTGACGGATCCGTCACCAGGCCCCGGCCCAGCATCAGCGGCAGGCTGGGCGCGGCGGCGGCATCGGCGGGGGTAAGCAGGTCGCCGTTATAGCACAGGGGCAGGCGTGTGTTTTCCTGCGTCCAGGCAAACACATCCCGGTGCGCCGCCCCCTTATAAAACTCCGAGCGCACCCGGGGATGCACGATAAGCAGGGCAATGGGATACCCGTTCAGCAGCTCCAGCAGGACCGGCCACTGGGCCGGATCGTCCCAGCCGATGCGGGTCTTGACGGAAATTCTCAGGTCCGGCAGGGCGTCGAATATGCCGTCCAGCAGCTGGCGCAGGATGTCTCTTTCCCGCAGCAGGCCCGCTCCTTTATTTTTGCCGGTGACGGTCCCTGAGGGGCAGCCCAGGTTTAAATTCACCTCTCCATAGCCCCGGGCCCGGCACTCCTTAGCGGCCCAGATAAAATATTCGGCGCGGTTGGTTAAAATTTGAGGCACCACAAAAAGGCCCCGGTTGTTTTCCGGGTCGATCTCCCGCAGCTCCTTAGCCTGAAACGCAAAATTGGCATTGGGCGAGAGAAAGGGCGTGTAGTAGCGGTCCACGCCGCCGAACAGCGCCGCCTGCGCCTGCCGCCAGCGCCACCCGGTAAGCCCCTCCATGGGCGCCGCGTAAAGCTCCTGCATTGTCTCCCCTCCTTTGTATCTCCCCCATCCTACCACATTCACGGACATCTTGCAATTCCCCTCCGGGTGTGGTAAAGTCATGGGTAGAAAGCGAGGCTGTACTATGACACTTTTTGAATACTATCTGCAATACATGACGCAAATCTGCGAGGGCACCCTTCCCGCCCCCGCCGGCATCACCCTGACGGAAACCGACGAAATGCGCCGGGCTATGGAGCTGCAGCAGCAGATCTCCGCCATGGGCATCCCCGCCTTTGTGAAGGCCTGCGCTGCCGCGGCCGGGGATGATATCCCCCAGGAGGCTTACGACAATTTCTCCATGGACGATGCGCTCTCCGCCGCCCGAGCCCTGACAGAGCAGGCCCGGGAGGAGCCGAAGGAGCCGGAGCAAAAGGAGCCGGACCCGGATGCGGGGAAGCACGCCTTCGAGGTGTTTTTGGACTGCGTCGCCCTGGACGACGGACTGGTGCAGTACCTCATCGAGGTGCTGAAAAAGAAGGACTGGCAGGAATTTTACAAGCTGAGCCGGATCACCACCAAGCTGGACCTGGACCCCAACGAGTTTCTCTACTGGCTGGGAAATAAGGAACAGTATGCCCCCCGGGAGGAGCAGGTGTGCGCGGCGGTCATGGATGCGTGCCTGGCCCGGTTGGCGGAGGAAGAACGGATGGATGTGGCGGCGGCGCTGCTCTCGGGTGACCGGAAAACCTTTGAGCTGTTCCGCTGCGAGGCCCCGGAGCTGCTTCACCTGCAGGAGGCCACCTTTGACTGGTACTGCAAGAACTATCTGGACCGGGACTATCCCCTGCGCACCATTCTGCGCCTGAACGGAGTAGAATTCCCGGAAAAGCTGGACTGAATCCATAACGGCCCTGCAGCGCTTGCCGCCTGCAGGCCGCCGTCCGTCCATCGGAATATTCCTCCGGATCTTCCCGGCCCGTATTCTGCGGAATATGGGCTTTTTTGCGGAAAGGGCTTGCAATTTCCGGCAGATATGGTATACTGCCGTCTGTCATACAAATATGAAAAAGATGATTTTTGTGAGGTGAGCCTATGCCCCATGGCAAGCACATATTGGGCCGCTCCCCTACCCGGCGGGTCTTTGGCACCGCCAAGGTGGGCGACCGGGGCCAGATCGTCATTCCCAAGGAGGCCCGGGAGTTTTTTAATATCCGTCCCGGGGACACGCTGCTGATATTGGGCAGCGAGAGCCAGGGTCTGGTGGTCTCCCGGCCGGAGGTGCTGGACCGGGTGGCCCAGGAAATTTTGCAAAACACGGAGGAAAACGAGCAATGATGCATGAAATGTACCGGCAGCTGGGGGTCTCCCAGGCCGTATATGATTTTGGGGAAAAAATTCTGTCAGACCTTGCCGAGCGCTTCCGGGAGATCGACGCCGTGGCGGAGTATAACCAGTGCAAGGTCCTCTCGGCCATGCAGAAAAACCGGGTCAACGCCACCCATTTCGCCGCCACCACCGGCTACGGCTATGACGACGAGGGCCGGGACAATCTGGAGCGGGTCTATGCCGACTGCTTCCACACCGAGGCGGCCCTGGTGCGGCCTCAGATCACCTGCGGCACCCACGCCCTGACCGTGGCCCTCAGCGCCAATCTGCGTCCGGGGGACGAGCTTTTAAGTCCTGTGGGCCGGCCCTACGACACGTTGGAGGAGGTCATCGGCATCCGCCCCTCCCCCTGCTCCCTGGCGGAGTACGGCGTCACCTATAACGAGGTAGCCCTGCTGCCCGACGGCACCTTTGACTATGACGGCATCCGCCGGGCCATCAACGGCAAAACCAAGCTCATCACCATCCAGCGCTCCAAGGGCTACGCCACCCGCCCCACCTTCTCCGTGGAGCAGATCGGCAGGCTCATCGCCTTCTGTAAGGAGTGTAAGCCGGACGTGATCTGCATGGTGGACAACTGCTACGGCGAGTTCGTGGAGATGCAGGAGCCGTCTGACCTGGGGGCGGACATGATCGTGGGCAGCCTCATCAAGAACCCCGGCGGCGGCCTGGCCCCCATCGGCGGCTATATCTGCGGCACCAAGGCCTGCGTGGACCGGTGCGCATACCGGCTCAGCGCCCCGGGCCTGGGCCAGGAGGTGGGCGCCAATCTGGGCCTGATGCCCGCCTTTTACCAGGGCCTGTTCCTCTCTCCCACGGTGGTGGCTTCCGCGGTGAAGAGCGCCGTGTTTGCCGCCGCCTGCTATGAGAAGCTGGGCTTCCGGGTGGTGCCCGCCTCCGCCGAGAGCCGCCACGACATCATCCAGGCCGTTGAACTGGGCAGCAAGGAGGCCATGGTGGCCTTCTGCAAGGGCATCCAGTCCGCCGCCGCCGTGGACAGCTATGTGACCCCGGAGCCCTGGGCCATGCCCGGCTACGAGAGCGAGGTCATCATGGCCGCCGGAGCCTTCGTACAGGGCAGCTCCATCGAGCTCTCCGCCGACGGCCCCATCCGCCCCCCCTACGCCGTCTATTTCCAGGGCGGCCTCACCTGGTATCACGGCAAGCTGGGCATCCTGCTGAGCATGCAGAAGCTGCTGGACGCCGGGCTGATTCAATTATAATAAGGAGTATTTTCATCTATGTGGTTTTGGTTTTCTGTTATTGCGCTGCTGTTCTGGAGCGGCTCGGACCTGTTTTCTAAGATCGGCTGCCGGGACGCGGACGATAAGTACGCCCACCTGAAAATGGTCATGGCTGTGGGCGTGGTCATGGGCCTGCACGCAGCCTACGAGATCTTCATCGGCGGCACGGAGATCAGCTTCTCCATCATCCTCACCTATCTGCCGGTGTCGCTGCTCTATATCCTGTCCATGGCCCTGGGATATGTGGGACTAAGGTACATCGAGCTGTCCATCTCGTCCCCTATCTGCAACTCCTCCGGCGCGATGGTGGCTATCCTGAGCATCATCACCGGCACAGCCCTGCTGGCCCCGGCCCAGTATGCGGCTATGGCGCTGGTATGCGTGGGCGTTGTGGGCCTTGGCATCGTAGAGGCCCGGGAGGATGACGACCTGCGCCTTGCCCGGCAGGAGGCCGGCAACTATAAGTACGCCAAGTCCGCCCTGGCGCTGATCCTGCCCATTCTCTACTGCGTGCTGGACGCCCTGGGCACCTTTGCCGACTCCAAGGTGCTGGAGACCCTCAACGAGGACAGCGCCAACTGCGCCTACGAGCTGACCTTCCTGGTGGCGGGCATCGTGAGCTTTGTGTATGTGGTCATCATCCGCAAGCAGAAGCTGGTGCCCAAGCGGGAGGGACCCAAGTACCTGGGTGCCCTGTGTGAGACCGCCGGTCAGTTTGCCTACATCTACGCCCTGGCAGACTCCGAGCATGTGGCCCTGGCGGCTCCCATCATCTCCGCCTACTGCGTGCTCTCGGTGGTGTGGAGCCGTATTTTCCTGAAGGAAAAGCTCTCCTGGAAGCACTATCTTATGATCGCCCTGGTGGTGGCGGGCATTGTGATCCTGGGCATCTACGACGAGTAATACTATAAAAACTCCCCCGTTTGCAGAAGCAAACGGGGGAGTTTCAGCGCGTCAAAAAAGCCTCGCAGAGTTTGCCGCCCGCAGGCGGCAAAGAAATAAAATCATTTTCTCTCGCGACATGTGCGTGAGAGAAAATACCGCTCAGGCTGCCAGTGTGGAATTTTGAGCCATGGGCTCAAAATTATGCGCGCAGCAGACTGCAAGCCTTTTGTCGGAAAAACCCGGAGGGGTTTTCGACAGTCTCAAACTCCTCCGTTTGCATCTGCAAACGGAGGAGTTTTTTATTCTTCCGGCACCTTGGCCTTGGGCAGGCTCCAGCGGAAGTGGGCCGCCAGCAGCCGGATGGCCATGACCACCGTGCTGCCCAGCAGCAGGGCCGCCGTATCGCTCAGCAGCAGGTGACACACGATCCAAACCAGCGCCCCCACCAGGGCCGCCAGCGCATAGATATGCTTGCGGAATATGTACGGCACATCCCCGGCCAGGGCATCCCGGAGAACGCCGCCGCCCACGCCGGTGATGGTGCCCAGAAACGCCGCCGCAAACCAGCTCCGCTCCGGCAGGCAGCTGTATGCCACCTGCATGCCCACCACCGTGAAGATGGCCAGGCCCACCGAGTCCGCCGCCAGCAGCAGCCGCTCAAACAGCAGCGTGCTCTTCATGAGCCAGGCGCACACCGGCGGCAGAAACGCCACCACAGACACCGCCGCCGCAACGCCCACCGTCAGCGGATCGTCGAAGATCTTCGGCGGTGTGATGCCCAGCAGCAGGTCCCGCAGGACGCCGCCGCCCACGGCGGTGATAAGGCCCAGGATCACCACGCCCATCAGGTCCATTCCCTTGCGCAGTCCCGTCATGGCCCCGGACACCGCGAACGCCGCCGTGCCCACCAGCTCCATGCAAAATACCAGCTCATCCATACTTTTTCTCAGTGTCTGCCCACAAAGGTCCAGTCGTCCTCGTGGTCGTGGAGCAGGTAAATGTCCTCTTTGTACTCCGACTCCAGGGGATTGGACTTGGGTGCGCTGGCCTTGTACTGCTCCAGCACCCGCCGGGACTTCTCCGGCGGCTGAATGGTGCCCGCGCCGGCGATGCAGCCGCCGGGACAGGCCATGCCCTCCAGCAGATACCCGTCGTATTTGCCCGCCCGGGCGATGCGCAGCATCTTGCGGCACTCCCGCAGGCCCTCGGCATAGACCGTTTTCACCTCGCGGTCCGGATCGATCCGGTGGATCACATCCTCCACCGCCTTTGCCACGCCGCCGGAGGCCGCGAAGCCCACGCCGGGGGCGGAGGCCTCATAGTTGGGCTTCACATCCGGGATCTGGGAAAAGTCGATCTCCTTGGCCTCCATCATGCCCCGCAGCTCCTCAAAGGTCAGCACGAAGTCCACGTCGCTGCGCACAGACCGGCGGCAGGCCTCCAGCTTTTTGGCGGCGCAGGGGCCGATAAAGGCGATCTTGCAGTCCGGATGGCGCTTTTTCTGCAGCCGGGCCGTAAGGACCATGGGAGTCATGGTCATAGATATGTAGGGGGCT
The DNA here is from genome assembly GCA_934566025.1 of uncultured Oscillospiraceae bacterium. Lineage (GTDB taxonomy): Bacteria > Bacillota > Clostridia > Oscillospirales > Oscillospiraceae > Vescimonas. The sequence goes on along the minus strand of CAKTIW010000007.1, from coordinate 22,778 downwards.
GCGCCGGGGAACTCCTTCTTGGCCATCACCGACCAGGCGGGACAGCAGGAGGTAGCCATGTAGGGCTGCTTCTCCGGCACATTCTTCATGAATTCCTCCGCTTCCTCAATGGCGCACAGGTCCGCGCCTACGGCCACCTCTTCCACGGCCTGGAAGCCCAGCGTTTTCATGGCCTCCACGATCTGGCCAGGGGTAACGTTCTCGCCGAACTGGCCCCAGAAGGCCGGTGCGATGATGGCAATGACCTTGTCGCCGCTGCGCATGGCGTGGATCAGCTGAAACAGCTGTCCCTTATCCACAATGGCGCCAAAGGGGCAGTTCACCAGGCACATGCCGCAGCTGACGCACTTGTCGTAGTTGATCTCCGCCCGGCCATACTGGTCCTTGCCGATGGCATCCATGCCGCAGGCCTCCTGGCAGGGACGCTCGAAGCGGATGATGGCCTGATAGGAGCAGGATGCCTTACATTTGCCGCACTTAATGCACTTTTCCTGGTCGATCTCCGCCCGGCCGTGGAGGAAGCTGATGGCTCCTCTGGGGCAGGAGTTGGAGCAGTGGTGGGCCAGGCAGCTCTGGCAGGCGTTGGTCACCTCATAGTGGGTGTCCGGGCAGGCGTGGCAGGCATACTTGATGATGTTGATCAGCGGCGGCTCGTAGTACCGCTCCCGGATCGCCGTTTTGTCCGCCGCGTCAGACAGGGATTCCTGGTCGTTGGCAGCGCGCAGACTATGTCCCATGGCCAGCCGGATCCGCTCGGCAACGATGGCTCTCTCCAGGAAGATGGAGTCCCGCTCGTTGCCCGGGTCTCCCGGCAGGATCTTATGGGGCAGCCGGTCCACCCGGTGGTAGTCGCCGCCCTCGTAGGCCAGCTTAGCCACCTCCGCAAATACACGCTTGCGCATGTCCGCAATTCCACAATAGATGTTTCTCATGATGTTTCCTTTCCTTGGTATCCAACCCTTTTATGGGGATAGTATATCATCTCCTCCCCTGTCCTTGCAAGAGGGCTGCTTATATATTTTCCTCCCCTTTCAAATTATTTCTCATCCTGCAGGGCCGCCTCCAGCTTTCCCAGGGCCCGCTTTTCAATGCGGGACACATAGCTGCGGCTGATGCCGAACACACCGGCCACCTGCTTCTGGGTCTGGGGCAGCTGGCCGCCCAGACCGTACCGTCGGCGGATCACCTCCGCCTCCCGCCCTGTCAGGCAGGTATCCACCAGCTCCCGTATACGCACCTGCTCCTCCCGGTCCGCCATGTCCGAGAGCATGGAGTCGTCGCTGCCCACCACATCCATCAGGCACAGGGCGCCCCCGGCGGCATCGCTGTCAATGGTGTCCGACAGGGACACCTCCCCCTGCAGCTTCCTCCTGCTGCGAAAATACATGAGGATCTCATTCTCTACACACCGGGAGGCATAGGTTGCCAGGCGGATATTCCGGTCCGGGCGGAAGGTATCCACCGCCTTGATAAGGCCGATGGTCCCGATAGAGATCAGGTCCTCCTGCTCCGCCGACTGGGTGTAGTATTTCTTAATGATGTGGGCCACCAGGCGCAGATTGTGCTCCACAAGAAGATTCCGGGCCTCCAGATCCCCCTTCATGCTGCGCTCTAAGTACATCTGCTCCTCCTTCGCGCTCAGCGGCTTGGGAAAGGACCCGGAATTGCCCGTAAGCCGCAGGGTGAAAAACAAGCTGTTGGCCAGTAAAAGCAGCGCTGCAGACAGCATACGCATCTCCCCTTTCGCTGCATAGTATGCATGCACAGGAAGTCCCTATACGGTTTTCCCCGCCTCCTATCTGCCTTCCGCCGCCAGCCGGAGGCCCCCTTGTCAGAAAAATTTTTCCTTCTCTGCCGCAGCCGCAGTTCCCGTTGTCTGCCGGATGCACTTCCCGCCTCTAAAGCTCTCTTATAGTCAATTTATAGCAGTAATTTTATCCGCTCCCATATATTTTAGGCCAAAATTTTTATCTTTCCTGTTGACAAGCGGCCCCAATACTGATAAGCTATTATCATACAGATAAAAATTTCGTATAAAGCAGGTGATTTCAGTGCGAAAAGATAATACGTCTGATCGGGTCCAGCGCTTTGCAAAGATCTGGAGTCTGTCCCGGTCCGATGCGGGAAAGACCCAGGAGTTCATGGCCAACGGCCTGGGTGTCAGCAAAAAGACCATCCAAAACTGGGAAAAAGGTGCCAGTGCGCCGGATCTGTTTGAGGGGTCGGAGTGGTTCCGGGTCTTGGGGACCAATCCCCTGCCGTACTATCTGGCTTTCCTCTATCCCTGGCTGTTTGACGGCATCATGCCCGAGGATAACGACGAGGAGATCGAGCAGGCCCTGCTGTTTCTGGTAAAGAACATGACCCAGGTGGAAAAGCGCCAGATGCTCTACCTCATGGCCGGCCGCCACGGCAGTCCCTGGTACTCTCTGCTGCAGCTGTTCACCGCCCACTGCCACTGCTCTCTGCGCTCCCGTGTCACCGCCGCCCGGACCATTCTGGAGAACTATGAGATGGACCAGGCCAGCGGCACCAGCGTGTGCCCCGACAATATCCAGCCGGATATGAAGATGCTGCACCACGCCGTGGAGGAGGGGAAACAGTCCGTTTTCAACCAGCTCACCGGCTACACCAATATCGAGTTCAATAATAACTAATGCCGCACGCTCCTCCTCTGTCACAGCAGACAGAGGAGGAGTTTTTTCGTTAAAGGCCCCTTCCGGCGCTTTCCGCCCGCGGTCCCCCTTGTTATCATCGCCCATATTTGCTATAATCGACACAGCTGTAAAATGGGAGGGGGTCTGTCCGGTGCGCACGCTGGCTGTCATCGCGTTTTCTTTTTCCGGGGCGCTGCTGCTGTGGTGCCTGCTGTCGGAGGGTCCCTGGCTCTTTTGGGCAGCGGGCATTTTGGCCGTCCTGGGCGCTTTGACGCTGGTCCTCCCGGCTCTGCGCAGGCATAAAAAGCTGCGCCTGGCGGCGGCGCTCATCACCCTTTCCCTGGCGGCAGGCCTGCTGTATGGCTGGGGCTGGAGCGCCCTCGTAGCCGGCCCCGTCCGGGAAAACTGCGGCGGCAGCCATCTTTTTTCCGCCACGGTGAGTGACTGGCCCCAGGCCACTGATACCGGCTGGCGGGTAACGGTCCGCCTGACCGATGGCCGGGGTGCCAAGGCCGTATGCTATATCAATGACGCTTCCGCCGAGAGTTTGGAGCCGGGCCAAATGCTCCTGGGCGACGCCTACTGGCAGGACGCATCCGCGATCCGGGGCACGGAGCTGACCACCTTCACCTCCCGGGGCATCTTTGCCCTGCTGTACTGCAGTGAAGTGCCCGACGTCAGTCCCGGCAGCGCAGGCTCCCTGCGCTATCTCCCCCAGCGCCTTTCCCGGGCCATGGGCGATAAAATTTCCCAGGTGTGGCCGGACGGCACCGTTGCCGGTATCCTCCGGGCGGAGCTTTTGGGCGACCGCAGCGGGATAGACACCTCCCTCTCCGCCCAGTTCTCCGAGGCGGGCGTAAGCCACCTGTTCGCCGTCTCGGGCCTCCACTGCGCCTTTTTGCTGACGCTGCTGTCCCTCCTGATCGGGCCCCAGCGGCGGCGGCTTCTGGCCGGGATAGGCATCGCCGTGCTGACGGTTTATATGTGCATGGTGGGCCTGACGCCGTCGGTGGTCCGGGCGTGCGTCATGCAGTTTTTCCTGCTGCTGGCCCCGCTGTTTAACCGGGACGCCGACCCGCCCACCTCTCTGGCGGCGGCGCTGATGCTGATCCTTCTGTTTAATCCCTACGCCGCTGAGAGCGTCAGCCTGCAGCTGAGCTTCGGGGCTATGCTGGGTCTGATCCTGATCACGCCCCGGGTCCACGATTTCTTCGCCGGCCGCGTCCGCCCCCGGAAAAAGCTCACGAAAATGGCCGCTGGCTTCCTCCTCAGCACCCTCTCCTCCACCCTGGGCGCCATGGTGTTCACCGTGCCGCTTACGGCGTACTATTTCGGTGTTTTCTCCACCGTGGCGCCGCTGACAAGCCTTGTGTGCATCCCTCTTGCCTCCTGGAATTTCATGGCCGGGTTTCTCACGGCCCTGCTGGGCTTTGTGTTCCTCCCGGCAGCTCAGGTGCTGGGATATGTCGGCTGGGCGCTTACAAAGCTGTTTTTGCTGGTGGTGCGCCTGGCCTGCGCCATTCCCTACCACGCCCTTTATACCGATACCAATCCCTATCTTGTCTGGTGGCTGGTGTTTGTCTACGCCGCCTTCCTTCTGTGTATTTTAAGCCGGGAGCGGGCCCGGAAATACGCCTTTGCGGCGGCCGTTTCGGTCCTCTCTCTGGTGCTGTGCGTCACCCTGCGCACCGGCGAATTTCACAGCTACGCCCTTACGGCGGTGGCCGTGGACGTAGGCCAGGGGGCCAGCACTCTGCTCCAGTCCGATGGTGATGTTCTCTTGGTGGACTGCGGCAGCAGCAACCGCTATAAAAAGCCCGCCCAGCAGGTGCTCTCCCAGCTGAGCAGCATGGGCATAGACCACCTGTCGGCGGTGGCCGTCACCCACTACCACGCCGACCATACCAACGGCCTGCCGGAGCTTTTAGAGCGGGTGACGGTAGACACGCTGTACCTACCCGAAATGGAGGACGAGTACGGTGTCCGGGACAAGCTGGTGTCTCTGGCAAAGGATCGGGGCATCGCCGTGGTTTTCGTCACCGAACAGACGGTAATTCCCCTGGGTGGGGCCACCGTCACGGTCTTCCCGCCGGTGGGACAGGGCGATCCCAACGAGCAGGGCCTCACCTATCTCTGCACCAGCGGCGACTTTGACCTGCTCATCACCGGCGACATGTCCGGCCCTACGGAACTGGCCCTGGCCCGGAAATATCCCCTGCCGGATGTAGAGGTGCTCCTGGTGGGCCACCATGGCTCCAAATATAGCTCCCAGCAGGAGTTTTTGTCCCAGATCGCCCCGGACGCGGCCATCATCAGCGTTGGCAGCAACAGCTACGGCCACCCCACCGACGCCGCCATCTCCCGCCTGGAGGCCGCCGGGGCCACGGTCTACCGCACCGACCGGCAGGGCTGCGTCACCGTGACTCTGCACAAGCAATGAGGAAAGGATAATCCCTATGGCATCGGAAAAGAAAACCTCTAAAAACGCCGCCTATGACCGTCTCCGCGCCGCTCTGAAGGCGCAGACCACGGCCCGGGCCTACCTCTTTTACGGGGAGGAGAGCTATCTGCGCCAGACCTATGTGCAGCAGCTCCAGACCCTGCTCATTCCCAAGGGCAGCGAGGACTTTAACCTCCACCGCCTCTCCGGCGCGCGCCTGACCGTCCAGGAAGTGGCCGACGCCGTGGAAGCCATGCCCATGATGGCTCCCAGCACCCTGGTTGCCGTCACGGACTGGGACATTTTCAAGCTGGAGGAGTCCCAGCGCAGCCAACTTATAGAGCTTTTGGAGGACATCCCGGAGTACTGCACGCTGCTGTTCATCTACGACACCGTGCCCTATAAGCGGGACGGGAAGATGAAAAAGCTGGCTGCCGCCATCGACAAAAATGTGGAGGTGGTGGAGTTTCAGGGCCAGTCCCGGGACGCCCTGGTCCGGTGGCTGCAAAAGCGCTTCCGGGCCCTGGACCACCAGATCGACCTCACCACCGCGGACTATATGCTCTTTTACTGCGGCACCATGATGGATAATCTCATCAGCGAGGTGAGCAAGGTAGCCGCCTACGCCAAGGCAGAGCAGATCACCACCGCCGACATCGATGCCGTGGCCGAGCCGGTGCTGGACGCCCGCATTTTCGACATGACCAACCACATCTCTTCCGGAAAATACGACCAGGCCGCCGCCGTGCTGGGAGACCTGCTGCGTATGCAGACGGAGCCCATCGTCATTCTGGGGGCCATCGGCAAGGAGCTGCGCCGGCTCTACACCGCCCGCATGGCCTTAGACGGCGGCAAGGACCGCTTCTGGCTCATGGACCTGTGGCAGATGCGCAGCGACTACCCCGCAAAGCTTCTCCTGCAGGCGGCCCGGAATGTGGACCACGAGTGGTGTAAGCGCTCCCTCACCGCCTGCCAGGTGCTGGATAGGCGCATGAAGAGCGAAAAGAACATCGACCGGGAGGGCGAGCTGACGAAATTTGTACTGGAGCTGGCACAAAAATGAGCAAACCGCACATCAAAGAGGTCATCGTGGTGGAGGGCCGCTACGATAAGAATATCCTCTCCCAGGTGGTGGATGCCACCATCGTGGAGACCGGCGGCTTTTCCGTGTTCAACGACCGGGAGAAGCTGGCCTTTCTCCGCACCCTGGCCCAAAAGCGGGGCATTATTTTGCTGACGGATTCCGACGGAGCGGGCTTCGTCATCCGCAACTATCTCAAGGGCGCTATCCCCAAGGAGCAGGTGAAGCAGGCCTATATCCCCGATATTCCCGGCAAGGAGCGCCGCAAGCGCAAGGCCGGGAAGGAAGGCAAGCTGGGCGTGGAGGGCATGACCCCGGACATTCTTCTGGATGTCCTGCGCCGCGCCGGTGCCACCTTCGACGGCGAGACCGCCGCCCCGGCGTCGCAGCCCATCACCAAGGCCGACCTGCTGGAAAAAGGCCTCATCGGCCCCGGCAGCGCGGAGAAGCGTCAGGCTCTGCTCAAGGCTTTATCCCTTCCCGAGCACCTGACCCCCAACGCCCTGCTGGAGGCTTTGAATATTATGCTGACCCCCGCCGAGTTTAATGCCCTATCTTTTGGTAATAACGAACAAAAATAAGAGAAAAAGATTTCCATTACTTATAATGGAAGTCTTTTTTTGCCCATGGTATTATAAAAGTGGTAATTATTTTCGAAAGGAGGTCACGTCATTAGCTGACCAACGCCAAAAACGAATGAAAAAGAAAAGAGGGTACACCAATGAAAAAAATCAGAACCTTGTTAGCGATGATTCTTTCCCTGTGTCTGATCCTGGGCATGGCTACCCCCGCATTCGCAGAAAACGACGATGAAACCACGGAAATGCAGACCCTGGTAGAGACCCTTGGCAAATATGTGGACGGCGAAGACATTTTCGACTACCTGTCCTATATCTACCTGGGCTGGCGCACCACCGGCGGCTCCTGGCAGAACCAGGTGATCGACACCTTCGTGGTAGATCAGCTGAAAAAAGCCGGCTATGAATTCATGGGCGGCGAATCCGTGGCCCTGGGGACCAAGGGCTCCAACGACATGAGCGGCAAGCACGACAAGGACTACTCATGGGTCACTTATTATGACGTAGATACTCTGACCTGGGATCCGGAGTACGCAAAGCTCTCCCTCTCCACCTCCGCCAATTTTGACGGCGTGGATAAGCTCATTGACCGCGTCAATGTGGAGACCTACGGCTTCAATCCCACCACCGATACATATAAAGAGCATTACGGTGTCAAGTCCATCGACGAGATGTGGCAGTGGATCACCGAGAAGGACGCGGACGGCAATCGTGTCAACGTCCTCAACGGCAAGGAGGCCGAGCTGAATAAGCGCTGCCACCTGGCCTGGAACAGCTGCTTCACCGAGCCCGCCGGCACCAAGCCCGCCGACGCTACCGGCACCACCGGCGAGGTGGTGTATGTGGGCGCTGTCAGCGGCAGGAGCGGCTCCTACACCTGCACCAAGTATCCCACTGTGGACGAGGCCAATGCCAACCTTTCCGGCAAGGTCATCCTGACGGATTCCAGGCTCAGCGCTGCTTTTGGCTTGGCCCAGCAGACCGGTGCTATCGCCGTCATGTCCACCGCCAGCCTCAATAGCTACAGCACCCCCAAGGATGAAAACGGCAACATCCTGGAGCCCTTTGTCTACTCCGCCCGCTACGCCTCCGGCGCTTCTCTGTCCATCACCGATGCTCAGACCAAGACCGGCAAGCCCATTGTGGAGTGGCAGTTCTCCAACGATCAGAAGGCCGCCCTCCTGGAGCTGCTGGAGAAGGCCGACGGCACCCCCGTGTACGCCACCAATGTCAGCATCGGCCGCACCTACGCCATGAATGACGCCACCCAGGGCGGCAAGGGCCAGGCTGTGACCATGGCTGAGATCAAGGGCACCACCCATCCCGACGAGCGGGTCATCATCTGCGCTCATGTGCAGGAGCCCGGCTCCAACGATAACGCCACCGGCGCCGCCTCCCTGCTGGGCCTGGCCACCACCCTGAAGAAGATGGTGGACAGCGGCATCATCGAGCATCCCCAGCGCACCATCACCTTCCTCTGGGGCGATGAGATGAATCTGGCCACCCTGTGGCTGAACAGCCATCCCGATGAAAAGGCCAAGGTCCTCACCGTTCTGAACATGGACATGGTGGGCGAGGATCCTGAGAAGACCGGCGGCGTCATGCGCATTGAAAAGACCCCCGACCCCTCCGCCAAGTACAATTACACCCTGGACACCCTGCCCTGGGAGGACGGCTCCGCCTATGACGACACCTTTGCCGATACCTCCGGCGAGTTCGTCCGCCTGCCCGACTCCCACACCCTGTGGGGTGCCAGCTCCTTTAGCAACCTCTTCCAGGACGGCTACTTCCTGAACGATCTCTATATGTATGCCGCCCAGGGTGTCATCAACTACCACGATGACGGCTTCCGGGTGGATGTCTGCCCCTATGAGGGCGGCAGCGACCACTCTCGCTTCCTGGCCCAGAATGTGCCCGCCCTGTTGACCTGGCACTTCACCGACTATAGCTATCACTCCTCCGTGGATACACTGAATATGTCCAGCGCCCGGGAGATGGAGAATGTCAGCATCACCACCATGGCCACCGCCCTGATGATCGCCAACGCCACCGATGATAACGAGGCCCTGGCTCTGGAGATCATGGGCACCGTAGCCCTGGCCGCCCTGGACCGCTTCGACATTGAGCAGGCCAACACTCTGAATCACCGCGTCTTCACCCTGGCCCATGGCAAGGACTTTGCCGCCGCCCTGGCCAATGAGAAGGAAGTGCTCCAGGCCTGGGCCGATTGGTACAAGCAGGCCATCGCCTCCCCCGCCAAGTACCTGCTGGCTCAGCCCAGCCAGATCTTCCAGGATACCCAGGCCCAGCTGCTGGACCTGCTGGATCAGCGCCTGGAGCTGGCTCTTGCCTGCGCCGATGAGTATTTGCAGGACGATGTGAAGCATACCGGTCTCACCAAGATCGAAGCCACTCAGCCCACCCACAGCGAGCCCGGCAACATCGAGTTCTGGTACTGCGTCAACTGCGATAAGCTCTTTGCCGACGCCGAGGCCACTAAGGAGCTCACCGAGGACGATGTGCTCATCCCCTTCGTAGATCCCACGGTAAAGGCCAATGAAGGCGGCAAGGTCACCTTCAACGAGGACATGACCACGGCCACCATCACCCCGGACAGCGGCTATACCATCAAGGACGTGCTGCTCAACGGCAAGAGCATGGGCAAGGTCACTAAGCTGGATAACCTGGTCTCCGGCGATGCCATTGAGGTGGTCTTCGAGAAGCTGCCCGCAGGCAATCCCGCCACCGGCGATAATACGCCCATCGTGGCTATGTTTGCCCTGCTGGCCCTGTCCGGCACCGGCGTTCTGCTGCTGCGCAGACGCAGGACCCACTGATCTTCGCTGAACTTCATACCCTTGTTAAAAGCCATGGCGGGGCGGACGGCAATGCTGTCCGCCCCGCCTTTTCTTGTTAATGGAAGGGGAATATATCTTGCAATCTTTCCACAGGGCAGATATAATCATTGTAAGTAAACCATTTCGGGAGGAATTTTATGAACACCCCTGAACCCCTGGAGATCGAGCGCCGCTTCCTCATTCTCCGCCCCGACCCGGCGGAGCTGGAAAAACGCTGCTCCCATATCTATACCATGGAGCAAACCTATCTTCTCTCTCCGCCCCACCAGACCGAGCGGGTCCGCCGCCGGGAGAGCCGGGACGGCGTGTCCTTTTTCCATACCGTGAAAATTGACCGCAGCGCCATCACCCGCCTGGAGCAGGAGGAGGAGATCACCCCCGAAGCATACGACGACTACCTCACCCGCCGGGACCCCATGACCCAGACCATCCACAAGACCCGCTACTGTCTCCCGGAGGAGCCCTACACCTTCGAGATCGACCTCTATCCCTTCTGGCCCGGCTACGCTGTCATGGAGGTAGAGCTGCCCCGGGAGGATGCCCCCTTCCGCTTCCCCCATGGCATCACCGTTCTCCGGGAGCTCACCGGCGACCACCGCTTCAGCAACGCCGCCCTGGCCCGGCACATCCCCACAGAATGTGAGCTCATATAAAAGGGAATACTTGCTTTTTCCCTCATTGGGCACTATAATAATAGGGTATTTTTGTAATTCACAGTAAGGAGCAACGAAACATGAGTGAGGAAACCAAAGTCACCGCCGCTTCCGGTGATCCGGAGCGCACCGAGAGCAGCAACTTTATCTATAATTTCATCACCGAGGATCTGGCCCCGGGCGGCCAGTACCAGGGCATGACCGTACACACCCGCTTCCCGCCGGAGCCCAACGGTTACCTGCACATCGGCCACTGCAAGGCCCTGTGCATCGACTTCGGCACCGCTGAGAAGTTCGGCGGTCTCTGCAACCTCCGTATGGACGACACCAACCCCACCAAGGAGGACGAGGAGTTCGTGGAGGCCATCAAGCAGGATATCCACTGGCTGGGCTTCGACTGGGGCGACCGTTTCTTCTACGGCAGCGACTATTTTGAAGAGGACTACCGCCAGGCGGAGCTGCTGATCCAAAAGGGCCTGGCCTATGTTTGCCAGCTGACCCCGGAGGAGTTCAAGGCCAACCGGGGCGACATCGGCGTGCCCGCCGTCTCCCCCTACCGGGACCGTCCCGTGGAGGAGAGCCTGGACCTGTTCCGCCGCATGCGCGCCGGGGAGTTCCCCAACGGTGCCATGACCCTCCGCGCTAAGATCGACCTTGCCAGCGGCAACTTCAACATGCGCGACCCGGTCATCTACCGCATCAACCACATGCACCACCACCGCCAGGGCGATAAATGGTGCATCTACCCCATGTACGACTTTGCCCACCCCATCCAAGACGCTCTGGAGGGCATCACCCACAGCCTCTGCTCCCTGGAGTTTGAGGCCCACCGGCCCCTGTATAACTGGGTCATCGAGCACTGCGAGCTGCCCTCCCACCCTCGGCAGATCGAGTTTGCCCGCCTGGGCATCGACCACACCGTCATGTCCAAGCGCAAGTTGCGTGCCCTGGTGGAAGAGGGCCGGGTCTCCGGCTGGGATGATCCCCGTATGCCCACCCTGGGTGGCCTGCGCCGCCGGGGCTACACCGCCGCCTCCATCCGCAATTTCTGCGAGCGCATCGGCGTGGCCAAGTCCCCCAATGTGGTGGAGTACGGCTTCCTGGAGCACTGCCTGCGGGAGGATCTCAACGCCACCGCCGAGCGCACCATGGCCGTTCTGCGGCCCGTGAGGCTCACCGTTACCAACTATCCCGAGGGCCGGAGTGAGGTTTTCCAGGTGGAGAACAACCCCACCGACCCCACCCAGGGCACCCACGAGATCACCTTCAGCCGCCACCTGTGGATGGAGGCCGACGACTTCATGGAGCAGCCCATCCCCAAGTATAAGCGCCTGTACCCCGACGGCCCCGAGTGTCGCCTCAAGGGCGCCTACCTGGTGAAATGCACCGGCTGCGTCAAGGACGAAAACGGCCAGGTGGTGGAGGTCCTCTGCGAATACGACCCCGACTCCCGGGGCGGCGATCCCGCCGACGGCCGCAAGGTCAAGGGCGCAACGCTCCACTGGGTGGACGCGGAAAACTGCCTGGACGCCGAGGTGCGCCTGTACGACAATCTCTTCTCCGACGCCCAGCCCGACGGCCCGGATAAAAACTTCCTGGATTGCCTGAATCCCGACTCCCTCTCCATCCTCACCGGCTGCAAGGTGGAAAAGGGCATGGCCGCCGTGGCCGCCGAATTCGACAAGCGGGAAAACCGCACCGGCACCAACGCCCCCACCTTCCAGTTCATGCGCACCGGCTACTTCTGCATGGATAACCGGGACTGCACCGCAGACCACCTGGTCTTTAACCGCAGCGTCTCCCTGAAGGACAGCTTCAAAAAGTAACATTTAAAACCTGCTCCCCCGAGCCCATCCGGCCCGGGGGAGTTTTTTCGCCGCCGCAATCGCCTTTTTCACGCTGCCGCGAAAAAAAGAGATACCGCACAGCGGTATCTCTTTTAATATATTGGAGTCAGAAATTACTTCAGCTCGATCTTGGCGCCGACTTCCTCCAGCTCCTTCTTCATGTTCTCTGCATCGTCCTTGGACAGGGCTTCCTTCAGAGTGGTGGGAGTCTCCTCAACAGCCTTCTTGGCCTCAGCCAGGCCCAGGCCGGTGATCTCACGGACGGACTTGATGACCTTGATCTTCTGAGCGGCATCGAAGCCAACCAGAACCACGTCAAACTCGGTCTTCTCCTCAGCAGCGGGAGCAGCAGCGCCGGCAGCGGGAGCAGCCATAGCGGCGGCGGAAACGCCGAACTCTTCCTCCAGAGCGTGCACCAGCTCGCTCAGCTCCAGAACGGTCAGACCCTTGATCTCTTCGATCATAGCAGTAACTTTCTCAGACATTGTATTAGCCTCCTAATGTAAGATATTTTTGTAGTTGATCGCTGATTACTCAGCAGCCTCGGCAGGAGCGCCCTGCTTCTCGGCGATCTGCTTCAGCACGCAAGCCAGAGCGGAAATGGGAGCCAGCATGGTACCCAGGACCTGAGCCTGCAGCACGGGCAGTGCGGGGATGGATGCCAGAGCATTCACGGTCTCCATGGGCACGACCTTGCCCTCCAGGAAACCGCCCTTGATCTCGAAATGGCCATTGAGCTTCTTTGCAAACTCAGCAATCACGCGAGCGGGAGCCACAGGGTCAGCGGCGATAGCCAGAGAAGTGGTGCCGTTGAGCTGCTCGTCCAGTTCGTTCAGACCGCAGTTGTTGAATGCAAAGCGCAGCAGGGTGTTCTTGATGACGGAATACTCCACATCGTTTTTGCGGCACTCAGCGCGCAGAGCGGTATCCTCTGCCACGGTGATGCCCTTGTAGTCCACGATGACACCGGCGCCGGAATTCTGGATCTTCTCGGTGAGAGCGGCTACGATTGCCTGCTTTTCAGACAGAACTTTTGCGTTGGGCATTCTTTGATTTCACCTCCATGAGAATTGTCGGTGCGTTCAAAACAGGAAAAACCCGTCCCTGTGCCAAAAGACACAAGGACGGGGTAAGCAATCAAAAATTGATTCGCCATCCTCGGCAGGAATTACGGACAAGTCCCCCTGCTGTCTTTGGAACGCATCTTATATTATATCCAAGACCTGCGCATTTGTCAAGCCTTAAATATCCTTGTGCTGCAAAATTACAGCTGTTTGTTGGCGTTCATCTTCACGCCGGGGCCCATGGTGGACGCAACCACGCAGGACTTGATATACTGGCCCTTGGCAGCGGCGGGCTTGGCCTTGATGATGGCGCCGATGAGAGCGCTGTAGTTCTCAAACAGCTTGTCCGCGCCGAAGGAGACCTTGCCGATGGGGCAGTGGATGATGTTGGTCTTGTCCAGACGATACTCCACCTTACCGGCCTTCGCCTCGGTGACAGCCTTGGCGGCGTCGGGGGTCACGGTGCCGGACTTGGGAGAGGGCATCAGACCCTTGGGGCCCAGGACCTTACCCAGACGGCCCACCACACCCATCATGTCGGGGGTAGCGACCACCACGTCGAAGTCAAACCAGTTTTCCTTCTGGATCTTTTCCACCAGATCCATATCGCCCACATAGTCGGCGCCGGCGGCCTTGGCGGCCTCGGCCTTGTCGCCCTTGGCGAACACCAGCACGCGCACGGACTTACCGGTGCCGTTGGGCAGCACGATAGCGCCGCGGACCTGCTGGTCAGCGTGACGGGAGTCCACGCCCAGCTTCACGTGAAGCTCAACGGTCTCATCAAACTTAGCGGAAGCGGTCTTGCAGATCAGCTCCAGACCTTCCTTGGGATCGTACAGAGCGGCCTTATCGATCTGCTTGGCGCTCTCCTGATATTTCTTACCTCTAAACATACCTTACACCCTCCTTATTCACCGACGACAACGCCCATGGAGCGTGCGGTACCAGCGATCATGCTCATAGCGGCTTCCAGGGAAGCAGCGTTCAGATCACGCATCTTCATCTCAGCGATCTTCTGAATGGAGGCCTTGGAAATGGTAGCGACCTTCTCCTTGTTGGGAACGCCGGAACCGGACTCAATGTTGCACTCCTTCTTGATGAGGACGGCTGCGGGGGGAGTCTTCGTAATGAAGGAGAAGGAACGGTCGGCATACACCGTGATGACCACGGGGATGATCAGGCCCATATCGTTCTTCGTCCGCTCATTGAACTCCTTGGTGAAAGCGGCGATGTTCACGCCGTGCTGACCCAGAGCGGGGCCAACGGGGGGTGCGGGAGTTGCTTTACCTGCAGGGATCTGCAGCTTTACATAACCAACGACTTTCTGTGCCATAACAGGCACCTCCTTTTTTATAATGTGGTAGCGGCCGGCCCAATGCCAAGCCCGCTTTTGGCGAGACGCCCGTGCGTCTCTCCCACTTGTGCCGGAGTGGTTTTGCCCCGGCGTTCATGCGCAGAGTCTGCTGCGCCTCAGGACAGGACCTCCACCTGGTCGAGCTCCAGCTCCACCGGGGTCTCTCTGCCGAACATGGAGACCACCACCCGCACCTTGTTCTTCTCGGGCTCGATCTCCTCCACGATGCCGGTGAAGCTGGCCAGGGGCCCCTCCGTGATCTTCACGGTGTCGCCCACATGATACAGCACCACGATCTCGTGCTTTTCCACGCCCAACGCAGCCACTTCCTCCTCTGTCAGGGGTATAGCCTTGTTGGCCTCGCCTACGAAGCCGGTAACGCCGCGGATGTTGCGGACCAGATGCCAGGTGTCGTCGGTCAGCACCATTTTAATGAGTACATAACCGGGGAACACCTTGCGTTCCACTTCCTTCATCACGCCCGACTCCGTCACCTCTGTCACGGTCTCCATGGGGATCTCCATCTTGTGGATCATATCCTCCAGGCCCCGGTTGGTCACGGACTTTTCAATGGCGGCCTTCACCGCATTTTCGTAGCCGGAATAGGTATGCAGCACATACCACTTTGCATTATCAGCCATGTCCCGCTCCTTAAGCTGCAAACAGGCTGACCAGGGTCTTCACAGCCAGCACGGCCACCGCGTCAAACACCCAGATAAACACGCCCACGCCCAGAGAGCACAGGATCACCGTGCCGGTGTTCTTCGCCGTCGTCTTGCCGTCGGGCCAAACGACCTTTTTCAGCTCGCTTCTCATCTCACGGAACCACTTGCCGCGATCTTTCTTCGCCTTGTTAGCCTCTGCCATCGTTACACAACCTTTCTTTTCATCCAATCACTTGGTTTCGGTGTGAACCGTATGCTTTCTGCAGAAGGGGCAATACTTGTTCATCTCGAGACGATCAGGACTGTTCTTCTTGTTCTTCATCGTGTTGTAGTTTCTCTGCTTGCACTCGTTGCATCTCAAAGTAATCTTCACGCGCATCTAACGGCACCTCCTTATTAGATTGGGCTGGCCTGTCCGGCACAGCCGTTTGCCTCCCTGGTCTGCAGGGTCTCCTTCTCCCGCACCGAAGCGAAAAGCGCGCAAAAAGAAAGCCCTACTCACAGGTAATGCTTATTTTATCACTCTTTTTCCATGCGGTCAACCTGTTTTTTGCAAAAATTTCGCATTTTTTTGTGGGAAAATCATCGGAATTGTTGCCACCACCGCTCTCCGCGTGCTATGATAAAGAAAAAAGCCCTATAGGGGCTTCTGAAAGGATATTTCCATGAAAATTATGGCCATCGACTACGGCGACGCCCACACCGGCATCGCCATCTCTGACCGCCTGGAGACCCTGGCGGGCTTCACCACCGTCATCAACGCCCGCCGCCAGGAGGAAGTGGTAACGCAAATTCAGTCCCTCATCGCCGAGCACGGCGTGGAGCGCCTGGTCTTGGGCTACCCCAAGAATATGGACGGCACCCTGGGCCCCCGGGCTGAAAAATGTGCCGCCCTGGGGGAGATTCTCCGGGAGACCACGGGCCTTCCCCTAGTGCTTTGGGATGAGCGCCGCAGCACCGTGGAGGCCCATGCCATCCTCTTCGGGAACGGCAAAAACGGCAAGCAGCGCAAGAAAATCGTGGACGCCGTGGCCGCCAGCCTTATGCTGGAGGGCTATCTCACCCGGCGCAGATTGGAGGCGGAGCCATGAGCCAAACCGTTCTCATAGTCGGCGGAGGCGCCGCCGGAATGCTGGCCGCTCTGACGGCTCTGGAGGACCCGCAAAACACCGTTCTCCTCTCCGAGCGTCAGGCCCGGGTGGGCCGCAAACTCCTCTCCACCGGCAACGGCCGCTGCAACCTCTCCAACCTCCACGCCGCCCCCGCCCACTATCATGGCCGGGACCCGGATTTCTGCCGCTATGCCCTGGAGCAGTTCCCGGTCTCGTCCACTCTGGCCTACTTTGCCGCCCTGGGATTGGAGACGGTCACAGAGCCGGACGGCAAAATCTACCCCCGCTCCAACATGGCCAACTCCATCCTGGATGTCCTGCGCTACGCCCTGGAGCATCCCCGGCTGCACCTGCTCTCCGGAGACGGTGTGGCCGACCTGCGCAAAAAGGGCAACACCTTCACCGCCGCCTTTACCTCCGGAGAAAGATATACCAATATAGATAAGGTGATCTTAGCCTGCGGCGGCGCGGCGGGCAGCAAGGTGGGCGGGGTGCTGGACGGCTATAAGCTGGCCAAGTCCCTGGGCCACCACCGCACGGCCCTGTATCCCTCCCTGGTGCAGATAAAGACAGACCCCACTTATCCCCGGGCTCTCAAGGGCGTCAAAACCCCCGCCCGCCTGACCCTTCGCCGGGGCAGCCGGGTTTTGGCCGAAAACGAGGGGGAAATACTCTTCACCGAGTACGGCGTCAGCGGCCCCGCGGTATTTGAAATTTCCCGCTATGCCTCCACCGGCGGCGACGGCCTGACCCTGCATCTGGACCTGTGGGCAGAAAAGAGTGCAGAGGAAATTCTCCGTCATCTCCGGGTCCGCCGGGACGCTAAAAAAGCGGACGCCCCTACGGAGCAGACCGCCGGGACGATCTTCGCTGGGGTCCTCCACAGCCGCCTGGGGCAGGTGGTGGTAAAGGCCGCCGGTCTCTCCCCCGCCGCAGCTCTGCGCGCCCTGACGGAGCAAGACCTGACCCTGCTGGCCGGCCTATGCAAGGACTTCCCCCTCCCCGTCACCGGCACCTGCGGCTTTGACCAGGCCCAGGTCACCGCCGGGGGCCTGGATACATCGGAGTTCGACCCCCATACCCTGCAAAGCCGCCTGACCCCGGGCCTCTACGCCTGCGGCGAGCTGTTAGACATCGACGGCGACTGCGGCGGCTATAACCTCCAGTGGGCCTGGTCCAGCGCCCGCCTGGCCGGAAAACTCCTCTGACCCCGTAATCATCGCCGCCCTCCTTGCCCTTTCGTAGGGCGGGGTGCCCTCACCCCGCCGCCCGATAACCGCCGCACCCCTTGTAACATTCCGTAGGGGCCGGCGTCCTCGACGGCCCGCCCCACCGCACTCCCATGTAAAAACCTGTCATTGCGAGGCCAGTGCGCACACTGGCCGTGGCAATCCGTAACCCCCGTCCAAAGGCTCCCCTGCGCAAGGGGAAATCGCCGAAGCGCCGCCAGTGGTGGAAGAAGCGAGGCGATTTCGAGGAAGTGCCCCGATTGGCGGCCACGATAGTGGCCGGGAATCGGCTAGCACGACGGTGGGCAGGCTGTCACGGCAAAGCCGTGACTGAGGGGTCGACGAACCGCACTTCTTGTTACCACCCGTAGGGGCCGGCGTCCTCGGCGGCCCGCCCATCGCACTTTCGACAATGCGTCTGTAGGGGACGATGCCCACATCGTCCCGCCTCCCCCCGTCTCCCCTTAAAAATAAATAGAAATAAAGGAGAAACGCCATGAAAAAGAAAAGCCCCCTGACCACCTACAAAGGTGCCCGGAGCAATCTGTGGGTCCTGCTGGGCCTGTCCGTTTTCAATGTCCTTTCCGCCCTGCTGGGCCTGGATACCTATTTTTTGTTCTCGAATTTTGTCTCTTATGTAGCGGCGGTGTACGCCCGGGTGTTCTACGATTATACCGGAGATCCCGTTTACCTGGTGGTGGGCATCCTCATCGCCCTGGTGGTCCTCACCGCGTATCTCCTTTGCTGCCTGTTTTCCAAGAAAAAGCGCGGCTGGCTCATCGCCGCCCTGGTGCTGTTCTCCGTGGACACCGCCATCATGCTTATTTACTATCTCATTGAGCTGTCCCTGGCCGATGCTCTCTCCGACATTTTGGACTTCGTGTGCCACGGACTGGTCCTTTGGATCCTCATCTCCGGTGTGCGCCATAGCCGGGAAGCCATGGCGGAGGCCCAGGCGGAGGCCGCCCCGGCCCCTCAGCCCACAGACACGGAATTTTATGATGCCACCCAAGTGGATGTGCCCAATACCCCCTCCCTGGGCCAGCCCACAGAGAATAAATCCCGCATCCTCCTGTCCGCCGCCTACGGCACCCACGAGATCGAGGTCCGCCGCAGCCACGGCCTCACGGAGCTCATTGTGGACGGCAAGGTCTATGGCCGTCAGGAGGGTGTCCTGGAGTCCGCCTATACCATCACCGCCCGGGTAAACGGCCATATCATCGAAACCGAGCTCACCCCCAGCGGCAAGCAGTTCCTGCGGGTAGACGGCCAAGTCATCGCAAAAAAACAGCGCCTGCACTAACCCTCATCGCCCCGCCCGCTGCACCTCTTGTTACACTCCGTAGGGGTCGGCCTCCCGGACGACCCGTCCCCCGCACCATCAATAATACACCCGTAGGGATGGGGTCCTGCCCCGCCCGCCCCCGTGTAAAAACAAGCCTGTAGGGCGGGCTGACCACAGCCCGCCGCCTTGTTTTGCACCGCACCTCTTGTAACGTGTCATTGCGAGGCCAGTGCGCACACTGATCGTGGCAATCCGCATCCCCTGCGTAAGATGAGCAGTCACGGCTTCGCCGTGACTGAGGGGTCGGCCCCCGCACCCCTTGTAATGGACGCGGGCGACCGCAAGGGTCGCCCCTACGCACTCGTTCCCCCATCTTCCCCATATCACCAAAAAGCGGAGGCCCCCGGCCTCCGCTCCAATTTTATATATATATCCTCACTTATCCGCCAGATCCGCCGGCTCCCGCTTGCTCTTCATGGGAAACACCGTCAAATCGTTCCCGTCCGCCATAGCCAAAAACACCTCTCCGGCCTCCTTGTATCCCTGGTTTTTCAGCTGCCGCGCCAGCCAAGTCTCGTCCTTCCCGACCCGCCGCAGATTCCCCCGCAGCACCGTCCCGTCCTGGATCACCGAGGTCTGGAGCAGCGTCTGGTCCGGCTGCACGGAGAGGTCCGCCGGAGTGGCAGGCCGCTGCATCTCCACGGGCAAAAAGGTCACCGTCCCGTTGTGCTCCAGCAGCGCCGTCTGTATCTGCCCCAGGTCAAAATACCCCCCGATGCGGCAATACATGAGAAACTCCCCCAGGTCCATCTTGGCCTTCTTCAGGTTCTCCCGGTAAATGACCCCGCCGTCCATCAGGATCAGGGGCTTGCCCGTGATGATCCTCCGGGCCGCCAGGGATTTGTTGGTCAGCAGCGAAATGCACACCGCCACCACCGCATACACCACCATAGCCACCAGGGAATTTTCCGGCGTGTCCAGCTCCGTGGCCATCTCCGCCGCGATGGAGCCGATGGTGATGCCAATGACATAGTCAAACAAATTCATCTGCGACACCTGCTTGTTGCCCATGAGCTTCGTCAGCAAAAACATAGCCGCCAGCGACAAAAGCGATGTCACCGCCACCCGCACCAAATCCATAAAACTACCTCCCCAACCATACTTCAGCGTGTCGAAAAAGTCTTTTCGCCACGCTGACTAAGTTTTTGAAACTTTTTCAAATTTTCAAAAACTGTTGATTTGAATGGCAAGGGACACCCCTCCCGGGTTTCCCTCACACACCCTTCCTTACCGTCATCGCCAAGCTTACCACTTTATCGACAGTCTCATGCTTTCCCTCAGTATGTCCGGGGAGGTAATTTTTAATTCAAAAAAGCCTCGCAGAGTTTGCGCCCGCAGGCGCAAAAAATTCAAATCATTTTTCACCTCGACATGCGCGTGGGGAAAAATACCTCTCAGGCTGCAAGTGTGGAGTTTTGAGCCATCGGCTCAAAATTATGCGCGCAGCATACTGCAATCCTTTTGGCAGAAAAATCGAAGATTTTTCGCCAGGGCTTTTTATCCGTGCCTGTCCTCATTTTCATTGGTGTGGATGTTGATAAACTCCGCCCGCATCTTGGAGTAGAGGATGGTCTGGCTGCTGTACAGCCCGCAGTAGCCTGACAGCAGATAGCTGATGGCGCAGGCCATGGCGAAATACAGCAGGTCCCCGGTGCCGAACAGCTCAATGCTCAAGAACACCGACGCAATCGGGCAGTTCACCGCCCCGCAAAACACCGCCACCAGCCCGATGGCCGCGCCAAAGCCCGCCGGAAGTCCCAAAAATCCTCCCAGCACGCACCCGAAGCAGGCCCCCACGAAGAACGAGGGCACCACCTCGCCGCCCTTAAAGCCGAATCCGATGGTCACAGCGGTAAACAGCAGCTTCAGCAGCCACGCCCAGCCCCCGGCCTCTCCGCCGATGGCCCGGGCCACCACCTCCATGCCTGCGCCGTTATAGTCCGTGTTGCCCACCAGCAGCGTCAGTCCTATGACCAGCACGCCGCCCACAAAGGCCCGGATAAAGGGATTGGGCAGCAGCCTTGCCGCCCTGCGTCCCGTCTCCTGCAGTCCCCGGCAAAACAGGATGCTCACCACCGCGCACCCAATGGCGAGTAAAATCACCAGCACCATGGTCCAGGCGTCCAGCCCCGGGTCCGCCACCGTAAACCGCGTAGGCGGCACCTTCATCATCAGGCTCACCAGATAGCCCACCAGTGCCGCCGTCAGGCAGGGGATCAGTCCCGCGTAGTAAAACACACCCACGCTGATGACCTCCATGGCAAACACCGCCGCCGTCAGCGGCGTTCCGAACAGGGCCGAGAACACCGCACTCATGCCGCAGAGGGTCGCCAGGGGCAGGTCCTTTTCCCCCAGATGCAGCAGCCTTCCGGTGGTGTGTCCGATGCCGCCGCCTATCTGCAAGGCCGCGCCCTCGCGCCCGGCGCTTCCGCCGCCCAAATGGGTCAGTACCGTAGACACAAAGATCACCGGCACCAGCAGCACCGGCACATTTTTCCCGAAATGCACCGACTCGATTACGGCGTTGGTGTCCTTTCCCTCCACCTTTGTCACCCGGTACAGCCCCGCAATGATAACGCCCAGCACCGGCAGCAAATACAGCACCCAGGGATGGGCCAGCCGCACCTGGGTGGCGTAGTTCACGCCGATGTGGAACACCGACCCAATGAGCCCGCCGATGCCGCCGATGAGTCCCCCCACCGCCAGCCACTTGCCCAGCGCCGCCGGATACGCACCGATGTGCGCCATGATTTTTCTCCACTTGTCCATCCCCTGCCGCCTTTCCCGGAAATTCTCCCAAATTCTCCCTACTTTATAACATCTTTACCTCCCTCTGTCAATCGTCCATCCCCTTTTCTCCCCCGGCTTAATTTTTTATCTTCCTGCAAAAATCCGTCTCTTCCGCCTGTTTTTTTGCCGTCCCAAGGGCCAAAAATCCCCCTTTTTTGTATCCCATCTGAAAATCTTTAAGATAATCTGACAATTTGTTGATTTTTATGGTTGATTCTCCGGTTGGAATGTTCTATACTATGTCTGTATGGATCGTAAACCCCGATTACAATACACAAACAGGAGGTACTATCAAATGAAGTATAACCGCACTTTTAACTTTTCCGCCGGTCCTGCCATGATGCCGGAGCCCGTCCTGGAGGAGATCCGTGACGAGATGATGAACTACCGCGGCAGCGGTATGTGCGTCATGGAAATGAGCCACCGCTCCAAGGTGTTCCAGCAGATCGTGGACGAGGCCGAGGCCGACCTGCGCGACCTGATGAACATCCCCGATAACTACAAGGTCCTGTTCATCCAGGGCGGCGCTACCCTGCAGTTTGCCGCTATTCCCTGGAACCTGATGAAGAACGGCAAGGCCGTGTATGTCGAGACCGGTGCCTGGTCCAAGAAGGCCATTGCCGAGGCCAAGAAGTACGGTGAAGTCATCGTGGCCGCCTCCTCCAAGGATAAGAACTACAGCTACATTCCCGACTGCTCCGACCTGGACATTCCCGAGGATGCCGACTATGTCTACATCTGCGAGAATGAGACCATCCACGGTGTCACCTGGAATAAGCTCCCCAATACCAAGGGCCATGTGCTGGTGTCCGACCAGTCCTCCATGTTCCTCTCCAAGCCCTGCAATGTCTCCGACTACGGCCTGATCTACGCCGGCGTGCAGAAGAACGTGGGCCCCGCCGGCATGGTGATCGTCATCATCCGCGAGGATCTGATCCGCGACGATGTGGATCCCAAGATGCCCATTTACATGAAGTATAAGACCCACGCCGACAACGGCTCCATGTACAACACCCCCAACTGCTGGGACATCTACTGCTGCGGCAAGGTGTTCAAGTACCTCAAGAGCATCGGCGGCCTGGAGGAGATGCACAAGCGCAACATC
>CAKTIW010000006.1:0-67828 GCA_934566025.1 uncultured Oscillospiraceae bacterium | reverse complement strand
TTTGCCACGGTGTCTGAAGAGCTCGCGCAGCACTGCATCGTATGCACCTCGCCCTCCAAGACCTTTAATCTGGCGGGACTTCTGGTGTCAGACATCATCATTCCTAACGATGCGATCCGAGAAGCCTTCTGCAAGAAGATGGCACCTTACTACCTGTGGCCGGGAAATTTCGGCGCGGTGGCACAGATCGCAGCCTACACCGAGGGTGAAGAGTGGCTGGAGGCGTTACTTGCGTATCTGAAGGAAAATGCAGAGTATATCGCGGCGTTTATTGCGGAGCGGATGCCGCAGGTAAAGTATCGTATCCCGGAGGCCACCTATCTTGCGTGGCTGGACTTCCGCGCCCTTGGTATGAGCGATGAGGCACTCTGGCACTTCATGCGCCATGAGGCGAAGGTTGCAACGGACAACGGTGTGATGTTCGGCCTGAACGGAGAGGGAAATGGCTTCCAGCGATTGAACTTCGCCTGCCCACGCAGCCAACTGAGCGAAGCTCTGAACCGCATCGCAGATGCGCTGGATACGCGGTCTTTGTATAATAACTGACTTGCGTAGAGGTGCTCAGTTGAACCGAGTCGTGCAGACTACTATTTGACTACTACCGCGAAAAACCTCGGAAGCCCTGCCCCACAAGGCTTCCGAGGTTTTTCTTCAAAATGCCGGAAATTTGTGCAATACCAACCAAACCCTTGCGCCGCAGGGCTTTCCGGCTTGACGGCCTGATAACTCCGACTCTAAAGGCCGCTGGTTCGAATCCAGTCGGGCGTACCAAAATATCCCCTGTCTTACGGCAGGGGATATTTTTATCGAAAGCGATCGATCAGCAAAACAGACAACATAGTGCGTACCGGCAGAATTTTTACCTGTCCCGGTGTGACTAAATGCCGTATAGTGAGTGAATATGTCCTGCGTCATGCGAGGATATATTCATTTTTTATATCAATTTCATTAAATAAATTCATTTAACAGATGAGTGGAAGCGTGCTATTCTATTTAATGAATCAGGGTATAAATTGCGAGAAAACAGCAACAGAAGAAAGGAGTTCAGTTTATGGCAAAAAACAAAGTATTCAAGACGATGGATGGTAATGAAGCTGCCGCATACGTGTCTTACGCGTTTACCGAGGTCGCGACCATTTACCCCATCACCCCGTCCAGCCCCATGGCTGACCATGTGGACGCATGGGCCGCTAACGGAAAAAAGAACCTGTTCGGTCAGCCCGTAAAGCTGGTGGAGATGCAGGCGGAGTCCGGCGCAGCCGGCGCAATGCACGGCTCTCTGGAGACCGGCTCTCTGACCAGCACCTACACCGCTTCTCAAGGCCTGCTGCTGATGATCCCGCCCATGTACCGTATCGCCGGCTCCCATCTGCCCGGCGTTATGCACGTTTCCGCCCGTACCGTGGCCACCCATGCTCTGTCCATCTTCGGTGATCACTCCGACGTCATGGGCTGCCGCCAGACCGGCTGGGCGCAGCTGGCCTCTTCCAGCGTGCAGGAGGCCATGGACCTGGCCGCCGTCGCCCATCTGTCCGCGATCAAGGGCTCCATCCCCTTCCAGCATTTCTTCGACGGCTTCCGGACCTC
Source organism: uncultured Oscillospiraceae bacterium (assembly GCA_934566025.1). Taxonomy (GTDB): domain Bacteria; phylum Bacillota; class Clostridia; order Oscillospirales; family Oscillospiraceae; genus Vescimonas. The sequence goes on along the minus strand of CAKTIW010000006.1, from coordinate 66,241 downwards.
CCACGAGATCCAGAAGATCGAGGTTCTGGACTATGAAGATTTGGGCAAGATGCTGGATTGGGACGCCGTTCAGAGATTCAAGGACCACGCCCTGAGCACGGAGCATCCCACTCTGCGCAACACCCTGCAGAACCCCGATACCTTCTTCCAGTCCCGCGAGGCCTGCAACAGCGCTTATAACGCCCTGCCCGCCATCGTGGAGGAGTACATGGGCAAGATCAATGAGGTCACCGGCCGCAACTATCAGCTGTTCAACTACTACGGCGATCCCGATGCTGAGCGCGTCGTGGTGGCTATGGGCTCCGTCTGCGAGACCCTGCTGGAGGTCGTTGACTATCTGCGGGAGCGCGGCGAGAAGGTGGGCTTCATTCAGGTCCACCTGTTCCGTCCCTTCTCCATGGAGCGCCTGCTGGAGAAGATCCCCGCTACCTGCAAGTGCCTGACCGTTCTGGATCGCACCAAGGAGCCCGGCGCTCCCGGCGAGCCTCTGTATCTGGACGTGTGCCATGCTCTGTTTGAAGGCAAGCGCACCGATATCGAGGCACTGGGCGGCCGCTACGGTCTGGGCTCCAAGGATACCACCCCCGCCCAGATGAAGGCCGTGTTCGACAACATGAAGGGTGAGAAGAAAAATCACTTCACCGTGGGCATCAACGATGACGTTACCCACCTGTCCCTGCCCGTGGGCGAGAACATCGTCACCGCCGGCAAGTCCATCATCTCCTGCAAATTCTGGGGTCTGGGCTCTGACGGTACCGTGGGTGCCAACAAGAACTCCATCAAGATCATCGGCGACCACACCGACCAGTACGCCCAGGCTTACTTTGAGTATGACTCCAAGAAGTCCGGCGGCGTTACCAAGTCCCACCTGCGCTTCGGCCATGAGCCTATCCACAGCACCTACTATGTCACCATGGCTGACTTTGTGGCCTGCCACAAGCCCTCTTACATCAAGGACTTCGATATCGTTTCCGAGATCAAGCCCCACGGCACCTTCCTGCTGAACACCAGCTGGACCGGCGCTGAGCTGGAGGAGCACCTGCCTAATCGCGTGAAGCGCCAGATCGCCGAGCGTGAGATCAACTTCTACACCATCGACGCCACCGCTATCGCCATGGAGCTGGGTCTGGGCAACCGCACCAACACCGTGCTGCAGGCCGCCTTCTTCAAGCTCTCCGGCATCATCCCCATCGAGGACGCCGTGAAGTACATGAAGGCCGCTATCGTCAAGTCCTACGCCAAGAAGGGCCAGAAGATCGTCGACATGAACAGCGCCGCCGTCGACAGAGGTGTTGACGCCGCCGTGAAGATCGACGTTCCCGCCTCCTGGAAGACCCTGCCTGACGATACCAAGGCTCCCGACATGAATCTGCCTCACTACATCCGCGCCATCCAGATCCCTGTCAACAAGCAGGCCGGCGATGCCATCCCCGTGAGCGCATTCATGCCCTACGCCGACGGCGTTACCCCCTCTGAGACCTCCAAGTATGAAAAGCGCGGCATCGCCGTGAAGGTGCCTCAGTGGATCCCCGAAAACTGCATCGGCTGCAACAAGTGCGCCCTGGTCTGCCCCCACGCCGCCATCCGTCCCTTCCTGCTCAGCGCGGAGGAAGAGGCTGCCAAGCCCGCCGCCTTTGTCACCAAGGAGGCCAAGGGCAAGGGCCTTGAGGGTCTGACCTTCCGCGTGCAGGTGGATCCTCTGGACTGCCAGGGCTGCGGCGCCTGCGCCAACGTCTGCCCCGCCAAGGAGAAGGCTCTGGTCATGGAGCTGCTGGAAACCCAGATGCCCGAGCAGGAGAACTGGGATCATGCGCTGACCCTGTCCACCAAGACCAACCCCATGGACAAGTTCTCCGTCCGCGGCTCTCAGTTCGAGCGTCCTCTGTACGAGTTCAGCGGTGCCTGCGCCGGCTGCGGCGAGGCTCCTTACATGAAGCTTATGTCCCAGCTGTTCGGCGACCGGATGTTCGTTACCTCCGCCACCGGCTGCGCCTATGTGGTGGGCTCCTCTACCCCCTCCTTCCCCTATGCGACCAACGGAAAGGGCCACGGTCCCGCCAACTCCAACTCCCTGTTCGAGGATAACGCCGAGTATGCCCTGGGCATGAAGCTGTCCATCGACCAGATGCGCCGCCAGATGGCTGCCCACGCCGAGGCTGTGGTGGCTTCTACCTCCGACGCCGCGCTGAAGAGCGCCATCCAGGCATGGCTGGCTGAGGGCGACATTGGTGATAAGACCCGCGCTCTGTCCGAGGCTGTGGTGGCCGCTCTGGATGCCACCACAGAGACCTCCGATGATATCGCCTTCATGAAGGACAACAAGGATGTCCTGCCCAAGAAGAGTATCTGGATGTACGGCGGCGACGGCTGGGCTTACGACATTGGCTTCGGCGGTCTGGACCATGTCCTGGCCTCCGGCGCGGATGTGAATATCCTGGTGGTGGATACCGAGGTGTACTCCAACACCGGCGGCCAGGCCTCCAAGGCAACCCAGCTGGGTGCCGTGGCGCAGTTTGCCAACGCCGGTAAGAAGACCGGTAAGAAGGATCTGGGCGCCATCGCCATGACTTACGGCAATGTCTATGTTGCCCAGGTGGCCATGGGCGCCAATGAGCAGCACCTGATCACGGCCTTGAAGGAGGCCGAGGCGCATCACGGTCCCTCCCTCATCATCGCTTACGCCCCCTGCATCAACCACGGTATCTCCAAGGGCATGGGCCAGGTCCAGCTGGAGGAGAAGGAAGCCAGCGAGTGCGGCTATTGGCCCCTGTGGCGCTATGTGCCCGAGCTGAAGGCCGAGGGTAAGAATCCCTTCATTCTGACCAGTAAGGAGCCCAACGGCAAGCTGCTGGACTTCATGATGGGCGAGACCCGTTTCGCCTCTCTGACCCGTACCTTCCCGGAGACTGCCAAGGTGCTGTTCGAGGAGGCTCAGGAGTTCTGCGCCGCTCGCTACGCCAAATACAAGAAGCTGGCTGAGCAATAATAGCGGGGCAGCGTCAGTACGAAATTGGCACGAAAACAATGCTTCCGTTCTGATGAGATCTTTCTTCTTGTATAGAAATCGCAAAAACCGTCTCAAGCATATCGCTTGAGACGGTTTTTATATGCAGAAATATCAGGATCATTGATATTATTTATCAAAAAGTAATGCTTTTATTATATTTGGATCCGTGTTATAAATAAGGCATAGAATTTCTTGTAAATTTTGTAAACAACAAACAAAAAGGAGGCGTTTTTATGGTCAGGCTGTTTGATAACACCCTGCGTGACGGCGGCAATGTGGTGGGGCATGGTTTTCCCATATCCCTTACCCAGAGCATCATCGGTGATCTGCTGGAGGCAGGCATCGTACGCATGGGTGTTCTTCGACATCGGCGGCATGACCTCCACCCAGATGTGCGAGTACCTGCTGGAGAACGCAGGTGTGGTGGGTATGCCCGGCAGCGCCTACGGAGAGGAAAATGCCTGCTGCATGCGCTTCTCCTTTGCCAATGCCACCGAGGACCTGGAGCGGGCCGCACAGAAGATCACCGACGCTCTGCTGAAGCTCCAGAAAAAGTAACCACCGGAAGCGGAGGCTTCCCCAAATAAACGAGAGAAAATCAAAAGAAATGGAGGACCCCCTTATGGAAAAGAAATCCGGATTCTACGGCGGTAAGATCGGCGTGTGACTGCCGGTTTTGATCATGCTGGTCGGCATGCTCGTCAGCACCATCGTCACCGGCGGCAGCGGCATTGCCATCGTGTTCTTCGGCTCTCTGGTCCGCCGCATCACCAAGGCCTTTAACATTGACCGCTGCCGCGGCGCCAACATTCTGGACGGCGTGGCCTGCGGCGCCACGGGCCTGATGCCCCATGGCAACCCCACCCTGGTGTCCCTGGGTGTGGCCCTGGCCATCGACGGTGTTGATCCCAACTTTTCTTTCCTGGACATCATCCCCTACAACTTCCACTGCTGGGGTCTGATGGTCATCTTCCTGGTGAGTATTCTCACCGGCATCGGCCGCAGGTTTGAGCCTGCCGCTCAGACTGATCCCGTTCAGGAATAAAACCCTCTCATCTCCTTTCCATATACGCAGAGAACACCCGCCACAGGCAGGTGTTCTTTGCATATTGAATAAGTCATTTTGACACACTGGCTATGTTTTGAATGATGCGGCTTCCTTGCCGTTATCGTAATTTTCCCACTTTATCGGCAGTCTGAAAGCGTCCGGCTCAGGCGGATGTTCTCCCATTGCAGTGTCCGGAATTTTTTTGTATAATAGACCCATCCAAAGGAGGTGCTGTTCATGGATCACAAGGATATCACGATCTTTCTGGAATTGGTGCGCTGCCGCAATATCTCAAAAACCGCAGAAAACCTGTATCTGTCCCAGTCGGCGGTCAGCAGCCGGCTAAAGGCTCTGGAGGAAGAGATGGGCTGTCAGCTGGTGCTTCGGTCCAAGGGCCAGCGCAGCGTGGACCTGACGCGGCAGGGCGAGGAATTTATCTCCGTAGCGGAGCGGTGGAAGATGCTGCTGGAAGAGACGGAGGCGGTGAAGGAAAAAGCCCTGTCCGTGGTACGCATCGCCACCAATGGCAGCACCTACGACCGCCTGCTGGACGGATTCCTGCGGCAATACACCGAGAAGCATTCGGAGAAGAAAATACAGGTGAAGGTATGTGACTCTAAAGATACGTATGATCTGGTCTCCAAGTACTTGGTAGACTTCGGTTTTGCCTCCTATGAGTCCCAGCAGGGCGGCGTGGCCGTTCGGTGCATTGATGAGCAGCCCCTGTGTATTCTGTGCCACGCAGATAATCCCGGCCCTCCCCGGCCTATATGCCCCAGCCAGCTGGACCCGGCGCAGGAGCTGCGCTTTATCGGCGGAGATTTTAACGGCATGCTCCTGTGGCGCAGGAAATGGTTTGGCACGGAAAATAAATGCCGGGTGGATATTAATACCGTCCCGGGGTGCAGTCCTTCCTTCAGCAGGGAAATTACTGGGCGCTGCTGCCGGTCAGCTCAGCAGTCAGGCTGGCGGAGAAAGGGTCTCTTCAGATCTACACTCTGGAGGAGCAGCCGGAGCCGTGGCGCATCTATTTGCTTCGCAATCTGAGAAGCAGTGCACAGGATCTGGAGATCTGCCGCACATTTGAAGCGGAGCTTCTGGAATATACCCGAATGCTCCATGGATCCGAGAATCGTCCCCTGGATCACCGGAAGTGATCGGGGCAGGATCGTTTCGACAATAAAAGCCCCCGCAGCCATACCGGCTGCGGGGGCTTTTCTCAGATATGGAATATATTCACCAAAAACAGCATGGCCAGGCCGTAATAGGTCACCACCGCCACCAGGTCATTGACCGTGGTGATCAGCGGACCGGAGGCCACCGCCGGATCGATGTGGATCTTGTGAAACAGCATCGGGATCAGCGTACCCACAAGGCTGGAGATCACCATCGCCACCAGCAGCGAAACACCCACGCACCCGGAGATCAGGAACGCGGACATCCACCCATAGCCCTTGCACACATGGACATAGATCCCCAGAAAGGCCAGGGCCATGATCCCCAGGCACCCGCCGTTGAGCAGGCCCACCCGCATCTCCTTGCCCAGCAGGGCCAGCTCCTCCTTCAGGCTGAGCTTTTCATCCATAAGAACGCGGATGGTAACGGCCAGGGACTGGGTGCCCACATTCCCTGCCATGTCCAGCACCAGCGACTGGAAGCATATAACGATGGGCAGCACCGACACCACCGACTCAAACATTCCCACCACCGAGGAAACGCCCATGCCCAAAAACAGCAGGGCGATCAGCCACGGCAGCCGCTTTTTCATGCTGACAATGGTGGGCTCCCGAAGATCCTCCTCCGAGGTCAGGCCGCCCAGCTTGGCGTAGTCGTCGCCCATGGCGTCGTCTACCAGCTCAACCAGATCCTGGGCCGTGAGAACACCGGCGATCTTCCCCTCCTCTGTCAGCACCGGCAGAGAATCCTCCTCATACTCCGCAATGCGGTCAATGCAGTCCTCCACCTTTTCGTGGGTGAGCACATAGGGGTAGCTGCGGCGGATGATATCCTCCAGCGGATCGTTTTCCCGGGCAATGATCAGGTCCTTCAGGTCGATGGCACCGGAGAATACACCGGCGCTGTCCACCACATACAAGGTAGAGATGTTGTCATGCTCCCCCGCCTGCCGCACAAGCTCGCTCATAGCGCCGCGAACGGTCAGCGTATCCGGGATGCAGACGAAATTACCGCTCATACGGCTGCCGATCTCCGCCTCATGAAAGGCCAGCAGACGCCGAACATCGTTTCGGGTCTCGTCATCCAGATGAGCGGCCAGCGCTTTTTTCTTCTCCTCCGGAAGCTCCTGCAAAATGTCCAGAGCGTCCCCGGCGTCCATGCCGGCGATCACCTGCGCCGCCAGCGCCTCCGGAAGTTCCTCCAGACAGTGGGCCGCGTCATCCAGATAGGGGAATATCTCCGCCAGCGTCTGGGCGTCCAGCAGGCGAAGCAGCCTTGTCCGCTCCGCCTCCGTCAGCTGTCCGATGGCTCTGGCAATATCCCGCTGGTGGTAGCGCTTCAGCAGCGGCCGCAGCTTGTCCTCGCTTTTATTGGTGCGGATGACCGCCACGATCTCCTGGGTAAAATCCTTCTTTGTGATCTTGTTCATCATTTTCGTGTCCTCCTTTGATGCTGAAAATAGGCGCAAAAATGCACCGCCTCAGAGATAGTTGCCTCAGCGAGACGCCTCTGATGCGGTGCAGAAGAACACGGAAACACAGGATCCGGTCAGTCCATGTCCATGGACAACCGCACCCGGCCTCCGTATTTTCGCATACCGCATACCCGGCTTCGCCCTGTACTGCCGCAGCTATCCATGTACATTCACCTCCGTGATATAGATAATTTCCAATTTTGCATAATAACACATCTTGCCCGATCTGTCAACCAATGCTATTTGCCAAAGGCATCCTCCAGCAACCGGTAAATGTGGCGCATCCGGCAGAAGGTAAAAATCTGCGCGTCAAAACTCAGCGCGTCACGGATGCCCCAGGCCCTGCGGACCTTCTGCAGCCGGTAGCGAATGGTGTTTCCATGCTGATAGGTCAGCTTGGCGGTAAGCGCAATGTCGCCGCAGCATTTTGCATAGGTATCCAGGGTGGATAGCAGCACCTCCGGGCTGTCCCCGGCCTCGGTCAGCTTCGCCGCCAGCTCCTCATAGTACCCTCTGGTCCCGTCCAGCGCGCAGGCCGGGCACAGGAATCGGTCCATCCCAGTCTCCGAAAAATCCAGGGAGGATATCTCGCTGACCGTGCAGCTGATATTGGCGTAAAAGGCCTTTTTCATGGCCCCGGCCAGACTCTCCAGGCCGCCTGCCTCCGTGCAGAAGCCCATGCGGTATTCGATCCCCAGCTTCGGAAAAAAGCTCTTTATGAATTTCAGGGGGAAGTCCCCGGCAAAGGCCCCGGCATCGGCGGTGGTGCAGATATGGAACACGCCCCGGCCAAAGGGCAGAAATGAGTATTTCAGCGGCGGCAGCTCCCGGCCCTCCAGCGCCAAAAGCTCCTGCCCGCTGCGGGTCTCAAAATTCCCGTAGGTGTCAAAATCCAGGCTCCCGCAGCCCTGCGCGCCGTCCCCGGCGGTAATATATGCGCAAAACAGCAGCTGCTTTTCAAAAAACGGATTCAGCTTCAGGGCGTAGGCCCGGCACTGCTCCGGCGTGGGCGTTGTGAAGGAATCGGGCGAGTGTGCCAAGTCCCTGGGCGCCACCCACGCCATGATCGTGGCCGACCAGGGCGTCATCCGGGCGGGCCTCACCCGGGATGTGGAGGCCAGCCTGGAAAACGCGGGCGTGCCCTACACCTACTATGACAAGATCGTTCCCAATCCCCGGGACTACCACTGCGTGGAGGGCTACGAGACCGCCAAGGCCGCGGGCATCGACTGCCTGGTGGCCGTGGGCGGCGGCAGCTCCATGGACACCGCCAAGGCCATTGGCACCCTGCTGACCCACGGCGGCTGCGTCCAGGATTGGTGCGGCGCGGATAAGCTCCTGCGCCCCATCACCCCTCTCATTGCCATTCCCACCACCGCCGGTACCGGCAGCGAGGTGACGCCCTTCGCCGTGGTCACGGACTCCGAGACCCATGTGAAGCTGAATATCTTTGATGCCAAGGCCGCCCCGAAGATCGCCCTGGTGGACCCCGCCATGCTCATGGGCCTGCCGCCCCACATCATGGCCGCCACGGGCATCGACGCCATGACCCACGCGGTGGAGGCCTATACCTGCAACCTGGCCGTGCCCCACACGGATGCCTATGCGCTCTATGCCATCCAGCTCATTTCTCAGAATCTCCGCAACGCGGTGCACAACCGCTCTTTGGAGTCCTGCACGGGCATGATGCTGGGCAGCACCATCGCGGGTATCGCCTTCGGCTACTCCGATGTGGCCGCAGTCCACTGCATGGCCGAGGCCCTGGGCGGCCGCTACGACCTGCCCCACGGGGTGGCCAATGCCATCCTGCTGCCCACGGTGACGGAGTACAATCTCCCCGCCAACACCAAGAAATACGCCGATGTGGCCCGGGCCATGGGTCTGGATGTGTCCGGAAAGAGCGACGAGGAAGCGGCGAAGGCCTGCGTGGAGGGCCTGCGGCAGCTTTGCGCCGATGTGGACATCAAGCCCATGCGGGAGCACCCGGAAATCAAGCCCGAGGACTTCCACGCCCTGTCCGTGGCTTCTATGGCCAATGTCTCCAACCCCAGCAACCCCCGGGAGATGACGGTGGAGGCCTACGAGGAACTCTTTAAGAAGGCCTATGCCGGAGAATAAGCTGCAAAAGGTTTTAAAGCCCCGGCACCTGTGGGCCCTGGCGGTGGGCGCGGTCTGCTCCGGCAACTACTACGGCTTCAGCTACGGCTTTGAAAGCGGCGGACCCGGCTCCTTTCTGCTGGCGTTCCTGCCGGTAACGGCCATGTACGTCTGCTTCATGGCCTGCTACATGGAGCTGGCGGTCAGCCTCCCCAGTGCAGGCGGCGCGTCGGAATACGCCCGCCGCGCCATGGGCGGCTTTGCGGGATTCATAGCGGGCTTTTCCGTGCTGGTAGCCTACATCGTGGCCCCCTGCGCCGTGGCCATCACCACGGGACAGCTGCTGCACTATCTGCTCCCGGCCGTACCGCCTATGGCTGCAACGGTAGCGTTCTTCTGCCTGTTTGCGGCGCTCATAATGTACGCATTGGTCATCCTGTCAGATATGCTGCTGTACCGGCAAAAATCCCCACCGGACCGCCCTCTTCGCATCCCGCACCCGGCGGTGCCGGTCCTGGCGCTTATCCTGGTCGCACTGCTGTTTATTTGCGTGCTGGCCACCAATCTTTCCGCCCTGAAGTGGGTAGTGCTGACCTATGCCGCCGCAGCCGCCTATTATGTTTGCTTTGCCAAAAACGCACACAGGTGAATATCTGAAAACACAAATAAAGGCGATGACATCCCCCGGGATGCCATCGCCTTTATCCTATACCCTCAGGCAGCCCATGGATCTACTTCTCCTCTGTCATGGGCGGGATGAAATTTTCTATAGCGCTGCGCAGCTTCGGATGGCGGATAACAAAGTGGATCGCTGGGGCCTTGCCCTTGGACACCATGGCCCACTGGCCCTCGCGCATAAGGATCTGCAGATTCCGGAAGGCGTGGGCGCCGGACTTTTTCACGCTGTAGCCTGGGTGCCCAGCGGCAAAGGCCTCCGTCTGCGCCAGATGGGCCAGGTACTCCCCGTAGGTATAGCCGATGTCCCTCTCGCAGAAGGATCCGGACAGGTCCAATGCCGGGGGACAGGCATTGAATTCCTCCTCCGTCAGCAGCGGCACCTCATCGTCTATGGTGCTCTCCTCCAGCACCCGCTCCACCCGCAGCCGCTGCTGCTGCGCATGGCGGAATATGGTCTCCCGGATAGCCTCCGGCACTTGATTCCGCTCCAGGATCCCCTCCAGCAGCGCCCGATCCATAGTATACAGCGGCGGCGCAGACAGGATGCTCCGCCGACGGCCGGGCTTTTCCGCGTCCGCGCGCAGAAAGGCCGTCCACTCCTTCTCCCGGTCGCTGCGGTAGATGTCCATCAGCGGATAGGCGCTGTCCAGCAGCGCCCTGGCCCGGCGGGCGTAGTAGTCCACCTCACGCTTGTTCTTGGTCAGGTAATAGCGTCCCTCCGCGTGGTGTCCGGCAATGGCCTCCCCGGCGAGAGCCGCCGTGCCCGACACCTTCAGAAAGTGCAGGAATACATTGTTCTGCACATTTTTCAGATAGTACGGGGAAATTTGCCCCGTCATATACATGGGGATCCAGCTCTCCAAGCCCAGCATCATCTCCTCAAAGGAGCGGTCCAGATTGTGGATCTGGTGCAGATGCAGCCCCTTTTTCAGCATCATAGCCATGCCGAACATCCACTTTTTAGGAAAATCCGGGTCCTTGGCCATCTCCGTCATGGGCATGTCACTGTACATGATCACCGGCTCCATAGACCGGCTGAGCACCGTAGCCTTGAGAAAGTCCAGCTCGCTGTCCATCATCTCCCGCAGGCCGGTGCAGACCCGGCTGGTAGGCAGCTGAAAAGGCATGGAGGGCACCTTCAGCTGGTCGAAATGGATGGCCTTGATGTACTCGTTCAGGTCAAAGGCATCCAGCTTGTTTAAAAAGCCGGTGATGTCGCCGCCCGCCTCCTTAGGGGCCCGCTCCTGCATGAGCCAATCACGCAGCCGCGCATATCGGGCGGAGAGGTCCTTGATGTCCTCCGCCGCGCAGCCCATCAGCTCCGCCAGGGCGGCCAGCTCCGCCGGCGTCTGCACCTCCCGGGCCGCAAAGGAGGCCACAGCTCCGGCAAACTGCTGGGAGTCGGCCGGCCGGCGGGTGCCGTTGCGAATACGAAAGAGAGTCGAAACGTCGTAGCTGGTATGCCGGGACAGGCGATTGAGATTGATGTTCAGCGTAGAGAGCAGGGCGCAGAAATTCTGCCTCAGCTGCTCCCGGTCCGTTTCCGCAAAGTCGTCGCAGGCCAAAAAGCCCTCCCGCACCCGGACGGCGGTGATGCCCTCTATCCCCTTTTCCCGGGCCAGGCGCTCCAAGGCGCTGCACAGGCTGTCGAAGGCCGCCGTGCCCAGCTGGGGCACCTGTTTGCCGTTTTTGTAGCGGCTGAAGGTAGCGGGCGATATACCCGACCGGGCGCACAGTTCCTTTCCCGTGCAGGATATCTGCGCCATATACGAATTGAGAAGTTCACAGAATTTCATTTTAGGCCTCCCCTACTGCGTTTTTTACAGTATACATCATTTTCTTCCATAAATCTGCAAATAATCAGCTAAAAATCCGCGTTATTTCATATTTGGCAATGGACTCTTTTGAAATCCTCCTTTTCTCCTGCGCATCCCATGCTATAATCGCTGTAAACAGCCTCCCGGCCGCAGTGCCGGAGGAAATATACGGGAAGGATCAGCTTACACAAAAAGGAGGAAACAAGGCATGAAAAGAAGATTTGGGATCGCAAAGGCCCTGGCCCTGCTGCTGGCGCTGTGCATGGCACTGTCGCTGATGTGCGTCACGGCATTTGCGGAGAATCAAACCGTCGTTAAAAGCGAGGCGGAACTGAACGCGGCACTTGAAAATGCGGACTGCGCGGAGATCAAGTTAGGCGGGAACATTGAAACCGCTTCGGAACTTCGAGTGAACCGCACCGTGACGCTGGATCTGAACGGATATACACTGCGCTGCAATTCGACGACGGACGACAGCATTATTTGGGTGCGCAGCAGCGGAAATCTGACGGTGAAAGACAGCGGCACCGGCGGTAAGATCGACGGGCAGAACAGAATCTGCGGAATGGATGTCCGGGGCGGTACGCTGACCCTGGAGAGTGGCAGCATCGTGAACTGCACGGATGCCACCGGCGATGGCGGTGCCGTGGATATTGCCAACACCGGTGTATCGGAAACGCCGATTAAGTATGGTAAGTTCATTATGAACGGCGGCTCCATCCTGGACTGCAAGGCCGGCGATGACGGCGGCGCAGTGGACATTGGCAGCGGCTGCACTTTCATTATGAACGGCGGCTCCATCGCCAGTTGCAGAGCTGATGATGACGGCGGCGCGGTGTTTATTAAGCAGCGCGGCACCTTTGAGCTGACCGGCGGTGTTATTCAGAATTGCTCTGCCGGTACCAACGGCGGCGCAGTGAATATTTACGCGGATGGCCGCTTCACCATGACCGGCGGCACGATAAAAAGCTGCAAGGTAGACCTGGGCGGACTTGGCATGGCGGTGTACGGCAGCAACGATGAGGCCGTGGTCACCATAACCGGCGGTGCCTTTGAAAACTGCGGCGCATATCCTTATTCCTTTGATGAATTTACCGTGACCTTTGATTCCGACGGCGGCAGCGCCGTACCCCAGCAGAAGCTGCGGAATGCTCTCGCCGTCAAGCCCGCCGACCCGAAGAAGTCTGGCTATGATTTTGCCGGTTGGTATCTGGGCGATACGCAGTATACCTTTGACACCAATGTCACCAAGGATATTACCCTGAAAGCCCATTGGACACCCACATCCACAACGACCGTCATTGATGTGGTGGAGATCAACGGTGTCACCGTCAGCTTCAAGGATGGCGATAAGCCCGTGTTCACCGGCAAGGTGCCGGAGGGTGCAGGCTATGCATTCCGCTGCGAGTGGTGGAGCATGGACGAGAATACCGGCATTGTTTCCACAGAGCCGGAGTGGGGCGGCGACATTTACAAGAACAAGATCACCGCTTTTGAAGCCGGGAAGACCTATCATTACGGCGTGTATGTGACTGCCTATACAGCTGACATCTCCCCCGATGCCAAGCTGAAGATCAATGGCCAGGAGGTGAGCTACACTCGCATAGGCAGCGATGATGATACGCAGAGCTTTTGGGTGGAAACGAATCTGACCATGACCCCCACCGGCTCCTCCGGCGGCAACACCACCCCCGGCGGGAATACCCCCGCTACCGGCGACAGCGGCCACTCTGCCCTGTACGCAGCTCTGCTCCTGGTCAGCGGCAGCATGCTGGCAGGCGCGGCGGCTGTCAGAAGAAAAAAGCACGTCCGCTGACGGATGTGCCGAATATCTGCCCATAGCAAAAGCCGCAGGGACGGGAAAGCAGCACGCTTTCCCGCCCCTGCGGCTTATATACGATATCAGGCCTGTCATCAGCTCTGCTCTTTTTGGGGCAGAGCCTTAGCGTGTCGAAAAATTCTTTTCGCCCCGCTGCCTAAGTTTTTGAAACGCGGAGCGAAGCAGCTCCCATGCCGGAAGCAAGTACAAAAAGCAAGCAAACGCTATGGCTTTCGCAGGCGCGCCAATGGTCGCCAGCGGAACGGCGCAGGCAATGGACCAAGGGATCAGCGCCGGGATGATGGCGGCGGAATTCTCCAGGGCAAGGGCCCGGCGCTCTGCTTCCGGCATGGCAGGAGTCGCCAGCTGGTCTGTCAGCAGGATGGTAAGCGTCTGGTTGCAGGAGAGGATGCCCGTCAATATCGCCGTCAGGAGGATCGCGGCAAAGGCCGTGGTGCGGTCCGCCAGTCTTTTAATAACCGCGCAGATATCCGCCAGCAGCCCCGTATTTTGGAAGATGCCCGCATAGGCAGAGGAGATGCACACGATGCCCCCCACCTTCAGCATAGACGCGATCCCGCCGCCGCTGAGCATGGCGGCCACTTCCCAGTCCGCCGGGGTAAAGCCCTTCAGCAAAAGGCCCGGGAGCTCCCCCGGCTCCGCCCCCTGCAGCAGAAGACCCAACGGAACAGCCGCAAGGATACTGGCCGCCATAGACAGCTTCACGTTGACCTTGCAGAGAGATAAGACCAGCAGCACCGCAGCGGGCAGCGCCGCATAGGGTGAGAGGACAAATTCCCGGGCAAAAAGCGCGGACAGGTCCGGGACCTCTCCCCCGTACCGGAGCAGCGCCCCGGCCGCCCCATAGAGCGCACATGTAAGCAGAAACGGGACCAGCGCCGAGCGCAGCATCCGCCTGATATTGAAAAAAATATCGGTACCGGTCAGGTCCGCGATCAGAAGGGCGCTGGTAGAAACCGGAGAGCACCGGTCCCCAAAATAGATACCCGAAAGCACCGCGCCGCCCAGCAGGGCCGGCGGGATGCCCAGCGACGCGCCCATAGCGCTGCACACCACCCCCATGGTAGCCGCTGTGCCGAAGGAGGTCCCGGTGAGAAAGGAGAGCAAGCTGTTCATCAGAAACACCATCAGCAAAAATACCGACGGATGGATGATCTCCGCCGCAAAGCAAACGATCACCGGGATCGTGCCCGCCCACCGCCACAGTGCCGTCATCATGCCGATCAGCACAAAGGTGATCAGTATGTTCCGGGCCGTCTTCACCCCTGCCAGCGCAAAGTGAAAAACCTCTCGAAGCGAATACCCCTTTCGCATCCCGCACAGGAAAAAAATCAGCAGGCCCGCCAGCATGGCATATAAAATGGAGACATTGCACGCGATGCAGATAAGCAGCAGCGCGCAGAATATTCCAATGGCAAGATACTCCATACCGTCCCCCTTTTTCTCACCAATATAGCAGAAATCTTACTCTAATACAATCAGTTCTTTCCGCAGCCGCGGAAAAACGGGCCCCGGTGAAAACGCCGGGGCCCGTATTCGGTTTTTACAAACGGTTACAGCGCAATAACCTGCCCCTGGCCCTTTTCCTGAGCGGCGGACAGCAGTGCTGCAGCCGAGGCAATGTCCTGCAGGGCAATGCCGGTGGAGTCGAAGATGGTTATATCCTCCGGGGCCGTGCGGCCCGGCTTCGTCCCGGCCAGGACCTCACCGATCTCGCACACTTCGCCGCTGAAGAGCCCCGCCTTATAGGGCACCTCGCACTCGCCTACGGAGAGGCACTGTTCCGTGTCGTCCCCGAACACCTTAGCCTTGGCGAAGAGGGCGCTCTCCACCTCCTGCTTGCCGGACATATCCGCCCCCACACAGCTGATATGGGTGCCGGGCTGCACCCAGTCCGCCTGCAAAAACGGCTGGCGTGCCGGGGTGGCGGTGAGGATGACCTGGCTGTGCTTCGTGGCCGTCTCCAGGTCGGGCGCGGGCAAAATTTCCGCGTGGCAGCCGCCGCAGGGAGCCAGCAATTCCACCACCTTTTCCGCAATGGGCCCGCAGGCCGCGGCGGACTGCTCCGGATGGTGGGGGTTAGCCACATAGACGGTTTTCAGATTCGGCAGCAGGTACAGCGTGGCGGCGATGAGGTACGGAGCCAGGGCGCCGGTGCCCGCCATGAGGAGGGTGGTGGCGTCGGGACTGGCCAGAGCCTTGGCGCCGATGGCCCCCGCCGCTCCGGTGCGGAAGTCGGTGATGGGTCCCGCGTTCAGCAGAGCCTTGGGCGCACCGGTGGAGAGGTCAAACAGCAGTGAGGTGCCGTACAGGGCCGGGAGCCCCTTTTCCGGGTTGGCCCCGAACCAGGACACCACCTTCAGCCCGTAAAAGCCCAGGCCGTCCAGGTTGCCGGACTTGATGTCCAGGTCCGCGTGACCCGGGTCGAACTCGTGAAACACCATGGGCCACAGGGCCGCCTGTCCCTTGCTTTTTTCCAAATACGCCTGCTCCACGGCCTCCACGGCCATGGGGACGGTCAGCAGCTTTTCAATGGTTTCGCCGCTCAATACAGTGATTTCAGCCATGATCTTACCCTCCTTATATTATACTGTCCGCAAATTCCGCCAGGGCCGCCAGGCCGTCTTTGAGCGTCTGCTGGTCGCAGGCGTAGCCAATGCGCATACTGTGGGGCTGCTCGAAGCAGTCGCCGGGGGTGACAAAGGCCCCGGTCTTATGGTACATTTCCTTGCAGAAATCGTAGGACGGAATGTCATAATCGTAATACACCAGGGCCGTGGTCCCGGCCTTGGGCTTGGTATAGTAGAAGTGCGGATGCGCCGCCACCCAGGCGTCCAAAATCGCCAGATTCTCCCGGACCATGGCCTGGTTGCGCTTCAGCATCACGTCCCCGTGGGCCAGGGCCAGGGCGGCCACAGCGTCGTCGAACATGCCGCAGCTGATGAGGTTGTAGTCCCGGTGGGACAGGAACGCCTTCAGCGCCGCCTCGTCCCGGGTGGCGATCCAGCCCAGCCGCAGCCCCGCCAGGGAGAACACCTTGGACATACTACTGACGGAGATGCCCTTCTCGTAGAGGTCCGCGATGGACGGGCACCACTCGTCCGTCTGGGTCAGGTGGCGGTACACCTCGTCGCAGAGGATATAGGCCCCCACGCTCCGGGCGATGTCCACGATCTGCTCCAGCAGCGCCGGGCTCATCAGCGCCCCAGTGGGGTTATTGGGGTTGTTCAGGCAGATCATCTTGGTGCCGGGGGTCACCAGGGCCTTCAGCTCGTCCAGGTCCGGCAGATAGTCGTTTTCCTGCTTCAGATGCATGATAGCCACCTCCGCGCCCATGGCCTCGGGGATGGAGTAGAGCTGCTGGTAGGTAGGCATGATGCTCACCACCCGGTCCCCGGCGGAGACAAGGGAACAGAACACATGGTGGTTTGCCCCCGCCGCCCCGTGGGTGGGCACCACCTGATAGGGCTGCACGGTCTTGTAGAGCTGGCAAATACCTCTGCGCAGAGCGTCGCTTCCCATAATGTCGCCGTAGGTGAGCCGCTTGGCGGAAAAGTCCGCGAGGAACTTCTCCTTGTCCTCCCCGGTAAGGGCAAAGAGCTGGTCCAGGGACACGGAATCCACGCAGGTCTCGGCGATGTTGAACTTCGCCCCCACCTCATATTCATTCATCCATTCTTCCACGGCAAAAGGTTTGATGTTCATGTTTTTTCCTCCTTAAAAAGCAAAGGCATCCGTGACCAAATCTTATCCGGCAAATGCCGGAATACCTACGATTCGGTCGCGGATGCCTTTTGACCCCTCAGCCGGTGCCAAGGGAAGCATGCAATATTTACTATGTTTGCATTATAGCATGGAAATTCAAATTGTCAAGTAAAATTTGCATAATTATTCAGAAAATTTGCAGGCCATACACGCCGTTATCCATGACCCTCGGCGGCCATCATGTGCAGGGCGTGCTCCAGAGTGCCGAGAACGGCCGCCAGATTCTCCCTCGCCGCCTTTTCAGAGCCCGGCAGATTGACGATCAGGCTCCGTCCCCGGGTCCCGGCCACAGCCCGGGACAGCATGGCCCGAGGGGTGATCTTCAGGCCCTCTACCCACATGGCCACCGGAATGGCCCGGATCTCCCGGTCCAGCACAGCCAGGGTCGCCTCCGGGGTAACATCCCGGGGCGAAAGACCCGTTCCTCCGGTGGTAATGATGAGGTCCGTGTGCCTGTTGTCGGCACAGTCGCATAGCTCCCCGCGGATCCTCTCCTGCTCGTCGGGCACGATGGCCGTATACGACACGGTATAACCCGCCTCCTCCAGCATGGCGCATACCGCCGGGCCGCTGGTGTCCTGCCGCAGCCCCCGGCTGCCCATATCGCTCACCGTGATCACCGCCGCAGTGTATTTCATAGCTTCTCCTCCTGTTTCTGATAGCCCAGAGATCTTGATATCATGTCCGCCGTGGCACACACCTGCTTTATGGCGGAGTAAAATTCATCGCTGTGGATGCTGCGGAACATCCCGATCACACCCACGGTGTACCGCACCTCCCCCTCCACCGTATAGACCGGCGCAGAAATGGACCGCAGGCCGATCTTGTATTCTCCGTTTTCAACGGCGTAGCCGTTGGCCCGGCAGAGCTCCACCTCCTGCAGCAGGGCCGCCGGGTCCGTAATGGTATGGGGCGTAAAATGGGTCATGGGCCCGGCGCTCAGCAGCGCCTCCGCACCGGAGTCGGACATGTGCGCCAGAAACACCTTGCCCTGAGAGGTACAGTAAATGGGCAGCCGGGCGCCCACCTCCGAAACGATGCGCAGCTTATCCCGGGCCTCCACCTGGTCCAGGGTAATTACGCTGCTGCCCTCCCGGACGGAGAGCATCGCCGAGGCGCCGGTCCGCTGAGAAAGCAGCTCCATATAGGGCCGTGCCACCTGGGAAACATCCCAGGACCGCTCCACCTGCCGCCCATACTCAAACAGCCGCAGTCCCAGCGTATACTTCCCCTCCGGTGTCTGCATGATCACGCCGTATTCCCGCATGGTGGTCACCAGGCCGAACACCGTACTCTTAGGGTAGCCGCCCCGCTGGGCCAGCTCCGTCAGCGACAGGGGCCCCGCGGCCTGGCTCAGGACCTGCAGCAGCTCCATGGCCTTGGCCACCGAGCGTATCGTATTTCCGTCCATTCTCTGTTGTCACCTCCCTCTCGTTTTCATCATAGCCAATTTCGCAATTTCTGTCAATATAATCCGATAAAATCGCCCATTAGTTCGATATTGTCGAATAACTATCTTGCCATTTAGACTATCCTTTGCTAAAATAAATGTAAAATATATTGATGGAGTTTCGTCATGCGGGATGCCTGCGGGAGAACAATCACATATTTGCGCATCAGCGTAACGGACCTGTGCAATTACCGCTGCCGCTACTGCATGCCGGAATCCGGTGTGGAAAAGCAGTCCCACAGCGCCGTTTGTTCCTTTGAGGAGCTGCGGGAGATGGCCCAGGCAGCGGTAAACTGCGGTGTGCGGAAGATCCGCGTCACCGGAGGTGAGCCGCTGGTGCGCCGGGGCATCGTGGATTTCTGCCGCATGCTCAAGGAGATAGACGGCGTAGAGGAGCTGTGCCTGACCACCAACGGCAGCCTCCTGCCGGACCTGGCCCGTCCCCTGCGGGATGCGGGGGTAGACCGGCTGAACATCAGCCTGGACACCCTCCGGCCTGACCGATTCCGCCGGATCACCCGTCTGGGCACCCTGGAGGATGTTCTCCAGGGCATACAGGCCGCGGAGGCAGCGGGATTTACCCATCTGAAGATCAACTGTGTGCTCCTGGGCGGCATCAATGACGATGAGATCCGGGATTTTATAGACCTGACCCGCACCAAGCCCTGGCAGATCCGCTTTATTGAGCGGATGCCCATGGGGGACGGCTGCGATTTTGGCGATTATCTCCCGGCCCAGGCGGTCCTGGACTGCTGTCCCCAGCTGGAAAAGATCCCCAACGAAGGGGTCGCCGCCCTCTATCACCTGCCCGGCGCCCCCGGCACCGTGGGGCTCATCACCCCCATGAGCCACGACTTCTGCGCCCGGTGCAGCCGCATCCGCATCACGGCGGACGGGCGGCTGAAGCCCTGCCTACACTCGGAATCGGAGATACCCCTCCGGGGACTCACCGGCCCCGACCTGGCCCGGGCCATTGGCAGCGGAATTCTGGCCAAGCCCCCGCAGCACCACCTGAACACCGATGGTATCACCCAGACCCACCGCGCCATGAACCAGATCGGAGGATGAATCCATGGACCTGACACATTTTAATGACCAGGGCCGCGCCCACATGGTGGACATAAGCGCAAAGGCCCAGACCCACCGGGTTGCCCGGGCTGCCGCAACGGTCCGCATGGCCCCGGAAACCATGCAAAAAATCAAAGCCGGCCGCATCGGCAAGGGAGATGTTCTGGCGGTGGCCCAAGTGGCGGGCATTATGGCCGCCAAGAAAAACAGCGACCTGATTCCCATGTGCCACCCGCTGCTGCTGACCAAGGTAAACATCACCTTCCATACGGAAGAGACTGCCCTCCATATCCAGAGCGAGGTGCACTGCACCGGAGAGACCGGCGTGGAAATGGAGGCACTGACGGCGGTTTCCGTGGCCGCCCTCACGGTATATGACATGTGCAAAGCCGTACAGAGAGACATGACCATCACCGACATAAAGCTTCTCTATAAAGAGGGCGGCAAGAGCGGTGTATATGAAGCTGAGGTGTAAAGATGGCAACCATTACAGCCGTAAATATCAGTGAAAAAAAAGGTGTCCGCAAGCATGCGGTCCCC
The DNA here is from genome assembly GCA_934566025.1 of uncultured Oscillospiraceae bacterium. GTDB lineage: Bacteria > Bacillota > Clostridia > Oscillospirales > Oscillospiraceae > Vescimonas. The sequence goes on along the minus strand of CAKTIW010000006.1, from coordinate 46,281 downwards.
TATATCGACCTACGCCTGCGTCATGGCATCGTAGGCGATGCCCACGCCGGGGACTGGCACCGGCAGATCAGCCTTCTGGCGGAGGAGAGCGTGGACACCATGCGTTCCCTTTGCCCCATTCCCCTGGATGCCGGGGTGTTTGCCGAGAACATCAATACCCGGGGCATCGACCTGAAGCATCTGCCCGTGGGCACTCATCTGCGGGTGGGGGAAACGGAGCTGGAGGTCACGCAGATCGGCAAGCAGTGCCATAATGACTGCGAGATCAAGCGCACGGCCGGCAAGTGCGTCATGCCCACGGAGGGCATCTTCGCCATTGTGGTAAAAGAGGGCCGCGTGCAGGCCGGAGACGAAATTGAGGTGCTGAAATGAAGCTCATTAAAACCCAGGACGCGGTGGGCCACGTGCTCTGCCACGACATGACCCAGATCATCAAGGATCAGTATAAGGATGCCCGGTTCCGCAAGGGCCACGTGGTCACGGAAGAGGATATTCCGGTGCTGCTCTCCATGGGCAAGGAGCACCTGTATGTCTGGGAGATGACCCCGGGCATGGTCCACGAAAACGACGCGGCGGAGCGGCTGCTGGCCCTTTGCGGCCAGGAGAACATGACCCGCAGCGAGGTCAAAGAGGGCAAGATCGAGCTGAAGGCCGCCTGCGACGGCCTGTTTCTGGTGGACAGCCGGCGTCTCCTGGCGGTGAACAGCCAGGACGAGGTGATGATCGCCACCCGCAAGGGCGGCACCGCCGTCCGCAAGGGCGACAAGCTGGCCGGCATGCGGGTAATTCCCCTGATCATCCCAGAAGAAAAGCTGCAGAAGGCGGAGCAGGCCGCAGGTCCTGCCCCCCTGCTGGCGCTGAAGCCCTTCGTGCGCAAGACCGCCTGCATCGTAGCCACCGGCGGCGAGGTGAAAAAAGGCCTTATTAAAGACACTTTCACCCCCGTGGTTATCGACAAGCTGAAAGCCTACGGCATTGAGACGCTGGAGGTGGTCTACTCCGGCGACGGCGTAGAAAATGTCCGGGACGCGGTGCTGACCATGCGCGGGAAAAAGCCCGACATGATCCTCTGCACCGGCGGCATGAGTGTGGACCCGGATGATAACACCCCCGGCGGCATCAAGGCGGCGGGCGCGGACATCGTGTGCTATGGCGCTCCGGTGCTTCCCGGCGCCATGTTCCTGCTGGGCTATTTCGCTGACGGCATACCCGTCATGGGCCTGCCCGGGTGCGTCATGTACGCGGGGGCGACCATCTTCGACCTGGTGCTGCCCAAGGTGGCCGCGGATATGCCCGTAACGCGCAGCGATATCGCCGCTCTGGGCGAGGGCGGACTGTGCCTGGGCTGCAAGGAGTGCCATTATCCTATATGCCCCTTCGGAAAGTAAAGCAAGCTGCGCGCCCTCGGGCGCATAGCTTTTGAACACCGTTATCCTCGTGGAAGAGCCGCGACGATATAAACCAAAATTCAGAAAGGAAATCCAAAGATGAAGAAGTTTATTTCCCTGCTTTTGGCGCTGGTCATGGCCCTGAGCCTGGTGGCCTGCGGCAGCAAGAAAGACGACAGCAAGAGCGGCGATCCCGTGGAGCTGACGGTGTTTGCCGCCGCCTCCCTCACCGAGTCCCTTACCGCTATCGGTGATAAGTACATGTCCGAGAACGAGAACGTGAAGATCAGCTTCAACTTCGATTCCTCCGGCAAGCTGCTTACTCAGATCCAGGAGGGCGCTCCCTGTGACCTGTTCATTTCCGCCGCTCCCAAGCAGATGAACGCTCTGGACGGCACCCTGAAGGACGATGCCGAGAAGAACCCCAAGGGGCAGGATCTGCTGGTGGCCGGCAGCCGCATCGACCTGCTGGAGAACAAGGTGGCTCTGGCTGTGGCCGAGGGCAATCCCAAGGGCATCGACAGCTTTGACAAGCTGGCCGAGCTGCTGAAAAGCGGCGATGTGAAGCTGGCCATCGGCAACAGCGACGTGCCCGTGGGCCAGTACACCCAGAAGATCTTCAAGTTCTACGGCATTGATGAAAACGCCATTTCCGACAAGCTGACCTACGGCTCCAATGTGAAGGAAGTGACCACCGCCGTGTCTGAGGGCACCGTGGACTGCGGCATCATCTATGCCTCCGACGCTTACTCCGCCAAGCTGACTGTTGCCGCTGAGGCCACCGCCGAGATGTGCGGCCAGGTCATCTATCCCGCTGCCGTGCTGAACACCTCCAAGCAGCAGGATGCCGCCGCCGCATTCCTGAAGTATCTCCAGGGTGCCGAGGCCTCTGCCGAGTTTGAGAAAGTCCTGTTCACCCCGCTGAGCAAGTGATCGCATACTGAATTTCCCTTATCGAGCAGGGCGCGGAACGCGCCCTGCCCACATCCCGTTTATTCAGGAGGTCCTCTATGGATTGGTATCCCCTATTAAACTCTCTGCGCATTGCCGCGATCTCGGCGGTGGTGGTGTTTTTCGCCGGTATCGCCGCCGCGTATTATATCGCCAAGCTCCCGCGTTTGGTCAAAGGTATTCTGGATGTGATACTGACGCTGCCGCTGGTGCTGCCGCCCACGGTGGTAGGCTATCTGCTGCTGCGTGTGCTGGGCCCCAAGCGGCTCATCGGCGCCTGGGTGCTGGAAACCTTCGGCATCCGGATGGTCATGACCTGGTGGTCGGCTATTTTCGCCACGGTGGTGGTGGTTTTCCCGCTGATGTACCGCACCGTCCGAGGCGCATTTGAAGCTTTTGACGAGACGCTGGCCTACGCCGGACAAACTTTGGGACTGTCCAACACCTACATATTCTGGCATATCCGCATGCCCTACTGCCGTCAGGGCGTGCTGGCCGGGGCAGTGCTGGCCTTCGCCCGGGCTCTGGGTGAATACGGCGCCACCTCCATGATCGCCGGCTACACCCCCGGCAAGACCGCCACCGTTTCCACCACCGTCTACCAGCTCTGGCAGATCGGCGATGACGCGCTGGCGCTGGAATGGGTGCTGGTCAACGTAGCCATTTCCGCCGTGATCCTGCTGGTGGTGAACATGCTGGAGAAAAAGAATCTGCTGGCCGCTTCCGGCCGGGGAAGGAGGCAGGGCGCATGAGTCTTATTGTGGATATCGAAAAAAAGCTGGGCAGCTTCACCCTGCGCTCCCGTTTTGAAACCGGCGGCGGCACCATGGCGCTGCTGGGTGCCTCCGGCTGCGGCAAGAGCGTGACCCTCAAGTGCATCGCCGGCATCATGACCCCGGACAAGGGCCGGATCATCCTGGACGGAGAGGCCCTTTTTGACAGCGACCGGCATATCGACCTGAAGCCCCAGCAGCGGCGGGTGGGATATCTGTTTCAGCCGTACGCCCTGTTTCCCAACATGACCGTGGCCCAGAACATCCAGTGCGGTATCCGCTCCGGTGCCCGGGGCGAAAAGCAGCAGGCCATTGCCCGGCAGGTCCGCCGGTTTCGTCTGGAGGGACTGGAGAAAAAGTACCCCGCCCAGCTCTCCGGCGGGCAGCAGCAACGGGTGGCTCTGGCCCGTATTCTGGCCTCAGAGCCCCGGGCGATCCTGCTGGATGAGCCTTTTTCCGCTCTGGACAGCTTTCTGAAATGGAATCTGGAGCTGGAGCTGTCCGATTTTCTGGCTGAGTTCGGCGGCCCGATCCTCTGGGTCAGCCATGACCTGGGGGAATGTTACCGCAACTGCCAGAGCGTATGCGTCATGGAAAACGGCACCTCCGGCGCGGTGACCGATATGGAGTCCCTGGTCCGCCGTCCCGGTTCCGCCGGCGCGGCCCGGCTGGTTGGCTGCCGCAACTTCCTGACCGGGTACCGCTGCGACGGCGGCGTATGCATAGACGGCTGGGACATAACCCTCCCCCTTTCTACCGAGGAGGGCGCGCTCACCATCGCCATTCCGGATGGTGCCGTCGCCGTTGGAACGGGACCGTATACCGCCAAGGTCCGCCGGGTCATCCGCAATTTGGAGGAAACGGTGGTGCTGCTGCAGCACCCTGAAAACGACCGGGCTCCCCTGCTGCGGGCCGTGCTGCCGTCCGGAGCCGACGCCGTGTGCGGGCAAACGCTCCCTTTCTCTCTTTCGCCCCAGCGGTGTATGTGCTACCCGCTTTTGTAAAAGCGCCGCAATAACTTTGCACGCTATGTCTAATTTCGTGGTATACTGATCAAAAAGGAGGGATGCTCCATGCAGTCCATTTTTTCCAAGCTGCTGTATGAATTGGAGAAGCAGCACGATACCGTGCTGGTAACGATCACGCAGGAGGCCGGCTCTACCCCCCAGGGGGTGGGCGCGCAGATGCTGGTGAATTCTCAAGGGCCTCAGGCCGGCACCATCGGCGGCGGCAATGTGGAAAACCTGTCCATTCTCCGGGCTAAGGATCTGCTTGCGCAGCAGCGCAGCGATATACGCGAATACAAATTGCACCCCAGCGACACCGAGGACATCGGCATGGTCTGCGGCGGAGACGTGACGGTGCTGTTCACCTTCATCCCCGGCACAAACGCCGTATGGCCCGCCCTCTGCGCTGCCGTTTTGCGGCGCATTTCCGACTGCCAGCCCGGCTATCTGGCTCTGCCGCTGGACGGCGCCCCCGGCTATCTCTCAGACCATCCGGAAAACGAAGGAGCCTTCACCATGCCCCTGGCCGTGGGCCAGCGGGCCATTCTCTTCGGCGCCGGGCACTGCTCCCTGGCCCTGGCTCCGGTGCTTCGGTCTGTGGGTTTCCGCGTAACCGTTTTTGACGACCGGCCCGAGCTGGTCACACCCGAGCGGTTTCCTGCGGCAGAGCGGCTGATCTGCGGCGATTTTGCCCGCATAAGCAGCTATATCAACCAGACTGACGACGACTATATTGTGGTCATGACCAGCGGACATGTCCACGACTTCACCGTGCAGGAGCAGGTACTGCGCCAGCCCTACGCCTATGTGGGCGTCATCGGTTCCCGGGCCAAAACGGCCTCGGTCAACGCCCGACTCCGGGCCGCCGGGATCGGCGACGCCGCAATTTCCACCATCCACACTCCGGTGGGCGTGGCCATTAAGGCCGTCACTCCGGAGGAGATCGCTGTATCTATTGCCGGAGAAATGATCTATGAGCGGGCTTTGCTCCGGGAGGAAAACGGCGGCCAGGCCCACGGATGTCCCATGCACTGAGCCCTCCGCTTACGCTGCAAAGAGCCCGGATAATCCATCCGGGCTCTCTTTTTTTGCGGATTCACCTGTAAAGCTAATTCACTTTTACATATTGATTTTTAAGTATTTTTACTACCACCTATCAATACCGCATACCATATCCTTTCCCGCTTGTCAAGAAATTCTTTTATTTTTTTCAAAAAACATTGTTAAAAAAGTTGACAACTTCTCTTTCCTGCGGTAAAATAAATTGTGAAAAATACTCCAATGAAAAGGACCGATCCCATATATGAAAAAGCAAAAAGTTTCCGACGCTGTCATCCATCGTCTTCCCCGCTACTACCGCTATCTGGACGACCTGTATAACAAGGGTGTTGTGCGCATCTCCTCCAACTCTCTGGGCAGCAAAATGGACATTACCGCCTCTCAGATCCGCCAGGACCTCAGCTGCTTCGGTGAGTTCGGACAGCAGGGATATGGCTATAACGTTGCCGAGCTCCGCTCGGAGATCGGGCACATCCTGGGCATCGACAAGGGCCACCGCCTTATCATCATCGGCGTAGGCCACCTGGGTCACGCGCTGCTGCAGAACTTCGACTTTGAAAAGGTCGGCTTCCATGTGGACACCGCCTTCGATATTTCCCCGGACCTCATCGGTACCCAGATCCACGACGTCACCATCCGCTCCATGGATGAACTGGAGCAGTATATCGCTCAAAACCGGCCCAATGTGGCAGTTCTGACCGTTCCCCAGCATGTAGCCCAGCCTATGGCTACCCGCCTCATCGAGCTGGGCATCAAGGGCTTTTGGAACTTCACCAACGTGGAACTGAGCACGGACCAGCCCGATGTTTTCTTCGAGGATGTCCATTTTGTGGACACGCTCCTGACCCTCAGCTACCGCATCAGCCGCCCCTGATGCACCTTTCCCGCCTCCCGGCATACTATGAAGTGAGGCCTGCGAAACGGCCACAAATTTCATAGGGAGGTCACAATATGTGCAATCAGGGGAATAGTTGCTGGATCATCATCGCCGTCATCATCCTGTTCCTGTTCTGCGGTAATGGCTGCGGTTGCGGCTGCGGCTGCAACAACAACCAGAATGGCTGCGGCTGCGGCTGCTGACCGGCAGTAAAAATCATTCCCCCCATCCATCCCGGATGGGGGGAATTTATACTGTTATCCCAATGCAAAATGTGCTATACTCTTATGGAGTTAAAAACGGAGGTGCCGTTCATGGATATACACGCACTCAAAGCCTATTACAGCCACCATACCCCCACCCTGCAGGACGTCACCCATGAATATGCCGTTCTGATCCCGCTGATGCAGACTGAGGACGGGCTTCAGCTGCTCTATGAGGTCCGTTCCTCCTCCCTGCACCACCATCGCAGCGAGGTCTGCTTTCCCGGCGGACGCATGGAGCCGGGAGAAACCCCCTCTCAGTGCGCTCTGCGGGAGACCTGGGAAGAACTGGGCATCCAGCCGCAGTCTGTGCGGCTTCTGGGCGAGGCCGACTTTCTCTATCTGCGCTCCGAGGCCCTGATGCGCCCGGTGGCAGGTCTGCTGCCGCCCCTGACCCGGGAGGACCTGACCCTGAACCCCCAGGAGGTCAGCTCTGTCTTTTCCGTGCCCGTAAAATGGCTGGCGGAAAACCCGCCGGAGGTATACCGCTATCCGCTTCGCCCAGAGGTAGGCGAGGATTTTCCCTACGACGCGGTGCGCACTCCGGAAAAATATACCTGGGCTCCGGGCAGCATGGAGGTCCCCGTCTACCGGGGACTGCCGTATCCCCTCTGGGGACTGACGGCCCGGATAACTAAGAAATTTATTGAGGTATATCAGTATCTGTAACGTTATTTGCCTTTACAGATTTTTTCTGCCGCAGGCACTGCACGTAGTGGATGCAGATGCACACGATGATGCCAATGCCAAGGTATCCGAACACTGGGAACACCGTTCCCACCAGGTTGCCGAAGCCCGCCAGGCTTGCCGCCCACACCAGGACCATAAGCACCGCCATGGTGATCTTTCTATGCGCGTTCAGCGCCCGAACATTGGCGTTTATATACTCCATAAAGGCCACCAGGGAGGCCAGGCCGTTGCTGTACATGCCCAGCAGCAGGAGTACGCCGTACACAATGCCCAGCGTAGGATTCAGCCGGGTGGCCAGGGCCACCATGGGCATCTGCGCCGTGGTGGCATCCATATACACGGAGAGGGAGGTCAGCACGCTGCCGGCCACCACCGCCAGCAGCAGCCCGCCAAGGGCGATGCCCATATAGATGGTCTTCTTGCGATTCAGGTATTTTCCCAAAGGCGCCATAATGCCCACAGAGCCCAGAAGATTATAGGCCACATAGGTCAGCGCCGCGATGATCCAGTTTGGCATCAGGGGATTATTATGCGCCTGCTCCGGCAGGTGCAGTATGCCCGCCGTGCCGAATTCGATCCAGCTCATCACGGCAAAGATCAGCGTGGCGAACACAATGATGGGGACCAGCGCGGAAAACACCTTCATCATGCCCGACACGCCCAGCAGCGCTACGACCCCCAGCAGCAGCACAAAAATCGCCGACGCCAGGGCCGAGGGGACTGACAGCAGCTGCTCCATCGTTGCGCCCACACCGGCCGTCATGATAATCACCACGCCCAGCAGGAACACATTCAAGATCACCCCGGAGAGCCTCCGCAGGAACGGGACATTCCACGGGATCATGATCTCCTCCACATTTTCAATACCCGTCTCCTGCAGCAGCCGCATCATCACCGTTCCAAAACCCACCAGCAGGGCGCAGGCCAGGATCAGACCTATGTAACCCTTGATCCCGAACTCACCAAAAAACTGCCACAGCTCCTGTCCGGAGACAAATCCGGCTCCCAGGAAGCACCCCGCGAAAGCCGTCGCCAGCGGGATGATCTTGATCTCTTTCATACATAAGCTCCTTAAACAGAATAAATATACTATAACAAAGCATTTTTCTTTCGTCAAGCTTCCCTACTGCTCGATCTATTGACGCACGGGACAAATCGCTGTATAATCCTGATGCTTTCCGGTATTTCCCTCCCGGCGGTGCCGGGCAAAAGATATACACCATTGGCTTCAGATTCAGAAAAGGAGAACGACATGGTCAATCAAACCTTTTACGACTTGGGCACGGCCCCCTCTGTGATCCGCCAGCTCTTTGCCTATGGCCTAGAGCAGGCGAAGGTGGTGGGCCCCGAGAACGTATTCGATTATTCCCTGGGCAATCCTAGTATTCCCGCCCCCAAACGGGTCAACGAATCCATTCATAAAATTGTGGACGAGACCGACTCCATCCAGCTTCACGGCTACTCCATGGCCCAGGGCTTTGAGGAGCCCCGCCGGGCCATCGCCGCCGATCTCTCCCGTCGCTTTGGTCTGGAGATACAGGCGGATGACCTCTTTCTGACCTGCGGCGCGGCCCCGGCTCTCATCTCCGTTATTAAGGCTCTGGTGGCAGACGGCGACAGCGAGATCATGGTCATTGCGCCGTTTTTTCCGGAGTATGCCCCCTTCATCACCGCCAACGGCGGAAAGATGGTCCTGGTCCCCGCGGATACCCAGGCCTTCCAGATCCATCTGGAAGAGGTGGAAAAGCGCATCACCTCCCACACCCAGGCCATCATCGTCAACTCCCCCAACAATCCCTCGGGCGTGGTATACACGGAAGAGACGCTCCGGGGCCTGGCCGCTCTCTTAGAGCGCAAGAGCGCCCAGTACGGCCACCCCATCTACATCATCGCCGACGAGCCCTACCGGGAGCTGGTGTACGGCGGCGTAAAGGTTCCCTTTATCCCCAATCTATATAAAAACACCATCGTGTGCTATTCCTATTCCAAGTCCCTGTCCCTGCCCGGCGAGCGCATCGGCTATGTGTATGTGCCCTCCTTCGCTGACGACAGCGCCGCCGTCTATGCCGCCGTTTCCGGCGCGGCCCGGGTCATGGGCCATGTGTGCCCGCCTACGTTGTTTCAGAAGGTGGTGGGCCTGTGCGCCCAGGAGCGGCCGGACCTGCAGGCATACGAGGAAAACCGCAACCTGCTCTATGACAGTCTCCGGGAGATGGGCTACGAGTGTGCCAAGCCCGACGGGGCCTTTTACCTGTTCGTCAAAGCCCCGGGCGGCGACGCAAACGCCTTCTCCGAAAAGGCCAAGCGGGAGCACAACCTCCTGGTGGTGCCCGCCGACGGCTTCGGCTGCCCGGGCTATTTCCGCCTGAGCTACTGCGTGGCAAAGGACATGATCCTCCGCTCCCTCCCCGCTTTCCGGGCCATGATGGAGGTTTTCCGTTAAATTTAATAGGAAATCACTGCCTGAAGCATGGAATTTTGACGCATCTTCAGGCAGTTTTTTCTTGCTTTTTCGCCCCATACATATTATAATAAATCCATTATTTTTAAAGAAAGGTGATAACCAACATGAGCAAAATCGTTATTCCCGAAGGGTACAAAACGCCGCTGTCCGTGTATGAAATGCAGCGCGCCATCGAGTTCATCAAGAGCAACTTCCAGGTCAACCTCGGGCAGGCACTGAATCTGCGCCGTGTGTCCGCCCCCCTGTTCGTTGATGAGAATTCGGGTCTGAACGATAACCTCAACGGTGTCGAGCGCCCCGTTTCCTTCGACATTCCCGATGTTGGTTCCAACGCACAGGTGGTCCACTCCCTGGCGAAGTGGAAGCGCCTGGCGCTGAAGAAATATGAGTTCAACGTGGGTAAGGGCCTGTTCACGGATATGAACGCCATCCGCCGCGACGAAGAAGTGGACAACACCCACTCCATCTACGTGGACCAGTGGGACTGGGAAAAGGTCATCTCCCGGGAGGACCGCAACGAGGACTATCTGCGCCAGACCGTGCGCGCCATTGTAGGCGCCGTGTGCGAGACCAACGATGCTCTGCAGATCGCCTTCCCCAGCCTGCACACCAAGCTGGACCGGGAGGTCTACTTCGTCACCACCCAGGAGCTGGAGGACCGCTGGCCCGATAAGACCCCCAAGGAGCGAGAGGATGCCATCTGCCAGGAGCATCATACCGTTTTCCTCATGCAGATCGGCGACAACCTGAAGGGCTCCGGCAAGCCCCATGATGGCCGCGCCCCGGACTACGACGACTGGGCCCTCAACGGCGACATCCTCATGTGGAACGATGTGCTCCAGCGCGGCTTTGAGATCTCCTCCATGGGCATCCGTGTGGACGAGGACTCCATGCGCTACCAGCTGAAAAAGCGTGGTTGCGAGGAGCGCAGCCAGCTGCCCTTCCACAAGATGCTCCTTAGCGGCCAGCTGCCCCTGACCATCGGCGGCGGTATCGGCCAGAGCCGCCTGTGCATGCTGATGATCGGCACCTGCCACATCGGCGAGGTCCAGGCCAGCCAGTGGGATAAGGAAACCGTAGATGCCTGCCAGAAGGCCGGAGTTCTGCTGCTGTAATAATCGGATAACTGCCATACTATGTTAAAAAGTATGTGGGACGATGTTTGCATCGTCCCACATATTTTTTTCGTAGGGGCCGATGCCCACATCGGCCCGCCCCCCACCGCACCATCAAAAATGCATCCGTAGGGGCGGAGTTCTACCCCGCCCGACCTATTCCGCACGATTCCCTCATATAAATCCGTAGGGCGGGCTGACCACAGCCCGCCGCCCGATAACCGCCGCAACTCTTGTAACGGTGTCATTGCGAAGCCAGTGACCGATGTCACTGGCTTCGCAATCCGTAACCCCCGTCCCCAAACAAAGGCTCCCCTGCGTAAGGGGAGCCGGTGCGAAGCGCCTGAGGGGTCGCCGTTCCCTTATAAAACCACCGGGATCTCCCGGTCTATCTCCATCTCTTCCGGCGTAACATGGCAGCTGTAGGCCAGCACCTGCACCCCGGCCTCCGCCGCCTGCCGCAGCGCCTGACCAAAGGCCGGGTGCGTCCCGTCGTTGGGAGCGAAGTCCAGCACATTTTCCATCTGTACCACAAAGAACGCCGTGGCCCGGTGCCCCTGCTCCACGGCCTGCATCAGTGTATGCAGGTGCCGCACGCCCCGCTCCGTGGGCGCATCGGGGAAATACACGTGGCCGCCGCTCTCCAGGGTCACGCCCTTTACCTCCACATAGTGCCGCCCCGTCTCCGTCTCCAGGAGAAAATCCAGGCGGCTATCCTCGAAAAACACCTCCGGACGAACGGAAACGACCCCGGGCTCCAGATTTTTGGCCCACTCGCCAAAGGCTCGGTTGGGCGCCTGGGCGTCCATATTGACCAGCCGGTCCCCTTTCTGCACAGTGATGAGATCCCAGGCCGTTTTCCGATTTGGATTCGTTCCCTTCTCCAGCCATACCTGCACCCCCGGCTGCAGCAGCTCCCGGCAGCGTCCGGTATTTTTCACATGGCACACCACATCCTGCCCCTGCAAAAGCACATGGGCAATAAACCGATTTGGCCGGGACAAAAACACTCCCGGTACAACCTCTCCGTATCGCATTACGAAAAAAACCTCCGAATTATTTCTATCTAATAGTGACACTATAACATAAGATTCTTTAAAAGAAAAGTCATTGTTAGAAATCCATCAATATCTAAATTTTTTTTAGCTATTCTGTTGAATTTTTAGTTTTTTATCTCCCAGCTATTGAATTTGCACAATTTGTTTGCTACAATGGACCCAAATTTCGATGTAGGAGGAAAAGCCCATGGAATATTCCAATCTGTTCGTATGCTTAATGGGCGTCGGCACGGTGTTCGTCGGCCTGGTCTGCATTATTCTGCTGGTAACGCTGATGAGCTATGTCTGCCGTAAATCGGACGCAAGATCTGCCGCCCCTGCCCCCACGGCCGTTCCCGTCAGCGCGCCCAAGCCCGGCATCCAGCCGGAGCTGATCGCCGCTGTCTCCGCCGCCATTGCCGAGGACATGGGGACCGATGTTTCCGCTATCCGCATTATTTCTATGAAACAAATCTGATTTGGAGGGAATTATAAATGAAAAAGTACAGAGTGAATGTGAACGGCACCGCCTACGAAGTTGAGCTGGAAGAGATCACCGGCGCCGCCCCTGCGGCAGCGCCTGCAGCTGCCCCCGCCGCAGCTTCTGCCCCGGCCGCACCCGTAGCCGCCGCCCCCGCCGGTGGTGAGCAGATCACCTCTCCCATGCCCGGCAATATTCTTAGCGTGAATGTTGCCGCCGGCGATACCGTGAAAAAGGGCCAGGTGCTGATGGTACTGGAGGCCATGAAGATGGAAAACGAGATCATGTGTCCCTGCGACGGCAAGGTTGTCTCCGTCAGTGTTTCCAAGGGCGCAGCCGTGGAGTCCGGCGCGCTGCTGTGCGTCATCGGTTAAGCGGAGGTCCGCTGTATGGAAGCTATTGCCAATTTCCTTACCAGCACCGGCTTTTTCCAATTCACCCAAGGGAGCAACTGGAAATGCCTGGTCATGATCTTCATTTCCTGCGTTCTCCTGTTCCTGGGCATTAAGAAGAAATTTGAGCCGCTGCTGTTGGTGCCCATTGCCATCGGCATGCTGGTGACCAACCTGCCCAGCGCCGGCATGTTCCACGAGATCCTTTTTGCCGGCGGCCATATCCACTGGGATATTTTCCAGGGCGAGCCTATTACGGCCAGCTTTTTGTCCGAGATGCTGAATAGCGGCGTCTCCGCCGATGTGCTGCAGCCCTATGTGGATTCCCTTTGGTCCGCCGCCCAGAGTCTTTTCAGTGTCGACTCGCTGAACCAGGCCGCCGCCCAGATCGCCGCCGCCACCGGAGACGCGGTGAATTCCCTCTCCGTTCAGATCCAGACCCTGGTCACGGCGGAGCAGTTTGCGGCCGCCAGCGGCGTGACCATGAGCAGCGTCACCGTTTCCGTGGGCCTTATCGACGTGCTGTACCTGGGCATCAAGCTGGGCATCTATCCCTGCCTCATCTTCATGGGCGTGGGTGCTATGACTGACTTTGGACCCCTGATCGCCAATCCCAAGAGCCTGCTGCTGGGCGCAGCCGCACAGCTGGGTATCTTTATCACCTTCATTGGCTGTAAGCTCTCCGGCCTTTACACCTCTGCCGAGGCCGCGTCTATCGGCATCATCGGCGGTGCCGACGGCCCCACGGCCATCTTCGTCACCGCCATGCTGGCCCCGGCTCTGCTGGGCCCCATCGCCGTGTCGGCCTACTCCTACATGGCCCTGGTCCCGGTGATCCAGCCCCCCATCATGAAGGCGCTAACCACCGAAAAAGAGCGGCAGATCGTTATGAAGCCCCTGCGCGAGGTGAGCAAGAAGGAGAAGATCTTCTTCCCCGTGGTGGTCACCGTGTTCGTTGCCCTGCTGGTTCCCTCTGCGGCGCCCCTGATCGCCTGCCTGATGCTGGGTAATCTGGCCAAGGAGTGCGGCGTGCTGGACCGTCTCAGCAAGACCATGCAGAACGAGCTGATGAACATCGTCACCATCTTCCTGGGCATCTCCGTGGGTGCCACCGCCACCGCCGCCACCTTCCTCAGCGTGCGCACCCTGGTCATCATGTGCATGGGCGTTGTGGCCTTCGGCTTCGGCACCGCAGGCGGCGTGCTGCTGGCCAAGTTCATGAATCTGTTCCTGAAGGAAAAGATCAATCCTCTCATCGGTTCCGCCGGTGTCTCCGCCGTACCCATGGCCGCCCGGGTCTCTCAGAAGGTCGGCCAGCAGTATAACCCCGGCAACTTCCTCTTGATGCACGCCATGGGCCCCAATGTGGCCGGTGTCATCGGCTCGGCTATCGCCGCCGGCGTGCTGATCTCCCTTTTCGGTTAATGGAGGTAAATTACTATGGAATTTTTGTCCAATAAACCCCTGCTGATCACCGACACCATTCTCCGGGACGCCCATCAGTCCCAGGCGGCCACCCGCATGACCATTGAGGATATGCTGCCCGCCCTGGAGGTGCTGGATTCCATCGGCTACTACTCCCTGGAGTGTTGGGGCGGCGCCACCTTCGACGCATGTATGCGCTTTCTCAACGAAGACCCCTGGCAGCGCCTGCGCACCCTGAAAAAGGGCCTGCCCAACACCAAGCTGCAAATGCTCTTCCGTGGTCAGAATATCCTGGGCTACAAGCACTATGCCGACGATGTGGTAGATGCCTTCTGCCGCAAGTCCATTGAAAACGGCATCGACATCATCCGCATTTTCGATGCGCTGAACGATGTGCGCAACCTGGAGCAGGCCATCAAGTCCACCAAGAAATACGGCGGCCAGGTGGAGGCTACCCTGTCCTACACCATCTCCCCCATTCACAGCGAGGCCTATTTCGTAAAGCTGGCTAAGGAGCTGGAGCAGATGGGCGCCGATGCCATCTGCATCAAGGATATGGCAAACCTCCTGCTGCCCATGGATGCCTATTCCCTGGTCAAGGCGCTGAAGGAGACCGTCTCCGTCCCCATCCACCTGCACACCCACAACACCTCAGGCACCGGCGACATGACGCTGCTGATGGCGGCCTACGCAGGCGTGGACATTGTGGATACCGCCCTCTCTCCCCTGGCCAACGGCACCAGCCAGCCCGCCACTGAGTCTCTGGTGGCCACGCTGAAGGGCACCGTCCGTGATACGGGCCTGGACCTGGGCAAGATGAGCGAAGCCGCCGTCCACTTCCGCAAGGTAGCCCAGCGTCTTCAGGACGCGGGCATCCTGGACCCCAAGGTCCTGCGGGTGGACACCAATACGCTGCTGTATCAGGTGCCCGGCGGTATGCTCTCCAACCTGATCTCCCAGCTGAAGCAGGCAGGCAAGGAGGATAAGTATTATGATGTGCTGGCGGAGATCCCCCGGGTCCGTAAGGACTTCGGCTACCCGCCTCTGGTGACCCCCTCCTCCCAGATCGTGGGCACCCAGGCCGTTATGAATATCATCATGGGTGAGCGCTACAAGGTGTTCCCCAAGGAGTCCAAGGCCATGCTTCGGGGCGAATACGGCAAGCTCCCCGGCGAAGTGAATAACGAGGTCCGGGCTAAGGCGGGCATTGCTCCCGAAGATGTCATCACCTGCCGCCCGGCAGATCTGCTGGAGCCGGAGCTGGAGAAGTACAAAGAGGAGTACAAGGACATCGCCAAGAGCGAGGAGGATGTCCTCTCCCTGGCCCTCTTCCCCCAGGTGGCGCCCAAGTTTATTTCCAACCGCGATAAGCCCGTCGCCCCGGCCGCACCCACTGCCGCGCCCGCTGATCCCAACGCTGTACGGGAGCTGTACGTGGAGTATAAGTTCTAATTCAGATTTTTCATCTTTCACCCCCCAATAGTCCAAAGCCGACTTGAGAGATCAAGTCGGCTTTGGGCTTATATAAATAATGAAACAGGAGCAAGGCACCGCCGCGCCCTGCTCCTGCAAATCGTTATATTTGAAATTCGCTTATACTTTTTTCCTAAAAATCCAGGGAAGCGCGCCGACTACAAGTGCAGCCACAGCCGACACCGCCGCTTTGAACCCGACCATGTGGGTAATGCATGCAATGAAATATTCTCTCGGCTCTGCGTCCAACTTAAGTCTCATTCCGGGGATCAAAAAACAAACAATCAGATATGTACCAATAAACACAACTAAAAACAACACAGCAGATAAAATCATTCTTTTCATACGATCACACTCCTTTTCCAAGTTTTCGTTTGATACGGACACTAAAAATACGGAATGTTCCAGTACATATATCGTACAGCATTTCCCCGTTTTTTGCAAGGGACAGCCGCATTTATCCTGTAAACAGACTGTAAATAATCCCCTAAAATTGCGTCCTCCGCACCATCAATCAACGCTTCCGTAGGGGGCGGCGGCTGCCCACCGTCGTGCCAACCGATTCCCGGCCATTGTCGTGGCCGCCAATCGGGGCACTTCCTCGAAATCGGCTCGCTTCTTCCGCCACTGGCGGCGCTTCGCCGATTTCCCCGACGCCCCGCTTCCACGCGCCATCATGTCATCCGTAGGGGCCGATACCCCCACATACCCACAAGAAAAGAGGACGGCCCGCAAGCCGCCCTCTTTCCTATTTTTCTTCCAAATTATCCCATCAGCCCGGAGGCCAGGTCATATCCCGGCCGGACAGCACATGGAAGTGCAGATGATGCACGCTCTGGCCGGCCTGCTCCCCGATGTTGGACACCACACGGTAGCTCTCCAGGCCCAGCTCCTTGGTCACCTTGGCGATGACCTCGAAGATATGGGCCACCACGGCGCTGTTTTCGCCGCTGACCTCCGCCACAGAGCCGATATGGCTCTTGGGGATCACCAGAAAATGGGTGGGCGCCTGAGGATCGATGTCATAAAAGGCGTAGCACAGGTCGTCCTCATACACCTTGTTAGACGGGATCTCCCCTGCGGAAATGGCGCAGAACAGACAATCGTTCTTCATAGGGTTTGCTCCTTTCATTTAAATTGATTTGTTACTTCATTATACTGATAGCCAATGGCCGCCAGCCGCGTTTCCAACTCCGGGCGGCTTACATCCAGTGCGGCGCACAGCTCATTCAGGCTCTCATATTCGTCCCGCAGACGGGCATTTACAAAGCTCAGCAGGGTCACAGGATCGTTTGGTATCATCTCAGCCCAGCTTTTCCGAAACAAAGTCGTCCACTGCCGCCAGGGCATCGTCCACCTTCAGCGGGTCGCTGCCGCCGCCCATGGCGCTGTCGGGCTTGCCGCCGCCCTTGCCGCCGCAGATACCGGACACCAGCTTCACCAGGTCTCCGGCCTTGACACCCTTGGCCACGGCCTCCTTGCCGCACACGGCCAGGAAGGTGATCTTCTCACCGGAAATGCTGGCCAGCACGCCCACCACAGAGGGATCCTTATCCCGCAGGAAGTCGCCCATCTTGCGCAGGGCGTTGGCGTCCAGCCCCTCCCGGGTGGCAGTGAGCACATGCAGGCCCTTCACCGTCTTGGCAGACGCCAGGAACTGCTTGGCCTCGCCCAGGGATGCCTCCGCCTTGAACTTATCCAGTGCCTGGCGCAGCTGCTTCATCTCGCTGGCCTGCTGCTCCATGCGCTCCAGCAATCCGCCGGGCGCCGTCTTGAGGAACTGAGCCGCCTTAGACAGCACGCCGTGGCTCTTTTCCATGCTCTCCAGGCTCAGCCGTCCGCAGGTGGCCTCCATACGCCGCACACCGGAGGCGACGCTGCTCTCGGACTTGATGCGGAAGGGACCGGCCTTAGCGGTGTTATCCAGATGCGTACCGCCGCAGAACTCCATGGAGAAATCGCTCATCTCCACCACGCGCACGGTCTCGCCATACTTCTCACCAAACATGGCCACTGCGCCCTTCTTCTTGGCCTCCTCGATGGGCAGGACCTCCGTCACCACGGGGTAGCCCTCCAGGATGGCGTCGTTGACCATCCACTCGATCCGGCTCAGCTGCTCCGGGGTAATGGCCTCAAAATGGGTGAAGTCAAAGCGCAGCCGGTCCGGCTCCACCAGAGAGCCTGCCTGGTGCACATGGTCGCCCAGGACCTTTTTCAGGGCCGCATCCAGCAGATGGGTTGTGGTGTGGGCACGGCAGATGGCCTTGCGGCGCTGGGTGTCAATGGACGCCTCCACGGTATCGCCTACCGCCAGCACGCCCTCGGCCAGATGGCCATAGTGCATGAACTTACCGCCCTTATTCTTTTGCACATCAGTAACTGTAAAGGTAATTCCCTTCGCGGTAATAACGCCGTGGTCCGCCACCTGGCCGCCCATCTCCGCGTAGAAGGGGGACTTGTCCAGCACCACGATGCCGTCGCTCCCAGCCTCCATTTGGCCGCACAGCTCGTCCTCACACACCAGGGCCACCACGGTGGCCTCGCACTTTGTCTGGTCGTAGCCCACGAACTCCGTAGATGGCACTTCCTTGCCGAATTCCACACCGGCCCAGCCCAAGTCGCCCAGGGCCTTCCGGGCCTCCCGGGCCCGCTCCTTCTGCTCCTGCATCAGCTGGCGGAAAGCATCCTCGTCCACCGTTAGGCCCTCGTCGGCGGCCATTTCGGCGGTCAGGTCGATAGGGAAGCCGAAGGTGTCATACAGCTTGAAAGCGTCCGCACCGGAAAACACCGTCTCGCCCTTGGCCTGGTGCTCGGCCAGCATCTCCGCAAAAATGCGCATGCCGCCGTCGATGGTCCGGGCAAAGCTCTCCTCCTCGGTGCGAATGACCTTGGTGATGTAGGTCTGCTTCTCCCGCAGGTCGCCGTACTGGCACTCGTTCTCATGGACCACCGTGTCCACGATCTGATACAGGAACGGCTCGTTCACGCCCAGGAGCTTGCCGTGCCGGGCCGCCCGCCGCAGCAGCCGCCGCAGCACATAGCCCCGGCCCTCGTTGGAGGGCAGGATGCCATCGCAGATCATGAAGGTAGCCGCGCGGATATGGTCCGTGATGACCCGCAGCGACACATCACGCTTCTGGCTCTGTCCATAGTAAGCGCCGGTCAGCTCCGAAACCTTATTGGTGATGTTCATGACGGTGTCCACATCGAACAGGGAATTCACATCCTGGCACACAACGGCCAGACGCTCCAGGCCCATGCCGGTGTCGATATTCTTCTGCTTCAGCTCCGTGTAGTTGTTGTGTCCGTCGTTGTCGAACTGAGAGAACACATTGTTCCAGATCTCTATATACCGGTCGCAGTCGCAGCCCACGGTGCACCCGGGCTTACCGCAGCCGTATTTCTCCCCCCGGTCGTAGTAGATTTCCGAGCAGGGGCCACAGGGGCCGGAGCCATGCTCCCAGAAGTTATCCTCCTTACCGAAGCGGAAGATTCTTTCCTTGGGAATACCGACCTCCTGATTCCAGATGTCAAAGGCCTCGTCGTCGCTCTCATATACGGAGGGATACAGCCGATCCTCCTCCAGCTCTACCACCTTGGTCAGAAACTCCCAGCTCCAGGCAATGGCCTCGTGCTTGAAGTAGTCGCCGAAGGAGAAGTTGCCCAGCATCTCAAAATAGGTGCCGTGCCGGGCTGTGTGGCCCACATTGTCGATGTCGCCGGTACGAATGCACTTCTGGCAGGTGCAGACCCGGTGCCGGGGCGGCTCCTCCTCGCCCTTGAACCAGGGCTTCATGGGCGTCATACCGGCGTTAATGAGCAGGATAGACTTGTCGTTTTGGGGCACCAGCGAGAAGCTGGGCAGGCGCAGATGGCCCTTGCTCTCAAAATAGCTCAGGAACATTTCCCGCAGCTCATTGAGGCCATGATAGGGATGACTCATAGTTTTTTGCTCCTTTATTATGAATTTTTAATTTGCTTAACAATTTCAGCCAGTTCCTGGTCCAAATTTTCATAAAACCGGGCTATGTGCAGCCCGTCCGCCAAAGCGTGATTCACGAAAACCGTCACCGGCATCGTTACCCGCCCGTTCGACTCCGTGAATTTTCCCCAGGAAAACCGGGGATTCGTATCATCCGGCCCGGTCATGGGGTGCTTGAGTTGGGTATAGGCCAGCCACGGGACGCAGGAAACGAAAAAGTTACTCAGCGGATCGCCGCTTTCTACCAGCTCGTCGCCCTTCAGGGCCTCCGCCTGCCGGCGCTTGCCGTCGGCCAGAAATTTCTCATAAGGCAAAAGGCCGCTGTCCACCAGGCAGTACACATACACGCCGCTGTCCTTCATGGCCGTATAGGAGGGGCAGCACCGGTCAAACTCCACCACCTGCCCATCCAGCAGGCGCCGCCGCAGCTCCGGCACGGCGTTGGCGGCCCTTGTCAGGGCATAGAGAAAGCTGAGGAAAAAGGGCCTGCCGTCCAGGGCGGCGCGAAACTCGGTAATATCCACCTGCACGGTGATGCCCGCCCAGGGGTCCGCCATGGCCCGGAAGTAGGCAAACTGGCCGCTGCGGGGATCCTCCGCCATATTCACGATCTTATACGCCACTTGACCACCTCACAAAAAACAAAAACTCCGCCCCACGCATAGGGGCGAAGTTAAACTCCACGGTACCACCCTAATTCGGCAGAAATCTCTGCCCTCTTAGCCATCCTGTAACGGGGATGCACCGTCCGGCTCCTCGCCGGCCGCTCCGAAGTGGCACACAAACGCCTGCATCCAACGGGCTTTCACCTACCCCCGTCTCGCTTCGGACCGGCTATTTGCTTTACTTCCTCTCAGCATTTTTTCTTATTTTATCACAAATTCCCCGCTTGTCAATACATTCTCTGCCCTCTCTCCCCTTTTTCTTCCTTGCCGTTTTTCCTGGGATTCCCTCCGCTGTATAAATCGTCCTCCCCCTATGTCCGTGTTCCTTTTTCCGCCTTGCCTCTTTCATACTATATTTTGTGTCTGACCCGGGTACATAATTACCACATTTAGTGTTTTTTGTTTGTTCCTCCAAAATTCACCTCTTAAATTTGGCACAGATTCTCACCATATTTTGTGCATTACGCCCTTGCAAACCCACAATATATAGTGTACGATAAGTACACGCACAAAACATATATGCCCGGAGGGCAGAGGAGGATATAGAAATGAAGATCATCAAGCGCAACGGTTCCGAGGTGGCCTTCGACATCACGAAGATCATCGTTGCCATCACCAAGGCCAATGACTCCGTGGAGGAAGTGGACCGCATGACCCCCGTGCAGATCCAGCGCATTGCCGAGTCTGTGGAGCTCCAGTGCCAGAAGATCGGCCGCGCCCCCACCGTGGAGGAAATCCAGGACATGGTGGAGCATTACATCATGGCCCACGGTGCCTTTGAGGTGGCCAAGCATTACATCACCTATCGCTATACCCGCTCCCTGGTACGCAAGTCCAACACAACCGACGACAAGATTCTCTCCCTCATCGAGTGCAATAACGAGGAGGCCAAGCAGGAGAATTCCAATAAAAACCCCGTTGTTAACTCCACCCAGCGGGACTACATGGCCGGTGAGGTCAGCCGTGACCTCAGCGAGCGCATCCTCCTGCCTCCGGAAATCGTGGAGGCCCATCGGGAGGGCATTATCCACTTCCACGACAGCGATTATTACGCCCAGCACATGCACAACTGCGACCTGGTGAACCTGGAGGACATGCTGCAAAACGGCACCGTCATCACCGGCACCCTTATTGAGCGGCCCCACAGCTTTGCCACCGCCTGCAACATCGCCACCCAGATCGTGGCCCAGGTGGCCAGCAACCAGTACGGCGGCCAGTCCATCAGCCTCACCCATCTGGCCCCCTTTGTGGAGGTCAGCCGTCAGAAGATCCGCAAGATCGTCCAGGGTGAAATGGCCTCCATCGGCGTAGACCCCGGCGAGGAGAAGATCAGCGAGCTGGTAGAGACCCGTCTGCGGGAGGAGATCCGCCGCGGCGTTCAGACCATCCAGTACCAGGTGGTGACTCTCCTGACCACCAACGGCCAGGCCCCCTTCATCACCGTTTTCATGTATTTGAATGAGGCCCGCAATGAGCGGGAGAAGAAAGACCTGGCTATGATCATCGAGGAGATGCTCCTCCAGCGCTACCAGGGCGTGAAAAATGAAAAGGGCGTGTGGGTCACCCCTGCCTTCCCCAAGCTCATCTACACCCTGGAGGAGGACAACATCCACGAGGACTCCCCCTACTGGTACTTAACGGAGCTGGCGGCCAAGTGCACCGCACGACGTATGGTGCCCGACTACATTTCCGAAAAGAAAATGAAGGAGCTGAAGGGCGACGTCTACACCTGCATGGGCTGCCGCTCCTTCCTGACCCCGGACCGCTTCACCGACGCAGGAGTGGGCAACATCGCCAACGCCGGTAATTACGAGCCCGGCAAGCATAAGTATTATGGCCGCTTCAACCAGGGCGTGGTCACCATCAACCTGCCGGATGTGGCCCTGTCCTCCGGCGGCAATATCGAGAAGTTCTGGAAGATCTTTGACGAGCGGCTGGAGCTGTGCCACCGGGCCCTGCGCTGCCGCCACGACCGGCTGAAGGGCACCACCTCCGACGCCGCCCCCATTCTGTGGCAGTACGGCGCTCTGGCAAGGCTGAAAAAGGGTGAGGTCATTGATAAGCTCCTCTACGGCGGCTACTCCACCATCTCCCTGGGCTACGCGGGCCTGTATGAGTGCGTGAAGTATATGACCGGCAAGAGCCACACGGATCCCTCCGCCACGCCCTTTGCCCTGTCCATCATGAAGAAGATGAACGAAAAGTGCCAGGAGTGGAAAACTGCCGAGGATATCGACTATTCCCTTTATGGAACGCCCCTGGAGTCCACCACCTATAAGTTCGCCAAGTGCCTGCAAAAGCGCTTCGGCATCATCGAGGGCATCACCGACAAGGGCTACATCACCAACAGCTACCACGTCCATGTCACCGAGCCCATCGACGCCTTTACCAAGCTGGAGTTTGAGGCTCAGTTCCAGCACCTGTCTCCCGGCGGCGCCATCAGCTATGTGGAGGTGCCGGACATGCAGAACAACATCCCCGCCGTGCTGGAGGTGATGAAGTTCATCTATGACCACATCATCTATGCCGAGCTGAACACCAAGAGCGACTACTGCCAGGTCTGCGGCTGGGACGGCGAGATCGAAGTGGTGGAGGAGGACGGCAAGCTCATCTGGAAGTGCCCCCAGTGCGGCAACACCGACCAGGACAAGATGAACGTGGCCCGCCGCACCTGCGGCTACATCGGCACCCAGTTCTGGAACCAGGGCCGTACCCAGGAGATCAAGGACCGGGTCCTGCACCTGTGATCCTCCCAAAAATTCAAATCGACGGGGCAGGCCCAGCCTGCCCCGCCTTTACAGAAGCGAGGTCGTGTATCCATGTACTACGGAGAACTGAAAAAATGTGATATTGCCGACGGCGAAGGTGTCCGGGTGTCCCTGTTCGTCTCTGGCTGCCGCAACCACTGCAGGGACTGCTTTCAGCCGGAGACCTGGGACTTCTGCTTCGGCCAGCCCTTCACGGAGGAAACGGAGCGGGAGATCTATGCCGAGCTGGAGAAGTCTTATGTAAATGGATTGACCCTTTTGGGGGGCGATCCTCTGGAGCCGGAAAATCAGAGGGCTCTGCTTCCCATGCTGCGGCACATACACCGTGCCTTCCCCGGAAAGAACGTATGGTGCTTCACGGGATATGTTCTGGAGGAGCCCGACAGATTCACGGGTGCGCACCCGAACTGCGAAGTTACGGAGGAGTTCCTCTCCTATATCCACATCCTTGTGGACGGGCCGTTTATCGCTGAGGAAAAGGACATTTCCCTCCAGTTCCGGGGCAGCCGCAACCAGCGCGTTATCGACATGAATGGCAGCCGACAAGCGGGAAAGATCGTCCTCTGGAACAAGCTCCGCCGATAAGACAGGCAAAAACAAGACCTCCGGCCGGACCGGAGGTCTTGTTTTTTTTACATAGAAATTAGCCGCGATAGATCTCGCCCTCGGTGGGAGAACCGGCAGCCTGGGCCTCGTCGGTATCGATGTGCATGGTGGTAGCGCCGTCCTTGTTCACACGAACCACTACATCATCGAAGATCAGCTTGCGGCCCTCGCCGCCGCAGGCCACGCGAATAATCTCGCCGTTCTTAATGCCCATCTTTTCCGCATCGCTCTCCAGCACATGCAGGTGACGCTTGGCGATGATGACGCCCTCCTTCAGCTCCACCTCACCGGCAGGCCCGATGAGCTTGCAGGCACCGGAGCCTTCCACATGGCCGCTCTCGCGGACAGGGGCATCAATGCCCAGAGCCCGGGCATCGGAGCCGGAGACCTCCACCTGGTCGGCCTTACGCACAGGGCCCAGGATAGAGACATTGGCCATTTCCTTCTTGGGTCCCACCAGGGTAACCCGCTCATTGCAGGCAAACTGGCCGGGATAGGACAGATCCTTGCGCTTGGTAAGCTGATAACCGGCACCAAACAGCTTCTCAACAGTTTCCTGCGTCAGATGAATGTGACGGGCAGATGTTTCAACCATGAATTTCATTTCAATTTTCCTCCTGTTTTGTATGATCTTCCGTTTTCGGATTATCCGAAGCGGTCAAATCCTCTTTCTGTGTGGTCAGGCGGATCTCCTCCACCTCATCGATGACAAAGTACTGCCGGGACTGGGCGCTTATTACGCCGGTGGCGGCCAAAAGCTGATTCTTTTTCCAGTGCTGCACAAGGTCGCTCTTGGCATGGATCATCAGGCCAAAGCCGGTATCGATGTCCCCGTTTTCATCCAGGCCGCAATAGGGAAAGCGCACGGTGATCTTCCGGCCGGCGTATTTACTCTGCTGGCCGTGCACATATTCCGCCTTCACGGTTTCAAAGGTCATAGGGTATATCTCGCCATCGGGCATGTGGAAAAACAAGCTGCCGTACACCCGCGACAGACGCTTGCGCCGGCTGGTGTTTCTGGCTACGGCCAAGACGCACATCAGCGCCAGAAAGACCAAGCCCATCCCAGCCTGCTTCATCACAATGGATACAATGCACAGCAGGAATCCGGCTGCTAAAAGGATCTGGTTCATCAGGTCCTGCCTGTTCCAAACGCTCAGTATTTTTTTCATAAAATTCTCCTTTTCCGACCTGTATCATAATACCACTTCTCGCGCCATTATGCAAGAGCAGAAAAGAAATGCTTGCATTTTTACGCAGGTTTGCTATAATCGTTACAGATATCAACCGCTTTATAATTATTGTTTCTAATGCTGAGGTGAAAATATGGCTGTAAAATTAGAGCTCTACCGTGTATTCAAAGAGGTTGCCGAGGCGGGCAACATCACCGCCGCGGCGCAGAATCTTTTTATCTCCCAGTCCGCTGTGAGCCAATCCATCAAGCAGCTGGAGTCGGATCTGCAGTCCCGGCTTTTTGCCCGGAACTCCCGGGGCGTGACCCTTACACCGGACGGAAAAATGCTCTATGAATATGTCCGCAGCGCCATGGGGCTGCTGGAGACGGGCGAGGAAAAGCTGTCCCAGTCCCGGCAGCTGCAGGTGGGACATCTGACCATCGGCGCCAGCGACACGGTGACCAGCCAGTTCCTGCTCCCCTACCTGGATCATTTTCACCGGCAGTATCCCGGCGTGCACATTCAGATCATCTCCGGGCGCAGCCACAAGGTGCTGGGCCTGCTGCAGTCTGGCAAGGTGGATATCGCCTTTGCCAGCACGCCGCCCGACGCCAGCTCCCTGAGCGTCTTCCGGTGTTTTGACACCCACTCTATTTTTGTGGCGGCGGCGGACTACAACTGCGACTTCGACCACGTTTACACCCTGGAGGAGATCGTGCAGTTCCCCCTGATCCTGCTGGAGCGCAAGGCATCCAGCCGGCTGTATCTGGATAAGTTTTTCCTGCAGAACGGCTACCATCTGAATCCGGAAATCGAGCTGGGCGCCCGGAGCCTGCTGGTGGACCTGGCGGCCATCGGCTTCGGCGTGGCAGGCGTTACGGAGGAATTTGTGAAAAATGAGCTGGCCAGCGGCAAGCTGCGCAAGCTGCAAACGGACTTCAGCATCCCGCCCCGGAGCGTGGACCTGTGTACCCTGCGGGATGTGCCACAGACCTCGGCGGCGCAGAAATTTATGCAGTTCGTGCAGGCAAATCTGTAAAGGAAATGATCCAGCGGGGCGTATAGATCCCCACGGTCGCTTCGCTCCCCCGGGAATGGCAAAGGCAGCTTTATGATCTAAAGGCCCTCCGGCCAAGCCGGAGGGCCTCATGTTACCCATATAAGAATCGGCTACTTTATCAGGGCCTCCATCTGGGCTATGGCCCGGTCCAGCTCTTCCGTGTCGGCGGACACGGTATTATTCTCCGTGTCAAAGGTCACCTGAACAGGCAGGACGATCTGGGCTATCTTTTGGAAGTTTTCCTCCTGAAGATTCGTCACGGATAGACGGACCAGATCCCTCACCTTCATAGCCGCATCATCCACGTAATCCGACATGCTCTCCAAGCTCTGGAGGATCATGGCAGCCTTAGGGTGCTCTGCAAGGTCCTCCCCCGCATACACCTCCTGCATATAGGCATAAGCCATACTGAGGGTCAAGATGGATTTTTGGCGCAGTGTGTTTCTCTGGTGGACGCAGGTCACGGACAGGATGATAGTCGCCACCAGCAGAATGATCGCTGCTGCCGTTATGACACCCCACACCGCCGAACGGCCGGTTTTCTTTTCCTCCATACAGTCTCCTTTCTCCGCAGACACAAACTGCGGCAAAGCCGGAACTGGCCTCGCTGCGGCGAAAAATGATTGCAATAGAGGCCAAATATGCCTGTATCCATGCAATTTTGTCGGTTTACAGGGCAGTTTTCATCGCTTCTTCCAAGCTCAGTATATCATATTTCCCAATATTGTCAACTATTATATAAAATCATTCGTTTTTTGACTGATTTTTAACTCAAAGTGCAAAAAAGAGGAGAAACCTCACGGTTTCTCCTCTTTCAAATTTATAAATCTGACAGCTTGATTAGAAGCAGCCCTGCTCCATCATGGCCTCAGCGACCTTCTTGAAGCCGGCGATGTTGGCGCCAGCCACCAGATCGTAACCCAGGCCGTACTCGGCAGCAGCCTCGGCGGACACCTTGTGGATGTTCTCCATCATCTTGTGCAGCTGATGGTCAACTTCCTCAGCGGTCCAGACCAGACGCTCGGAGTTCTGAGCCATTTCCAGAGCGGAAACGCCCACGCCGCCGGCGTTAACAGCCTTGGAGGGAGCCACGATGATGTGCTTCTGCGCACGCAGATAGTTCAGAGCATCGTTGGTGGTGGGCATATTAGCGACCTCGATGTAGTACTTCACGCCGGAAGCAGCGATCTTCTCAGCGGACTCCATCTTAACGTCGTTCTGCATAGCGGCGGGCATGTAAACGTCAACATCCTTGACGCCCCAGCACTTCTCACCGGCGACGAACTCGCAGCCGAACTTGTCAGCATAGGGCTTGCAGTGCATAGGATCCTTGGCGCGCATCTCCAGGATGAAGTTCAGCTTCTCGTCGGTGATGACACCGTCGGGATCGTGAACGTAACCGTCGGGACCGGCGAAGTAGGTGACCTTAGCGCCCAGCTGGGAGGCCTTCTTCATGATGCCCCAGCCCACATTGCCGTAGCCGGAAATAGCGATGCGCTTGCCCTCGATGGTGTCGTTCTCGTGCTTCAGCACTTCCTGCAGATAGTACATAGCGCCGTAACCGGTAGCCTCGGGACGGATCAGGGAGCCGCCGTAGCTCAGGCCCTTACCGGTGAGCACGCCGTTCTCCCACACGCCCTTCAGGCGGCGGTACTGGCCGTACAGGTAGCCGATCTCGCGGCCGCCCACGCCCATATCACCGGCGGGAACGTCGATGTCGGGCCCGATATAACGATAGAGAGCAGTCATGAAGCTCTGGCAGAAACGCATGACCTCAGCGTCGGACTTGCCGGCGGGATCGAAGTCGGAACCGCCCTTGGCGCCGCCGATGGGCAGGCCGGTCAGGCTGTTCTTGAAGGTCTGCTCGAAGCCCAGGAACTTGATGATGCCTTCATAGACGTTCTTCTGGAAACGCAGACCGCCCTTGTAGGGGCCGATAGCGCCGTTGAACTGGCAGCGCCAGCCGCGGTTGGTGTGCCACTGACCGTTATCATCGCACCACACAACACGGAAGGTGAACATACGCTCGGGCTCGACCATACGGCCCAGCAGGTCGACCTTCTCATACTCGGGGTGCTTCTCGATGACAGGCTCCAGAGAGGACAGAACTTCCTCAACGGTCTGCACGAACTCAGGCTCGTTGCCGTGCTTGGTCTTTACGCTCTCGAGCACGCTTGCCAGATAAGCATTCATAAAAATTGCCTCCTCAAATATGTTCCGATTCGGAATGTTTATATGACGGGCTCTCATGTCCCGTTCATAATGATGATAACACCAATTCCGGCATTAAACAAGTGTTTCCTGATGAAATTGTATTTGAACCGTTGTAAAAAAAACACCACTTTTTTTGTGCAAAGTGCGAATAGATCATGGACGAGCCGCAAAATCAGCCGCCAGGCCGTTTTATGGGGGATTTGATATTGACTTTTTCCAATTCTGCACTATAATAATTAGGGAGGATTTTTTATCCTTCCGCACACCCGGCAAAATATCGCGCCCCCGAAGCGGCGCCCCTCTTTTTAAGCCGATCTCCCTGGCGGGAGGGCTTTTCTTATGTAGGGCACTCCGGGGCAAAAGGAGTTATTGGTATGCATACATATTCGCTGACAGTGGCTGGTTTGCAGCGGGAGCTGCCTATCTGCAAGGTGACAGACGATCTGCACATCGGCGCTTTCATCTGCTTTGGCGACGCGGAGCTGACCGTGGCCTGCGCCAAGGCTATGCTGGAGCTGCTGGAGCCCGGCAGCTACGACTATCTCTTCACCGCCGAGGCTAAGAGCATCCCCCTGATCCACGAGATGGCCCGCCAGTCCGGCGCAAAGAAGTACTTCATCGCGCGCAAGGGCGAAAAGGTCTATATGCCCGATCCCATCCATGTGGAGGACAAATCCATCACCACCGCCGGCGTGCAGCGGCTGTATCTGGGCAGCGACGACGCGGCTATGATCCGGGGCAAGCGCATCGTGCTCATGGACGATGTGATCTCTACCGGCGGCTCCCTGCTGGCTATGGAGCATCTGGTGGATCTGGCCGGCGGTATTGTTGTGGACCGCATCGCCGCTCTGGCGGAGGGCGCGGCCGCTCAGCGCAAGGACATCAAGTTCCTGGCTCCCCTGCCGGTGTTCAACGCGGACGGGACGATCAAGTAAATACGCTTTTTGGAAAGTTGGCTGTCTCTCGGCGGCCAACTTTTTTCATTTTTTTATGGACATTGGAGATAAGCTGTGATAATATGAGAAATTAATAAAACAGATATCGAAACGGTGCTTTTGACCTGTGAATATGAAAGGAGATCTGCAAATGTCTGTGAAAGAGAGCTATGCCGGTAAAATCAACCGCAAGCTGAACAAGAAGCTCCATGTCATTGATGTGGCGGCGGGGCGCGTACCGGCCGATCTGGTGCTGAAAAACGCAACCTTTGTCAACGTATTTTCCAACGAGCTGAGTCACGGCGACATTGCGGTGGCCCAGGGGCTCATTGTGGGCATGGGCGAATATCACGGCAAGGTGGAGCTGGATATCACCGGCAAGATCGTGCTGCCGGGCTTCCTGGACGCCCACATCCATCTGGAGAGCTCTTTGGTGAGCCCCACGGAGTTTGCAAAGGCAGTGCTCCCCCACGGCACCACCACCGTCATCACCGACCCCCACGAGATCGCCAATGTCATGGGCACCGACGGCATCGAGTACATGCTCCAGGCCACGGAGGATCTGCCGGTGGATGTGCGCTTCATGCTGCCCTCCTGCGTGCCCGCCACGCCGCTGGATGAGTCCGGCGCCATTCTGGACTATCGGGCTATCGACTCCTTCTATGACCATCCCCGGGTCCAGGGTCTGGCGGAGATGATGAACTTTGTGGGCACCGTCAACGGCGATCCCCAGGTGGTGGAGAAGATCGCGGCCTCTCAGGCCCACCACAAGAAGATCGACGGCCACGCCCCCGGGCTCAGCGGCAACGACCTCAACGCCTATATCGCCGCCGGTGTGTATTCCGACCACGAGTGCTCCGACCTGAACGACGCTCTGGCTAAGCTGGAGCGGGGCCAGTTCATCATGATCCGGGAGGGCACCGCCGCTCGGAACCTGGAGGCTCTCGTGCCGCTGCTGTGCAGCAAATATGTGGACCGGTGCATGTTCTGCACCGACGATAAGCACCCCAACGACCTGCTGGAAAAGGGCCATATCGACTACATCGTGAAAAAAGCCATTTCCCTGGGCGTGGATCCCATCATCGCCGTGAAGGCCGCCTGCCATACCGCCGCCCGGTACTTCCTGCTCAACAACCGCGGCGCCATTGCCCCGGGCTATCTGGGCGACTTTGTCATTATCGACAACTTCAACGATTTCAACATTGAAATGGTCTTCAAGCGGGGCGAGCTGATGTACGACGGCCAGCTGCGGGACTTCCCCACCCCGGAGATCGACCCCTACCTGGTCAGCCGCGCCCACGATACCTTCCATCTGAGCAAGCTGACGGCGGAGGACTTCAAGGATGGGCGCCCCCACGCCATCATCGGCCTGGTGCCCGGGGAAATTATCTCCGAGGACGCGGGTTACATCGACCACATTGATGTGGAATATGACATTCTCAAGGTGGCTGTTATTGAGCGGCATAAGAACACCCACCACATCGGCCTGGGCTATATCCGAGGCTACGGGCTGAAGTCCGGCGCTGTGGCTACCAGCATCTCCCACGACTCCCACAATATCATTGTGGTGGGCACCAGCGAGGAGGAGATGGCCACCGCCGCCAACCGCATTGTGGAAAACCACGGCGGCATCACGGTGATGGAAAAGGGCAAGGTCCTGGGCGAGGTGACCCTGGCCATCGCGGGCATCATGAGCGACGACCCGCTGGTGATGGTCAACAGCGCCCTGGAAAGTGCCAAGGACGAGGCCTTCCGCCTGGGCGTGTCCCGGGACATTGACCCGTTCATGACCCTGAGCTTCATGGCTCTGCCCGTCATTCCCACCCTGCGTATCACCACCCGGGGTGTGTTCGATGTGAACACCCAGCGGTATATCTGATTTCATGCAAAAAGAGACAGCAGGCACTTACCGTCTGCTGTCTCTTACTTTTTGATTGGACATAGATAGAAAAGCCCGCCGACACGGAAAATGTCGGCGGGTTTTGGATCGCTGCTTACAGCTTCTCTCTGACCTTGGCGGCCTTGCCGACGCGGTCACGCAGGTAATACAGCTTGGCGCGGCGGACAAAACCGCTGCGCACGGTCTCGATCTTCTCGATGGAGGGGGAGTGAACGGGGAAAACCTTCTCCACACCCACGCCGTAGGACAGGCGACGGACGGTGATGGTTTCCTCGATGCCGCCGTGCTTCTTAGCAATGACGGTGCCCTCGAAGACCTGGATACGCTCACGGGAGCCTTCCTTGACCTTGACATGTACCTTGACGGTATCGCCAACATTGACCTGGGGCTTTTCAGCCTGCAGCTGCTTCTCGTTGAGAGCCTTGATGAGATCCATGGATATTTCCTCCTAATAATATAGGTGTTCATGCCGCCATTTTGCGGCGCTCTCCTTACTTTCGGAGCGCCGACGACAGAGGACCGCCCTTTTTACGCCAGTATAGAATACCACACTTGCGCCCGGAGCGCAAGTATTTTTTTCGTTTTCAGCGGAAAATTTTCCCCTCCGGGTCCAGCAGTTCCAGGCGGCGGACCCGGGTAAAGTCCGGAGTCAGCTCCGGGGCGTATCGCTCCACAGCCTTTTCCAGCAGCTGAGGGTTCAGCCCGGGGTTTTGAGCCTGGACCAGGACCGTGCCCACCAGGGCGCTCTCCCCTGCCCGCCAATCTGTCCGCAGGATCATAGGGGCAATGTCCACATCCGCCAAGTCCTTGCGCTTGGTGCGCTTTTG
Source organism: uncultured Oscillospiraceae bacterium (assembly GCA_934566025.1). GTDB lineage: Bacteria > Bacillota > Clostridia > Oscillospirales > Oscillospiraceae > Vescimonas. Next base: position 14,754 of record CAKTIW010000006.1, on the reverse strand, counting down.
GATGATAAGCTCCTCCCTGCCAAACAGCTCTTGCAGCTTTTGTGCGGCGTTCTCCGGCACGCCATTGTCATATTCAAAGGTGACCTCCGCCTGCAAAGCCGCCAGCTCCCGCACCGGGCGCTTGGCCTCGTAGCACTCCAGCACATGCAGGCCCTCAGGCATCCCCTCGTTGAGCTTCTCCGCGATGCCGAAGCCGTCCGTGTCCTGGGTCACCTCGAAATCCAGCAGCTCGCACCGGCTGCTTTGGCCCACGGGCAGGGGCAGGACGATGGAGATGATGGGGTGGGGATGGTAGCCGTTGCTGTGCTTGATCTCCAGCTCCGTACGGGGAAAGGCCCGCTGCACCGTGCGCAGTAGATCCAGATGGGAGATGTAGGCCGCGGGGCCCTCCTTTATAAATAGCAGTCGCAGTTTAGACATGGCAAGTCCCTCCTACCATGCGGTTGGCGCCGCAGGCGTTGCAGTGGGTGCGGCAGTCCGGGGTGGTGACGCCCGCCTTAGCCTGCTGTAACTCCCGCCAGAGATACTCCTCCGTAACGCCGCTGGAAATGACGCTCCAGGGCATGACTTCATCCTTCTCCCGCTGACGATTGGCATAAAAATGGGGGTCCAGGCCACACTCATCAAAGGCCTCCAGCCAGCGGTCCAGGGAAAAATATTCTTCCCAGGCGTCAAGCTTTGCGCCTTTACGCCACGCGGATTCCAAGACTTTGCACATTCTTCGGTCGCCTCGGGCCAGCACCGCCTCCAGAAAACTGGTGTCGGAGTCGTGCCAGTTGTAGGTGACGGTCTTGGTGGTGATAGCCTCCCGCAGGAGCTTCACCCGGCGCTCGTACTCCTCCTTGGAGATCTGCGGCTCCCACTGGAAAGCCGTGTGGGGCTTGGGCACGAACCAGGAGGTGGACACGGTGATGCGCACGCCCCGCTGCTTATTGGACGCGCTCTCCCGCCAGGCGTGCATGACCCGGGCGGCCAGGTCGGCAATGCCCAAAACATCCTCGTCGGTCTCCGTAGGCAGGCCCAGCATGAAGTAGAGCTTCACGGCGTTATAGCCCCCGGCAAAGGCCGTGCGGCAGGAGGCCAAAAGCTCCTCCTGGGTCACATTTTTGTTGATGACATCCCGCAGCCGCTGGGTGCCCGCCTCCGGGGCAAAGGTCAGGCCGGACTTACGGCCCTTGGCCAGCCGCTGCATAAGGCTCATGGAAAAGTTATCCGCCCGCAGGCTGGGAAGGGACAGATTCACATGGCGGGCCTGGCAAAATTCCTCCAGGTCGTCGCACAGCTCCGTAAGCTGGGGATAGTCGCTGGTGCTGAGGGAGGACAGGGTCACCTCCTGATAGCCGGAGTCGTTGCAGGCCTCCACGCCGTAGCGAACGCACAGGTCCTTGCTGCGGTTTCGCACCGGGCGGTACACATAGCCCGCCTGGCAGAAGCGGCAGCCGCGGATGCAGCCCCGGAACAGCTCCAGGGTCACCCGGTCCTGGACGATCTCCGTGGAGGGAACGATGGTCTTGGCCGGGTAGTAGGACTTGTCCATATCCTCCACAATGCGCTTGCGCACCACCTTGGGCGCGCCGTCCCGGGGAATGATCTCCTTTACGGTGCCGTCGGGGTTATATTCCACAGCGTAAAGACTGGGCACATACAGCCCTGGCACCTGGGCAGCTCTGTGAAGGAACTCTCCTTTACTCCACCCTTCTTTTCTGGCTTTTCGGTGCAGCTCAATGAGCTCCACCGTCACATCCTCTCCCTCGCCGAGACTAACGATGTCGATAAAGTCGGCGATGGGCTCCGGGTTATACATGGCGGTGCCCCCGGCAATGACCAGCGGCGTCAGGCCCGTGCGGTCCGCGCTGTGCAGAGGGATGCCCGCCAGGTCCAGCATATTCAGAATAGCGGTGAAGGCCATCTCATAGCCCACAGAAAAGGCCACGATGTCAAAGTCCGCGACGGGCTCGCCGCTCTCCAGGGCAAACAGAGGGATCTGCGCCTTGCGCATTTCCTCCTCCATGTCACCCCAGGGGGCAAAGACCCGCTGGCACCACACGCCGTCCATGTTGTTCATCACGCCGTATAAGATCCGCATACCCAGGTTGGACATGCCGATCTCGTAGGTGTCCGGGAAGCAGAAAGCAATGCGCGTATCCACCTGCGCCGGGTCTTTTTTTACCGCATTGTATTCGCCGCCGGTGTACCGGGCCGGTTTCTGCACCCGGGGCAAAATGCGTTCTAATTTCTTATCCAATATTCATAATCTCCCATTTTATATAAGTACTTATATTTTACCCCCTATCGCCCCGATTGGCAAGCATAAATTCCCGGGCCGTACAGCAGAAGATCCCCGCCACGCCCACCAGCAGAAACCCCGACCGGAGCCGCAGCCACAGTACCACCCCCAGAGCCGTCAGGGCCAGGAGTGCTGTTAGCGTCACCGCTCGGCACACCTTGTCCGCCAGGAAAGGGTCCGTAAGGCAGGCCGCCCCGATCCACAGCAGCCGGCCCCCGTCCAGAGCCGAAAGAGGCAGCAGATTGAACACGCACAAAACCAGCTGTGCCCCGGCAAATACGTATAGCGTGTCACGATACGCCCCAGCCAGGCCCAAAAGCCAGGCCAGGGTGCCATTTACCAGCGGCCCCGCCAGCACGCATAGAGCCTCCCGGCCATAGGAAAGCCGCTGGCGGTCCCGGATGCGCATCTGCGCCCCGAAGGCCGAGACGCTCACCCCTTCCAGCCGTCCGCCGCACAGCCGCAGAGCCCCGTAATGCCCCAGTTCGTGGCACAGAGCCGCCAGCAGCACAGCCGCCAGGCACAGAGGCGACGCCACCGCCACAAACAACGCCAGGAGCAGCAGCACCGTAGGCGACACCCGGACTTGAAAGCCCCTACCCCGCCACATAATAAATGGGGTTTATATATTCCTGGCCGCTGTGCAGCTCAAAGTGCAGGTGGGGCCCGGTGGCAGCCCCGGTCTGCCCCACCTCCGCCAGCAGATCGCCCCGGTGGACCGTCTGCCCGGCGGAGGCTGTGACGCACCGGCAGTGGGCATAGAGGGTGCTGAAGCCTCCGGGGTGGTCCACGGTCACATAGTTTCCCAGGCCGCTGCTCTGGCCCACCACGCCCACGGTGCCATCGGCAAAGGCGCGGATCACGTCGCCCTCCCGGCCGTCTAGGTCCACCCCGTAGTGAAACCCGTCCTCCCCGGAAATGGGGTGCAGGCGATACCCGAAGCCGGAGGTCAGGGTCCCCTGCAAGGGGGATACATAGGCAAAGCCCAGCACCCTCTGCTCCAGTGCCACCCCCTGCGGCAGGTTTTCCGGGTCATACACGCCGGAAAAGATCTGCGCTGCCGTCGGGGCGGGCGCAGCCGCCTCCTCCGGCTCCTTTTCACCAAAAACGGCTATGTAGGCATCCTCCAGGGTGTCTTTTATCCCGCCCTGGCTGGAAAAAGCCCTACCCACGGCAGAAAATGCCGCCACAAAGTCCGTGTCCTCTCCCATGAGATGCAGGATCTTCTCCCGATACTGGCTCATCACATCCGGCATCAGCAGCTTTACCGCCACCACAAGCACCAGCAGGATGCCGCTGACCGTCAGCCGCAGCAAACGCCGCCGCTCCCAGCGGGTCATGGGCTTTTCCGGCTTGCGGGCAGGCTGCCGTTTGGTATTTTGATACTCTGTCACTTTCCTTGCCCCCTTTCAGAAAACTATATGCGCAGGCCGCGGCCCATAGCCCAGATCGGCCAACAGTCAAAATGCCAAATGTACCCCATACATTTTTAGTGATTCATCCAAAAATCTCCATCCACACGGCAAACTGGCACTTTTCTTCATTTCATTAGTTTACTTTCAGGAGAAAATGTGCTTAAATGGTAAAGGTAAGATTATGCGGGGTCAACCCGTGTCTTGCAGGAAAATGGAAGTGGAAAGTAAAATAGGAGGAATTATTATGGTACAGTTTGCAAACAGAATGAATCTGCTGAAGGGCTCCGAGATCCGCGAGCTGCTGAAGCTCACCGCTCAGCCCGACATTATCTCTTTTGCCGGCGGCATGCCCGCCCCCGAGCTGTTCCCCGTGGAGCAGATGATGGAGGCCTCTATGGCTGTTCTCAAGGAAAACGGCCGGGCCGCCCTGCAGTATTCTTCTACGGAGGGTTTCCCCCGCCTGCGTCAGCAGATCGCAGAGCGTATGCTAGCAAAGAACAACATCCACACCGACGCTGACCACATTCTGGTCACCTCCGGCTCTCAGCAGGGTCTGGACTTCTCCGGCCGTGTGTTCCTGAATCCCGGCGATGTGGTGCTGCTGGAAAGCCCCTCCTATCTGGGCGCCGTGAACGCATTTAAGGCCTGTGAGCCCAAGTTCATCGAGGTCCCCACGGACGACGGCGGCATGATCATGGAGGAGCTGGAAAAGATCCTGGCCACCACCGAGCGGGTGAAGATGATCTACGTGATCCCCGATTTCCAGAATCCCACCGGCCGCACCTGGGACCTGGAGCGCCGTCATAAGTTCATGGACATCGTGAACAAGTACGAGATCCCCGTGGTGGAGGATAACCCCTACGGCGAGCTGCGCTTTGAGGGCGAGTACATGCCCGCTCTGAAGAGCCTGGATACCAAGGGCCTGGTGGTTTACCTGGGCACCTTCTCCAAGATCCTGGCTCCCGGCTACCGCCTGGGTTGGGTCTGCGCCGACGATGAGATCCTGGCTAAGTACAACTTTATGGAGCAGGCCGCTTCCCTGCAGGCTTCCACCATCGGCCAGATGGAGACCTCCAAGTGGATCGACATGTTCGATCTGGATAAGCACGTGGACACCATCCGCGAGTGCTACAAGAAGCGCCGGGCCGTGATGCTGGAGACCTTGGCCAAGGAGCTGCCTGAGCCCTGCACCTTCACCCGTCCCGAGGGCGGCTTGTTTGCCTGGGTGGTGCTGCCCGAGTACATGGACGCCAAGGAGCTGCAGATGAAGTGTCTGGAAAAGAAGGTTGCCTTCGTTCCCGGCGGCTCCTTCTTCCCCAACGGCGGCCACGAGAACACCCTGCGTCTGAACTACTCCTGCATGCCTGAGGAGAAGATCATCCAGGGTATCACCGCACTGTGCCAGACCATCCGGGAGAATCTGCACTAATTCCCCATAAACTGCATAATAAGGCACCGGCTTGGTTTTTCCAGGCCGGTGCCTTTTTGACGCGAAAAACGGAGGTCCGAAATGGACCTCCGCTTTTGCGTTGAATCAGATCTTACCCAGGGCCTTCAGGACCTTTTCCGGGGTCATAGGCCAGCTGCGCAGCCACACGCCGCAGGCATCGTGGATGGCGATGCCGATGGCGGGCGCCGCACCGTTGCAGGCGATCTCGGAAATGGACTTGGCGCCGTAGGGGCCGAACTTGTCGTCCACATCAATGAGAACGGACTTGAAATCGTCCGGGGCCTCGTCGATCATGGGCGCGCCATAGTCGGTGAGGTTGGCGTTGATGCACTTGCCGTTCTTGTCCAGCTTCATGTCCTCATACAGGGAATGGCCGATGGACTTCATCACCGCGCCGTACATCTGACACAGGGCGATCTCGGGGTTGATGGGCGTACCGGCATCCTGGAGGGCATAGAACTTCTGCACCTTAATTTCGCCGGTCTTCACATTCACCGCCACCTGGGCAAAGTGCGCACCGTAGGGCACGGAGGAAGCCGTGGTGACAAAGCTGCCGTGGGCAATGGGCTGGCCCCGTCCGCCGCCGCTGGTGGCCGTATGCACCAGCTCATAGTAAGAGAGGGTGGCGCCGGTGGCCTTAGAATATACCTCGCCGGGGGCACGGACATCCAGGTCCTCCACCTTCTCCTCCATTTGCAGAGCGGCTTCCTTCAAAATCAGTTCCTTCAGCTTCTGAGTAGCCACCAAAGAGGCGTTGCCGCTGAAGAAGGTACCGGAGGAGGCGTAGGCGCCGGTATCAAAGGCGCAGGAGTCCGTGTCGCCGGAAACCACAGTGATGCGGTCCATAGGCAGCTTCAGCACCTCCGCCACGATCTTGGCGGAGATGGTGTCCAGGCCCGTGCCCAGGTCGGCGCCGCCGCTGTTGAGAATGACGGTGCCGTCGGTCTCCAGCTTGGCGATGGCCTCGGCGTGGTCCAGGCCCGGCAGGCCCGAGCCCTGCATAATCATGGCAAAGCCCTTGCCGATCTTCCAGTCGGGGTCCTCGGACACTTCCTTCTTGCCCCAGTCGATCATGTCACAGCCTTGGCGAATGGCCTCATCCAGGCCGCAGGAGCCTACGGGCACCACAGCGCCCTCGCGGCCCTCGCCCAGACCCTTGAGGATCTCCAGCATATAGCCCTCTTCCACATGGTTTTTCTCCACCATGGTGCGGTAGTCGATGCCCAACTTGTCAGCAAGCTCCGCCATAGCCATCATGATGCCGTAGGTGCCCTTGGGCGTGCCGTAGCCCTGGTAGGCCCCGGCGGGGGGCGTATTGGTGTAGTACACCTTCAGGTCGTAGGCCATGTTGTCCACCTTGAACAGGGGCATGGTCTTGGAGCAGCTATTCATAGGCACCGTCAGGCAATGGTTGCCGTAGGGGCCGGTGTTGGCGCAGACCTCCATGAACAGGGCGGTGATGGTGCCGTCCTTCTTGCCGCCCATCTTCACATGGACGCGCATGGGGTGGCGGGTGGAATTGGCGTAGAACTCCTCGGCCCGGGTATTGCGGTAATACACGGGCTTCTTGGTGATCCAGGCGGCGTAGCCGGTGAGCTCCTCCACCAAAATATCCTGCTTGGAGCCATAGCCGCCGCCCACGCGCTCCTTGATCACATGAATTTTATTCTCGGGAATGCAGCAGACCCAGCTGACGATGCGGCGCACATGGTAGGGCACCTGGGTGGCGCAGTTGAGCACCAACCGGCCGCTCTCCACATGGGCGTAGCACACATGGGGCTCCAGAGGCGTGTGCTGAATTTGACTGGTCTGGTAGGTCTGCTCCACGATGGCGTCCGCCTCGGCAAAGCCCTTTTCCATGTCGCCGATGCCGCCCTTGTTGGACGCGGCAATGTTCTTGTGAATGTCGGCGTGCAGGGGGAACTGGTAGACCACCTTGCCCTCCCGGGGGTCGCCCTGGAGCTTGTTGTACTCCTCTAGATCGTCGGGAGCGCCGGCGTTATACTGCACAGGGCCGTTGTGGACCAGGGGCGCGCCGGGGGCCATGGCCTCCTCCACGGTGAACACCGCGTCCGTGGGCTCGTATTCCACCTTAATGAGAGAGGCGGCCTTGTCGGCAATTTCCGGGGTGCGAGCCACGATGCCCGCCACACGGTCGCCCACATGGCGGACCTTGCGGTTAAACAGGCGGCGGTCATGGGGAGACGGCTCGGGTGTGCCCTGTCCGGCCTGCATATAGTACACATCCGGGCAGTTTTCCGCCGTGATGATGGCGGCCACGCCATCCAGCTTCTCCGCTTCGCTGGTATCGATGGACTTGATATAGGCGCTGGCAAAGGGGCTGCGCAGCACATGGAGGCACCAGGCGTTGGCCGGGACCTTATCCTCCACGAACACCGGCTCACCGGAAACCAAGGCCGCACCGTCGATCTTTCCGGCGGGCTTGCCGATAATGTCCAGCTGGGGACGGAAAGAAGGAGCGATCTCGGTCTTGAACTCGCCCTCATCCCGCAGCTCGCAGGCCAGCTTCACAGCCAGGTAATAGTGCTCGTAGCCCGCGTCGCGGATGAAAATGCTCGTGAGCACATCCTTAATTTGCTCCCGGGTGGGGTTGGGGTGCTTTTCCAGCAGCCAGGTGAGTATCAAAGCCGCCGCCGGGGCGTTATAGGCGCTCTGGACGATGCCCGCGGCCACCATGGCTTTCTGCACATAGTTCAGTTCGCCCTTTTCCAGCAGGGACTCCGCCGTTTTGATCTCGGCGCCCTCCGCCTGGTAGAGCAGGATGAAATTGGAATATTTCAGTTGGCCGTTAAAAATAATGGTGTCGGACCCGGCAAAGCCCTCTGCGTCGTCGCTGTCGCGGACGGAGTAGCACCCGGTGTGGTACAGCACATCCCGCAGGCGCTCCGTAGGCTCGCCGCACAGGACGATATTCTCACCGTTGAGTCTGCATTTCACTTCCATTTGCATTACCTCCCCAGTGTAAATACGATCTTCGTCAAGTGCTTCTTATAGTCGGCGCTGCCGGAAATATCGTCGGTGAACTCTATGGAATCCGCCAGGTCCGGCGTGGTGCCATAGGCAAAGTCGCTGCCGGAGACGCTGAGGGCATAAATGTCCCCGGACACCGCCGCCGTCAGGGCCGCGTGGCTGGAGGTGGTGTTGGTGAAGCGCTTGACCCAGCCGGTGCGGTCCGCGTCCAGCACCACATATTCAATGAGCCGCATGCACTTGCTCTGCAAATACTCGCCGATGGGCTTCATCTCCTCGCCGTGGGGGGTGATGGATTTCAGCACCGCGTCCGCCGCCGTCAGGGCCGCAGCCAGGTAGCTGTCCTGGCGGCGCAGGCCGATATTGCCGCCCACGGTGGCACTGTTGCGCTTGGTGAAGGAGGCACAGAAGTGGGCGGCTTCCTTGATAAATTCCGGCACCAGTTCGCTGTCGATGACCTGGTTAAAGGTACAGCGGGCGCCGATATAGAGCTTGCCGTCCTGCACGAAAATATCGTCCAGGCCCAGGCCATTGATGTCAATGAGATCCTTTCCCTGGGCGCTGCCGTTCAGACGCAGATCGTCGGTGCCGCCGGCCAGATACACGGCGGTGTCGGCGTTCTGCTTGCGCAGCGTCACGGCCTCCAGCGGGGTTGTGGGATGATAGATCATGTTCATTCCTCCTGCTTATTCTACCCGTCCTTCCGGGTGACCGGCCACCAGAGCATCAATGAAGTACTCCAGCATACGCCGGGTGGCGTTGCGGCGGTACTCCGGCATGGCATGGGGCGCGATAACATCGTTGCACCAGGCATCCAGGAACGCACCCTTCAGCGCGGGAAGCTCGGACACCTTGTGACCAATGAGCAATTCCTCCACTTCACGGCTGCGCTCCACCTTGGGACCGGCCGCACCGGAGGAGGCCCGGAAATCCACCACCACGCCGTCCTGGATGTTGGCGGCGGCGGAAAGGGTCAGCTTGGAGATGGCGTTAGACCGGCGCATACCGATCTTGCGGAAGAAAATATGCGTAAATTTCTGGGGCGGAATGACCACCTTGGTGATGAGCTCGTCGTCGTGAATGGCGGTGACCTTGGTCTTGATGATGAAGTCGTCCACCTTCATACGCCGCTCACCGTCCACGCTCTGGAGCACCACCTCCGCGTCCAGCAGGATCAGCGGCTGGGGCATATCGCCCTTGGGAGAAGCGTTGCCGATGTTGCCGCCGATGGTGGCGCTGTTGCGCAGGGCGATAGCCCCCATGCGAGAGGCGGCGTCCTTCAGCAGCGGATGGGTCACAGGCGAAGTGTGAATTTCCCAGGAGGTAGACAGGGCGCCAATCTTCACGGTGCCGTCGTCCAGCCGGCGGATGCCCTTCAGCTCCGGCAGGTTGGAGACAATCAGAATCGGCTTCTTAAAGCCCGGCACGATACCCGCGCCGCGGCTGTTGGCCACCATCAGGTCCGAGCCGCCTGCCAGAGGCTGGGCCCCGGTCTCCTTACGAATTTGCAGGGCTTCGGCCAGGGTCTGGGGCATATAGCATTTTACTTCTTCCATAATGCAGCTCCTTTCTGGGCGGCCAGGTGGATGGACTCCACGATCAGGTCATACCCGGTGCAGCGGCAGAGGTTGCCGCTGATGCCCAGGCGAATCTCGTCCTCTGTGGGGTCGGGGTTCTCATTGAGCAGCACATAGGTGGCCATTACCATGCCCGGGATGCAGAAGCCGCACTGGACGGCGCCGCCCTCGGCATAGGCCTCGATGATGCACTTGCCCTTTTCGGTGTCGCGGATACCCTCAATGGTCAGCAGCTCAGCACCTTGAATAGCGCCTACGGGGATGATGCAGGGGGTCACCAGCTTACCGTTTTTAATGATGGAGCAGGCGCCGCACTCGCCCTCGCCGCAGCCCTCCTTGCTGCCGGTGAGACCGTAGTCCTCCCGCAGCACATCCAGCAGCCGCCGCAGAGGGTTGCCGGTGTAGACCATGGGCTGGCCGTTCAGCGTAAATCGAACATCATTGTACATTCTTCAGCGCCTCCTCAATATCCTCAACAGGGATAGGAATGGATGTAAACTCGCAGTTCAATGCCCGCTCCACCGCGTCCACATAGGCCGCCGAAGCGCCGTTGAACACCAGCTCGCCCATGCCCTTGGCGCCGTAGGGGCCCCAGGGATAGGGATTTTCCTGGATGTGGTAGAACTGCTTGGGGAAGTCCATAGACGTGGGAATCACATAGTCGGACATGCTCTTCTGCTTGAAATAGCCCTTCTTGTTCTCCAGCTTTTCCATGGAGCCGTAGCCCAGGGACTGCATGATGCCGCCGTTGATCTGGCCGTGGACGATAAGCTCGTCAATGGCCTTGCCGATCTCGTGGGAGGACCACACGCCCAGGGTCTTGACCTCGTTGGTGAGCTTGTCCACTTCCACTTCCACGATCACCGCGCCCCAGCCGTAGCCCAGGTACGCATCACCCCGGAAGGTGGCCTGGTCCCAGGGATAGCCCTCGGGATGCTCATACTCCACTTCGGTGGAGAAGTCGCCCTCGTCCCAGCGCTCCTTCATCTCCAGAGCAGCCCGCTCCACCAGTCGGCCCACGATCATGGTGGACCGGGAGGCGGCGGTGGGGCCGGAGTCCACCACCTTGGAGGTGTCAGGGTTCTTATACTCAATATTGTCGATGGAGATACCCAGAGTGGCGGCGCAGATCTTACGCAGGCTGGTGCGGAAGCCCTGACCCATCTCCGTGGAGCCTACAAAAATCTCCACCTTATCGCCGGTCTTGGTCAGCCGGGCGTGGGCCTTGATGATGGCCTGCTCGCCGTTGCCGGTGAAGGCTCCGCCGTGGTTATACAGGGCCACGCCGATGCCGCGACCGCAGCCGGGCTTATATTCCTTGATCTTGTTCCAATAGTCGGATTCCTTGGTGATGACGTCGATCATCTCCGGCAGCTTCACATCCTCGATGATGTGGCCGTTAGTGGTGGTCTCGTCGCCCTTCTTAGCCAGATACCGCATCTTGAACGCCAGGGGATCCACGCCCAGATGGTGAGCCAGGTGGGTCAGGTGTGTCTCGAAGCAGAACAGGGTCTGAGGCGCGCCGAACCCGCGGAAGGCGCAGGTGGGGAAGGTGTTGGTGCCGATGCCCTCACCCTTGAGATATGTATTGGGAATGGTATACACGCCGTTGGCATGGAACACGCCGCGCTGCAGCACTACGAAGGAAGAAGACAGGTAGGCGCCGCAGTTGTAGTAAATATGGCCCTCAGTGCCGATGATCTCGCCGTTTTTCACAGCGGTCTTGTAGATGCACTTGGAGGGGTGGCGCTTCACGCTGAACTGGGTGTCCTCCTCCCGGTCGAACACCATCTTAATAGGCTTGCGGATCTTGTTTTCCGCAATGAGCAGCGCGCCGCAGAGCACATCCGGGAAATGCTCCTTGCCGCCGAAGGCGCCGCCGGTGGTGCACTGGCGAATGATGATGTCGTCATAGGGAATGTCCAGCAGACCGGCAATGGACTTGCGGATGTAGAACGGGCACTGCGCCGAAGCGTAGAACACGAACTTCCCGTCCTCATAGTCGGCAATGGCGCTGTTGGTCTCCAGATGGACATGCTCCTGGTAAGGCGTGGTCAGGGTCTCCTCAAAGATCTCGTCCGCCTCAGCGAAAACCTCCTCCATGGGTCTGCCCTTCTCGCAGAACAGCTCGCACATGACGTTGCTGTTCTTCTCCGGGAACATGGGGCCGCCCACACAATCCAAGCCGTCGTCAATAGTCACGGCGGGGGTCTGCTCGGTATAGTCGATCTTGATCTGGTCCCGCAGGTCCTTCAGAACAGTCCGGTCGGGACCCACTACCAGTCCGATGGTCTCGCCCACATACAGCACATAATCCTCGGCAAAGCAGCGCCAGTCCTTCATGATCATCCACAGCTCGTTCTTTCCCCGGGCGGGAATATCCTTGGCAGAGATAAAATAATACCCCTCCGGCATTTCCGGCAGGTGGATGGCGTCAATGGTGCCTCTGGGGACCGTGGAGCGGACCATATAGGCATACTGCATATCCGGCAGTGTCATGTCGCAGACATAGGTTGCCTCGCCCCGGGCTTTTTCGATGGCATCCACCCGGATGACCTTGTCGCCGATTTTCGTTGCTGGCATTGTATAGCCTCCCTTATGCATTTTTTATAAAAGGATATATCAATCATATATTACCATGATGCATTGTAGCACAAAACGGCCCTTTTGAAAAGAGAAAGCGTGATTCTATTTCTCAAATAATGACGCATTACATTGACAAAAATACGCGCAGCTGGGTATACTAACGAAAAAGGAGTGTTGCGCATGCAAATCGGATGTGTTTTGATGGCGGCGGGCTTCGGGCGCCGCTTCGGAGACAACAAATTGACCCAGGCCACCGCGGACGGGCTGCCCCTGATCGAGTGTGCCCTGGCCGCCATCCCGGCGGACAAGCTCTCCCGGGTGGTGGTGGTGACTCAGTACCCCCAGGTGGAGGAGCTGGCAAAGAAATACGGCTTTCCTTCCCTATTCAATTCTCACCCGGAACGGGGGCAGAGCGAGTCTATTCGCATTGGTCTGGCAGCGCTGCAAGACTGCGATGCGGTGCTTTTTCAGGTGGCGGACCAGCCCAAGCTGCAAAAAGAGACGGTAGCCCAGCTCATCGACTTTGCGGAGCAGCACCCAGACCGCATCGTGGGCCTGGGCCACAACGGACGCCGGGGCAATCCCTGTCTCTTCCCCGCCCGATTCTTCCCGGAGCTGATGGCCCTCACCGGCGACCACGGTGGCCGCTCGGTGATCCTGGCCCACGAGGAGGATTTACTTCTGATGGAGGTCCCTTCTACGCAGCTTATTGACATTGATACCCCGGAGCAGTTGGAAAAGCTGTGATAACAATAGAAAAAGCCTGTCATTCCGAGGGGGAATACGGATTCCCACGACCGTTTCGCGCCCTCGGAATGACAGGTTTTATTTATGACCGGAAAAATAAAGCAATATCAAACTATCAAACTGGTGGTTGTCAAGATAATTCCGGAAGAATAACCATCACCTTTTTGCATGATTTGCAGCAGTAAGATTCTTCTTCATCGGATGCATATTTTATCCATACAACCGGCTCCATCTTAGAAAACAAGCCCCTTTTCTTAACATCTTTTTCGGGTTTGTAGATGACTGCTGTACTACCTTTCCCATCAAGATATACAATTCCTCTCTCCATCTCTTCTCCACAATACGGACATTTCATATTATTTTCTCCCCAACTTTTGGTTTGTTAAATTTTGATTCAACATAGCGTAGATAAAAGCAAATATCAATCGGCTTACCGAAAAAAACGCAGGAGTTACCAACAGGCTCAAAAAGGACGGCTCCTCTCGGAGCCGTCCTTTTGATTCGTATTATCGCAAGAATTACTTGCCCATGTTCATCTGAGCAGCGACCTCAGCAGCGAAGTCCTCCTGCTTCTTCTCGATGCCCTCGCCGGTGGCGAAACGCACAGCGTCCACGAACTTCACGGAGCCGCCCAGCTTCTTGGCAGCGTCAGCGATGTAGCCCTCCACGGAGCCGCTGAACAGGTCGCCCCGGACGAACTCCTGCTGCAGCAGGCAGTTCTCCTGGTAGAACTTGTTCATCTTGCCCATGACGATCTTCTCCTTGACCTGGGCGGGCTTGGAGGCCATCTTGGGATCCTGGTCCATGAGAGCCAGGGCCACCTTCTTCTCCTCGTCCAGCACCTCCTGGCTCACCTGGGACTTATCCCAGAAGCGGGGATTCAGAGCGGCGATCTGCATGGCAACGTTCTTGCCGATCTCGGTGGCGTCGATGCCGCCCTCCACGGCCAGATTCACCAGCACGCCGATCTTGCCGCCGGCATGGACATAGCCCACGGAGGTGTTGGTGTCCACGCGGACAAAGCGGCGGATCTGCAGATTCTCACCGATGGACATGACCTTCTCGGGCATGGTCTCGGCCACGGTCAGGTCGGAGCCTGCATACTTGCAGTTCATCAGGGCGTCCACATCGGCGGGATTGCACTCCAGAACGGTCTTGGCAATGTCCTTCACGAAAGCCACGAAGGAATCGCTCTTAGCGCAGAAGTCGGTCTCGCAGTTCACTTCCACCATAGCGGCGGCACCGTTCTCCACGCACACATAGCTCATGCCCTCGGCAGCGATGCGGCCGGCCTTCTTGGCGGCCTTGGCCAGGCCCTTCTCGCGCAGGTATTCCACGGCCTTGTCCATATCGCCGTCAGTCTCCACCAGAGCCTTCTTGCAGTCCATCATGCCCACGCCGGTCATTTCACGCAGGTTCTTAACATCAGCAGCAGTAAAAGCCATTTTTATATCCTCCAGTTCAATGATTCATAAAATAAGGGGCAGGGACACGCCCTGCCCCGTTGGTTCAGCGGTAAAAGGAATCAGCTTATTCGGCGGCTTCCTCGGCGGGAGCGGCGGCCTCTTCGGTCTGCTCGCCCTGGCGGCCCTCGATCATGGCGTTGGCCATGACGGAGGAGATCAGCTTGATGGCGCGGATAGCGTCATCGTTGCCGGGGATGGGATAGTCGATCTCGTCGGGATCGCAGTTGGTATCGGC
>CAKTIW010000005.1:0-69539 GCA_934566025.1 uncultured Oscillospiraceae bacterium | reverse complement strand
AAACACCCTCACGATCCACTATCGTTTTGTCCTCTCTTAATTTTTGCCCAAAATAGTAGTTTAATGGTGTAAGGTGGTCCGGACGGCGAATTAGGCGCATCCCTGCGGTATTTAAGTCAGCGATATGCCATGCCTTATGCCGAGCTGAAGGGCTTACTGACGGACATCGGCACCGAGGAGCTGGGCCACCTGGAGATGATCGGCGCGATCGTGCATCAGCTTACCCGGAATCTCTCGGAAAAGGAGATCAAAACCGCAGGTTTTGACGCCTATTTCGTCGATCATACCACCGGCGTCTATCCCACGGCGGCCTCGGGCTTCCCCTGGAATGCCGCATCCATGGCCGTAAAGGGCGATGTGATCGCTGATCTGACGGAAGACCTGGCTGCCGAACAGAAAGCCCGGGTGACCTACGACAACATTCTGCGTCTGTCCGATGACCCGGATGTGAACGATGCTATCAAATTCCTGCGTGCCAGGGAGATCGTCCATTTTCAGCGTTTCGGGGAAGGTCTACGCCTGGCCCGGGAGAAAATGGATCAGAAAAATATTTACTTCACAAATCCTGCATTTGACGCATAAAAACACAGCATCTCCTGCCAGTTCAGGCAGGAGATGCTGTTAAGTTTTATAGCTTTACAGTATTAATCATCAACGGATTTTTGCGGAAATACCAATGCGCATATAATATAGGCCAGCACACCGCTGCCACCAAGGGCGCTGAACAGTACCCAAGCCAGTCGAATCAGGGTGGGGTCAACAGAAAAATACTCCGCAATACCGCCGCAGACGCCGGCCAGGATCTTATTATCCGATTTATAAAGTCTCTTCATTGTCTTTATCCTCCGTATTCTTTTGCTTTTTTTGAATTTTACTTCCTACAAGCATGCCGATCAGCACGCCCAGGGCAAGGCCCAGAACAGAATTACCCAAAGCTCGTCCACCCCAGAAGCCTGCCGCCATGCCCAGGGCGATACCCTCCATCATCCAGGTGGACTGTTCCTCCTTAGGCCGGTTTTTGGATCGGTCGGCTCCACGCTCCTTCTGCCGCAGATAGTCTATGACGCCGGGAATGAAGATCGCCGCTGCCAAGATCGTCACGATCCATGGCAGGGCCGCCTGCACTGCTTGACTCATTCTTCGCTCTCCCCTTCTTTGATGATCCTATGATAGTCCCAAATTCGGCATTTGTCAATGAAAAAGGAGCCCCCGCCTTACAGGCAGAGGCTCCCACGAATCCGTTTTTACTTTCTATCCAGCCATGTGGGCCGCATATAAAGCTTAATAGGGTAGATCACCATGTCGTCAAGACCTTGCTCGGCCTTGGCCTTTTCCAGCTCAGGCACCAGCTTCTCCACACACGTGTTGTAGGTGATAGGCACACCCAGCTGACCGGAGAGCTCCTTGCAGAGCCTGTAGCCCTTGAGGATATCTTCCACCCTGGTCTCGCGCAGCAGGTGCGTGTTATTGATAAGTCCCTTCACCTTCAGGCCGGTCTCCGCCTGGATGGTCTGGATGTGATACAGAGCGCCCTCCAAGGTATCCGTTTCCGGGCGGTTGGCGTTCACCACGATCAGCATCTCGCAGTCAGACTCGTCCACAAAGTACTTCTTAAACTGGTTCAGCACCCGTGCGCCGGCGTTATCGCCGCCCACATCGGCTACCACCACGTAGTCTTTGTTTTCCAGAGGAGCCTTCATGCAGGCAGAAATAGCCGGCAGATCCTCGGTGATATCGTAGCCGAAGGAGTTGAAGTGGACGGCAATGTCCATGTCCTCCAAAAACTCCTGCCGCTCCCTGCTGCGGAAGTAAGGATTGGCAATATCCATATCCAGGATGGCTACCTTATCATATTCCTTTTTCAGATTGATGACATGGTTCACGGAAAACTCTGTTTTACCGCTTCCATAATGACCTACTATAAGCGTAATTCGTTTCAAAATGATTCTTCCTTCTTACTCTTTCCAGGCAGACAGAGCCGTCTTGTTGGCGGGGATCAGCTTCTCCTTCTTGCCGGTCATGGTCTTGGCCAGGACCTTGTCCATGATCTCCAGGCTCACCACACCGGAAGCGCGGATGATGGCACCCAGCATGACCATGTTGGCGGTCTTGCCGTTACCCACTTCCTGCTCGGCGATATGGGTGCAGTCCACATAGTGAACATGCACGTCCGTGCGGCGGGCCTTATAGTTGATGACGGAGGCGTTCACAAACAGATGACCGCCGGGAACCAGCATATCCTCGAACTTATCCAGAGAAGGACCGTTCATAGCCACCAGCACGTCGCAGGTAGTTACCAGAGGAGAAGCGATGGGCTTGTCGGAAATGCATACGGTGCAGTTGGCCGTACCGCCGCGCATCTCGGGGCCATAGGAGGGCATCCAAGTGGCCTCTTTACCCTCGTACATTGCAGCATAGGCCAGCATCTGGCCGATCAAAAGCACACCCTGGCCGCCGAAGCCGGCCACAAAAACCTTTTTAGTAGCCATTTACTTTACCTCCTTGACTTCCTCGGGGCACTTGAACTGCTTCACAGGATAGTAAGGCATCATGTTCTCCCGCAGCCACTCCATGGATTTAGGAGCGGACAGGCCCCAGTTGGTGGGGCAGATGGACAGGAACTCAACAAACGCGAAGCCCAGCTTCAGATCCTGCACCTTGAAGGCGCGGCGGATAGCGGACTTAGCCTTGCGCACATTGGCGGGAGAATCCAGAGAAACGCGCTCCACATACACGGCGCGATCCTGCACGGAGATCAGCTCGCACATACGCATGGGCATACCGGCCTGCTCCACGGTACGGCCCTCCACGCAGGTGGTGGCCTTCTGGCCGATCAGCGTGGTGGGGGCCATCTGGCCGCCGGTCATGCCGTAAATAGCATTGTTGATGAAGAAGGTGCAGAACTTCTCGCCGCGCTCGGCAGCGTGAATGATCTCGTTGGTACCGATGGAGGCCAGGTCGCCGTCGCCCTGGTAGGTAAATACCGGGGAGTTGGGATGCACGCGCTTGATGCCGGAGGCAACAGCGGGGGCACGACCGTGGGGAGACTCGATCATATCAACATTCATGTACTGGTGGGCAACGATAGAGCAGCCCACGGGAGAAACCGCGATGCAGTTACCCAGGTCGCCGCGCTCCTCCAGCACTTCCATGATCAGACGATGGGCAATACCGTGCGTGCAGCCCGGGCAGTAGTGCAGCTCGGTCTCACGCATACCTTTTGTATATTCAAATACGGGCTTCAACTTACTTCACCTCCATAATCTTCTTGGTCCGGTCAACGATCTCCTGGGGATCCAGCAGCATACCACCGACGCGGTTGATGAGGCTGACGGGCAGCTTGCACTCCACAGCCAGCTTCACATCGTAGATCATCTGGCCCTGGGACAGCTCCACAGAGATGATCTGCTTGGTGGTGTTGAAGTCGATCTCCTTAAAGGCGTTCACAGGGAACGGCCACAGGGTCTTGGGACGGATCAGACCGACCTTGATGCCCTCCTGGGCCAGCATCTCCATGGCCTCCATGGCGATACGAGAGGTGGAACCATAAGCCACAAACACGACCTCGGCGCCGGCAAGATCACGGGACTCCCAATCCTGCAGCTCGCGCTCGGCCTTTTCGTACTTGGGCCAGTATTCATTGATGTAGTTCTCCAGCAGCTCCTGCTTGAGCCACACGGAGTTGATGGCGTGACGGTCTCTCTTGTTCTTGTGACCGGTCAGTGCGTAGGGCTTGATCTGGGGGATCTCGTCCTCGGTGGGAGCGGGCTTAGCCTCGGGCATCACCACAGGCTCCATCATCTGGCCCAGCATACCGTCGGCCGCGATGATCACGGGATTTCTGTACTCATCGGCCAGGTCAAAGGCCTTGCCGATCATGTCGATGGCTTCCTGGATGGAGTTGGGAGCCAGCACGATGGTGTGATAGTCGCCGTTGGAGCCGCCGCGGGTGACCTGATTGTAGTCGGCCTGGCCGGGCTGGATGGAGCCGATGCCGGGGCCGCCGCGCATGACGTTGATGATGACCACAGGCAGCTCTACGGAGCAGAACAAGCCAATGGACTCCTGCATCAGTGCGATACCGGGAGAAGAAGAGGTGATAAGCACACGGCCGCCGGCAGCGGATGCGCCGTAAGCCATATTGATAGCGCCCAGCTCAGACTCGGCCTGGATGAACGCACCGCCGGCCTTCTTCAGCTCTCTGGACATATACTCAGGGACCTCGCTCTGCGGGGTGATGGGGTAACCGAAATAGTATCTGCAGCCGGCGTTGATAGCGGCGGCAGCGAAGGCTTCGTTACCCTTCATTAATTTCTTTTCTGCCATTTCTCTGTTACCCTCCTACTTATTCCTCAACATAGACATTGATGATGCCATCGGGGCACATCATTGCGCAGCTGGCACAAGCAATACACTTGTCCGGATCCGTTACGCTGATGGGATGATAGCCCTTTCTGTTCACAGCCACATCATCAAGCTTCAGGATCTTCATGGGGCATGCGCTCACACACAGTTCACAGCCCTTGCAGCGGTCTGCTCTGAAAACCAGTTTTCCTTTCTTTGCCACTTGACTCACTTCCTTTACTGTTTTCCGGCGGAAAAACGACTCCCACCAGATATCAATATTATAGCGAAAAAATGCGCAATCGTCAACGGATTATGATGGTATATTAGCCCCGTTTTAGTGATTTCATCCATTTAATGAAAAAATAACTCGATTTTTGTGCAAGTTTTTCACGGGTTTATTTTCTTGAAAGTAAACCGAAACACAGTTTCACTTTGTGAAACAAATGGTTGACTTTATAGAAAAAAATTGCTATAATTAAGTTGCTGTAATGGAGGTGCGAATAATGAGTTCCTTTGGGTATCATGTTGGTCAGCGTATAAAAAAATACAGGAAAAGCCGTGGCTATACCATCGAGCAGTTTTCCGCTATGATCAATAAAAGCAAGGCCACCGTCTCAAAATATGAAAACGGGACCATCACCATTGACATAGAGACGCTTTATGCCATATCGCAAAAGCTGGATATTGACCTCAAGTGTTTTATCGACTATAACCCCCCGGTGGCTCATGCCGAACCGGTGCTTCCTAAAAATTTCTATTTTAACCAGCCCCGGGCCTATATGTACTATTATGACGGCCGCGTGCGCCAGATCGTTCGCTCTCTCCTGTGCTTCTCCCCTTCCGCCGCAGGCGAGGTGGTGGATGTGATGCTCTATGTGGGCGTGGAGGATTTTTCCAACCCTGACCGCTGCCAGCACCTTTTCACCGGTGAGATGAAGGCTTACGATACCATCACCCACATGGTGCTCAATAATCAAATCAACGAAGCGGAGAAAATGTATATCTGCATGCTCAACCCCATGCAGACCCGCACCCCGGCCATCGGCCTCCTCTCCGGCATCGGCAGCAGCCCCTTCTTCGCCCCCATTGCGGTGAAAACGCTGATCTCCAAGGAACCCCTGGAAGAGAGCGACCGCCTGCTCAATACGATTAAACTGGATAAGGACGATTATCACCTGCTGAAGTATTATAATATGATGGTGGTCAACCGTCCTGCCGCCCTTTTTTTGGACTGACGGCATAACCAGACACAGACGCTGTGCCGGACCCCTGTGGTCCGGCACTTTTTCAGCTCATTTTGAGAATTTCACGCTTCAGCCGCAGAATAATGCGTTTTTCAAGCCGTGAGATATAGGACTGGGAAATGCCCATCCGGTCGGCCACCTCCTTCTGGGTCATCTCCTTTTTTCCGCCCAGTCCAAACCGCAGCGTGATGATGTCCCGCTCCCGGGAGGAGAGCTTTCCCACCGCATCCTGCAGCAGCTTGCGGTCCACATCCGCTTCGATGGGCCGCATCACCGTGTCGCCGTCGGTGCCCAGCACGTCGCTGAGCAGCAGCTCCTTGCCGTCCCAGTCCGTGCTCAAGGGCTCGTCAAAGCTCACCTCCGTCCGCTGGGCGGAGTTTTTTCGCAGGTACATGAGAATTTCGTTTTCAATGCACCGGGAGGCGTAGGTGGCCAGCTTGATGTTCTTATCCGCCCGGAAGGTGTTGATGGCCTTGATAAGCCCGATGGTGCCGATGGAAATAAGGTCTTCCATGTTGATGCCCGTGTTTTCAAACCGCCGGGCCAGGTATACCACCAGTCGAAGATTATGCTCAATGAGGGTCTGCCGCACGGCAAAGTCGCCCTGACCCATCCGGGCAATGAGCTCCGCCTCCCTTTCCCGGCTCAGCGGCTGCGGCAGCGTGTCACTGCCGCCTATGTACATGATCTTATCCGGCCTTGCCAGACGCAGCAGTCTGTGCCAGATCCGCATCAGAAGCTTTTTCAGCGTTCTTCCTCCTTTCCCCTTCTCCGCCCCACAGGGCCCGGTATGCCCCGCCGTCGCTGACAGGCCCCGGCGAAATGGCAATAAGCGTTTTCGGCATCCGCCTGCGGTGCAGGGCTATGTAGTCGCTGCGCACGGCCAGCAGCAGCCCTGACTCCGTGCCCACGCTGCGAAAGGGCAGCAGTGTGAAATGGAGTCCGCTCCCCCCGTCATAAAGCCGCGCCATAGCCGCTTCCGGGGCGGTGGTCTCTCGGATGATATCCGCCTCCGCTTCCGGCAGCAGCTCCAGGATCGCCGCCTGTTCCATAACCAGCACCGGCCGCCCGTCCACAGGGTTTCGCAGCGTGTTTCCCGTGTCGTGAAGGGCCGTTACCTGGCCGGTGTTCCCGCCTATGGCAATTTGTACGTTCATCAATTCTCCCCCTCCGTGTCGCGCGCCCTGCCGAAACAGTAGGTGCAGCGCCAAACTCAGCGCCGCCGTGCCGCCCAGCAGCAGCTTCCAGTCGATCTCGGCCCGGTAGATTTTTCCTACCAGTAGGCCCGGCGCGCCTACGCAGAAGCCCACGGCCAGTATCACCCCTGCCAGGGATCCGGAGAGGAGAAAAAACAGGCCCGTCAGCTTCCAGCGTCCCCGCTCCCGGCCATAGGCCAGCAGAGCCATGGCAGCGCCCGAGACAGCCTTGCACGCAGGATGCGCCAGCCAGGTAAGACCCGGCAGGAACACCGCTGCCGCGTACAGGCCCCCGCCTGCGCCGCACAGGAGAAACCGCACCCGCCGCAGCGGCGTGCCCGCCAGCCGCGCCGCCGCCAGCAGCAGCAAATAATCCACCGCCAGATTCAGCAAAAATACCCGGTCTATGTAAATGCGCAACGGTCTCCCCCCTCTCCGCTACGATTATAGCCCCGTCCCGGTGAGAATCCCGTCATATCCGGGCGCACATAGCTGCCGAAAATTCCTTGGGATCTTATGGCAAAAAAAATGTACCCCGCCAAAATGACAGGGTACATTTTCCGATGAATTATTATAGCTAAAACTTAGAACGCCTTGCCGTCGCAGCCCAGCACGTCCACGATCTTGTGGGCCACCATGTCATGGATGGCCTGGCGGGCAGGCTTGAGATACTGCCGGGGATCGAAATGATCCGGATGCTCCGCCAGATACTCCCGGATGGACGCGGTCATGGCCAGGCGCAGGTCGGAGTCGATATTGATCTTGCACACGGCCATGGAAGCGGCCTTGCGCAGCTGATCCTCGGGCACGCCGATGGCGCCGGGCATATTGCCGCCGAACTTATTGATCTTCTCCACGAACTCCTGGGGCACGGAGGAAGAGCCGTGCAGCACGATGGGGAAGCCCGGCAGCTTCTTCTCCACCTCCTCCAGCACGTCAAAGCGCAGCTGGGGCTTGGTGCCGGGCTTGAACTTGTAGGCGCCGTGGCTGGTACCGATGGCGATGGCCAGGGAGTCGCACCCGGTCTTTTCCACAAACTCCTGCACCTCCTCGGGGCGGGTGTAGGAGGAGTCCTCGGCGGAGACATTCACCTCGTCCTCGATGCCGGCCAGGGTGCCCAGCTCCGCCTCCACCACCACGCCGTGGTCGTGGGCGTACTCCACCACCTGGCGGGTCAGGGCGATGTTCTCGGCAAAGGGCTTGGAGGAGGCGTCGATCATCACGGAGGTAAAGCCGTCGTCGATGCAGCTCTTGCACAGATCGAAGCTGTCGCCGTGGTCCAGGTGCAGGCAGATGGGCAGGCCCGTGTCGATGACGGCGGCCTCTACCAGCTTCATCAGATAGGTGCGGTTGGCATAGGCCCGGGCGCCCTTGGACACCTGCAAAATAACCGGGGCCTTCAGGTCGGCGGCGGCGCCGGTGATGCCCTGAATGATCTCCATGTTGTTCACATTGAATGCGCCGATGGCGTAGCCGCCCTTATAGGCCTTTTCAAACATTTCCTTCGATGTTACCAGAGGCATAGTTATAATCTCCTTTACATTATAAATTCTGAAATATTATTCTTCAATATGTTCCATTTTCTTAATAGCTTTATAATATATTTCCATACGATCATCAACGGTTTCTTTACTCGCCATTTTATAACTCGCTAAACTCGTTGTATCAACGCTTAATCCAAGCATTTTCGATAAGATATCGACCTGCCACACTTCAAGCGGAATTTCAAGCCGCTTGCCGCTGTGAGCTTTAATTGTCAAACTTACACTTCCTATTATCATCTTTCCATCTCTTTGCCTTTGCTTGATATGCGCTATAATACATCTCTTAGATTTTACCACAGAAATTTGATTTTGCAAGGGTTGGCCGTTTACTTTATGCAAATCTCATGGTAGAATAGGATAGCTGATTCCGAAAAAATATTCCACATACATCATCGCAGGAGGTATTGATTCCATGAATGTACTGAAAGGCGCCTGTATCATCGGCCAGTCCGGCGGGCCCACATCCGTTATCAACGCCAGCGCCTACGGCGTTATCGACACGGCCCTGAAAAGCGGCGTTATCACCCGGGTGCTGGGCGCGGAGCACGGCATCAAGGGCGTGCTGAACGACCGGCTGTTCGATATGGGCCAGGAGGATCCCGAGGAGCTGCGTCTGCTGAAATACACCCCCTCCTCCGCTCTGGGCTCCTGCCGCTACAAGCTGGCCGACCCCGCCGTGGACGACACGGATTTCAAGCGCATCCTGGAGATCTTCAAGAAATACGATGTCCGCTACTTCTTCTATAACGGCGGCAACGACTCCATGGACACCTGCAACAAAATTAACCAGTACATGCAATCCGTGGGCTACGAGTGCCGGGTCATGGGCGTGCCCAAGACCATCGACAACGACCTTTTCGGCACCGACCACTGCCCCGGCTACGCCTCTGCCGCCAAGTACATCGCCACCTCCTTCATGGAGGTGTACCTGGACTCCCATGTGTATGATACCGGCATGGTGGTCATCATGGAGATCATGGGCCGCCACGCGGGCTGGCTGGCCGCCGCCTCCGCCCTGGCCAGCGAATACGGCGCGGGCCCGGACCTGATCTACCTGCCGGAGACCGACTTCGATATGCCCAAGTTTATAGCCGATGTTAAGCGCGTCTACGCCGAAAAGGGCAACTGCCTGGTGGCGGTGTCCGAGGGCATCCACTATGCTGACGGCGGCTTCGTCTCCGAGGCCAAGGTGGAAAAGACCGACGGCTTCGGCCACGCCCAGATGGGCGGCCTGGCCTCCATCCTGGCGGAGGTCATCAAGGAGGAGCTGGACACCAAGGTCCGGGGCATCGAGCTGAACCTCCTGCAGCGCTGTGGTGCGCATCTGGCGTCCGAGACGGACATTGAGGAGTCCTTCATGGCCGGCAAGGCGGCCGTAGAGAACGCCATCGCGGGCATCAACGGCCGCATGATCGCCTTTGAGCGGGGTATCCAGAACGGCCGCTACGCCTGCAAGACCAAGCTGGTGCCTCTGATGGAGGTAGCCAACGTGGAAAAGAAGATTCCCCGTTCCTGGATCAACGAGGATGGTACCGGCGTGAACCACCAGTTCATCGAGTACGCCCTGCCCCTGATCCAGGGGGAGCCGGACCTGCCCAAACAGGACTCTCTCCCCCGCTTTGCCAAGCTGAAAAAGATTTTGGCCAAGTGATCTACATAAGCATATAAGCATATAAGCATACCGGCAGCATTACGCTGCCGGTATGCTTTATTTTCATCATTTTTCTTTGTTCTTCAGGTAGATCAGCTGCAGGCCCTCCATCAGCAGGTACTTATCGTAGAGGATCTGGTTGCGGCAGTAGCGGACGATGACAGGGGCGTTGCTGCCGGTGGCAACGATGGTGGGGTTTTCATCGGGAATGGTCTCCTTGATGCGGTCGATGATGCCGTCCAGCATCCCCGCCGTGCCGTAGACGATGCCGTTGCGCATGCAGTCCTCGGTGTTTTTGCCGATGAGATTCTTGGTGGGGTGCTGCAGGGCCACATTTTGCAGCAGCGCCGAGTGCTCCGACAGGGCATCCAGGGAAAGCCGCACGCCCGGGAACATCATGCCGCCCTCGTATGTGCGCTGGCGGGAGATATAGGAGATAGTTGTGGCCGTGCCCATTTCGATCATAATGATGGGGGCAGGGTATTTTTCTACCGCTGCTACGGCGTTGGCCACCAGGTCGGTGCCCAACTGGTTGTGGACCTCCATGCGGATGTTCAGCCCTGTCTTGATCCCGGGGCCTACCACCATGGGCTCCTTGCCAAGCAGCCGGGTCAGGGCTTTGTGCATCATGAAATTGATGCCCGGCACCACGCTGGAAAAGATGGCTCCGGTGACCCGGCGGATGTCATAGCCGTAGAGGGCGAAAATATTCATCAGGTCAATGCTGATCTGGTCGGCAGTTTTGCGGCTGTCGGTGTCGATGGAGGCCAAAAATTTAAGATCCCGTTTTTCTCCGAATAATCCAACGCTGATGTTGGAGTTTCCTATGTCGATGGCAAGCAGCATATCGGCTCTCCCTTCCGTTTTTTCTTTATCATACCACGATTTTATCCAAAAAACAAGACGGATGCACTGTGCATCCGTCTTGCTTTCTGTAATGGTATTTAGCTTTACAGAATTATGCAAATAAGGCCTCCGCCACCCTCGTTGATAATACGCTCCAGGGCCTCCCGCATTTTTTTGCGGGCAGGCTCCGGCATACGCTTGAGCTTGGCCTGCAGGTCATCGCCCACGATCTCGTTGAAGCTCCGGCCGAAAATATTGGACTGCCACAGCTTCTGTGTATCCCCCTCGTACTGCTGGAGAAGATAATTTACCATGTCCTCGGACTGCTTTTCATCACCGACGATGGGTGAAACGGTGGTCTCAATATCCGCCCGGATCATGTGGATGGACGGGGCGCTGGCCTTCATTTTCAGGCTGTACCGTCCCCCCTGCCGCACGATCTCCGGGTCCTCCAGCTCCAGCTCCTCCAGCTCCGGCACCACGATGCCGTAGCCGGTGCGGTAGGCCTCCTGAAGGGCGGGGGCGACCTTGCCGTACTCCTTTTTCACCTGGGCAAGCTCTGTAAGCAGGGCCATCAGGTCGCCGTCGTCCCGCACAGTCAGGCCGGTGGCCTTGCTGACAGTTTCATAAAACAGCCCTCTGGGTGGAGACATCCGCAGTTGGGCGCGGCCCAGCCCCAGGTCCATCTGCAGCAGTGTGGCGGCGCTGACCATGTCGTCCTGCTCCAGCTCACGGACCATGTCATCCATCTGGCGGATATGCGTCAGCTTATTGCCCTGCCGGGCCACCAGCTCCACCAGCGCCTTTTTGATGGGATGCTCCTCCGGCAGAGCCTCTACCCAGGAGGGGAAGAAAACATCCAGCTCCTGCAGGGGAAACTCATACAGCAGGCTTTGAATGATCGACCGGATCTCCTCCTCGCTCAGGCGCAGGCAGTTCACCGGCAGACATCTGGCGTCGTATTTCTTGCTCAGTTGGTCGGCGATGGCTATGGCCTCGGGGCTATCGGGCTGGGCGCTGTTTATCAGGACCACAAAGGGCTTGCCGATGGCCTGCAGCTCCCGGATGGCCCGCTCCTCGGCCTCCAGATAATCCTCCCGGGGGATCTCCGTCACCGTGCCGTCGGTGGTCACCACAATGCCCACAGTGGCGTGCTCGGAGATGACCTTGCGGGTGCCGATCTCCGCCGCCTCGGCCAGGGGGATCTCATGGTCCAGCCAGGGAGTCATCACCATACGGGGGGCCAGGTCCTCAAACTGCCCCATGGCACCGGGCACCAGATACCCCACACAGTCCACCAGCCGCACGCCGAAAACCACCCCGTCAGACAGCCGTATCTGCACAGCTTTCTCCGGGATGAACTTAGGCTCGGCGGTCATAATGGTGCGCCCGGAGCCGCTCTGGGGCAGCTCGTCAATGGCCCGGTCCCGGCTGAAGTCGTCGCTCATCCGGGGCAGCACCTGGGTCTGCATGAAGCGCTTGATAAACGTGGATTTTCCCGTGCGTACAGGCCCCACCACGCCGATATAGATATTGCCGTCCGTTCGCTGGGCCATGCTCTCATAAATGTCTGTGACCTGACTCGTCATTTCCAACCATTCCTTTCTCCTGCAAACGGCAAGGCCGTCATAGTCGTTTGCTCTACTGTATGAGCGGGCGGGCCGGTTTAGACGAAAAAAACGCACCCAATAAGGGTGCGTTTTTAAGCGGTATTATCTTAGTCCTGCTGCCAGTTGTGCCACACATTCTGGACATCCTCATTATCATCCAGCATGTCCAGCAGCTTTTCCATGCTCTTCACATCGTCCTCGCCGGTCATGGTGACGTAGTTCTGGGGCACCATCTCCAGCTCGGCGCTCTCAAAGGTGTAGCCCTTCTGCTCCAGAGCGGAGACTACATCGTTGAAGGAGTCGGGATCGGTGGTGATCTCAAAGACGGGGCCGTCGGCGGAGAAATCCTCGGCACCGGAGTCCAGCGCATCCATCATCACGGTATCCTCATCCAGCTCCTCGTCCTCGTTATTGATGACGATGACGCCCTTGCGGTCAAAGCTCCAGCTGACGCAGCCCTGGGCGCCCATACCCTTGCCGTACTTATCGAAATAGTGACGGATCTCCGGGGCGGTGCGCTGGCGGTTGTCGGTAAGGGCCTCCACGATAACGGCTACGCCGCAGGGGCCATAGCCCTCGTAAGTAACGGCCTCGTAGTTATCGGTGTTGCCGGCACCCAGCGCCTTGTCGATGGTGCGCTTGATGTTGTCATTGGGCATGTTGGCAGCCTTGGCCTTGGCGATAACGGTGGCCAGGCGGGAGTTATTGGCGGGGTCGCCGCTGCCGCCCTGCTTCACCGCCACGATAATCTCCTTGGCGATCTTGGTAAAGGCGGCGCTGCGCTTGGCGTCAGCCGCGCCCTTGGTCTTTTGAATATTGTGCCACTTGGAATGTCCGGACATAGTTTACTCTCTCCTTCAAATGCAGTATTGGATGACCTCGCTTTGATGCGAGACCGAAGTAGATACGGAAACTGCGGAAAACGCCGCCTGCAGCCGCCGGCACAGCTCCGGAACAATGACCTGCTCCGTGGGGAAATGACCGGCGTCGACGAGGTTCAGCTCTTTTGTGTCCAGAAAGTCGTGATAGCGAAGATCGGAGGTCACAAAAGTGTCGCAGCCCAATGCAATAGCCTGCGCGATATAGTCGCCGCAGGCGCCGCCGCCCACCGCTACCCGGCGGACAGGCTTGCCGCAGTCGGTATAGCGCAATCCATTGCATCCTAATGATTTTACCACAAACCGGGTGAAGTCCACAAGGGGTATTTCACATTTTAATGTGCCTACCCGGCCAATTTTTTCTTCCGTAAGGGGCTGGGTGTCCAAAAGGCCCAGCTTTTCGGCCAAAACATCGTTGACGCCGCCCTCTGCCGCGTCCAAATTGGTATGCATGCATATAGCGGAAATATGATTTTCCACCAGTCTCGTAAGGATGCGGCCCTGGCGGTCGTCGGCGCGCAGGGTCTGCACCGGGTGCCAGGCGCAGTTCATCACCGGGTGATGGGATACGATCAGGTCGGCCCCGGTCTGCACGGCCTCCTCCACCACCGACTCGGTGATGTCCAGCGTCGTGAGGATCTTTTTTACCTCCCGGTCCGGGTCGCCCACAAGCAGCCCCACATTGTCCCAGTCCGCCGCCAGATCGGCCGGAGCCCAGTTATAAAGATATTTTTCCACTTCTCCAACGGTGATCATAGCTGCGCTCTCCTCTCTGTCAAGGCTTGTTTGATTTTTTCCAGCGAGTCGGCCCGCATCCGGTTTTCGCCGCTGCCGCTTTTCCGCAGCCCAGCCTGAGCCTGCTCCAGGCGGCGGATGCGCTGCGCCAGGTATTCCTTTGCCAGCGGATCGACCTCAATGTCCAGGCCCCCGTAAATCTCGCCCACAGACAGAGGCGGCTGCTCTCCGCCGAATACCGTGAATACGGGGTACAGATAGTCCTTGTCCCGCACCAGCCGCTCGGCGCTCTGGGCGTAGCCGTTTTCATTGAGCCAGCGGCGCAGGTCCTCCTGCTTGGTCATGGGCTGGAGCAGCAGAAGCGCGCCGTCCTTGGTCCAGGGCGCGTGGGACAGTATATGGATGATGGTCTCACCGCCCATGCCGGCAATGACCACCGTGTCCGCATCCTCCGGGCCGATGCCCCGAAGCCCGTCGCTGCAGAGAAAGCTCAGGCCGGTCACCACGCCGTACTGCTCTGCCGTGCGCCTGGCATGCTCCAGGGGGGCAGGCCCGATGTCGGCGGCAATAGCGGATGCGATGTGTCCCCTTTGCAGCAGATAGACCGGCAGATAGCCATGGTCGGTCCCGATATCCGCCAGTTTTGCGCCCCGGGGCACCAGGTCAGCCAAAAGCTGCAAGCGCGGCTGCAAATGCAGCTGTTCCATCATGTTTCACCTCATATAGACAAACGCAAGCGCATACGGTCAAAGCCGTATGCGCTTGCCGTTTTTTTGCTTACTTGTTGGCTTCTTCGTTCACCAGGGCCAGCAGCTTCTCGCAATCCACGCCATGGACCATGCAGGCCTCCTCTACGGTCTCGCCGCGGGAAGAGGGGCAGCCCAGGCAGTGCATGCCGATGGACAGGAAGATGGGAGCCGTCTGGGGTGCAACGTCCAGAATATCACCGATAATGGTGTCTTTTGTAATTTCAATCATGGTCTATAACCTCCATACATACTTTGGTTTATATATTATAACCCGATTTATTCCTGTTTTCAACAGAAATTTTTTTCTTTTGCCTCAAAAGAAAACCGGCGCAGAAAACCTGCGCCGGTCAGCATATTTATACAAGCAAAGAATCAGCCGTTCTCTCTCATCTTGGCGAAGCAGTCGCTGCAGTAAACAGGACGGTCGCTCTTGGGCTCGAAGGGCACCTTGGCCTCGCCGCCGCAGGCAGCGCAGGTAGCGGTGAAGTACTCCCGGGGACCACGGGCGGCGTTCTTGCGGGCATCACGGCAGGCCTTGCAGCGCTGGGGCTCATTCTGGAAGCCTCTCTCCGCATAAAACTCCTGCTCACCGGCAGTGAAAACGAACTCCTTGCCACATTCTTTGCACACTAAAGTCTTATCTTCGTACATGATTTTACCCTCTCTTTGAGAAATATATTGCGCTCAGCCATTGCTGATATCGCCGGAAGAAATTTGCCGCGCTACTTTGCGGCGGATACGCTGAACGGCATTGTCCACGGATTTATAGGGCTTACCCACCATGGCTGCTATCTCGCCGCAGCTGCAGCCGTCCAGATACAGGTCCAGGACACGGATCTCCAGGTCGGAAAGCTGACTGCGAACTCGATTCAGCAGTGCCGCAGCCTTTTCACGGTCGATAAGCAGATCCTCCGGATCCAGCAGACTGTACTGTGGCTGCGCGTCAAGCAAAAATGCATTCAGGGGTACGGATTCATTGAGCGGACTATGTTTGCCGGCAAGGGACGAGCGAATCACCGAATATAACCGCCGGCGGATGCAGACCTCCGCAAAGGTCTGGAAGCTGGCCTCCCGATCCGACCGGAATTCGCGCATGGCCTTTATAAGCCCAAGCATGCCCTCCTGCAGCAGATCTTCACTGTCGCCTCCCGCCAGGAAAAAGGGATGCGCGCAGCTGCGAACCAATTTGTGGTAACGGCAGGCCAAGATCTCCTCTGCGACGGCGTTTCCGTTTTGCAGAGCCAGGCACAGGCTCTCATCGGAGAGCTGCTGCAGTTGGTCGTACTGCCTTTGCACATATCCATCCATTCCTCATTATACCTTTTCCATGAATTAGTTGTCAAGCAATTTGCAAAATTTTGTTAATACTATGTAAAATCTTACAGGGTTTTTATGAAATCAGCCAAAGTCTGCGCCACGGTATGAGCTGTCTCGACGGTTTTCGCCTCCACCATCACACGGATCAGCGCCTCCGTGCCAGAAGGACGCACCAAAATGCGGCCCTCACCATGGAGCGACTCCTCCTGCCTGCGCACCTGCTCCCACAGACGCTCATCGGCCATGATGCGCTCCTTGGCCCCGCCTACGGCGGACACAGGCACATTGATCAGTTCCTGGGGATACTGTGCGCAGCAGGACACCAGCTCCGAGGCCGGGACACCCGCCTCGCAGTAGGCCTGGATGAACTGCAGGGCCGTCAGCTCGCCGTCGCCGGTGGTGGCAAACTCCCGGAAAATGGTGTGGCCCGACTGCTCGCCGCCGATCATATAGCCGCACTCGATCATCTTCTCCAGCACATGGCGGTCACCCACGTCGGTGCAGACCAGCAGATAGTCCCCCTTGCGGCAGAACTCATGCAGGCCCAGGTTGGACATGACCGTTGCCACGATGGCATCGCCGTTGAGGATGCCCCGCTTGCGCATGGACTTGCCGCAAACGGCCAGCACCTTATCGCCGTCGATGATATTGCCCTTTTCGTCCACCAGCAGGCAGCGGTCAGCGTCGCCGTCAAAGGCGATGCCCAGGTCGTACTTCCCTGCTACCACGCCCTGGCACAGGGTCTCCATGTGGGTGGAGCCGCAGCCGTTATTGATGTTGATGCCGTCGGGCTTATCGAAGATGAAATCCGCATGCAGAGGCAGCTTGCCGAACAGGTCCGGTGCCGTGGCGGAGGCTGCGCCGTTGGCGCAGTCCACCAGTACCCGCAGGCCGCGCATATCGCAGTCCACGGTGGAGAGCAGATGGTCAATATAGTCCGACTTCATTTGGCGCATGCCGTGCAGGCGCATGCCGATCTGATCGTGGGTCTTGACGGGCAGCGTTTCTCCGGAGAGAACGATCTTCTCCACCTTCTCCTCCATCTCGTCGGAGAGCTTGTAGCCCTGGCCGCCGAAGACCTTGATGCCGTTGTGCTCGTAGGGATTGTGGGAGGCGGAGATAACGATGCCCGCGTCCGCCTCCTCCTGCACCGTCAGAAAAGCCACCGCCGGGGTGGGGATGGTGCCAAAGGGCATCACGCTGCCGCCCATGGAGCAGATGCCGGCCATCAGCGCAGACTCCAGCATATCTGAGGAGATGCGCGTATCCTTGCCGATGCTGATGGTGGGGGCGCTGCCCTTTTGCTCCGTTAAAACAATGGTGATGGCCTGGCCCACACGGTAGGCCAGCTCCGCCGTAAGCGTCTCCCCTACTACACCGCGAATACCATCGGTGCCGAAAAGTTTACCCATTTCAATCATTCCTCCAAAATTCTTATAGTGAAAGCTGCTCCTGGCCCAGATAAGCCAGATGCAGGTGGTCGTATGCCTTTTTGGTAACGCAGCGGCCCCGAGGCGTCCGGGTCAGGAAACCAAGCTGCATCAGGTATGGCTCGTATACATCCTCCAGGGTGACGGACTCCTCTCCGATGGTGGCCGCCAGGGTCTCCAGGCCCACCGGGCCACCGCCGTAGTTTTCGATGATGGCCCGGAGCATCCGCCTATCCACCGGGTCCAGGCCCAGGTGGTCGATCTCCAGCGCCTGCAGCGCCTGATCCGCCACCGAGTCGGTGATGACGCCGTCCGCCTTTACTTCAGCAAAGTCCCGCACGCGGCGGAGCATCCGGTTGGCGATACGGGGCGTGCCCCGGGAGCGCCGGGCGATCTCCATGGCCCCGGAGGGCTCAATGGGCACCCGTAAAATACCCGCGCTGCGGGTGACGATCTGGGCAAGCTCCTCCGGGGAGTACAGCTCCAGCCGCAGTGTAACGCCGAAGCGGTCCCGCAAGGGTGCGGACAGCTGCCCAGCCCGGGTGGTGGCGCCGATGAGGGTAAAATGGGGCAGGTCCAGCCGAATGGAGTTGGCTGACGGCCCCTTGCCGATGATGATGTCGATGGCGTAGTCCTCCATGGCGGGGTAAAGGATCTCCTCCACGGAGCGGTTCAGCCGGTGGATTTCGTCTACAAACAGGATGTCGTTTTCCTGCAGATTGGTCAGCAGAGCCGCCAGGTCGCCGGGCTTTTCAATGGCCGGGCCCGAGGTGATGCGGATATTCACGCCCATCTCCGCGGCGATGATGCCGGCCAGAGTGGTCTTGCCCAGGCCCGGAGGGCCGTGGAGCAGCACGTGGTCCAGCGACTCTGTGCGGCGGCGGGCCGCCTCAATAAAAATAGAAAGATTCTCCTTGGCCTTGCTCTGGCCGATATACTCCTGCAGCGTGTGGGGGCGCAGGGAAAGCTCTCCGCTGTCCTCCGGCTGAAAGGTGGTGGACACCAGGGAATCGTCAAATATATCGTTGCCGAAATCAATACTCACGCTTCATTCTCCTTTTAAGTCTGCAGCTCAGCGGACCATCTTTTTCAGGGCGAGGCGGATCATTTCCTCCACCGGCAGCGCCGCGTCCACGCCCTTGAGGGCGGCGGAAATCTCCTGGGACGAATACCCCAGTACCGCCAGGGCCGAGGCAGCCTCCTGGCTCTTACCCCCGGCGGGGACCGGCGACAGAGTGCCCACCCGGGCATCAAACCCGCCCTGCTCCTTGGCCAGCTTGTCCTTCAGCTCCAGAATAATACGCTGGGCGATCTTCTTGCCAATGCCGGGTACGCCCGTAAGAGCCTTTTCATCCCCGGTGACGATGCTTAAAGCCAGCTGGTCCGGCGTTCCCGAGGACAGAATGGCCAGCGCCGCCTTGGGCCCCACGCCGGAGACCCCCAGCAGCATCTTGAAGCTGCTCAGCTCCGCCTGGGAGGAAAAGCCGTACAGGTCGAAGATCTCCTCCCGCACATGGAGATAGGTGTAGAGCTTGGCCTTCTCCCCTTTTTTCAGCTGGGCCAGGGTATAGTTGGTGGTGGCGCAGGCGTAGCCTACCCCGCCGCAGTCTATGACTGCCAGGTTGGGCCCGATCTCCGCCACCGTTCCGTTTACGTAATAATACATAGGATCTTCCTCTTTTTATACGGTTTCTTTCACGCCCGGATCTCTGCGCCGCAGCAGACTGGTGGCGCTGCGGGCGTGGCACAGGGCGATGGCCAGGGCGTCGGCGGCGTCATCGGGCCGGGGTACGGCCTTCAGCTTCAAAAGCCGCCGGGTCATATCCATTACCTGCTTTTTATCGGCGAGACCATAGCCTGCCACTGCCTGCTTCACCTGCATGGGGGTGTATTCGTAGATAGGCAGTTGGTGCTTCTCCGCCGCGCAGAGAATGACCCCACGGGCGTGGGCAACGGCGATACCTGTGGTGATATTTTTGGAGAAGAACAGCTCCTCAATAGACATTTCATCAGGCTGAAAAGCTTCGATCAGCTCCTCCATATCCCGGCTGATCTGCAGGAGCCGGGCAGCCAGGGGCTGCCCCGCCGGGGTGGTGATGGCGCCGTATTGCAGCATCCGCTGGGTACCCCGGTCGGACTCGATAAGCCCAAACCCCACAATGGCTACCCCCGGATCGATGCCCAGAATACGCATAGCAAACCTCCACCTAATAAGTTCTATCAGTATAGCAGATTGCGCCGCAAATAGCAAGTCTCCCGCAGGATTCTTTCCCGGATACCGACAACGAAAAATCTTGCATCTATTTGATGGGAAAAGGTGCTGTTGCTTTACGCCGATTCTGGTGATATAATGAAGAAAAAAGCTGGGAGGAATGGCCATGATCTCTACCGCGTCTGCCCATCTTGCGCCCAAAGAGCATTGCACCGGCTGCAGCGCCTGCGCCAGCGGCTGTCCAAGGGGCGCGATCAAAATGGTTGCCGATAAGGAGGGGTTTCTCTATCCCCAGGTGACGGATGCCTGTGTCCACTGCGGACACTGCACCCATATCTGCCCGGCTCTGAAGCACCGGGAGCAGCGACCGGACCCCACGGTGTTCGCCGTGTGGAATGAAAACGAGGAGCAGCGCCGGCTCTCCACCTCCGGCGGGGCCTTTGCCGCCATCGCAGACTTTGTACTGGAGTCCGGGGGTGTGGTATTCGGCGCGGCCATGGACGGCGACATGCGGGTGGTCCACACGGCTATCCAGAGCAAGGACGACCTGCCCCGGCTCCTGGGCACCAAGCTTGTGCAGAGCGATATGGGCGAGTGCTTCCAGCAGGTGCGCTATTACCTGGACCGCGGCACCTTTGTTTTCTTTACCGGCACGCCCTGTCAAGTAGATGGGCTTTACAGATATTTAGGCGAGTCCCCGGAGCTTCTTCTCACGGCGGACACCCTATGCAGCGGCGTTCCCTCCCCGGGTGTGTGGAGCAAGGTGGTGGATGCCATGCGCTACATCAAGCAGCGCCAGGTCACCGCCGTGCAATTTTGCAAAAAGCTCACGGGCAGCGAGTCGCGGTTTGTGGTGGATTTTGAGGGCGGCGGCCAATATGACGCGCCCCTGGGTAAGTCCGACTATGGCCGGGGCCTGTTCCGGGGCCTGTTTCTGCGCCCGGCCTGCTACCACTGCACCTGCTGCAGCACCAACCGTGTGGCCGACCTGACCCTGGGTGATTTTAAGGGCTTGCCCGGCGACTTTTATCCGCAGCAGCAGAAGCTGGGCATCTCCATGCTGCTTATCAACACCGTCAAGGGGGCACACATCTTCGACATGATCCCCCTGCGCCGGGAAAAGCGGACCCTATCGGAGGCTGTTGCGGTTAATCCGGCCCTCTCCCGCCCGGCAGCCTTTCCCAAGGAGCGGGCCGCCTTCTTCGATGCCTTTATCAACCAGCCCTTCCAGAAGGTCTACCACCGCTTTTTCTCCATATCCGACTGGTCTTATCGGGTGGCCAACGAGGGCAGGCTCCGCAATTTCATTCGCCGCATCAAGCCTGGAAAGAAGGACGAAACATGACAAAAACCCTGCTGCACACCTGCTGCGCCCCTTGCTCCGTCTCCTGCGTGGAGCAGCTGCGCACCGAGGGTATCGAGCCGGTTTCCTACTGGTTTAACCCCAATATCCATCCCTACCAGGAGTATAAGGCCCGCCGGGATACTCTTATCGGCTACGCCGGGCAGATCGGCATGGAGCTGATCGTTCAGGAGGACTACGGCCTGCGGGAGTTTGTATGCGCCGTGACGGAGGACATTGACCATCGCTGCGGAAAATGCTATGAAATACGCCTGGATCAGGCTGCTAAATTCGCTGCGCAGAACGGGTTTGACTCCTTCACCTCCACCCTGTTCGTCAGCCCCTATCAGCAGCACGAGCGCATGGCCCAGATCGCAGAGCAGGCGGCGAAAAAGTGGGGCGTAACTTTCCTCTACCGGGATTTCCGCCCGGGCTTTCGAAGCGGCCAGCAGCAGGCTCGGGAGTTGGGACTCTATATGCAGAAGTACTGCGGCTGTGTTTTCAGCGAGGAGGACCGCTACGCAAAACAGATCCTCCGGGACCTGCAGGAGCCACTGAAGCACTTTGAAAACCGATAAATAGCAAAAATTTTGGGAGCCTTTCGGCTCCCTTTTTTTGTTTATCCAGCTAAAACCTCAAATTTCAGCACGCCCATAGCCCCGGAAATGCCGGCCATCATCTCCTCCAAGCCTTCTTTCATCTCGCTGGTCTC
Source organism: uncultured Oscillospiraceae bacterium (assembly GCA_934566025.1). Classification (GTDB taxonomy): domain Bacteria; phylum Bacillota; class Clostridia; order Oscillospirales; family Oscillospiraceae; genus Vescimonas. The sequence continues at coordinate 47,726 of CAKTIW010000005.1, read as the reverse complement.
GGCGGTAATGGTCACGCCCGCGCAGCCATTGGTGGGGATGTTCTGGTTGATGGTCAGTATATTTGCGCCGGAATTGGCAAAAATAGACAGGTAATTGCTGAGCACACCGGGGTTATCCTTCAGCAGAGCATAAAATGTGATGATACGCCCTGCCTTTAGATCCTGAAACGGCTGCACAGCATCCTTATACTTATAAAATGCGCTGCGGCTGATATTCACAAGCCGGGCCGCCTCGCCCACTGTGTGCGCTTCGCCTACCTGCAGCATCCGCTTGGCCTCGGCCACCTTGATAAAAATATCCGGCAGAGCCTCCTCGGCCACAATATAATACTTCTTTTTGCTCATATAATTACTCCCGAAATCCCTTGGTTATTTGGCTTGATTTTAGCATACATTGGAGCTGTATGCAAGGTAATTCAAACTCCCGGAGGTCACGAAATGACGGACAGGCAGCGAAAATTTATATGCTCTGTGCTGTATTGGGGCATTATTCTGGTGCTGTGCTGGATAGGGGTACGGTATGTGCTGCTGTGGCTGCTGCCGTTTCTCATCGCCCTGGGCGCGGCGTATCTCATGGAGCCGACGGTGTGCTATCTGCGGGAAAAGCTGCGCCTTCGCCGAAGCTTTGTGTCGGCGGTACTGTCCTTTGTACTGCTGGCCTTGCTGCTGGCTGTGCTGACGGTACTGTGCCTGAATCTTCTGCAGCAATCCGTGCGGCTTTTCAGGTCCCTGCCCCAGTACATTTCGGAGCTGCCTGTCTATTTTGACACAGTACAGCAGCGGCTGGAGCGCTTTTGCGCCTCCTGCCCCAAAAGCATGCAGTCCTGGCTGCGGCAGGTCCTGGCAGAGGGGTCTCAGGAGCTGTCCTCCTGGTTTGCCCGGTTTTCCGCCCGCTGCGTCGCTGCCGCTGCCGAGGCGCTGAAGGAGATACCATCGGTTTTTCTTTTTGCTGCGACCACTGTACTGGCTGTTTTCTTTACAGCTGCGCGTCTGCCCTCCATCATGAGCTTTCTCCGCCGACAGCTCCCGCCCCAGAGGCGGCAGCAGGCAGGCGGCGTTAAGGATAACCTGCTTCGCACGCTGAGTAAATGGCTCAAGGCCCAGTGCATCCTCCTGAGCGTCACCTTTGCGGAGCTGCTGGTGGGCCTGCTGCTTATTCGCCAGCCATACGCCCTGCTGTTGGCCGCCGTTATTGCGTTTATCGATGCACTGCCGGTATTCGGCACAGGGACCGTACTCCTGCCCTGGGCAGCAGTATGCCTGCTCCTGCAGCAGACGCCCAAGGCCATCGCTCTTATAGCTATTTACGCCGTCATCACCCTGGTCCGCAGTTTTTTAGAGCCGAAGGTCATGGCCGCGCAGGTGGATCTGCCTCCCCTGGCGGCGCTGATGGCCATGTACATCGGCTTTTGCACCCTGGGCGTAGGCGGAATGATCCTCTTTCCCTTGGCGCTGCTCTTTCTCAAGCAGCTCCACGACGCGGGTTATCTGCGGCTTTGGAAATAATCAGTCCTTTTTCAGCAGGGCGGCCAGCAGTGATGTCCGGTCATTCACAATTTCCCCGGCAATAACGCCCTCCAGCAGCCATTCCAGGGCTTCACCGACCTCCCGGCCTTTATAGCCTAATGCCAGCAAGTTGTTCCCCTTTACAGCAAGATCTTTCAGATGCAGGCAGCTTTTCTCCTGCAAAAGCGCATCCAACATCACCTCAGCCTGGTGGATTTTCTCGCCTACCCAGCGGTATTCCGGAGCCTGCGCCAGATTGTCGGCCCGCTTCACCGCCAGCAGACGCCGAAAATTTTCCTCACCCAGCGCTCGAACAGCGGAGCCGATCCCCTTTTTTGTAACGGGAATATTCCGGTCGTGCCAGGAAATGAGCACCATAATGTCCTCCCGGTCCCGCTTTTTCATCCGCAGGCGGGTGCATATCTCCTCTGCTATTTGGGCGCTTCGGTCCGGATGGCCGTAAAAATGCCCTTGACCCTGCGCATCCACTGTAAAGGTATCTACCTTGCCTATATCATGCAGCAGCATGGTCCAGCGCAGGACCGGTGACCGCTCCACGCTGTCCACCGCCGCCACCGTATGGGTATACAGATCATAACAATGGTGGATATTTCGCTGGTCAAAGCCCACGCAAGGCAGCAGCTCCGGCAGAAAAACACCCAGCACATCCGGGTATGCCAGCAATATTTCCCGGCAGCCCTCGCCGCAAAGAAGCTTGTTCATCTCCGTCAGGATGCGCTCTGCCGCGATTTTTTTTAGCAATCCCGCCTCCCGGTGGATGGCCTCCGCTGTGGCGGGCTCTATGGTAAATCCCAGGGTCGAAGCAAACCGCAGCGCCCGCAAAATACGCAGTGCGTCCTCCCGAAACCGGGTTCCGGCATCCCCCACACAGCGGATAATGCCTCGCTTCAGGTCTCCGGCCCCGTCATATAGGTCTATGATGCGCCCGTCTTTATTCATGGCCATGGCGTTGATGGTAAAGTCCCGGCGCACCAGATCCTCCTCTATGGCGTCAGCAAATGTCACCCGGTCCGGATGCCGTCCGTCGGTATACTGCCCATCCGTTCGGAAAGTGGTGACCTCGAAGGTCTCTCCGCCGGATCTTACGGTGACCGTTCCGTGTTTGCACCCGGTGGGGATCGCATCCGCCCCGAAAATGTCCATGATCTGCTCCGGTCGGGCGCTGGAGGCTATGTCCCAGTCTCCCGGCTCCCGGCCCAGCAACGTATCCCGCATGCAGCCGCCGACAAAATAAGCCTGAAAGCCGCTTGCTTCGATACTGTCTATCACTTTTTGCGCCTGCTTACGGCCCATGGCGTTTCCTCCGTTAAAATGAAATTGCGTAAGCATTTTGTGTTGCACTTCCGCCTCATCCGTATTATAATATAGGTTAACCTAAAAAGCAATTCTGCGGTAAAAACTGTCTTTAGGAGGCAATTTAACATGATGCATCCCTCTGTGGATTTCAAAGAATATTTACGGCCCGGCGTGCGGGTCCACCTGTCCGGTATCGGCGGCGTATCCATGTGCCCGCTGGCCGAGGTGCTGCACGGCATGGGCCTGTGCGTGCAGGGGTCTGATATGTCCGAGAGCGACACCGTGCGCCACCTGCGCTCCCTGGGCATCCCCGTGGCCGTAGGCCACTCGGCAGACAATCTGCAAAACGCCCAGCTGGTCATCCGCACCGCCGCCATTCACGATGATAACCCCGAGATCTCCGGCGCTGTGGCCCGGGGCATCCCGGTCTATGAGCGGGCTCAGGCCTGGGGTGCCATTATGCAGCAGTACCAGAACGCCCTGTGCATCTCCGGGACCCACGGAAAAACCACCACTACCTCTATGGCCACCCATATTTTCATGGCTGCCCAGGCTGATCCTACGGTCATGATCGGCGGCACCCTGCCCATGCTCCACTCCGGTTACCGGGTGGGCCACGGTGATACCATCATTCTGGAGTCCTGCGAATACTGCAACTCCTTTTTGAATTTCTTCCCCACGGTGGCGGTGATCTTGAATGTAGAGGCCGACCATCTGGACTTTTTCAAAGACCTGTCGGACGTAGAACACTCTTTCCATGCCTTCGCGGACTTAGTGCCCCAGCGGGGCTATGTCATCGCCAATAAAGACGATGCCGGAGCTATGGACTCTGTGAAGGGCCTTTCCCACCCGGTTTTCACCTTCTCCGTGCGGGATGACGATGCGGATTGCCGGGCCGACAATGTGGCCTTCCATGACGGCTGCGGCGAATTCGATGTGATGATCCACGGGGAGCTCTACGCCCATATCGCCCTGGCCGTTGCCGGAAAACACAACATTTCCAACGCCCTGGCGGCGGCTTCGGCGGCCTATGTGCTGGGCATCGGCGGCAAGGCTGTGGAGGAGGGTCTGCGCACCTTCCACGGGGCCGGACGCCGGTTTGAGTACAAGGGCAGCTATCACGGCGCCGCGGTGTTCGATGATTACGCCCATCACCCCGGTGAGCTTCACGCCCTGCTCACCACCGCCCGCTCCATGCCCTACAAGCGCATTATCTGCGCCTTCCAGCCCCATACCTACACCCGCACCCAGGCACTGTTTAACGACTTCATCCGGGAGCTGAAGCTGGCGGACATCGCGGTCCTGGCGGAAATTTACGCCGCCCGGGAAAATAACGACATCGGCATCTCCTCCAGTCAACTGGCAAAGGAGATCCCCGGGGCGATCTACTGCTCGACTCTGGACCAGGTGGCGGACACCCTGGCCAGCATTGCCCAACCAGATGACCTGATCCTCACTGTAGGCGCAGGCGACATTTTCCGCGCCGGTGAAAAGCTGCTTGCAAAGGAGTAAGATATGGATATTTCCCCTGTTTATTTCGGGCATCCGGATTCGCCCCGGGAGCCGGTGGAGCAGCGGGTCTATGACCTGCTGGATTCCCTCCGCATCCCCTACCAGCGTGTGGACCACGATCCGGCCTATGATATGGATGCCTGCGCCGGGATCAGCGAGATCCTGGGCATCACAATATGCAAAAACCTGCTGCTGACGCCCCGCAACCGCAGCGCCTTTTACCTGCTGGCTATGCCGGCAGACCTGCCTTTCCGCACCGCCGATTTTTCTAAGAAGATCGGCTCCTCCCGCTTGAGCTTTGCTTCCCCGGAGGATCTGCAGCAGCTTCTGGGCGTGCAGCCCGGCTCTGCTTCGGTGCTGGGCCTCATGAACGATACAGACCACCGGGTCACGCTTGTCCTGGAGCGGCGTGTGGCCGAGGCGGAGTGGTTTGGCTGCCATCCCTGCCGCAACACCAGCTCTCTGCGGCTGAAAACGGCGGATCTGCTCCATATTTTCCTACCCCACATCGGCGTAGAGCCTATTATTGTGGACCTGTAAACCCTATAAATTATCCCGCTTCACAAGGCGGGATAATTTTTTTGCAGAAAAAGAGGAATTCTGATTTTTTCTTCGTATAAAATAATTGAAGGTTTGTTGCCGTGTCTTGGGCAACAGTGAGGAAAGGAGGCGCGACAATGGCATTTCCCCAGAGCTTTTTGGACGAGCTCATGGCCCGGAATGATATATTGGATGTGGTGGGCAGCTATGTGTCCCTGCAGCCAAAGGGCGGGAGCTATTGGGGCTGCTGCCCGTTTCACAATGAAAAAACGCCCTCCTTCCACGTTCTGCAGGACAAGCAGTATTACCACTGCTTCGGCTGCAAAAAGGGCGGCGGCGTTATCAATTTTATCATGGATATCGAAAATCTGTCCTATCCCGACGCAGTGCGCTTTTTAGCCAAGCGGGTGAATATGCCCGTGCCGGAGGACCGGGAGTCCGACGGGGCCGACCGCCTGCGCCACCGCCTGCTGGATCTGAATCGGGACGCCGCCCGGTACTACTATGCGGTGCTCCAGTCCCCGGAGGGGGCCGCCGTCCAAGCATACCTGAATCGACGCCAGATCCGCCGGGGCATCGCCGTCCGTTTCGGCATGGGCGCCGCCCGGGACGGGTGGGACCATCTGCTGCGGGCTATGACGGAAAAGGGCTACACCAAGCAGGAGCTTTTAAAGGCCGGGCTCATTGTGCAGAATAGATCCGGCGGCTTTTATGATAAATTCCGCAACCGGCTCATTCTCCCGGTGGTGGATGTGCGAGGCGATGTGGTGGGCTTCGGCAGCCGGGTCATCGATAAGTCCGAGCCCAAGTACATGAACACCAGCGAAACCCCGGTCTACAGCAAGCGCCGGGTGCTTTACGGCCTGAACCTGGCTAAAAAAACCAAGCGCCCCAACATCATTCTCTGCGAGGGGAATCTGGATGTGGTGACCCTGCACCAGGCGGGGTTTGACAACGCCGTGGCCTCTATGGGCACGGCCCTCACCGTGGAGCAGACCCGTCTGCTCAGCCGCTACACCAAGGAGCTGGTCCTCTGCTACGACAATGACAACGCCGGGCAGCTTGCCACCCAGCGGGCCTTGGATATCCTGAAAAATTCCGAGTTCACCGTGCGGGTCCTGCAGCTTCCCCGCCGCCTGGTAGACGGCAGCTACATAAAGCAGGATGCCGACGACTTCATCAAATTCCAAGGTCCCCAGGCCTTTGAGCGGCTCCTGACCGGCAGCGAAAACGGCATCGAGTTCCGCATGTCCCAGGTGGCCGCCAAGTACGACCTGAAAAACGACACAGACCGCATCGCCTACGCCGAGGAGATCGCCCAGGTCCTCTGCACGCTGGATAATGCGGTGGAGCGGGAGGTCTATACTGTCCGGGCCGCGGAGACAGCGGGCCTTACCCCGGAGGCTATGCGCAGCGAGGTCGGGCGCATATTCTCAAAGCAGCAGCGCAAGGAGCGGTGGGCCCAGACCAAACGGGAAATGAACCCCTCCGCCACCCTGCAGCCGCAGACCCGGGAGCTGCGCTACGCCAATCTCCGCAGCGCCCTGGCCGAGGAGGGCATCCTGCGCCTGATGATGCGGGACGATGATCTCTATGACAAGATCTGTGTCCTGCGTCCGGAGGACTTCTCCTCCCCCCTGCTGGGAAGAATTTATTCTCTCCTGCGGGCGGACCGGGAGGCGGGCCGCAGACACAGCCTGGCCGCGCTGGCCGGAGACCTGTCTGCGGAGGAAATGAGCCATTTTACCGCTATTTTGCAGAAGCCGGAATCCATTTCCGGCGCAGAGCAGGCGGCGGATGACTATGTGCGCATCATTCGTGAGGAAGCAGACCGGTTCAAGGACGGAAACAATGTAGATCCGCTGCTGGCTGCACAAGAAAAATATAAATTCAAAAAGGGATATGGAGGAAAAAACACATGAGCGAAGTAAAATATACCGAAAAAGAGCTGCAGAATATGGCCGATGAACTGCTGAAGGAGGCCGATCAGAAGCAGCGCGAGATCGAAGAAGAGGTCATCAAGAGCAACAAGGGCCAGCTGGACGACAAAACCATCGCCTCCCTGCCCGCCGCCCAGCTGATCCAGAACAACGAGCGTCTGAAGGAGCTGTTCGTCAAGGGCAAGCGGGACGGAAAGCTGGAGAGCAGCGAGCTGTCCGATGTGCTGGATGCCATGGACCTGGAAAGCGAAAAGCTGGATATGATCTACGACTCCCTGGAGAAGCTGTCCGTGGAGATCACCACCGAGGCATTTCTGCCGGATGTAAATGCCGAGATCGACCCGCCTCTGGAGGAGATCGCTGAGATCGAGGAGGAGGAGCTGGTCGACCCCAACACCCTGGTAGACAGCTTCAATATCGATGACCCCGTTCGTATGTACCTCAAGGAGATCGGCAAGGTCCCCCTTCTCTCTGCTGAGGGCGAGGTGGAGCTGGCCTCCACCATTTCCGCAGGCAACAAGGCCAAGGCCACGCTGATGGCATGGGAGCGGGCCAATGGCCAGACCGTGGAGCCGGTGCTGGACGCGGAGGACCCCGTGGGTGAAATCGAGATCTCCGACGAGGAGGTCGCAAATCTCACCGAGGAAGACCTTGCCCAGCTGCGCAAGGCCGTAAAGGCCGGTGAGACCGCCAAGCAGAAGCTGGCCGAGGCAAACCTCCGCCTGGTGGTGTCCATTGCTAAGCGCTATGCAGGCCGCGGCATGCTGTTTTTGGACCTGATCCAGGAGGGCAACCTGGGCCTGATCAAGGCCGTGGAGAAGTTCGACTATACCAAGGGCTATAAGTTCTCCACCTACGCCACCTGGTGGATCCGCCAGGCCATCACCCGGGCCATTGCCGACCAGGCCCGCACCATCCGTATCCCCGTCCACATGGTGGAGACCATCAACAAGGTCATCCGCGTCTCCCGCCAGCTCCTCCAGGAGCTGGGCCACGACCCCTCTCCCGAAGAAATTTCCGCCCAGATGAATATGCCCGTGGATAAGGTCCGCGAGATCCTGAAGATCGCCCAGGAGCCGGTGTCTCTGGAGACCCCTATCGGTGAGGAGGAGGATTCCCATCTGGGTGACTTCATCCCCGATGAGGGCGCGTCCGAGCCCTCCGAGGCCGCCAGCTTTACCCTGCTGAAGGAGCAGCTGGTAGACGTGCTGAGCACCCTCACCCCCCGGGAGGAAAAGGTGCTGAAGCTGCGCTTCGGCATTGAAGATGGCCGCACCCGCACCCTGGAGGAAGTGGGCAAAGAGTTCAATGTCACCCGTGAGCGCATCCGCCAGATCGAGGCCAAGGCCCTGCGCAAGCTCCGCCATCCCTCCCGCAGCAAAAAGCTGAAGGATTTCCTGAACTGAGCGTATGTCTTCTCTTGCGCACTTGTTTCGCGATTTTCGGCGCACCGCCAGCGACCTGCCCGGCCTGTTCAGCGGCAATTTCTGTCTCATGTTTTTACCGCTGCAGCCCCTGCTGGGCCAGAAGGCCTGCCTGCCCGGCTACTATGCCGACCAGACCTATTGCTGCACCCTGCGGGAGGTCCATACGGATCCTCTGGCGCCCTACCGCTGCAAGAAGCATCTGAAGGCCGGACGCTGCGTCATTCTGGAGCTGGAGGATCTGGGCAGCTTCGTTTTCACCAATCACCGCCATTCTGCGCTTTTTCAGAATCTGCAGCGGAAATTTCCCGGCGCCACCAGCTATGTGTTCTCCTCCGACGGCTCCGGCGGCTATTTCAAGATTTTAAAGGACGGGCGCATACAGCGTAAAATTGCAAGCTATATGTTCTTTGAGGGCATGGGCAGCTACGCCGAGACCCGGGGCGCGCCCTGCACCTATGAGCTGGAGACCGGCCACATTTTCAAGGTCGATCCCAAGGCCCGGCATCTTCGGGAGATGATGCCCGACTTCACAAAGCGGGAGATTTTGGACCTGTTCGACTACTATGTGGGTCTGGACCGCTTCAAAAGCGAATATCTCCGGCGCACCCTGGTCTATGATTTAGAGATGCCCAATACATAAGCCCAGCCATAAAGAAAACCGACCGAAGCACCTTGCGTGTTTCGGTCGGTTTTTATTTTATATTGTTTTACCTGTATTTTGCCACAATGCCGCGTCTGTCCACGATTACATGGCGGGGGCAGACGGTGGCGCACATACCGCAGTTGAGACAGGCTTTTTGCTCGATCACAGCGTGCTGGTCCTCAATTCGTATGGCGTCGGCCGGGCAGCTTTTCGCGCACAGGCCGCAGGCAATGCAGCTTACGTCGCACTGGGTCCGGGCTCCGGTCTTGGTGGTCGGGTCGAATCCCCGGTCTTTATTGGAGCACAGGGGCAGGATGCTGTTGTCCTGCAAGCGGATGCGGATTAGGTGCTTGGGGCAGCTGCGCACGCAGGCCGAGCAGCCGATACACTTCTCCTCGTCCACCTCCGCCACGCCGTATTCATTGAAATGAATGGCACCGAATTTGCAGGCATTTTCGCAGGCGCCGCAAGCCACACAGCCGTATTTGCACAGCATGCCTCTCTCGTCACGCTTGGCCCGGCAGCCGCCGCCGCAATATACCGTTGCCACCCGGATGGGGAATTTTCTCTTGATTGCCATAGAAGCCTTCCTCTCTTCCTCTTCTCTGCCTGTATTTTATCACACTTTTCAGCCCGATGCAAATAGGAATCCAGGCTGCAAAAAGGAGAAACGGATCCATCCGTTTCTCCTTTTGCGTTAGTGCTTATTCCTTTCCTGTCTCTTCCTGCGCAGAAGAACGGCTACGCCCGTACCGGAGATCAGAATACTGGCTGCCCAGACCATCCAGCCGCTGTCGCCGGTGGTGGGGGTAGTATCCTCCATCTCCTGGGCCCGGAACTGCCAATCAATAAGCCCCACGCGGCCGGCGGCGTCGTTGTCCATTGCCAGAGGGACCTCCAGCGTCAGCCGAAGCGTCTTGCTCTCGCCGGGGGCAAAGGTACCCAGCAGGATCCACTGCTCCAGGCCGCCGGGACTGTCAGCCGATGCGGAGGAAAGAGTTTCCCTGTCCTTTTCCACCGTAAGATGCATTTGCCGCAGAAGGTCCTCTGTGTCCCCCTGTGCGCCCAGGGCCCGAAGGTAAATTTGTACCCGGCTGCGCCCGGTGTTTGAGATCTCCACGGTGCCGGTGCGTGTGTCACCGGGCATTACATCCTTAAAATCGGTGAAGAGGTCGGACGCAGAGTACTCGCTGCCCGGCAAAAACACGAATTTATCCACCCCGTTCTGATAGCGGACCGTTCCCTGGGCCCAGACGGGAGCCACCTGGCCTACGGTCAGTACAGCCGTCAGCGCCAGGACGAACAGCCATTTTTTCAGCCTTATCATGCGCCTTCCCCCTTTCCGGGGTTAGCCGTAAGCTGGCCGCCGCTGCATGTCACAGCGGGCCATGCCCCCTGAACAGCTTCCGCAGGCAGCGCCTGAATGGCTTCCGCCACCACCTCGATGACCTGCACTCCGCCGTCGGCGTCGTCATAGGCTGTCAAGGATAGAGCCTGGGACAGCAGATTCCCGGTCAGGCCGCCGGGAGACACGGGATGCACATAATAGTAGCATCCGTCCGACCCGGCCAGCCAGTCCCCGCCCAGAGATAGGGCCGGGATGGGCGCGGCTCCGCCGATACGCTGGCCCTGGGCATTTATCCGGTAGCTCACCAGCCGCAGCCGCAAAAATGCGTCCACATTGCCCGTGTTGCGCAGGGCGATGGAGGTCTTTTCCCGGCCGCTGAAGCTCTCCTCCACCTGGCAGGTCACATGGGCCGGCAGGAAGGTATTGGCCTGCCGGGCCGATCGATCTATCAGCCAGGCACCGGTGGCCCCGACTGTCAGCAGCAACACCAGCGCCATTGCAGCCAGTGACCATTTCCGTATGCGTTTCATCGAGCCTCACCTCCCCGGTATTCATTCACTGCGGCGGGACTATAGCCGCTGAGCCAGTGGTCATCCCGGTCAATGTTCTGGCAGGTAAGCTGCCCCTGAGGATCTGCCGCGGATAGCTCCGCCGCCGCGGAGTATGTGGGCTCTCCCCACCGCCAGGACCACTCCGCGTTTTCCGCGATGGTATATTCCCCTACGGGCAGCTCCGAAATGGTAACGGACCCGCTGCCGGTAATGCGGACCTGGGTATAGGCCGTATCGTTCCGCAGAACAGAGAAAACGTAGGTCTCCCCTGCTCTGCCGCCGGTCTTTTCAATGGTAAGTGTGCAGGTTTTTACATGGAGCAGATAGTCCGTTCCCGCCGTCCAGCCGCAGGCATCGGGGCAGGCCCGGTGGAGCAGCTCGGTCCGGTCGGTTACATCTACGCTGCCGATGGCTGCGGTGACTTTCATGGGAATATCCGTCTTAACGGCGATCTTCCCGGCCTGAATGTCCGCATCCTGCACCGGGACCGCCGTCAGCGTCAATGCGGGCGCGTCACCCTCCATGATCACATCCCCGCTGTCCACGGAGCCGTGACGCCAGGCGGTGGCCACCGCCGCGCAGCTGTCGGGGGCGTCCCCGCCGTACCAAACGGTCTGGTCCGCTAAAGTCACCTGGGGAGAAAACACGGCGATATTGCCGGTACCGGATCCACTTCGGGCCGGTACCGTACCGTCATAAATGGGCGTGACCGTGTATCGCAGCTGATAGGTGGTGTCCTCCAGCAGACCCGATTTCTCAGTGTCGGCCTGGAGCTGTGTGGTCACGAAGGCTGTCTGCCAAGGCTCCAGAGCCCCGGTCAGATCCACACCGCCGCAGGTCACCTGTGCCCCTTCCGTCTGGCGAGCCGAGGACAGGCTGCCCAGCAGATATACATTTCGGTCCTGCGGCGTCACGACCACCTCCGGAATGGGCACATCCACCGTGGGACGGGGATAATTTTCCACCAGCGTACCCGCCCCGTCATACACACCGGAGCTATCCGCATTGGTCGGGACCCGGTTTCCGCCCAGGAAACCGGCCCGGGGCTGCACCGTCAGCTCCAGGATCAGTTTACTGCCGTGAGGGACCTCCCGGCTCCCCTCCCGATCCATGCCTACATAGTGCTCGCTGAAATCAAATCCGGTGACCGTAAGGGTCCTACCCTGCACTTGTGCCGTCAGATCAGCGTCCGTTTCCGGGCCCCACAGGGGCGTTTCACCGTCCGGAGCATAGCCGGTAAAGACTGCGGTGCGCAGCGTGATATTTTGCTTCTCCGCCTCCTGCGGAAGGACAAAATAATCCGAGATCACATCCCGGACCTGGGACTGGTCGTCCAGCTCAATGGACGCACCGCCGGTCTGGATGCTGTCAGAGATCGTCTGGAATACATTTCGCAGCCCTTCCGCTGAGGAGGCCGCCAGATAGTAGCCGCCCTTCTCCCCCGCTCGGCCGGGACTCTGCATGGACCGGGCCTCGGGATAATTGGAGGACAGATAGTTCATAAATTTGTTTGCCGACAGGGTGCTGTCAGCCGGGTCTGCGCCGGTAAAGATTCCCACGGTGAATACGGTAACTCCGTCCGATTTCATGGTTTTTGCAGCGGCAATGGCGTTGTTGGCCACCCCCTCATTAAAACCATAATCCCCCGGCTGGCCATCCGTGAAAATCACCACCACGCGGTTGCGCCCGTCGGCTTCCCCCTTGACAGCGTCAAAAATACCCTGTGCCATATCGATGCCCAGGTCCGTATGGGTACCGCCCCCGGCGCTGAGCGCATTGATAGACTCGGCTACATTGTTCTTCCCCGTTTGGGTGTTCATGTCCTGCAGAGCTTCCCCGTAATGGCGCTTGGCCTCATTCTTATATCGGTAAGTCCTGCCGCCCACAAACAGCTCCGTATTGGAAAAGTTATAGTCGCCGTCGCTGGCAAAGCCGGCCACCGCAATGCGGTGGTTTGCCTTATCCGTTGCCCGGCCGGCCACCGAGTCGGCAAAGCTCTGGGCCGCCTGCTTCAGCGCGTCTAAGCGGTTCAGCGCCTGCTTTTCATAAAACTGCACGTGGGATGTGTCGGTGTCCTCAGCCGAGGTTTTAGGCTGATATACCCGGTCCCGACTGGCCCAAACACCCTGCTGCCAGCTTACCGAGCGGTATTTGCCGTTAGGATCCACCACATGGTAGCTCTTAGCCGTGTTCAGCTCATATACCGGCTGATACATATCCTCCGCCATAGAGCCGGACTGATCCAGTACAAGTATGATATCCGTCGGCACATCCGACTCCGTGCTGGTGATGGTCGACCCGCCGGTAACATAGGTCTCCAGCCGCAGCCGAACAGAGCCGTCCGGCTGCATCACCGCATTTTTTTCGGTGATCAGTCCCTGAACATCTACCATTTCCTCCGCCGTCGTGCTTCCGGTGATGCCCGTGCTCTCTGCGGCGGAGGGGATCACACCCAGTGCCAGCAGCGCACCTGAAAGCAGCAGCGCAAGCAGCTTCTTTTTCATGCGCCTTCACCCCCTGCCTTCTCCGCCGGCCAGCCGGCAGCCTGCCATACGGTCTGGCCGTTGTTGGCGCTCTGCACCCCTTGTGCCGTTACCCGGACCTCCAGCGTAAGGCCGGAATAGGTGTTATCCATTTCCGCAGCGGAAAAATCCACTCCCTGAAACAGAGGCACCGTTTCCGTTCCGGGGGCAAGGACCCGGTCGCAGTAGTACCATCCGTCTGCCGGGTTATAGGTCCAGCCGTCTCCCAGCCCTATAAGGCTCATGGCCTGTTCCGGATCCAGCTCGGGCTCACCCGGTGCGTCGATCTCCACCCGGGCCCGTACCCAGGCCGGCTGGGCGGCATCATTGGACACAGCCGCTATCTTGCTGACCGTCTGCCCCGGCATCACCGGGATGGGCTGGGCCGGATAGGACTGCAGCTGGCCGTCCTCAGTCCTCTGCCGTTCCACCAGGGACACGCGCACCTCGCCGGTGGTGATCGCATTGCGCGCCGTATCCGCGGAGGTGATCACCGCCGCCGTAGACCCGGCAGACAATGCAAACAGGCACACGGAAAGCAGCAGGATTCCAATTTTCTTCTTCACGGTCTCACCCGTTCCTTTCCATTGGTTTTAATGCATCCCCTGCCTCAGGCCCCAAAGGTCGCCTCCCAGGCATCGGCCGCGGTGGTAAATCCGGCGGTCTGCACGGCGTAGGCGGTATAAGCCAGAGTCAGGCTGCTCTGCGGCATGGTCTCGTTGGTCAGTTCGGTAGAGACAGCTACCGTGTCGCCATCGATCAGGTGCCAGGCGCGGGTGGTGTCAGCGGCGGCCACCGTGCGGTACCAGACGTTTTCACCGGTCAGCTGAGTCCAGCCTTTGGCGGCGGTCAGGGCCGAGGTATAGACCAGCGCGTCATCCTGGGCGGCATCAAACTTCACAAAAAGATAGCAGTCCTCGCTGCCGGCATCCACGGACACGACGGGGTTTTTGTCGTAGGAGGCGCCGGGGATCAGCTTGGCGGACCACTGCCCCGTCAGCGCCGAGCCATCAGGAGCTTTGGTTTCCGTCAGGTCGATGGCAACGCTGCCCACGGTAAAGGTGTTGGTAACGGTGTCGGTCTGGGATGTCAGGTAGGCCAATGTACCACCGGCCAGGCAGCCCAGCGTCAATGTCAGCGCCAAAAGCAGTCCGAGCGTTCTTTTCTTCATGGTTGTTGTTCCCCTTTCAAATGTTTATCCCGGTACAGCGGGACAGATTATAAGATCCGCCGTCTGTTCAATGCCGCGCCTGCTGGCGCCGCCGCCCCTTACGCTCCGGTATCAGCACAAGGAGCAGACCCATTCCCACGGCTCCCAGAAGCAGATACGCTCCCGGCGGCTGGCGAAGATATTGCAGGATATAGCCCAGATACGGGATGCACAGCATCGGTGTTCCCAACAGCTGCTCCCCCCTTACAGGGGATGCGTCCTCCGCGTCATTGGCATCGCCCCGGGTAAAAAAATACACCTGGCCATCTTCTGCCTCTACCCGGCTGACCCGATGGGTCACCACAGCGCCGGAAGGCACTGTAAAGGTAATGGCCATGCCAGCTTTAACGGACGTTTCCGCTATGGGCCGCGTCAGCAGCAGTGCGCCGGTGGGATAGGACGGCTCCATAGACCCGGACAGCACACAGTATCCCCGCAGGCCGTAGAGAGCCGCTGCCAATACACCAACCGCAGCCAAAGCTGACAGAATCCATATTGCCAGCCGACCTTTTCTGCTGTTCATCTCGCCTCACCTCCTCAGCCGCCACGGCACCGTTTCGCCTGGCGGATCTTATTGCCATTACCTTACCGCTTTCGGCTCGTAAATTTTGTCGCTTTACGTCCTATATCCATATTTTTCTTTATTCTTTGCCGCTCTCATTAAAAACTGAAAAAAATTGCTTTTTATATTATGGAATCAGGTCGAAATTTTTTCTTTAAAGGCAAAAAAACACCGAGAGGCCTTTGTGAAAAACGCCTCTCGGTGCTATATGTAATTCACTTTTGGGCTATGAGGTGGTCAGTTTCCGGTGAGCAGCTTTACCGCCTGTTGGACCGGATCCAGATACCCTGCTTCTCCGCAGCGGCCACCAGGTCATCCCGGAAAGCCGGGTGTGCAACAGAGATCAGCTTCTCCGCCCGCTCCCAGGTGCTGCAGCCCACAAGATTCACGCCGCCGTATTCGGTCACAATATAGTAGGCCAGGCTTCGGGGATCCGTGACCACATCGCCGGTGATCAGCGTGGGGTTGATACGGGAAACCATTTCGCCCTTTTTATTGGTAAAAGAGGAGGTCAGGCAGATAAAGGCCTTGCCGCCTCGGGAAACCGCAGCGCTTTCCAAAAAGTCCAGCTGGCCGCCGGTGCCGCTGATCTGCCTGGTGCCGGAGCTTTCGGCGCAAATCTGGCCATACAGGTCCACGGAAATGCAGTTGTTGATGGACACAAAATTATCCAGCTTACCCACAATGGCCGGGTCGTTGCAGTAGGAAATGGGGTAGGTCACCACGCCCGGATTCTCCCGGATCCAGTCGTACAGGTCCTGAGAACCCAGCGCCAGACCGAAGATGCTCTTATACCGATCCAGGGACTTACACTTATTGGTGATCTTTCCGGCTTTATACATATCCAGATAGGAGTCGCACAGCATCTCCGTGTGGATGCCCAGGTCCTTCAGGTCGCTCTTGGCGATCATCTGGCCCACGGCATTGGGCAGGGAGCCGATGCCCAGCTGCAGCGTAGAGCCGTCTGCCATGTTTTGCACCACGAACTCCGCGATCTTCATTTCCTCCTCGGTGGCTGCCGGGGACTTCACATTGGGCAGCGGGCCGTGGTCGCCCTCCACGATCATGTTTACATCGCTGATATGGATGCACTCGTCCAGGCCGCCGTAGACCCAGGGCAGATTTTCGTTTATCTCCAGGATAACGATATCCGCCTTGTCCATCACTGCCCGGGCCGATGCATTGCTGACGGAGAAATTGAAATATCCGTGCTCATTCATGGGAGTCACGCACATGATGGCCACGTTGACCGTGAGAAAATGCGTATAGTACGCGCCCAGATTCCGGAACACCATGGGGATGAAATTGCACAGCCCCCGGTCGCAGAGCTTGCGCTCATAGCCGGACATGTGCCAGCTGTTATAGATAAAGTGCTCCCGGGTAGGGTCGGTCTCCACCATCTGGATCGGCTGGGAGATCAAGTATCCTCTCACCTTTACGCCCCGCAGCTCTTCCTTACGGCGGGCAATGGCGGCATCCATCAGAGACGGAAAAGCACCGCCCATGGAAATATCGATCCAGTCACCGCTCTTGACGACTCTCGCTGCCTCGTCCGGGGTGCAGAGTTTGCGCTTATATTCGGCTGAATAATCAAACGGAATGGCCATAGCTTCCTCGCCTCTCTTATTTATTTCACTTTGTTAATTTTATCACTTTCCCGTCACTTTGTCAATGCTTTAACAGAAAATCTCAGGAAAAGCGGGCGGGGTTTTGTGCCCCGCCCGCAGCGGTATGTTTTAAGACTTTCGATCAGCCCTCGGACTTGCTCTTGTAGTACTCGTACTTCTCCTTGGCGGCCTCTTCCGCATCAGCGAAGAGCACCTTGGCATTCTCCGGGAAGCTCAGCTCCAGGGACGCATAGCGCACCTCGCCCTTCATGAAGTCGTACAGCGGCATGGTGGGCTCCTTGGAGTCCAGGGTGAACTTCTTGGTCTCGGGGCTGTAGCGGTACAGATTCCAGTAGCCGGAGGCCACCGCGTCCTTCATCTCCTGCTGGACATTGCTCATGCCCTTCTTAATGCCGTGGTTGATGCAGGGGGCGTAGCAGATGACAATGGACGGGCCCTTGTGTGCCTCGGCCTCCTTGATGGCCTTGATCAGCTGGTTGGGATTGGCGCCCATGGAGCACTGGGCCACATAGACGTTGTCGTAGGTCATCAGCAGCAGGCCCAGATCCTTCTTGCGGGTCTTCTTACCGCTGGCCTGGAACTGCGCCACCGCGCCCACGGGAGTTGCCTTGGAGGACTGTCCGCCGGTGTTGGAGTACACCTCGGTATCCACCAGCAGCACGTTCACATCCTCGCCCATGGCGAAAACGTGGTCCAGACCGCCGTAGCCGATGTCGTAGGCCCAGCCGTCGCCGCCGTACATCCACATGGTCTTCTTGGACATGTCCTTGCGGCGCTTGAGGATCTCGGCCACCACGGCCTGCTCCTCGGCGCTGAAGTTTGTGCTCTCCAGCACGGCCAGCAGCTCGTCGGTAGCAACGGAGGAAGCATCCAGGTCGTCGTAGGTCTCCAGCCACTTGGCGATGGCGGCCTTCACAGCGGTATCCTGGGTCATACCGTCCAGCTGCTTCACGAACTCCGTCACGGCGGCGCGCAGCTGCTTCACAGCCAAGCACATGCCGTAGGAGAACTCGGCGTTGTTTTCAAACAGGGAGTTGGACCATGCCACGCCCTTGCCGGCCTTGTTCTTGCAGTAAGGCACGCAGGGCATAGCTGCGCCCCAGGCCTGGGTGCAGCCGGTGGCGTTGGCCAGGTACATCTTGTCGCCGTAGAGCTGGGTCAGGAGCTTGATATAGGGAGTCTCGCCGCAGCCGGCGCAGGCGCCGTTGAACTCCACCAGGGGCTGGCGCAGCTGGCTGCCCTTGAGGGTAAACTTGTCGATGCGGTCGTTCTTTTCGGGCAGGGTCTGCAGGTATTTCCAGTTTGTCTGGTCCAGAGACACCTCGTGGGTGGGGACCATCTTCAGGGCCTTACCGCTCTTGGGGCAGGAGGAAACGCAGCTGCCGCAGCTGGTGCAGTCCAGCGTGGAAATGCCCATGGTGTACTTCAGTCCGTCCATCTTGGGCCCCTTGGCGTCCACTACGGTCATACCGGCGGGCGCATGAGCGACCTCCGCCTCATCCAGCAGGTAGGGCCGGATCACGGCGTGGGGGCACACGAAGGAGCACATGTTGCACTGGATGCACTCATTGGGATCCCACACCGGCAGGTGCGTGGCGATGCCGCGCTTTTCATACTGAGAGGTACCCAGCGGCATGGTGCCGTCCTCCATACCCTTGAAGGCGGAAACCGGCAGCAGGTCGCCCTTCTGGGCGTTGATGGGCACCAGGATATTCTTGATGATGTCAGGCACATCGGCGGGAGCGGGCTGGATGGCGGCACCGGAGAGATTCTTCCAGCTTTCCTTTACCTGCACCTGCTTTACGGCGTTGATACCCGCGTCCACGGCGGCGATGTTCATGTTCACGATCTTCTCGCCCTTAAGGCCGTAGGTCTTTTTCACGGCGGCCTTCATGTGCTCCACGGCATCCTCCACGGGAATGACGTTTGCCAGCTTGAAGAAGGCGGCCTGAAGCACCATGTTGGAGCGGTTGCCCAGACCCAGGGCCTGGGACTCCTTATTGGCGTCGATGATATAGAACTTGATATCATTTTCCGCAATGTACTTCAGGATGTCGCCGGGCATCTTCTGCTCCAGCTCATCCTCGCTCCACTCGCAGTTGAGCAGGAAGCTGCCGTGGGGCTTCAGCTCAGAGATGATGTCGTACTTGGTCAGATAGGTCTGGTTGTGGCAGGCCACAAAGTCGGCATGGCTCACATAATAGGTGGAGCTGATGGGCTTCTTGCCGAAGCGCAGGTGGCTCTTGGTGATGCCGAAGGATTTCTTGGTATCGTACTCAAAATAGGCCTGGCAGTACATATCGGTGGTGTCACCGATGATCTTGATGGAGTTCTTGTTGGCACCCACGGTACCGTCGGAGCCAAGGCCCCAGAACTTGCAGGAGATAGTGCCCTCCGGCTCGCAGTTCAGCGCCGGACCCATAGGCAGGGACAGGTGGGTCACATCGTCCACGATGCCGATGGTGAAGTGGTTCTTGGGCTCAGACAGCAGCAGGTTATCGTACACGGCCTTGATCTGAGCGGGGGTGGTGTCCTTGCTGGACAGGCCGTAGCGGCCGGCATAGATCTCGGGACGGTCCTTATCGTTGATATAGGCAGCGCAGATATCCTCATACAGAGGCTCACCGATGGAGCCGATCTCCTTCACACGGTCCAGAACGGCTACCTTCTTCACGGTCTTGGGCATGGCGGCCAGCAGATGCTTCTTCGAGAACGGACGGAACAGATGTACCTGCAGGAAGCCCACCTTCTCGCCCCGGTCGTTCAGGTACTTCACCGTCTCCTGGACGCAGCCGGTAACGGAGCCCATGGCCACGATGACCCGCTCGGCATCGGGCGCACCATAATAATTAAAGAGGTGATATTCCCGGCCGGTCAGCTTGGAGATCTGGGCCATGTAGTCCTCTACGATGTCGGGCAGCTTATTATAGTCGCTGTTGTTGGCCTCGCGAAGCTGGAAGTAGATGTCGGGGTTATCCACCAGAGAGCGCATCCGGGGATCCTCGGGATTCAGCGCGTTGGCGCGGAACCGGGCCAGTGCGTCATAGTCCACCAGCTTGGCCAGGTCGCTGTACTCCAGAGCCTCCACCTTCTGGATCTCATGGCTGGTGCGGAAGCCGTCGAAGAAATGCAGGAACGGGATGCGGGCCTTGATAGCGGACAGATGCGCCACACCGGCCAGGTCCATGATCTCCTGCACGCTGCCGGAGTTGAGCATAGCAAACCCGGTCTGGCGGCAGTTCATCACATCAGAGTGATCGCCGAAAATAGAAAATGCGTGGGTACCCACCGTACGGGAAGCCACATGCAGTACGCCGGGCAGACGCTCACCGGAGATACGGTGCATGGTGGGAATCATCAGCATCAGGCCCTGAGAGGCGGTGAAGCTGGTGGCCAATGCGCCGGCCTCCAATGCACCGTGGCAAGCGCCGCAGGCGCCGGCCTCCGACTGCATCTCTACCAGACGAACAGGCTGATTAAAGATGTTCTTTCTTCCCTTTGCGGACCACTCATCCGTGTGCTCCGCCATGGGAGATGACGGGGTAATGGGGTAAATGGCGGCAACCTCCGAAAACGCATAAGCCACATAGGCCGCCGCTTCGTTACCATCGCAGATCTTCATGATCTTACTCATCTTTGTTCCTCCTCCTATTGGGCTTTAAAACTGCAAACCCGGGCAGCCCAGGACCCGGATTTGTTTCGCCGTAATACAAGTTACATTTTAACACGTTATACCGATTCGTCAATGTGAACTCCTGATTTTTGGAAAAACTCATAACATAGCAGTCTATTTTTGTGTAAAAATACAATAAAATAACCGCGCCGAATGGGCGCGGTTATAGCGAATTATAACAGTGCTAAAAATTCCTCCTCATCCAGCACAGGAATGTTCATCTCCTGGGCCTTTTTCAGCTTGGAGCCGGCGTTTTCCCCGGCCACCACATAGGTGGTTTTCTTGGATACGGAGGAGGCCGCCTTGCCGCCCCGCTGCTCGATCATCTCCCCGGCTTCCTCTCGGGTAAAGCGGTTGAGAGCGCCGGTAAGCACGAAGGTCATGCCGGAAAAGCGCCGGTCTACCACCTCTCGGCGGCAGGTCATATTCACCCCGGCCGCTTTTAGCCGCTCCAAAAGGTCAGAGGCCTGGCTGCTTTGCATCCAACGGGTGATATAGTCCGCGGTGATGGCGCCTACGTCATCGATTTCTGTCAGCTCCTCCGCCGTGGCCTGGCGCAGGGCATCCATACTGCCGAAATGATCGGCCAGGATCTTAGCGGCCTTGGCGCCCACCTGGCGGATACCCAGGGCGAAGATCAGCCGCCACAGGTCGTTCTCTTTAGACTTTGCAATGGCATCCACCGCGTTTTGGGCAGATTTTTTACCCATGCGGTCCAGCTCCGCCAGCTGCTCCGCCTGCAGGTCATACAAATCCGCGGGGTTGGACACCAGGCCGCTGTCGATGAGCTGCTGCAGCACCGCCGGGCCTACGCCGTCGATATCCATGGCATCCCGGGAGGCAAAGTGGATCAGATTGCGCAGCAGCTGGGCCGGGCACTCCGCCCCGGTACAGCGGATAGCCGCTCCGTCCGGGTCACGCAGCACGGCGGCACCACAGACCGGACAGGTTTCGGGAAGATGATACGGGGCCGTGCCCTCCGGGCGCTTTGCCCGGACCACCGATACGATCTCCGGGATGATCTCCCCCGCCTTCTGCACCACCACCGTGTCGCCCACCCGGATATCCTTTTCCGTGATATAATCCTGGTTATGCAGGGTGGCGTTTGTGACTGTGGTCCCAGCCAGGCGCACCGGCTCCAGCACCGCCTTGGGGGTCAGCACTCCGGTGCGGCCCACCTGCACCACAATATCTACGACCTTGGACTCCTTCTGCTCCGGCGGGTACTTATACGCCACCGCCCACTTGGGACATTTGGCGGTACTGCCAAGGATCGTGCGGTCTGACAAGCTATTAAGCTTTACAACGGCACCGTCAATATCGTATGGGAAATCCATGCGATTATCGCCCAGGGTCCGGATCTGCTCCAGAATCTCCTGTGGCTCATGCAGCACGGAATGAGGTATCACCGGGAAGCCCTGCTCCCGTAAATAGGTCAGCGTCTCGGCGTGGGTGGAAAATGATCTTCCCTCCGCCAGCTGGAGGTTAAACACCGCAATATCCAGGCGGCGCTGGGCGCACACCTTGGGGTCCTTCTGCCGCAGAGAGCCCGCTGCCGCATTCCGGGGGTTGGCCATAAGGGGCTTTCCCTCCAGCTCCAGAGCCTGGTTGATCTCCTCGAATACGGACCGGGCCATGTAAACCTCGCCCCGCACGATAAGCCGGGGCAGCTTATCCGGCAAGGTCTTGGGGATGGAGCGGACCGTCATCAGATTGCCCGTTACGTCCTCCCCTACCCGGCCGTCGCCCCGGGTGGCACCCTGGTAAAACACGCCGTCCCGATACTCCAGGGCCACGGAAAGGCCGTCTACCTTGGGCTCCACGCTGTATTCCGCCTGGGGCAGGGTCTCCAAGACCTTGGACAGGAAGTCCTTTACCTCCTCCCCGTCAAACACGTCCTCCAGGCTTTCCAGGGGCACCGGGTGGGTCACCGCCGCAAAGTCATTGAGCACAGCGTCCCCTACCCGCTGGGTGGGGGAATCCGGGGTTATCTCCTCCGGATGGGCCGCCTCCAGCTCCTGCAGGCGCCGGTAGAGATGGTCATATTCATAGTCGGACATGGTGGAAGCATCCAGGGTATAGTAAAGCCGGGCGTTCTCGTTCAGCTTTTCCCGCAGCTCCTTGATCTCCGCGCGATAGTCCATAGTCATTCTCCCTTTATCCGTTGTTCATAATGTATTCGTCGGCGTAGTCCTCGATCTTATCCTCGGTGGTGCTGAAGTAGGTATAGGTCTGGGGAACATTTCCGACAATGACGGTCTCCGCCACGCACAGCTCGTTATTCACCTGCACGGAGGTGGCAAAGCCCGGCAGCAGAGCCGTGACATACACCTCCACATCCAGCAGCACCTGGTGCTTGGTCTGGTTGATCCCCGCCGCCGTCAGGGCGTTGCGCAGCCGGGCGGTAGCTGTGCCGACAGACTGGGTACGCACCCGGATATGCGGACCGCGGCCGGCCAGCAGATTTGACCCCGTGAGGGTGCCCAGGGGGATGGACAGGTCGGAATCCGTCATCTCCGAAAGGCGGTCCAGGACCGTGTCGGAGATGAGGGTCTGCAGGCGGTTGAATTCCGTCATATTGCTGCGCAGGGCCGCTACCTGGCCGCTGCTGTCCTTTTCAAAGAAAATCAGGCCCGAGCAGTCCACCTGGCCGCTGGCAATGGCCTCGCTCACGGCATCAGCCACGATGCGGTTGACCCGGTTTGTGATGCGCGACTCGGTGAGATGCGTGACCATGGGGCGGATGCGCACCACGATCACCGCCGCGGCCGCCAGCAGCAAAATAAGAAAGATGCTGATCCATATAACGGCTCTCTGCCTTCCGGACAGGCGGATATAGCGAAGCCTGCGCATGCAGCACACCCCCTTCAGACCATACTATGCGGCGTTGGGGCGGCCGGTGCGTGTCCGATTTTATTCTGTCCAGCTGTTTACGATGGATTTGAAGGTCTTGCCCCGCTCGGCAAAGTTCTTAAACTGGTCGAAGGCGGCACAGGCCGGAGAAAGGGTCACCACATCGCCGCTCCGGGCCCGGTCGCGGGCAAACTCCACGGCCTTTTCAAAGGGCGTCACCTCGACGATCTCCGGATGGCCGGGCCGGTAACCGGGTGCCTGCTCCACGGCGGCACGGATCTTTCCGGCTGTGGCGCCGCACAGCACCAGAAGCTTCACATGCTCTACTACTTCGGGCCCCAGTGCATCAAAGGGGATATGCTTATCGTAGCCCCCGGCGATGAGGATGACCTTCTCCTTAAAGGAGCGCAGGCCCGCGATAGTACGGGAGGGGCTGCTGGCAATGGAGTCGTTATAAAACCGCGCGCCGTGATAGGTGCGCACCAGCTCGATGCGGTGCTCCACGCCGTTAAAGCTTCGGGCAAAATCCCGGATCACCGCATCCGGCACCAGGCCCTCTACGGCGGCAATGGCCGCCATATAGTTTTCAATATTGTGTACGCCGGGCAGGCGGATATCCTCCGTGGTCATAATGACCCGGTCCTGTCCGTCTTTGCGCAGCACGATGTCCCCGTCCCGGAGAAATACGCCCTCGCTTGGCTCCTCCCGGCGGCTGAAATAGCGCACCTGGCCCAGGGCGCGGGTCCCCTGCTCCCGAGTGATGGCATTGTCCAGATTAAACACGGCAATATCCCCCGCCGACTGATAGCGGAAGATATTCTCCTTGGCGGCCACATATTCCTCCATACCCTTGTGCATATCCAGATGGTTGGGAGCCAGGTTCGTCACCACGGCGATATGCGGGCTGCGGGTCATGGTCATCAGCTGGAAGCTGGAGAGCTCCAGCACCGCGTAGTCCTCCGGGTGCATCTCATCCGCCTGGCACAAAAGAGGATGGCCGATGTTTCCGCCCACATAAACGGTATTGCCGGCAGCCTTCAGAAGCTCGGAGATGATGGTGGTAGTGGTGGTTTTGCCGTCGGACCCGGTCACAGCCACCAGCGTGCAGGGACAAACCTGGAAAAATACCTCCATCTCCGAGGTGATCTCACTGCCCCGGGCCTTGGCCGCCAGCAGCTCCGGCACATCCGGCCGCAGGCCAGGGGTGCGGAAGATTACATCCTGGGTAAGACCCTGCAGATAATTCTCCCCCAGCTGCAGGCGGCAGCCGTCTTTTTCCAGCTCCTCTGCCAGCGGGCCCAGAGCAGCCCGATCCCGCTTGTCGCAGGCAGTGACCTGTATCTTCTCCCGCAGCAAGAGCCGCAGCAGCGGGGTGTTGCTCACGCCGATGCCGATGACGGCAACGGTTTTGTTTTTCAGCGAATCCATATACTGAGCCAGTGTCATATTTTCAGCCTCCACGACTATAAATTCTCCCGTAATTATATCTCATATCATACCGCAGTTCAATTCTTTTTTCCAAAGAAAAGTTGACTTCCCGCAGGGAATACTATATTATATATACGAGCAGATCGGACGGTCGCGGGGACAATGGCGAAAGCCTGTCCATGAGGAAAGTCCGGGCTCCGCAGGGCAAGGATAACGGGTAACGCCCGCCGAAGGCGACTTCAGGAAAAGTGCAACAGAGATATACCGCCTCATTTTGGGGTAAGGGTGGAAAGGCGAGGTAAGAGCTCACCCGACGGCGTGTGAAAGCGTCCGCCGCTGTAAACTCTATCCGGAGCAACACCGTTATGGGAGCATCAGGCCGGCCCGGCCGCTCCCCAGGTGGCTGGAGCGTATCGGCAACGATACGCGTAGATAGATGACCGTATGATAACAGAACCCGGCTTATAGATCTGCTCATGAAACAGCTGTCTGCGCGAAAAACGCAGACGGCTGCCTTCTTTTGTGTATTTTGCACATTTAAAAATGTAAAATTTGTGCATGATTTGTTATAAGTACTTCTTTACATTATCACGCTAAAGTGGTAGTATGATAGTGCGATAAGGAACTGGCCGAACAGATCGGCCGGAAAAATGAAAAGGAGACTAAGACTATGAAAAACATGAAGAAAGCGTTGTGCCTGCTGCTGGCAGTGCTGATGACCGTGTCCCTTCTGGCCGGCTGCGGCAGCAAGAAGAGCGATGATGACGGCAAGAAGACCTTCACCATGGGCGTTGACCCTGAGTATCCTCCCTTCAGCTATCTGGGAGACGACGGCAGCTACACCGGTTTTGATGTAGAGGTTGCCCAGGCCGCCTGCGACCTGCTGGGTTGGGAGCTGAAGGTGTACGGCGTTAACTGGGATCAGAAGCTGGTACAGCTGGATGCTAAGGAGTGCGACTGCGTATGGTCCGGCATGACCATTCTGGACAGCATGAAGGAAGCCGGCTACACCCTCTCCGCCCCCTACTATGACAACACCCAGGTCATTATGATCAAGGAAGGCAGCGACATCAAGTCCTCTGCGGACCTGGCCGGCAAGACCGTTGCTGTGCAGCTGGGCACCTCCGGCGACACTCTCCTCAGCGAGGGCGGCGACCTGGAGTCTCTGGCAGGCACCTTTAAGTCCCTGGTCCGCTGCGACAGCTTCCTCAAGTGCTTCACCGAGCTGGGCGGCGGCGCAGTGGATGCCGTGATCGTGGATAAGCCCGTTGCCACCGCTTATGCCGATAAGAACGAGGGCTTCACCATTCTGTCCGAGGAGCTGGGCGCCGAGCAGTACGGCATCGCCTTCCGGGCCGCTGACAAGGAGCTGTGCGAGACCATCGAGGGCGCTGTGAAGACCCTGGTGGACAACGGTACCTATGCCAAGATCGCCGAGAAGTACCCCGACATCGTGAACAACCTGCTGTTCCTGAACTGACCAGCGGCGGATACGAAAAAGTAAACTACGCACCTCCCGGAAGCCTCCCTGTGGGGCTTCCGGGATCGTGTGCCTATTATAAAGTTGAGGAGAAGATATGACATTATCGACCATGATCCTGAAAATGAGCGAGGGCCTGGGCAATACCTGCGCCATTTTCTTCCTGACGCTGCTGTTTTCCCTGCCCCTGGGCATGGTGGTGGCGCTGCTGCGCATGAGCAAGAGCAAGATCGTGTCCGGCGTGACCCGATTTATCATTTCCGTGCTGCGGGGCACCCCCCTTATGCTGCAGCTTCTGGCTGTTACCTACGGCCCCTACTACCTGTTCGACGCGCCGGTTTCTCAGAACAAGCTCATTCCCGTGATCATCGCCTTTGCCATTAACTATGCCGCCTATTTTGCGGAGATCTACCGGGGCGGCATCGAGTCTATGCCGGTGGGCCAGTATGAGGCCGCAGGTGTACTGGGCTACACCAAGATGCAGACCTTTATGCGCATCATTCTGCCCCAGGTGGTCAAACGCATTATGCCCAGCATCACCAATGAGGTGGTGACACTGGTGAAGGACACCTCCATTGCCTTCTGCGTATCCTATCAGGAGCTGTTTACCATCGGCAAGCAGATCGCCAACTCTCAGACCAGCTTTACGCCCTTCCTCATTGCAGGCGTGTTCTACTTCGTATTTAACGCCGTTGTGGATGTGGTCATGGGCCGCATTGAAAAGCGGATGAACTATTACAACTAAGGAGGCGGGATCATGAATATTTTGGAAATCAGAAATGTAAAAAAGAGCTTCAATGACTCCCAGCTCCACGTGCTCAAGGACATTAGCCTTTCCGTGGCCAAGGGCGAAGTCGTTGCCATCATCGGCCCCTCCGGCAGCGGTAAGTCCACCCTATTGCGCTGCGCCACTCTGCTTACAAAAATGGACAGCGGCGACCTTCTTTATTCCGGAGACTATGCCGCGAAGAACAACGACCAGGGCGTGTCCGTCTATGCCGACAAGCAGCAGCTGAAGAAGATCCGCAGCCGTTTCGGCCTGGTGTTCCAGAGCTTTAACCTCTTCCCCCATTTCTCCGTGCTGAAGAATCTCACGGACGCACCCATCCATGTGTTGGGCCGCAGCAAAGAGGAAGCGGAAAAGAAGGCCATGGCTCTGCTGGAGAAAATGGGTCTGGCTGACAAGGCCGACGCCTATCCCTGCCAGCTCTCCGGCGGCCAGCAGCAGCGGGTGGCCATCGCCCGGGCCCTGGCCATGGAGCCGGAGATCCTGTTTTTCGACGAGCCGACCTCCGCGCTGGATCCGGAGCTGACCGGCGAAATTCTCAAGGTCATCCGCCAGCTGGCAGAGGAACACATGACCATGGTCATCGTTACCCACGAGATGAGCTTTGCCCGGGATGTGGCCGACCGCGTTGTTTTCATGGACGGCGGCGTCATTGTGGAGCAGGGCGACCCCAAGGAGGTCATCTCCAATCCCAAGGAGGAGCGCACCCGCCAGTTCCTCTCCCGTTTCGCACAGCACTGATCTTATCTATCCTTTTCATTTAAATGGTACGCCCGGTGACGTTATTGCCACCGGGCGTACGTTTATGTTCGCAGTACCGGGATCAGGAGCATACCATCCGGAAGGGTATCATCCTCCATGGCGTTGTACCGGCGAATGGCCTCCTCACTGCTGCCATGCTGCTTGGCAATGTCCCACAGACATTCTCCGCACCCCGCCCGGCGCAGGACCAGGGACGGCCGGACCGTATCCTCTTCAGTGGGCTTTTCCTGCACGGCTGTGACCGTCTGCAGCTCCGCTTTTTCCCCGGTTATGCCGCAGAAATACACCGGGACACGCACCTGGCATGTGCCGGCGCTCCCCCGCAGCTCCGGCACGCCGCAGCGGACCCACACCGCATCCAGGCTGCCGTCCACGCTTGCGTGGATCTCCCGGCTCCGCTCAGCCGTAACAGGCGTACCGCTTTCGTCCTGGTAGAGGATCTGTATCCGCACGGTGGTGGAAAGCTCCGTTCGTCCATTCTCGTACCGCGCCATAACGGCGCCGCCATCCAGGGCCGTCACATAGGCAAAGAGGGCTCCGCCGCCGGACTCCAGTGTTTCCTCCGCCCACTCCGCTGCGCAGACGGGGCTGCAGCGCTGGGTAAAGCCCACCGTTTCCAGCTCTGCCTGGAGCGGCAGGCAGGTACTATAGAGATCTGTGATATTACTGAGCTGGCGGGTCCGGCAGGCAAATACCTGCAGCGTGAGCCGCGCCGTAAGTCCCATTCGGCAGCCACCGTCGCTGCGGACCAGCCGAAGATCCCACTCTGCCGGCTGTGCCTCGGCGTGGAAAGCAGACTCCGCGTCCGGCGTAAACCCATCCAGTATCTGCGAAAACGGCAGCGTCTGCAGCAGATCATACAGCTTTCGGTCGGCCAGGCGGAGCATGGCACCCAGGCGAATTTCCCCTTTTACCACCAGCTTGCTGCCGATCTGCTGGCAGCTGGTCACCTGGGGGGCCATTTGGCTCATGAGGATCTCCTCTACCTGCATCTGGCCGCAGTCAAATTCCTGCGTTACCCCGCAGGAGCGCTCCTCTGCCGTGGTGAGCATACGCAGCTGCCGGCTCTCTCTGCGCAGCTGCAGGCCCTTCCCTGCGGCACCACAGCAAAAACGCAGCTGCTTTTCGCCAAAGCCCAACACCGTAAGCTCCGGGATCACCCGCAGATACAGCTTGCGGCCGGTGATGGGCTTTGCCTCGCACAAAAGCAGGCGGCTATGTACCTGCAGCATTTGGCAGGCGCGCAGCTTAGGATCGCTGAGCTCACAGGTGAAGGGTACCATCACCGTTACGCTCTGCAGACCCTCCGTCTCCTCGGAAAGATAGAGCACCGTTACCCGGACCTCTCCCCGGAGGATCCCCTCCGCAGCCTGCTTCTCCCGGACTAAAAGCTGTCCCGCCGTCTCCAGGATCCTGGAGGCCGTGGCACAGTAATCCGGTAAGGTCGTCTCCGTGGTCTCCTCATGGGTCGTTACCACTTTGGTAAGCAGATCATAGTAAGGGATCTGCTCAAATTTCAGCTCCGTATCCACTTTAATCACCCTCTCCTATTGTGTCCTGCCACATCCTATGAGCGGGTGAGCGGCATTATTCCGCCTTGCAGAATAAGCACCGCAGAATTCCGCGCAGAAAGCTCGGCGCCTTCCAGACGATGATCTTCATTTCTCCGCCTCCCTTCACTGTCGCATACAGCATATCCCGCATACAATAAGCAAAAATGCCACGATAAACATCAAGCATCCCACCGGGAATATGGCTGCGATGAGGATCCCAAGCCCCAGCGCCAATGCGCAGATCCCCACGCCCCTCCCGCAGTTCCAGCGTCTCATATAACCCCTCCTCTACTGCAATATACGCGGGGAATCGCCTTGGCGTTCCTATAAAAAGCTGCTGCCTCCGGTTGGATGTCAGCAGCTTTTATATGGATTCACTTTTTGTCCCAGGGGCGAATATCCTTTACTTCCTCCCACAGCCGCACATAGCTTTTGTGCCGCCGGGCCGGAATATCGCCCCGCCGCACTGCCTCCAGCACGGCACAGCCCTTTTCCTTTATATGCTTGCACCCGACAAAGCGGCACTGGCCCAGATACGGGCGGAACTCCGGAAAGGTCTCCGGCAGGTGGGCCTGCAGCTCCAAGTTCAGCTCCTCGGTGTCGAAGGAGGAAAAGCCCGGGGTGTCGATGACCCAGGTATTCTCCTCCACGGGAAACATCTCCACGTGGCGGGTAGTATGCCTGCCCCGGCCCAGAGCCTGGCTCACCTCGCCTACCTGCAGAGCAAGGTCCGGGCACAGGCAGTTGAGAATACTGGACTTTCCCACGCCGGAGTTGCCGGTGAACACGCTGAGACTCCCCCGAATACGGCTGCGAAGCTCGTCCATCCCCTCCCCGGTCTTTGCGCTGAGGCGAAGCACCGGCAGGGCCGAATGGGCATAAATCTCATAAAGGTCCTCCGCCGGGTCCAGATCCGTTTTATTCAGGCAGACCAGCACCCGGCAGTTTTTAAGCGATGCGATGGAGGCGATGCGGTCGATGAGGTACGGATCCGTCACCGGTATGGCCGCCGAAGCGATGATGACCAGCTGGTCGATATTGGCTGCGGAGGGACGCGTGAAGCAGTTTGTGCGGGGCTCGATCTCCTCCACGAAACCCTCGCCGCCGCCCAGTTCCCGGACCTGGACCCAGTCGCCCACCAGGGGGCTGGTGCCCTCCCGGCGGAACTTGCCCCGGGCCCGGCACTGCAGCACCTGGTGGCCGGTATTTACATAATAGAAGCCGCTCAGGGCCTTTTCAATACGGCCCCTCATTGGGTCGGCTCTTCCGGCTGCGTGGACTGGGAAACCACCGTGATCACGATGGTACTGCCCTTTTCAGCGGTGCCGGAGGGATTGCAGTGAATGACGATCTCATTGTCGCCCTCCTGACCTTCCCACTGCACCTCTACCACGAAGCCGGCAGCCGCCAGCTTGCTCTTGGCGGAGCTGATGGAGTGGCCGATGACATCGGGCACATCCACCATGGTGGTATTGGGCCCAAGGCTGATGGTGAAATAGATGTTATCGCCGGTCTTGGCCTCGGTGGTGGCGGAAATACTCTGGCGGATGACGGTGCCTGCGGGCTTGTCGCTGTACTCGCTGGAGCTGGCACCCACCACCAAGCCCAGATTCTGGGCCTCCTCCGTGGCCTTTTCCTCGGTCATACCCACAAAATTGGGCACGGTGACCGGCTTGATCTCCTTACCGGAGCTGACATACAGGATGATGGTGTTGCCCTGGCGGATCTCCGCCCCGGCCGCCGGGCTGGTGGAGGCGATAAGACCCTTGGCCACGGTGTCAGATGCCATCTCCTGCACCTGGATGCTCAAGCCCAGATCCATGTTGCTCAAGATCGACCTGGCCTCGCTCTCCGTCAAGTTCAGAACGGTGGGCATATAGGACTTTTCCTCCTTGGCGCACACATACACCTGAATGGTCAGGTTGTTCTTGCGCATGGTGCCCTCTGTGGGGTCCTGGGAGATGATCTGGCCATCTTCATATTTGCTGCTTTCCTTGGTACCCACCACCTCAATGGTGAAGATACCCTTTATGCCGTCCATTTGCTCGGCCTGCTCAACGGTCTTGCCCAGGATATTGGGGACCTTATGGCCGCTGCTGTCACCGCCGCCGCCAAAGCCGCCAAAAATCAGCGTGAAGATCAGAAAGATCAGCAGCAGCGCACCGGCGAAGGCGCCGATGATAATAGCCATGCGCTTTTTCTCTTCCTTAGTGCCGGCAATACCGGCCTTCTCCTGCTTCTCGGCTGCCTGCTCGTCTTTCTCTTTCTTGTTTCGGACAGCCTCGCTGATCTCCTTCTTGCTGATGTAGCGGGTAGGCTCCGTGTCCTCCTTCTCCTCCAGCTCCTCCCGGATGTACTCCATATCCAGGTCGGGGTTTTTGCGGAAGCTCTCCAGATCCTCCAGCATAGCCGAGGCCGAGGCATAGCGCTTATTGATATCGGCGCACATGGCCTTCATGCAGATCAGCTCCAGGCCCTTGGGTACATCCTCCCGGATCTCGCTGGGCGCCAGGGGTACCGAGCTCAAATGCTGGATGGCCACCGACACGGCGCTGTCACCCTCAAAGGGCAGGCGGCCCGTGAGCATCTCATAGAGCACGACGCCGGCAGAGTAGATATCGGACCGGGCGTCGATATGCTCGCCCCGGGCCTGCTCGGGAGAAATGTAATGCACGGAGCCCAGGGCATCCTGCGTCAGGGTCTGAGCGGTATTCTGCAGGCAGGCGATACCGAAATCGGCCACCTTTACACTGCCGTCCCGCAGGACCATGATATTCTGGGGCTTAATATCCCGGTGGATGATGCCTCGGCTATGGGCATGCTCCAGGGCGCGCATGATCTGCATGATGAAGTGCAGGGACTCCCGCCAATCCATCTGACCCCGGCGCTCCATGTACTGCTTGAGGGTGATGCCGTCGATGAGCTCCATAACGATGTACTCCGTGTCGCCGCTGGTGGAAACATCATACACGGACACGATATTGGCGTGGGAGAGCTGCGCCACCGCACGGCTCTCATCCCGGAAGCGGCGGCGGATCTCCTCGTTTTCCGCCATGTCGGGCTTGAGGATCTTTATGGCGACCATACGGTTGAGCCGGTGGCATTTTGCCTTATACACATTGGCCATGCCGCCGGAGCCGATGAGCTCGATGATCTCATAGCGGTCATCCAGCATTTTACCCAGGTATTTATCCATATTCCAAATCTCCTTTAAATGTTCTGTATCAGGATCGCCGTTACATTATCCGGCGCGCCGCGGCTAACAGATATATCCATCAATCGTTTCAGACAATGCTCCGGGTCCTCCGTGTGAACGATCTCAAAAAGCAGTTCCTGATCGCTGACGGTATTCACCAGGCCGTCCGTGCACAGCAGAAGATAGTCTCCCTGCTTCCATTTACACGAAAACTCATCGTCTTGAACATTTTCCTCCGGTCCCAGGGCCCTGGTAATAAGATTTCGGTTGGGATGCTGCCGGGCCTCCTGCTCGGTCATATTTCCCTGCTCTACCATAGATCCCACAAGGGAGTGATCCTTGGAGATCTGGCGGATGCCGCTGTCGCTGAGAAGATAGGCGCGGCTGTCGCCCACGTTGCTGATGAGCACATTTTCGCCGGAAATGATGGCCGCCACCAGCGTTGTGCCCATGCTGTGAATGGACGGCTCCTCCTTTGCCCGCAGACGTATGGCCCGATTGGCGGCGGCAATGGCATAGCCGGACACCTCCCTGAGCTGCTGGGCCGTCATGTGGCGGCGGAGGTTTCCCTCCAGGGCCTGACGGTAGGTCTCCACAGCCAGCTTGCTGGCAACAGAGCCTCCCGCAGTGCCGCCCATACCGTCACACACCACGGCGGCGGTGTAGTCCTCTATCAGCATGGTCCCGCAGGCGTCCTGGTTCTCATGACGGACAAGGCCAATGTCTGATATGCTCCAGATCCTCATATCCCGAATTTTCCCTCCTTTTCCTCCATAGCCTTGCGGCGCAGCTGGCCGCAGGATGCATCTATATCTCCTCCCAGGCTGCGCCGCACTGTGGCGGTGATGCCGTGGGACTCTAATCGCTTTTGAAATGCCGCTACCCGGCGGCTGGGCTTAAAGGGGCTTTCCACCACATCATTCAGGGGGATCAGATTCACATGACCCGGCATACCCGCGAGCTTTTTTGCAATAAGGTCTGCCTGCCAATCGTGATCGTTCACCCCGTCGATCATGGCATACTCAAAGGATATACGGCGGCCCGTGGTCTGAAAATACCGGTGGCAGGCAGCGAACAGCTCCTCCACATCGTATTTCCGGTTTACGGGCATGATGCGCGAGCGGGTCTCGCTGTCCGGCGCATGGAGAGACACCGAAAGGGTCAGCTGCAAATGCTGCTGCGCCAGATAATCGATCCCCGGCACAATGCCGCAGGTAGACAGACTGATATGCCGCATGCCGATGTTCAGCCCGTCCGGATGGTTTACAAGCTCCAGAAATTTAAGGACATTGTCCCGATTATCCAGAGGCTCACCGATGCCCATAAGGACAATATTGGAAATTTCCCGGCCGGAATCCAGCTGGGTAAACAGCACCTGATCCAGCAGCTCCGAGGGTGTCAGGTCCCGGACCCGGCCTGCAATGGTGGAGGCGCAGAAGGCGCAGCCCATGCGGCAGCCCACCTGGGAGGAAATGCACACGGTGTTGCCGTGGTGATACTGCATGAGGACGGTTTCGATGCAGTTGCCGTCCTCCAGCTCCCAGAGATATTTAATCGTGCCGTCCAGCCGGGATTCCTGCTTCCTGGCCACTCGAGGCACGGTAATATGGCAGCTTTCGGCCAGCTTTTGCCGCAGGGGCTTGGAGAGATTGCTCATTTCATCAAAGCTCTTTACGCCCCGGTGCAGCCAGGTGAACACCTGCTTGGCCCGGAAAGCCGGCTCTCCCAGCTGGCGGAAGTAATCTCCCATTTCCGCCAGGGTCATGGATTTTATATCGATCAAGAGAGTGGGTCCCTCCTCTCGCAAAATCAGTCTTTTCTGCGCATGCGGCAGATGTAAAAACCGTCTGTCCCGTGGCGCTGGGGCCAAAGAGTCAGCTGGCCGCTGCAGCGGCCGATGGGCAGCGGCAGGGTAAATTCCGTCCGCTCAAACTCCGGGTGCGCCTGCAAAAATGCATCCGTCACCTGCTCATTCTCCTCCGGGAGAACGGTGCAGGTGGAATACACCAGCACGCCGCCGGGGCGCACATACTGGCTCACATTCTCCAGGATCTCCCGCTGAATGGCCGGCAGCTGCCCAAGCTCCTTGGGATCTTTATAGCGAATATCCGGCTTTTTGCGGATGATGCCCAGGCCCGAGCAGGGCACATCGGCAATGACCACATCCGCCGCCCGGTCCCAGGCCACATGGTGCTCCCGGGCGTCGGCCAGCATGGTGCGCAGGCAGGAAATGCCCAGCCGCTCCGCCCCAGCGTCGATGAGCTTCAGCTTGTGGGGATGGATGTCGCAGGAGAGAATCTGCCCCTCTCCCTCCATGGCGATGGCGGCGGCAAAGGATTTACCGCCGGGGGCGGCACACACGTCCTGCACCCGGTCTCCCTTTTGGGGCTGGGCTACCACCGTCACCAGATGGGCGGCGGCATCCTGCACCATGAAGCGGCCCTCTGTGAAGGCGGGTAGACGCTCCAGGCTTCCGGTGCCGCGCACCAGGAAACAGTGGGGAAGCCATCCGTGGCGCTCCACCTCTATCCCCGCCTGGCGCAGTTCCTGCGCAAGGGACTCGTCATCGGTTTTCAGCAGATTGGCCTGAATAGTGGTGGGCACAGGGTCGTTGTCACCCTGCAAAAACTGTTCCGCCTCCTCCGGAGGCAGCAGCTCTAAAAGCCGCTCCACCAGCCAGCGGGGGTGACTGTATCGAATAGAAAGATATTCCGCTGTGCTCCCCTGGGGAATGGGCGGCATATTCATCCAGTTGGCGACAAATTTCCGCAGCACGGCGTTGACCATGCCTGCAGCCCTGGGACGGCCGTTTCGCCGGCACATCTCCACCGCCTCATTTACGGCGGCCCGATGGGGGATCTTGTCCATAAACAGGATCTGGTAGCCGCCGATGCGCAGGATATTGCGGATGACCGGCTCCAGCTTATGAGCTTTCTGCACGCAGTAGCAGGTGATATAGAAGTCCAGGAGGGTGCGGTTCTGCACCACGCCATAGGCCAGCCTTGTGGCCAGAGCCGCCTCCCGGCCCTCCAGCCCGTTTTTGGCGATGGTGCGCTTGAGGCTGCCATCGGACCAGGCATTGGCCCGCTCTATCTGCATCAGCACCTCCAGGGCAGTGTCCCGGGCGGTGTACTTTCTGTTCTCACTCATTTTTCCACTTCCACCGGGTGGCCCCGGAGATAATCCGCCGCCATCATACGCTTGCCGCCCTCGGCCTGCAGTTCCAGGATCCACAGGCTTTGTCCGTCGCCGCAGGCCATCTCCAGGCCCTGCTTTCCGGCGGTGAGGACAGCCCCGGGCCGGGCGTTTGTCTTATCGCCCAGCTTTGTTTTAAACACCTTGACCTTTTTACCGGCCAGATCCATGCTGGCGCAGGGCCAGGGGATGAGGCCCCGGACCTGGTCATGAAGCGCCTGGGCAGGCTTACTCCAGTCCATGGGTGAAAGCTCCTTGCTGAGCATGGGTGCATAGGTGAAGGCGCTGTGATCCTGGGGGGTACGGGCGGCAGTGCCGCAGCCGATCTGCTCCACAGCCTCCGCCAGGGCATCCGCCCCCAAAAGAGCCAGACGATGGGTCAGCTCCTGGGCGTTCTCCTCCGGCAGGATCTCGGTCTTCTTAATGCATATAATATCCCCGGCATCCAACTCTTTGGCCATATACATAATGGTCACGCCGGTTTCCTTCAGCCCGTCCAAAATGGCCCAGTTGATGGGCGCAGCGCCGCGGTATTTAGGAAGAATGGAAGAGTGCACATTGATGCACCCCTTGGGCGGAACTGCCAAAATATCCTCCGGCAGGATGCGGCCGTAGGCTGCCACCACGATCAGCTCCGGCTTTAGCTCCTGCACCTGGGCCAGGGCCGTTTCGTCGCGCATTTTCGTAGGTTGATAAACAGCCAAGCCCTGTGACAAGGCATACTCCTTTACAGGCGAAAAGGCCATTTTCATGCCCCGGTTCTTAGGCTTATCCGGCTGGGTAAACACGCCGCAGATGTCGTGGCCGTCCTCAACCAGTCGCTTCAGCTGCTCCACGGCAAACTCCGGCGTACCCATAAATAAAATTCGCATTAAGCCTCGTCCTCCTCCTGCTGACGGATATATTCCTGCAGTTCCTCCTCCGTCAGCAGATGATCCGTGTGCTCCACAAACAGATGTCCGTCCAGATGCTCGATCTCATGGCAGAAGCACCGGGCCGTCAGGTCGGTGTCCTCTACCTCGAAAAAGCTGCCGTCCCGGTCCTGGGCACGAACACGTACCACCTCAGGCCGGGTGACTACGCCGTACTTTCCCGGCACACTCAGGCAGCCCTCCAGACCCGTCTGCTCCCCTTCCGTGTAGATGATCTCGGGGTTAATGAGCTCGATGATCTCGTCATTTTCATTCTGCACCACGCACACCCGGCGCAGAATACCCACTTGGGGCGCGGCCAGGCCTACGCCGCCGGAGTCCAGGAGCGTATCGATCATATCATCCAGCAGTGTATGCAGGCGGTCGTCAAAATTCGTTACAGGGCGGCAGACCTTGGTGAGACATTCGTCTCCCTGCAAAACGATCTTTCTCAGTGCCATGGTATCATTCCTCCAAATCCCTTTAGTTCATACGGTTACACTCCGTAAAAATGTGCATGCTTTTATTTTCACTTTTTTGCGCAAAGGCGCGCATGTACGCTGAAAGCAGTTCCCGCACCGGTCCCGTACAGCGGCCCCGGAGGGTAATGCGGTAGCGATACCGCTCATTCAGCTTCACAACGGCCGCCGGGGCAGGCCCCAGGACCGACTCTATCTTATCACAGTAGGGCGGCTGCGCAGCGGCGGCACGGATGCTGTCGCGCAGCTGCACACAGCTCCAGCGAACAAATTCTTCATCGGGTCCGGTAACGGTGATGACGATCTCATCCGCAAAGGGCGGATCCCGGCGAAGACGGCGCAGCTGGATCTCGCGGCTGTAAAAGCTGTCGTAATCCTGACGAGCGGCGTCTACCAGGATCTCATTTTCCGGCGTATAGGTCTGAATGATGGCCCGGCCGGGCTTATCCCCCCGTCCGGCCCGACCCACCACCTGAGTCAGCAAAACAAAGGTGCGCTCGGCGGCCCGGTAATGATCCACATACAGGGACTGATCCGCC
This sequence comes from uncultured Oscillospiraceae bacterium, assembly GCA_934566025.1. Taxonomy (GTDB): domain Bacteria; phylum Bacillota; class Clostridia; order Oscillospirales; family Oscillospiraceae; genus Vescimonas. The sequence continues at coordinate 10,164 of CAKTIW010000005.1, read as the reverse complement.
GCCAGAACGCCTACCAGCGTCACATTATCAAAATCCAAACCTTTGGCCACCATTTGCGTGCCCAAAAGGATGGGAATTTTTTCCGTTTCAAATTTATGGAACAGCAGCTCATGCTGCGCGCCCACAGAGTCCGCGTCCATCCGAAGAATAGGCACGCCGGGAAACAGCTCCTGCAGCTCCAGCTCTACCTTCTGGGTGCCGAAACCGATAGCCCGGAAGGACTCCCCGCACTGAGGGCAATCCGCTGGGACCGGCTGGGAATAGCCGCAGTAGTGGCACATCATCCGACGATTCGCGGAATGATAGGTCAGTGACACGCTGCACCGGGGACACTGGGGCACATAGCCGCACCCGGGACAGATCAGCTGGCGGCTGTTGCCGCGCCGATTCAAAAACAGAATGGTCTGCTGTCCCAGGTCCAGATTTTTCCTGATCTCCTCATACAGAGGGCGGCTGATGGCCGTATAATTCCCCTGCCGCAGCTCCTGGCGCATGTCCACAACGGTGACATCGGGCAGTGCGCCGCGATTATAGCGCCTGCGAAGCAGGGTGAGCTGATAGTCGCCGTTTTTTGCGTGATAGGCCGTTTCCACCGTAGGCGTGGCGGAGCCAAGCACCAGCCGGGCGCCCTCCCTGGCGCAGCGGTACTTGGCAATATCCCGGGCATGATAGCAGGGCGGTTTTTCCGATTCGTAAGACCCCTCCTGCTCCTCATCCAGCACGATCATACCCAGATGGGGTAATGGGGCAAACACCGCCGAGCGGGTGCCCAAAACGATTTTTACAAGGCCCTGGCGTATGCGCTTATACTGGTCATAGCGCTGGGAAATGCCCAGCCCGCTGTGCAGAAGCGCCACATCCTCACCGAAATAGGCGGAGAAGCGCTGCATCATCTGGGGCGTAAGCGCGATCTCCGGTACTAAGATCATGGCGTTTTTTCCCTCCTGCAGCAGCTTTTGGGCCAGAGTGATATACACCTCTGTCTTGCCGCTGCCGGTTACCCCCTGCAGGAGCGTTACCCCGGGCTCACCGCTGTGGATCTGCCGAAGAATGTCCTCACAGGCCGCCTGCTGCTCCTCATTGAGCCGGATGGGCGGAACATTCTCATCTGCCGGGCGCAGCTGCACCCGGAAAATTTCCTGCTCACGCAGGGCAAAAACGCCCTGCTGGGCCATCTGCGTCACCCATTTTCGGGTCACACCGGTGTAATAGATGAGGTCATGGAGGGAGGTCTCCCCGTTTTGCAGCAAAAACTCCAGTGCGGCCCCCTGGCGGGGAGCCCGGCGCTTTTTTTCGTTCCACAGGGTCTCCGCTTCTTCCGGAGGGATCGCAAAGGCTACGCGCAGATCCGTTTTATCCGAAACCAGCCGGTTGGTGGCCCGGCGGCAGGAAACAATGCCCTGCCGCTCCAGCCTCTGCAGGAGCGATTTGGCCTTAGGCTGCACGGCCAGGAGCTTAGCGTACTCCCGCTCTCCCTGGCGCAAAATGTCCACCAGCATCCGCTCTTTATCCGACAAGGTCTCACCCTCCGGCTCCCGACTCAGCTTCCACAGCTCCCGGTGCTGGTACCACAGGCCGATGGGTAAAATGGCGTGTATGGCATCGTAAAATGTGCAGAAGTACCGGCGGCACATCCACAGAGCCAGGCGGATCTGATCGTCGGAAAGCTGGGGCTCGTCATCCAGCACGGACTCCACCGCCTTCAATGGGCGGTCCGCCCGGCCGGCCTGCACGGCCAAAACCATGCCCTCGGAGCGGCGGTTTCCCCGGCCGAAAGGCACGGTGACCCGCATCCCGGGGCTTACCTCCATACCCTCCGGCACCAGATAATCATAGGGCTTATCGATGGCATAGACAGCGTTCTCTATAGCGATTTTTGCGACCTGTGCCATGGGTGCCTCCTGCCGGGTGATCAGTTATTGTCGGTATCGATGACGGTATCGATGGTATTGGCGTTAAACAGGCCCTCTGCCACCTCATTGATGGCCATGGTCACGGGCTTATCCTCCAGGGCAACGCCTTCGGCCTCCGCCTCCTGCGCGATCTGCCGGGCACGGCGGGCCACAACATTGACCATCATGTAGCGGTTGGGAATGTACTCAGTGAGCTTTGTCATTGCGGGATACAGCATCATAATAATCTACTTCCTATCTGCCTTTCGGCTAAAAATACTGTTGAAAAAAGCTAAGAGCTTTTCCTGAAAAAGCGCAGCTTTCCGCCGCCTGAAGCGGCAGCAGTGGCGGGCTTTTCTTACAAAACTGAAATTTGCCTTACTCCACCAGCAGCTTTGCGATACGGTCCGGGGACTTGCAGTGCTCGGCGCAAAGGATCGCCTTCAGCTGCTCAACGGCGTTTTCTACGGAGTCATTGATAACGAAGTAATCGTAGCAGTCGGCCATCTTCAGCTCTACCTTGGCCCGCAGCAGCCGCTTCTGGACCTTGTCCATATCGTCGGTGCCCCGGGCGGTCAGGCGGCGCTCCAGCTCAGCCCAGGAGGGCGGGGCGATGAAGATCCGCACCGTTTCCGGGCGTTTGGCACACACCTGCTGGGCACCCTGGATCTCGATGTCCAGGATTACATCCCGGCCCTCCTCCATGGCGGCGTCCACGTACTTCTTGGGGGTCCCATAAAAATTGCCCACATACTCGGCGTACTCCAAAAATGCCTCTTCCTCGATCATTTTATGGAAAACCTCCGGGGCAGTAAAATGATAATGCACGCCATCCAGCTCTCCCTCCCGCGGAGAACGGGTGGTGGCGGAAACGGAAAAATACAGGTCCGGATACTCCTGCAGCAGGGCGTTGAGCACCGTGCTCTTACCCACGCCGGAGGGGCCGGAAATGATGAAAGTCTTTCCCTTAGTCAAAGCAATTCCTCCTGTGTAAAGTCTTCTACCTTTATACCCAATCGGGGCGCCATTTTCTCTGTAGATAGAGCGGAGAGCACCACATGATCGCTGTCCATAATGAGCACAGCCGCGGTTTTCCGCCCGTAGGTGGCGTCGATAAGCATGCCTGTGTCCCGGGACTCCTGAATGAGCCGCTTCACCGGCGCAGAGTCGGGGCTGACGATGGCAATGAGCCGCTGGGCCGAGATCAGATTTCCAAAACCGATATTGATCAGATCCATGATATGCGCCTCACTCGATGTTCTGCACCTGCTCGCGGATCTTCTCCACCTCCGCCTTCATGTTCACCACATCACGGGCGATAGTAAGGTCGTTGCACTTAGAGCCGATGGTATTGCACTCCCGGTTTACCTCCTGAATGAGGAAGTCCAGCTTACGGCCTACGGGCTCGTCTCCCGCGAGCATGGTGCGCAGCTGTGAAAGGTGACTGCGCAGGCGGACGGTCTCCTCATCCACGGCGATCTTATCGGCAAAGATGGCAGCCTCCGTAAGGATGCGGCCCTCGTCGATGGTGGTGGATTGCAGCACCTCGCGCATCTTGCTTTCCAGGCGCGCACGGTACTCGGCAACGGTCTGGGGCGAGCGCTCCTCCACTTTTGCCACCACAGTCTCGATGGTATCGGCCCGGCCGGCAATATCCTGGTAAAGCTTCTCCCCCTCTACGCTGCGCATGGCTCTGTGAGCGGCAAGGGCCTCCTCCAGCACAGCGCAGATATCGGCGGAGATCATCTCCAGGTCCTCCTCGGCCTTGGTCACCGTCAGCACATCGGGAAACTTGGCCAGGGTCACGGAAGTCAACTCATCCTCCAGGAAAAACATCTCCTGCAGCCGGGAAAGGGCGCTGTAATAGCTGCGGGCCAGGGGCTCATTGACCTGAACAACGGTCTGATCCGCGGAAACGGCGTCCACCGTTACGAACACATCCACCTTTCCCCGGGAAATGGACTTTTGCACCAACGCCTTCATGGCGTCCTCAGCGAAAATATAGGCGCGGGGCATTTTCACGGTGCAGTCCAGATAGCGATTGTTTACCGAGCGCACTTCCACCGTGATATTCCGGCCATTGCGCTCCTGACGGGCGCGGCCATAGCCGGTCATACTTCTGACCATTTTCTATTCCTCCTCTATCTTCTCAGCAGCAGTAAATGAATCGGCTGCCGCCAAATAGGCAGTTTACACATAGCAAGGCACCGCAGATCTTGGTGCAGGTATCGCTGTCGATGGTGCCTGTTGTTCTGTTTCCGTAGCCCTGGGGGCGATAGGTGCTCCTGCGGCCCTCCATCACGTCCAGCGCGTGACGGTACTCCGGGTTATTGGGATCCATCTGTACCGCCGTCTCATAATAGCGTTTGGCCTCGTCCATCCAGCCTTTTCGATAACAAATGGTACCCTTCAAAAAGTTCCACTCGGCATTATGGTCGCTCATGGCATTGAGCAGCTCCTCCGCCAAGTTCAGATTCCCTCCGGTGATGGCCATACGCACCCGGGCAAAGGCCGGATCGCCGCCGTAGGCACCACCGTATGCGCCGCCATACGAACTGCCGTACGGGTTTCTGTAGGGGCCGCTATAAGCGCCGCTGCGGTTGCCGCCGTTTTTGCGCATGGTCTGCACTTCTTCGTATGCCTCGTTGATCTCCTTCATTTTCTCCTGGGCCACATCGGCCAGGGGAGAATCGTGATAGTTATCCGGATGATATTTCCGAGCCAGATTTCGATAGGCCTTTTTTACTTCCTCATCGGTGGCGGTGCTGGGCACGCCCAGTACCTCATAGGGGTCACGCATGATCGGGTCCTGCCTTTCCTTTGGCGTTGTCTGTCTTTCGTGTGGGTTTGCGGTAGATCCCGTCGAGAACGGCCGTTCCCACCGCGTAGAGTCCTTCGTATAATACGCTTTCGATAATGCTCCGCCAGCAGCCGAAATCCGCCAGTTCAAAGGCGGCTGCCATGGTGCGGACAGAGGCATCCAAGCTTTGTGCCATTTGCTGCCGGTCCTGGGGACAGAGGCGGCCGCCGTCGGTCTTATAGCGCAGCAGGAGCGGATTATAATTTCCGGATCTGCTGTCCGCCTTCAAATCGTCCAGGGCATCCACCAGGTAGATCCACCGGCCCAGATGGTACAGGATCTGCTCCAGAACACGCCGCTTGAGACCGTCCTGTTCCAGCTGCGCCAGATCCATCAGCAGCAGTGCAAAGGCATCGGCCGCCTGATCGGGAATCGGACAGAGCTCCTGTTCCAGCTTAGCCAGAGATGCAAGCCTCTGGCGGATCTGCTTGTCCAGTTCCGGGCGGAGACGGCTGGCCTTTCGGTAGGCCGGGCGCAGAAACAGGGCAGACACTCTATATTTCAGTCCCCGGAAAAAGCCATGATCCGCCACGCCGTCGCGCAGCTGCCACCAAGTCAGCAGCACACTTACATCCGCCGCCGCATCCAGAGCCGCCGTCTCCTGGCAGAAGCAGCGGGGATGCACCGGATGGACCGGGCAGCGTTTCGCCGCGCACCGGGGCACTTCCCCCGTGGACAGCAGTATGCCGAAAAACACCAGGTCATAGTTCAGGATCATGCGGGCGGCCAAACCGTAGCGGCGTCCCAGCGTGCGGCACAGGCCGCAATAGCAGGCCCGGTACCGCTCCATCTCCTCCCTGGTCAGCTTATCCGGGGAGATGTGCACATATCCAAACATCAGAACAGGCGCACAACGGTGTAGGTCAATATTTCGTGGCGCTTTGCATAGCGGTCATAGAAAATACTGGGGATAAACGCCGCAGCGGCAGCGGCAATGGCGATGATATACCGGGTCGATTCCGCCAGTCCCTCCGACAGAAAATATCCCAATAAAAATGCGATCACAGGCAGCACATATACCAGCGCCACAACACCCAAAAGCTTTTTGGTCTCGCTCTGGACCACCACCTTATCTCCCGGGTGCACGCCCACCGGGTCGCTGGCCCGGGCGCGGATAGCCGCTCCGGTCATGCCGCAGCCGGCGCACTCCTCGCAGTCGTGTCCGCAGGCAGATTTGCGGGGTACGGATATCTCCACAAAGCCCGGCTCTAAATTCTTTTCCACAGTTGCAATCTGAGTCATAGCATATTCCTTTCGCCTGGGTCACTGGGAGGAATGTTCCAGCTTTACATTCACCTGATAGGTCCCCTTGGCACTTACATTTTCATAGCCGCTGACCACGATATTCACCGGCAGCGTATATTCACCGGCAGCAGTCAGGTTAGAGAAGTCGATTACGGCAATGATATTGTCGCCGGTGATGGACTGGATCTCACTGGCCAGGCCCCGAATGGTCACCTGGATGCTGGCCGTGGTGCAGCTTCCCGTAAAGCCCTCGGCCACGCGCTCTGTCTGGAAATTGGTCACCGTGACGGTCTTTTCCGTTACGCCGTCCACGGTGAAGGTGACGATGGCGCTGGTCGTATCGCTGACGATCTCCGTATTCTCCGGAGCCAGAATATCGTAATACAGCGTCTGAGACTGGGAAATATCCTGCAGATACACGGTGTCCAGCGCAATGGAGGTGATGGCGTCCAGCACATCCTTCTCCCCTGCCAGGGTAACGGACCGGGGGGAAATATTGTAGCTGACCTGATCCAGCGTAGAGCCCGCCGACTCACGGACGACCAGCTCCAGAGGCACCTCCTTGGTGGTCTTGATGGGTACTCGAACCTGCACCAGCTTTACCGCCGGGCGGATGGCCGCGTTATTGATCTCGATATCGTTATAGTCATACAGCTGGAAGCTCAGGGCATTTTCATAGGACTTATCGCTTCCGGATATATCCACAGAGATCTTTGCGTAGCTGACGTTCACCAGATCGTCCCGCTGGCCATAGAGAAGAATCTCCTGGGTGTCCAGAATGGGATCCTCCGCGTAAAAGTCCTTTTTCGGTGTGCCCGTGACCTCGCACCGGACCGGAACATTCGTGGAATACAGCTCCCCTACCGTTACCGTGACCCGGTATGCGCTGGCCCAATCTACGGATATGGAATTTCTGGAGATCCCATCGGGATAGACGACCTGGTACGACAGGCTCTGGGAGCCTACCTCGGTAATGGTACTGGTGTCCACAACGATGCGGATGTCGTCCTTGTCCAGCTGATAGAGCTGGCGGCGCGGACCTTTCAGCGTAAGATCAATGGTCGTATCATAGCCGGATAGGATCATCAGTCCCTTGTCCGCCAGAGTGGTGCTCTCCCCGGAAAACTCAACGGGGATGTCCTTTACCTTCATGGGGACACTGGGCATGCGCATGGTGTCCACATAGAGCCAAATGGCAATGGCGGCCACAATGGATGCCGCAATGCGCAGCGCTTTGCGTCTCTTACTCATCCTCATCGCCTCCCTTCCGCTGGCGAAGCCTCTGCAAAAGCCAGCCGTCCTTTCGGTCGGAGGCTTCCGGCTCCGGAGCCGGCATCAGCTCATTTTTCAGCAGCTTTTCCAGAGTCTCCGGCATCAGGTGCCGCTTGAGCATGCCGCCGATGGCTACGGAGATAGAGCCGGTCTCCTCGGAAACGATCACAACCACCGCGTCGGAGTTTTCGCTCATACCGATACCGGCCCGGTGCCGCATGCCTAAATCCCGGCTGAGATTCACATTTTTAGACAGCGGCAGCATACATCCGGCGCCCAGGATGCGCCCGTTGCGAATGATAACGGCACCGTCGTGCATAGGTGCTTTTACAAAGAAAATATTTTTCAGCAGCTCGCTGGAGACAGCCGCATCCAGCATGGTGCCGCTGCGAAGCATATCGTTGAGCACAAGGCTGCGCTCAAACACGATGAGCACGCCCGTGCGGGTCTTGGACATCTCCGTGCAGGCCACCACCGTCTGGTCGATGGCCTTTTCCAGCTCCGTCGTCTGCTGCTCAGGGCTGAGCAGGCGCACCAGACGGATATTCTTGCTGCCCAGCTGCTCCAGGCCCCGGCGAAGCTCCGGCTGGAACAGAATGATCAGGGCCAAAACGCCCCACTCCACTACGTAGCTCAAAATATAATTGATGCCCTGCAAATTCAGCAGCGAGGACAACCACAGCGCCAGAATGAAAATAACGATCCCCTTGAGGATGTTCTCTGCGCGGGTGCTGCGCACCAGGCTCAGCAGCTTGTAGATGGCAAAGGACATGATGGCAATATCCAGCACATCCGTAATGCGGACCAGCAGCAGATATCGCCATATATTTTGCAGCACAGAAATGATAGAATCCACAGCCTGCTCCTTTCCTGCATGGTAGAATGTCATAGATAATACTTATTATATAAGAATTCCAGGAAAAAAGCAACAGAAACTATAAGGATTTCTTTATTATACCGGAAAATTCCCGGGATCATTGCCGGGAATTTTCCCGAATGATGCCGGATAGCTCCCGGAGGAAAATGTCGATGTGCCGGGGGCTGTTAAAAACCGATGGGCTCAGGCGTACCGTCCCCGTCTCAAATGTGCCGGCGGTACGGTGGGCCAGGGGCGCACAGTGCAGTCCTGCCCGGACGGCGATCTGACGCTGGGCCAGCTCTTCTCCGATCTGCTCGCTGTCCATTCCCCTAACCCGGAAGGACAGCACGCCCGTTTGAGCCCGATCTTCACCATCGGCAAATACCTCTACTCCCGGCAAGGCCGAAAGCCCCTGGGCCGCCTGGCCCGTCAGGGCCAGCTCATGGCGGAGTATCCTCTCCGTACCGACCCGCTGCACAAACCGCAGCCCCTCCAGCAGTCCGGCGATGCCGGGCATATTGTGTGTACCGGCCTCCAGCCGGTCCGGCAGGTCCGGAGGCATGGTCTGTATTCTGGACGCGCTCCCCGTTCCGCCGAAGAGCAGCGGCTGCGCCTCTCCTCCGCACAGAAGAAGCCCCGTCCCCTGGGGACCATAAAGGCCCTTATGTCCCGGCATGGCCACAAAGGCCGCGCCCCAATCTGAAAGCGTCACCGGCAGGATTCCGGCGGATTGGGATGCGTCCACGATCAAAGGCGTGCCGGTCCTGCGGCACAGGGCCGCGATCTCCTCCACCGGCTGCACGCAGCCAAACACGTTGGACACATGGTTGCACACCACCGCATTGACGCCTCGGCTTAAGGCCTCCCGAAAGCCCTCCAGGGTTTTCTCCGGCCGAAACAGCGGTGCGTCTACCACCATGATCTCCACCCCTGGGATGCTGTGCAGCACTCGGGTCACCGCATTGTGCTCATAGCCGCTGACCGCCACACGGCTGCCCGGACGAACTAAGGTGCGTATGGCAATGTTCAGGCCATGGGTAGCATTGAAGGTAAAGACCACCTGCTCCGGGGACGGCACATGAAACAGAGCCGCTGCCGCTTCCCTGCAGGCAAATGCCGTCCGCTCAGCCCTTTGAGATGCCGGATAGTTACCCCGGCCCGGCGAAGACATGGCGGCTGCGGCCCAAGCCATGGACCGAGCTACTTCCGGCGGCTTTTCCAGGGTGGTGGCCCCGCTGTCCAGATAGATCATGTCCTCACCTCACGGTAGCCGTCCTCCGTTTTTTCATGGACCGATAAGGGCGCCAGACCGCCCCGGTGCAGGCAATCCATCGCCTGCCACAATTTTTCTCTGCGCACTTTGACCGCATAGCTGCATCCGTACTCCGTGAGCCCAACGGGTGCGCGAAATATTTTGGCCCAGATCCCGCAGTTCTCCAGCAAGCGCATCATGCGCTGCGCCTGGGTAACGGACCGGGCTATGATGATCACATATTCCATGGTGCCATTCCTCCTCATGCCATATTTTATGTGCCCGGAAAGCAGGGTGACACCGGTTATATGTAAAAGATCCGGCACCTAAACAGGTGCCGGATCTTAAAATGAACTTGGAAATTACTCCTCGGTCTCAGTCTCGTCCTCATGGTCGCCCAGCAGAGCGCGGATGGACAGGGAGATCTTCTGCTTCTCCTCATCGATAGCGGTGATCTTAGCGTCCACCATCTGGCCCTCGGACAGAACGTCACCGGGCTTCTCGATGCGGCGGTCAGCGATCTGGGAGATGTGGATCAGGCCATCCACGCCGGGAACCACCTCAGCGAAAGCGCCGAAGGTCATCAGCTTCACGATGCGCACATTGGCCACATCGCCCACGTGATAGGTCTCCATGAACTTATCCCAGGGGTTGCAGGAGCGGTCCTTCACGCCCAGAGAGATCTTGTGCTTCTCAGGATCGAAGGAAATGACATACACATCCAGCGTGTCGCCCACGGAAACCACCTCAGCGGGGTTCTTGATGCGGGACCAGGACAGCTCGG
>CAKTIW010000004.1:0-83497 GCA_934566025.1 uncultured Oscillospiraceae bacterium | reverse complement strand
TGCTGGAGTCCATCAAGGTGGCCCTGTGCTCCCAGCGCAGCCAGAACTGCCTGCCCAACGTGGGCTGGTGCGAGGTGACGGATATGCTCTTCCGCAATAACGCCAAGATCGGTGAGCGGTACTTCCCCACCACCCTGGGCGTGCTGAAGGCCGGCGCCGCCGCCGACATCATTGTCATGGACTACAAGCCCTTCACCCCCTTCTCCGATGAGAACATCGACGGCCACATGATCTTCGGCATGACCGGCCGCCAGTGCCAGACCACCATCGCAAACGGTAAGGTGCTGATGCAGGACCGCGTGCTGGTGGGTATCGATGAGGAGGCCGAGAACGCCCATATCCTGGAGGCCGCCAAGAAGCTTTGGGGAGATTTGAATCACCGGGTGTATTGATCCCTTGGAGGAGCTGCCGAAGCGGAAGAGCCTGCGATTGCCTAACCACGATTACGCCTGTGGTTGGTATTTTGTGACCATATGTACAAAGGATAAGCGGCACAGTCTTGGTGCTGTCGTAGGGGGCGATGCCCACATCGCCCCGCATGTACGGCTATCGAAATATGGCGCGATGGTCCGGGATGCCCTGCTGGAAATGGGCACTTTTTATGATGACATAACCATCGATCATTATGTCGTTATGCCCAACCATGTGCATTTCATTCTTTCCATTTGCGGGGAGGGCGGGCCGTCGAGGACGCCGGCCCCTACGAACGCACGATTGCCAGCTTTTCTCTCTGCCTGGAAACGGCTCACAAATAAAAAAGCCGGCTTTTCCCTCTGGCAGCGAGGCTACTACGACCATATCATTCGGTGTGAGGCGGACTATCTGCGCATTTGGCAGTATATGGATGAAAACCCCGTCCGATGGACGGAGGACGAGTATTATGTTGAACAAGTATAGGAGGAATCCCTATGTCTGAAAAAATGTATCCCATTCCTTTTAAGTCTCTTATGAACTGGGTGGTCACCGAGTACGCCATGAGCGGCGAAATTTTCGGCGTGCACAAGGCCTACAAGGCCAGCGGCAAAAGCCTGCCCATTTTCGGTGAGCGCATCGAGACCCCCTTCGGGCCCGCCGCCGGTCCCAACAGCCAGCTGGCCCAGAACATCATCGCCGCCTACTTCGCCGGGGCCCGCTTCTTTGAGGTGAAGACCGTGCAGAAGATGGACGGCGCCGACCTGGCCGCCTGTGTGCCCAGACCCTGCATCCTGGCAAACGATGAGGGCTACAACCAGGAGTGGTCCACGGAGCTGACCGTGCCCCAGGCCATGGACGAATACATTAAGGCCTGGTGCGCGCTGAAGGTCCTTTCCAAGGTCTACGACCTGGGCGATCCCAACGGGTTCGTATTCAATATGTCCGTGGGCTATGACCTGGAGGGCATCAAGGGCGAGAAGGTGGACACCTACCTCAACGGCATGATGGCTGCCACCAAGACCGCCATTTTCGGTGAGTGCAAGGCAGTGCTCAAGGAGCTGTTCCCCCAGGAGAGCGACTACATTGACGCCATCTCCCCCTGCGTTTCCCGCAGCGTCACCGTGTCCACCCTCCACGGCTGTCCCCCGGATGAGATCGAGCGCATTGCCTCCTACCTCATCTCCGAAAAGCACCTGCACACCTTCGTCAAGTGCAACCCCACCATCCTGGGCTACGAGACCGCCCGGACCATTCTGGACGGCATGGGCTATGACTATATCGTCTTTGACGACCACCACTTCCGGGAGGACCTCCAGTGGGCGGACGCCGTGCCTATGTTTGAGCGCCTGCAGGCTCTGGCCGACAAGTGCGGCCTGGAATTCGGCCTGAAGCTCTCCAACACCTTCCCCGTGGACACCACCCGGGGCGAGCTGCCCAACGACGAGATGTATATGTCCGGCCGGTCCCTCTTCCCCCTGACCATTGAGATGTGCCACCGGATCTCCCGCCAGTTCAAGGGCAAGATGCGCATTTCCTTTGCAGGCGGCGCGGAATACTTCAACTGCGACAAGCTCTTTGCCGCCGGTATCTGGCCCATCACCGTGGCCACCACCATCCTCAAGCCCGGCGGATACAACCGCCTGCTGCAGATGGTGGAAAAGGTGGAGTCCATGCCCTACAAGGCCTTTGACGGCACCTGCACCGAGGCCATCTGCGAAATGTCCGCCGCCTCTCACACGGACTATCACCATGTCAAGCCCATTAAGCCCCTGCCCAAGCGCAAGAGCGAGAAGAATGTGCCCTGGATCGACTGCTTCACCGCCCCCTGTAAGGGTGGCTGCCCCATCGAGCAGGACATTCCCGAGTATGTGGAGCTGTGCCGCAAGGAGCTGTACGGTCCGGCCCTGAAGCTTATCACCGAGAAGAATCCCCTGCCCTTCCTCACGGGCACCATCTGCGCGCACCGCTGCCAGAATAAGTGTACCCGCAACTTCTACGAGGAGTCCGTGCAGATCCGCAACACCAAGCTGGTGGCGGCCTACCACGGCTACGAGGCCCTCATGGCCTCCATCCGGAAGCCCGCTAAGGTTTCCGGCAAGAAGGCCGCCATCATCGGCGGCGGCCCCACCGGCATCGCCGCGGCCTATTTCCTGGGTCGGGCCGGTATCGAGACCACTATCTTCGAGCGCGAGGCTTGCCTCGGCGGCGTGCCCCGGCATGTGATCCCCTCCTTCCGCATCGCCAACGAGACCATTGAGAAGGACATTGCCCTGATGCAGAAGTACGATGTGGAGGTCAAGTGCGGCGCCCCGGCCCCCTCTGTGGAGGAGCTGAAGAAGCTGGGCTACACCCACATCCTCTTCGCCGTAGGCGCCTGGAAGCCCGGCAAGCTGGACATCCCCGGTGATGTGGCCGGTGCCATTCAGTGGATGAAGGGCGTGAAGGCCGGAAACATCGCCGTAGGCGGCAATGTGGTGGTGGTAGGCGGCGGCAACACCGCCATGGACGCAGCCCGTCTTGCCAAGCGCAGCGGCGCAAAGAATGTGACCCTGGTGTATCGCCGCACCAAGAAGTATATGCCCGCCGACGAGCATGAGCTGGCTCTGGCCCTTCAGGACGGCGTGGCCTTTGCCGAGCTGGCCGCCCCCGTGGCCCAGGCAGACGGCGTGCTCAAGTGCGAGCAGATGAAGCTGGGCGAGGCCGATGCCTCCGGCCGCCGCAGCCCCGTGGGCACCGGCGAGTTCTTCACCGTGCCCTGCGACCTGGTCATCTCCGCTGTGGGCGAGCAGGTGGACGACGCTCTCATGAGCGCCAACGGCATCCAGCTGGACAAGAAGGGCCGCCCCGCCTTCAAGACCAATGTGGAGGGCGTGTATGCCGCCGGTGATGCCACCCGGGGCCCCGCCACCGTGGTGGAGGGCATTGCCGACGCCGCCCGGTTTGCAGAGGAGGTCATCGGCGCAGCTCACACCTATGAGATCCCCGCTGCGGCCTATATCACCAAGGCCGACGCCATCGCCAAGAAGGGCACCCTGCTCATGAGCAAGGACGCCTGCTGTGAGGGCAAGCGCTGCCTGCAGTGCAGCACCGTGTGCGAAAACTGCGTGGATTCCTGCCCCAACCGGGCCAATGTGGCCATTGCCATGGCCGACGGCAGCCACCAGATCGTCCATGTGGACAAGATGTGCAACGAGTGCGGCAACTGCACCCAGTTCTGCCCCTATGCCTCCGAGCCCTGCCACGACAAGTTCACCCTGTTCCAGACCGCGGAGGACATGGTGGACTCCAAGAACGCCGGCGTGCTGTTCCTGGGCGGCGACATGGTGCGCGTGCGCACCTTCGGCGAGCCCAAGGACTACGACCTGAGCAAGGGCAACGACCTGCCCGCCGACCTGGAGAAGCTGATCGTCACCATCCGCGACAAGTACAGCTACCTCTTCGGCTGATCCCGCATCTATATCGCAGCCCCGGAGCAAGCCAATCGGCCTGCTCCGGGGCCTTTTCACGCCCTGAAATTTTTCTTTAAAAATTTGAAAAAAAGGTGTTGACAAACAGAGTTAGATGTATTAAACTAAGTGCAGTTAGAGACATCTAATCTCCAGATATCTCCTGGTATGAGTCCCCAAAAACTGCACACCCTGACGGCAGAAGGGAGGAAACCGAATGTCCGAAGAAATGCTGGTGCGCCAGTGCGCACCCACTTTGGCCGGCATCAAGACCGGAAGTCTGTTTCCCTGCCGCTATGAGTCCGAGAAGGAGCTCATGTCCGATATCCGGGCGCTGAACCAGATGCTGGTGCCCAAGGGCCTGTGCATGCTGCCGGTGCGCTGGGGGGACGGGAAAGCACTGCTGTATGTGTACCGTCCGCAGAAGCTGCAGCGGGATCTGGACGATGAGCTGGCCCAAAAGCTCCTGCAAAACGCCGGGTACCCCCAGGGTGGAAGCGCTTCGTGCGTATCGAATCTGTTAAAGCGGCTGCGCAGCGGGGCGGACTTTCCCCATGAGATCGGCCTGTTTCTCAGCTATCCGCCGGAGGATGTGGATGGATTCATCCGCAACAACGCCGAGCGCTACAAATGCGCCGGGCTCTGGAAGGTGTATGGCGACGAGGCCCGGGCTCAAAAGATGTTTCGTGACTTTAAGCTCTGCACGGCAGACTACTGCCGCCATCTGCACTCCGGCATGCGCCTGGAGGAGCTTGTGGTGGCTGTCTGAATAAATTCTAAAGGAAAGGAGTTTTTTCCCATGCTGACTTGGCTATATTCCAATCTCTCAACCATTGTCATTTCCCTTCTCTTACTTGCTGTTATCTTTCTCATCATTCGCCACTTGATTCGCCAAAACAAGCAAGGGAAGCACTCCTGCGGTGGCAACTGCGGTGCCTGCGGCGCTTGCAAAGGCTGTCACAGCAAACCATGAATCCGGAAAACTGCGAGGGTCGCCGCCCTCGCAGTTTTCTGCATTCTTCCCCTTTTTGATTTTAGCACTCGCAAGTGAAGAGTGCTAAAATTCATATTCTGTTCATATAAAATGCAGGATTTGTTCATACCTCCGCCGTAGAATCATAATTGTTCCAAGGGGAACAGAAAAAGAAATTCAAACAGTTTATATAGGAGGTCTTTATCATGTTGAATCGCAATCATGCACTGAGTGTTTTCGATCCCTTCCGCGAGATGGAAAAAATCGAAAAGAGCTTCTTCGATGATCCCTGGGCCAACTTCGGCCGGACCTTCACCGACTCCTTCCGCACCGACGTCACCGACGAAGGCGACCACTTCAAGATCACCGCTGATCTGCCGGGCTTTGAAAAGGAGAACATCCACCTGGATCTGTGCGACGACGCCCTGACCATTTCCGCCGAGCGTCACTCCGAACACGAGAACAAGGACAAGCGCAGCAAGTACCTGTGCTGTGAGCGCAGCTACGGTGCCTATAGCCGCACCTTCAATGTTTCCGGCATCGACACCGCCAACATCAAGGCCAAGTACGACAAGGGCGTTCTGGAGCTACTGCTGCCCAAGATGGCCCAGGAGGCCAAGCAGTCCAAGCGCCTGGAAATCGAATAAAGCGCAGCGTATACCCCGGCTCTGCAGCCCCGGTATACCTAAAAATGGCAGGCATAAAATGCCTGCCATTTTTTATTTTCCGCCGGACAGGCCCTTCCCTCTCTCCGCCAGATAGAATGTCACATGGGCCTCCTCGTCCTGCAGCGGAATGTTCACCCGCTCCGGATAGCCGCCCCGCAGCTGGCCGTAGTCCGTGGCAAAGCAGGGCAGGGACGACGAGCGCACCAGCTCGTCAAACACGGACGCATCCCCCTGCACCAAAAATTTGGAGGCGGGCATTTTCTCCCGGCACAGAGCGTCCCAAAAGCCCAGCTCCGTGCGCAGGAGGAAATTAAAGCCGTTGATGTCGGCAAAGGTCAGCGCGTCGTGCCGGGCCAGCTCATGCTCCGGCGGCACGCAGACAAAGAGGTTTTCCCGCAGGACCGGCCTGGCCCCCTCCACCGGAAAGGGCAGAATGGCGATGTCGCAGGCTCCTCCCTGCCAGGCGGCAAGGACCTCCTCATTCTGGCATATAGCCGAGGAGACCATCCCGCCGGGCCGGCAGGCGTTCAGCTTAGGCAGCAGCTCCCACAGAGGCGCAGGCGCGCAAGACCGCACCACCACCGTGCGCTGCCGCTGGTCAAAATCCCGCACCTGCTGCACGGCCCGGTCGGCCTCCTGCAGCAGCTTTTCGGCACAGGCCGCAGCCACCCGGCCCGTCTCATTAAGCCGGATCTTGTTTTTCCCCCGGACAAACAGCTCCGCCCCGAATTCCTCCTCCAGATGCTGCATAGCCCGGGTGACCGACGGCGTGGAAATATGAAATGTCTCCGCCACACGGCTGAGCGTTTCCAGCTCCGCAAACGCCGTTAGCTGGCGCAGCTCGTATAGGTCCAGCATCGAGTCACCCCTTTTTACGTTTCATGATCTGAAAAGCATATTGCAATATAAATAGTGTACATCACAAGGCGGGCGGTGTAAAGTAGGAAATAAGGAATCCTACACATTTCATTTATTTGGAGGTAGCAAAATGGAATATGTCACTTTGAACAACGGCATTAAAATGCCCCAGCTGGGCTACGGCGTATATCAGACCCCGCCGGAGGACACCAAGCGCTGCGTGCTGGACGCCATCGACGTAGGCTACCGCAGCATCGATACCGCCCAGGCCTACCACAACGAGGAGGGCGTCGGTCGGGCCCTGGCGGACAGCGGGCTGCCCCGGGAGGAGTTTTTCCTGACCACCAAGGTCTGGATCACCAACGCCGGCTACGAAAAGGCCCTGGCCTCCATTGCCGAGTCCATGGAAAAGCTGCGCACGGACTACCTGGACCTGCTGCTGATCCACCAGCCCTTCGGGGACTACTACGGCACCTACCGGGCCATGGAGGAGCTGTACCGCCAGGGAAAGCTCCGGGCCATCGGCGTGTCCAACTTCGGTCCCGACCGCTTCCTGGACCTGCAGCACTTCGCCCAGGTCAAGCCCGCCGTAAACCAGATCGAGACCCACGTGTTCCAGCAGCAGAAGGTGGCCAAGTCCTATCTGCAAAAGTACGGCTGCCAGATCGAGTCCTGGGGACCCTTTGCCGAGGGCAGGAAGGACATGTTCACCAATCCCGTGCTGACGGAGATCGGCAAAAAATACGGCAAAACCGCTGCCCAGACAGCCCTGCGCTTCCTGCTCCAGAGCGGCGTGGTGATCATCCCCAAGTCCACCCACAAGGATCGCATGCAGCAGAACTTCGACCTGTTTGACTTCACCCTGACGCCGGAGGACATGTCCGCCATCGAAGCCCTGGACGGCGGAGAGAGCCTGTTCTTCTCCCACTACGACCCCAAGACCGTGGAGTGGTTCATGTCGATCCTGTAAGCCCCCCGCAATTCTCCCATGCAAAAAGTGCTCCCGCCCCTCAGGCGAGGGCACTTTTTCGCGTTTATTTATGATGTGTGTCGCCGCCGAAGAACATATCCGCCCAGAACTGATATGTATGGCTGTGCTCGGCGTACCACTCGTGGTTCTCCGCCTTCAGCTTGTCGGTGTCGGCGTACTTATCCAGGGCCTTGCAGGCCTCCACATAGGCCTTCTGCAGCGCGCGCATCCGGGCCGACATGTGTTCCAGCAGGCTCATGATCTTAGCCGGGTTCTCCTGGAAGAAGGTGCTGAAGTTGTCGTGGTTGATGATCTTGACCACCGTAGGCTCCAGGGCCACCGCCGTGGTGTTCCGGGGCCGGGTCTCCAGAAAGCTGATAACATTGAGAAAATCTCCCGCCTCGATCTCCACCACCAGGCGCTCCGCCGGGGTGCCGTAATTTATATACACGCCCACCCGGCCCAGCATCACGTCGTAGATCGCCAGCTCAAAGCTCTTTTCCTTCAGGATCACCTGACCCTTTTTAAATTTTTTCTCTACTCCTTCGATCATATCTGCCTGCTCCTTTCATTTGACTCGGTACATTGTACTCCCGCCGTCCCCGTCTGTCAATGTGCATTATTACGGACCGTTTTCGGCAAACTTATACCCCGGCGCCGGCCCTGATGGCCGGCGCCGGGGCTTTCCTTCTCTTTTACCTAACCAATCCCCGCCGGTACGCGGCATTCAGCTCCGCCAGCTCCTTCTCGCCGTCGATATACGGCTGGTAGAAGGTCTCCACCCGTCCGCCGCCTAAGTTATCGCAGCCGCTGCAGCCCTCGCAGCTGCCGCCGCAGGCGGCCAGGCCCCGGCGGACGATCTCCTCCCGCTCCCGACGGGTGGTGTCCCGTATCAATACCGATCGCATGGCCATTTCCTCCTTATCCCGCCCGGGACAGCATGTTCTCGGCAAAAATGCCGTAGCCCTGGGTAGGGTCGTTGATCATCACGTGGGTCACCGCGCCCACCAGCTTGCCGTTTTGCAGAATGGGACTGCCGCTCATACCCTGTACGATGCCGCCGGTGGTTTGCAGCAGCTCCGGGTCAGTGATGCGCAGCAGCAGGTTCCGGGTGGAGTCCGCATCGTGGTACACCTTTACGATCTCCACCTGGTACTCCCGTATCTCCGAGCCGGAGATCGTGGACCGGATCACCGCGCCGCCGGTCTCCACCTCCCCGGCGCTGGCCACAGGCACCGCCTCCCCGCCGGCGGGAAAGCTGCTGTCAGACACGGTGCCGAAGATGCCGCCGTCGCTGTTCACCGTCACCGTGCCCACATCCCGCTGCACGGAAAAGTCCCCCTTCAGCTCACCCGGCTCGCCCTTTTCGCCCTTTTTCACCGCCTTCACGGTGGTCTCCATAATGGAGCCGGAGCCCAGGCTCATCAGCTGGGCCGTGTCCACATCGGTAATGCCGTGGCCCAGGGCGCCGAAGTCGCCGCTCTCGGGATCATAATAGGTCATGGTGCCGATACCGGCCATGCTGTCCCGTATCCACGCCCCCAGGCGCACGGCCCCGTCGCTGCCGCACACGGGGGTTATCTCCACGGTTTTCAGCTCCTGGCCCCGCTGCAGGGTCATCTGCGCCGTCTTGTCGCCGTTTTCCCGGAGCAGCTCCTGCAAATGCTCCGTGGATTCGATCTTTTGCTCATTAAAGGTCAGCAGCAGGTCGCCCTCCTTGATGCCGCACTTCCGGGCCGGGCTCTTCCCGACGCCCTCCAGGTCCGATACGTCCACCACCAGCACCCCGTCGGCAAAGAGCTTGATGCCCACTGCCTGGCCCAGGGGGATCACGGTTTTCTCCTGGGCGTAAGCGCCCTCCACGCAGGCTGTAAGCGCCAAAATGGCCGCCGCACACAGGGCCGCCACCCGGCTCCAAAGGGATTTGCCTCTCGCTTCATACATGCAGCCACCCCTCACTTTTTCATTTTTCTTGTCGTCGACGACAAGGTTTACTTTGTCTCGGCGGCGCGAAAAAATAAGCGGCAATTATAGGAGAATGTGACGCATTTTTCTGTTCCCGGCGGATCTTATATATTCCGTAAAATAATCGTACAAGATCTGGATTTTTCTCAAAAATTTCCAAATATCTCCCCGTTCCGCCCCCGGTGGGTCCTTGCTTTTCGGAGAAAGACACCGTATAATATCCCATATATTTACCCCACCGGAAAGAGGTTTTACGCCATGAGGATCACCGTAAAAGTTGGCACATCCACCCTGACCCACGCCACGGGTCGGCTGAACATCCAGCGCATCGAGAAGCTGTGCAAGGTGCTCAGCGATCTGAAAAACGCCGGTCACGAGATCATTCTTGTCTCCTCCGGGGCCATCGGCATGGGCGTGGGCAAGCTGAATCTCCCCGGCCGGCCGGCGGATATGCCCGGCAAGCAGGCCGCTGCCGCCGTGGGCCAGTGCGAGCTGATCTACACCTACGACAAGCTCTTCGGTGAATACAATCACACCGTGGCCCAGCTCCTGCTCACCGGCGAGGACATCAAAAACGGCCAGCGCAGCCACAACGTCCGCAACACCCTCACCCGCCTGCTGGAGCTGGGCGCCCTGCCGGTCATCAATGAAAACGATGCCGTGGCCACGGACGAGATCGGCGTGGAGAACACCATCGGCGAAAACGATACCCTCTCGGCCATCGTGGCCGCCGCCACCAATTCGGACCTGCTGGTGCTGCTGTCGGACATCGACGGTCTCTACGACAGCGACCCCCATCAAAACCCCGGCGCAAAGATCATCCACACCGTAGAAAATGTGGATGACCACATCTTCGCTCTGGCCGGGGGCACCGGCTCCGCCCTGGGCTCCGGCGGCATGGTCACCAAGCTCAACGCCGCCGTCATCGCCACCGAGGCCGGCTGCGAGATGGTCATTGCCAACGGCGATAAGCCCGAGCTGCTCTACGACATCGCCCAGGGTAAGGCCGTGGGCACCAGATTTTTAAGAAAGAAGGACTAACGCCATGACGACTATGGAAATCATCCGCCGCACCCGCGCCGCCCGGACGGACCTGCACACCCTGACGGCGGAGGACAAGAGCTGCCTGCTCCTGTCCATGGCCCAGAGCCTGCGGCAGCACGCAAGCGATATTCTCCACATCAATGCCCGGGATGTGGAAGCCGCCCGGGGCAAAATTTCCGATGTGATGCTGGACCGCCTGCGCCTGGACGAGGGCCGCATCGCCGCCATGGCCGAGGGCCTGTGCGCCGTGGCCGCTCTCCCGGACCACACGGGCCGCATCCTCAGCGAGGTGAAGCGCCCCAACGGCATGACCATCTATAAAAAGCAGGTGCCTCTGGGCCTGGTGGCCATCATCTACGAGAGCCGCCCCAATGTCACCTCCGATGCCGCAGCCCTGGCCATTAAGAGCGGCAATGTCTGCGTCCTGCGCAGCGGTCGGGAGGCCATCGGCAGCGCCCGGGCCATCACCGCCGCTCTGAAGGAGGGCATTGCCGCCGCTGGCGGAAACCCCGATATTCTCAACATTTTGGAGGACACCAGCCACGACAGCGCCCGTGAGCTCATGCAGGCCAAGGGCCTGGTGGACCTGCTGATCCCCCGAGGCGGCGCGGGCCTCATCCGCGCCTGCGTGGAAAACGCCACCGTCCCCTGTATCGAGACCGGCACCGGCATCTGCCATGTCTATGTGGATGAATTTGCCAACCTGGAAAAAGCCGTAAAAATCATCATCAACGCCAAAACCAGCCGTCCCTCCGTCTGTAACGCCGAGGAGGTCTGCCTGGTCCATAGGGCCGTGGCGGCAAAATTCCTGCCCATGCTGAAAAAAGCCCTGGTGGATGACCGTCGGGCGGCGGGGCAGATCCCCGTGGAGCTGCGCCTGGACCCGGCGGCGGCCCGGATCATCCCCGGTACCCCCGCCTCCGAACAGGATTTTGACACGGAATTTTTGGATTATATCCTGGCCGTGGCTGTGGTGGACAGCGTAGATGCCGCCATCGCCCACATTTTGCAGCACTCCACCGGCCACAGCGAGGCCATCGTCACGGAAAACTCTGAAAACGCCCAGCGCTTCGTGGATGAGACCGACAGCGCCGCCGTTTATGTCAATGTCTCCACCCGCTTCACCGACGGCGGTGAGTTCGGCCTGGGCTGTGAAATGGGCATCTCCACCCAAAAGCTCCACGCCCGGGGCCCCATGGGTCTGGACGAGCTGAGCACCTATAAATACATCATCCGCGGCAACGGCCAGACCCGCTGACCGCCACCGTAAACTCTCCCAAATATCCGTAGGGGCGGGGTTCTACCCCGCCCTTTTTTCCGCACCCCCTGTAACCCCTCCGTAGGGGCGGACGACCCTGTCCGCCCGCCGAATTTGCACCGCCCCCATGTAAAACCATGTCATTGCGAAGCCAGTGCGCACACTGGCTGTGGCAATCCGCGCCCCCCCAAAGGCTCCCCACTCAAGGGGAGCCTTTTTCCGTAGGGGCGACCCTTGCGGTCGCCCGCCCTACACAAGCATTCCACCCTCTCCGTAGGCCCGGACGGCCCTGTCCGCCCACCAATTCCGTACTGCACCCCTTGCAAAAACCTGTCATTGCGAAGCCAGTGCGCACACTGGCTGTGGCAATCCGCAACTTCAAAGACCCCACACGCCAAAAACGACCGGCCCCAGGCCGGTCGTTTTCTTGTTTTCCATATATTACCACATATTCGCTGCTGCGCTTAATTCTGTCCCCGCTCGAAGATCTTCAGAATATCATCGAAGTGGCTCTGCTCCTCCTTCAGCTCCTCCTCTTCCTCCTGGGTGAGGACCTCCGGCTGGGCAGCGGCCTTGTTCTCGGCAGCCTTCGCGGCCACGGGGGTGGAGATCTGCGCCACCTCCTCGGGCTCGGCAAAGCCGGTGGCAATAACGGTGACCCGGATCTCGTCATCCAGATTCTCGTCGAAGGTGGCGCCGAAGATAGTCAGCGCGTCGGGATGCACCGCCTCCTGCACCAGGGTGGCGGCCTGCTCCACTTCCTCCAGGCCGATGTCCATGGACCCGGTAACATTAATGAGCACGCCCTTGGCGCCCTGGATGCTGGTCTCCAGCAGGGGGCTGGAAATGGCCATGCGGGCAGCCTCCTCGGCCTTGCCCTTGCCGGCGGCGCGGCCCACGCCCATGTGGGCAAGACCCGCGTCCTTCATCACGGCGGTGACGTCGGCAAAGTCCAGGTTGATGAATCCGGTATCCCGGATCAGGTCGGAAATGCTCACCACCGCCTGGCGCAGCACATCGTCCGCAATCTCAAAGGCGTTGGCAAAGGTGATCTTCTGGTCGGTGGCGTACTTCAGCCGCTCGTTGGGGATGATGACCAGGGAGTCCACCTTTCCCCGCAGCTCCTCAATGCCCTGCTCGGCCTGGGTCATGCGGCGGCGGCCCTCAAAGCCGAAGGGCTTGGTGACAACGCCCACGGTGAGGATGCCCTGCTCCCGGGCGCTCTCGGCCACCACAGGGGCAGCGCCCGTGCCGGTGCCGCCGCCCATACCGGCGGTAACGAACACCATGTCGGTGTTCTCCAGGGCCTTGGAGAGCTGGTTGCGGCTCTCCTCGGCGGCCTTGCGGCCCACCTCGGGGTCGGAGCCTGCGCCCTTGCCGCCGGTGAGCTTCTCACCGATCTGGATCTTATAGCTTGCCGCAGAAGAATTCAGCGCCTGCTTATCTGTATTCACAGCCACAAAGTCAACGCCCTTGACGCCGCTGGTGACCATGCGGTTTACCACATTGTTTCCGCCGCCGCCAACACCGATGACCTTGATATTGACCACATTTTCCACTCCTGTATCCATTGCAAATGCCATGTCTTTTCCTCCTGCTGCAGATTGTGTGAGATGGCAGTTTTACCATCGATTAACAAGGGCAAACACGCCTGCCAGCGCGCCTTTGCGGCGCTTTTTGTCCTTCTCACCTTAGCGGGCGCCAGCCCGTCTGCGGCTCAAAAGCCAAAAATCGCTCGGAAATCCATCGCTGGCAGGTGCAAAGCAGTTTTGTCGCGCAGAAATACGTCCAGGCAAGGAAAGACCCGCAGGGAATACTGCCCGTATTTCCAAGGGGCATGACGCAGTATGGGCGCATTTCTGCCCGTCAAAACCGTGCCTGCCCTTGTCAATCGATGGTATTATCCGTTTATAGAATGGTTTCGCTGCTGCTATACCATATTCTATTCTATCTCACTTTCCCTTTTCGGTCAAGTATTCCCCGGCATTTTCCCGGAAAAGTTTATCCCGGGATGAACCGCACTTCCTTGCGGGTAAGATCGATGGTCCCCTTTTCGTTCTGCTCCAATTTTGTGTCCACCACAGCCAGCAGGCAGTCCAGCTTATAGCCGAAATCCGCATCCGGCAGCACCATCACGTCAAACCGCTCATCAAACCGCAGGGTGATGACCGTGCTGTCCTCCAGGCTGATCTGCTGGCAGCGCCCCAGCGCGTCCCGGCTGCTCAGCGCACTCAGAAGCGCCAGCAGACTCTCCTTGGTGCTCTCGTGGTCGGCGTCCACCTGCAGGGCCTTGCCCACCTCCGGGTCCAAAAGCGCAAGCCCCGTGATGCGCGTTACGTCCTCCGCCGCTGCGTCGGCCTTTTCCACCAGCTTTCCGCTGCTGCTCATAAGCCACTGCTGGCCGTCCTGCTCTATGGCGCAGAGGGCGCCGTTTTCCTCCACCTGTATGCACAGGGTGTCTGGCAGCTTGCGGCTGATGCGCACGCTGGAGATATAGGGCAGCTTCCGGGTGATCTCCTCCGCCGCCCCGAATTTGTTGATAAGGAATAGATTATCGCCCACATGGATATTGCCGCTTTCGGCGATCTCGCTGTCCGTGTAGCGGCTGTTGCCGGTGACCTCGATGGTGTCCACCTTGAAAAACACAGCCAGGGCGGCAACAATGGCGCCGCAGATGACAAAAAACATCAGCAGCTTATATAAAAAGGAAAAGCTTCCCTTTCTTTTTCTGCGTCTGCGCCTGTTCCGTCCGGCCATGGGAATCCTCAACTTTCGTAAAAATCTTCTTTTCGTATGCAGGCGCCCAGGCCCGCTAAGTCCGCTACTATGTCGGCGTAGCCCCGCTCAATGTGGTGGATTTCCTCCACCCGTGTCACGCCCTCGGCCTGAAGGCCCGCCGCCACCAGTGCCGCGCCGCCCCGCAGATCCGTAGCCTGCACCGCCGCGCCCCGGAGGGTTTTCACTCCGGTTACGATGGCCGCCGCCTCCTGCACCCGTATCTGCGCGCCCAGTTTCTGCATCTGCTCCACGTGGCGATAACGGTTGGAAAACAGATTTTCCACAAACACCGTGTCCCCCCGGCTGCGCAGCAGTGCCGCCATCATAAGGGCCTGGTCGTCCGTGGGAAACCCCGGGTACGGCGATGTCCGCACCGGCGAAACGGCCCGCAGCCGTCCCCGGCTTTTCAGGCAGATCCCTCCGCCGTCGCTGCAGATATCGCATCCGCTCTCCCGCAGCACGCACAGGGGCGCCGCCAGCTCCCGGTAGTCCGCCCGGCGCAGATAGATGCACCCGCCCGTCCCCGCCGCCGCGCAGAGATAGGTGGCCGCCACAATGCGGTCCGGATGCACCCTGTGGGAGCAGCCGTGGAGCCTTTTTCGCCCCTCCACCACAATGGTGGCGGTCCCCGCGCCCTGAACGCAGGCCCCCATTTTCCGCAGGAACTCCTGCAATTCCACGATCTCCGGCTCCCTTGCCGCGTTGGAGATGGTAGTCACCCCCTCCGCCCCGCAGGCCGCCAGTATCGCGTTTTCCGTAGCACCCACACTGGGTATGCGCAGAAAAATCTCCGCCCCCCGGAGCCTTTCGCCCCGGCAGAGGATCTCGCCGTCCTCCTCCCGCACCTGGGCCCCCAGAGCTCTCAGGGCCGAAAGATGCAGGTCAATGGGCCGGGGCCCCAGATCACATCCCCCGGGATATGTACACCTGGCCTGGCCGCACCGGGCCAGGATCGCGCCTAAAAACATCACCGACGAGCGCATCCGCCCCATCAGCTCCCGGGGTATCTCCCACCCGGTCAGCTCCCGGGTGTCCACCACCAGGTCCGCGCCTTCCCGGCTTACGCTTCCGCCCAGGTGTCGAAGGATCTGCGCCGCCGTCTCCACATCGCTGAGGGCCGGGCACCCCTGCACGCGGCACACGCCGCCGCAGAGCACCGTGGCCGCCAGCATAGGCAGCACGCTGTTTTTCGCCCCCTGCACCGTCACCGCGCCGGAGAGTTTTCTGCCGCCCTCCACCAAAATGACGCTCATATTCCTCCCCCGTTTTCATAGAATGTACGCCATCCTATGCCCCCGGGGTCTTATAGGTTCCACTTCCCAAAGGCTCCCCTGCGTAAGGGGAAATCGCCGAAGCGCCGCCAGTGGCGGAAGAAGCGAGGCGATTTCGAGGAAGTGCCCCGATTGGCGGCCACAACAGTGGCCGGGAATCGGCTGGCACGACGGTGGGCAGGCTGTCACGGCGAAGCCGTGACTGAGGGGTCGCCCCCGCACTCCTTGCAAAAAACTGTCATTGCGAGGGCGCAGCGCGCCCGTGGCAATCCGTAACCCTACTTCGCCAGCTCCATCACGGTCTTATAGATCCGCTCCGTCGCGTCCAGGATCCCCAGCTCCGCCATGCCCCGGCTCATAGAGGCAAGCCTTGTGGGGCTCTCCAGAATGTCTCTGGCCGTGCGGTAGAGCTTCTCGCCGCTGCTCTCCTCCTCCCGGATGAGGCACGCGCCCCCGTGCTGGGCAAGGATCCGCGCGTTCTTCTCCTGGTGGTTGTTGGCCACATACGGCGACGGCACGATGATCGTCGGCACCGCCAGAGCCGTAATTTCGCTGATGGTAGACGCCCCGGCCCGGCAGATCACCAGGTCCGCCGCCCGCATCACCACGGCCATATCGTAAATATACTTCCTTACATCCAGCTTGTGGCTGCCCGGCAGGCCCCTCTCCTGCATCTCCTGCTGCATCTTCTCCCAGCCCCGGCCGCCTACGGCGTGGATGTGGAAAAAGGGATACCCGTCCTCTTTTTCCCGCTTAAAAAAGTCCAGCATCTGCTCGTTCATGGTGCTGGCCCCCAGGCTGCCCCAGAAGGATACCACCAGCGGCTCGTCTTTTTCCATGTTCAGCGCCGCCTTGGCCTCGTCATGGGTCATGTCGAAGAAGTCGCCCCGCACCGGGGTCCCGGTGACCACAATGCGCTCCGGGTGCTTGTAGAGCGCCCGGCACTCCTCAAAGCCCACCATGATCCGTGAAGCGTGCTTTTCCAGCATCTTCGTGGTCAGCCCCGGGATCATGTTGGCCTCGTGTACCGCTGTGGGGATGCCCCGCAGGGCGGCGTATTTCACCATGGGAAAGCTGGCATAGCCCCCGGTGCCTACCACCAGGTCCGCGGGAAACTCCTTCAAAATGGCTCCCGCCTTGCGCCTGAGGGTCAGCATTTCCCAGGCACTCTTGCAGTTGTGCCGCAGGCTCTCCAGGCTCACGGACCGCTCCAGGCTGCCCACGGCGATGCCCCGATAGTCGTAGCCCGCCTGGGTCACCAGATTCCGTTCAATGCCGTTTGGGGTCCCCACAAAGAGGATCTCCACCGTGGGATCTTTTTTCTGCATATAGCCTGCCAGGGCCAGGGCCGGGTTTACGTGCCCCGCCGTGCCGCCGCAGGTAAATATCACTTTCATAGCTTCCTCCTTTTATCCGCCCCGGGGCGCCGGGATCTGCCTGGACACGCTTAGTACAATGCCCATCTCAAACAGCTGCAGGGCCAGGGCCGTGCCGCCGTAGCTGAAAAACGGCAGGGATATGCCCGTGGTGGGCACAAAGCCCGTGACCACGGCGATGTTCAAAAAGGTCTGCAGGCCGATCTGGGTCATTACGCCCACCACCAGCAGGGAGCCGAAGCGATCCCGGGCCTGGAGGGCGATCCAGAAGCCCCGCAGGATCAGCAGCGCGAACACCAGCATCACCAGCGTGGCCCCGATGAGGCCCAGCTCCTCGCACACCACGGCGAAAATGAAGTCGTTGTGCTCCTCCGGCAGGTACAAAAACTTCTGCCGCCCCTTGCCCAGGCCCACGCCGGTAAGCCCGCCGGAGCCGATGGTAATCAGGCTCTGGCTCAGCTGATAGCCGTCGCCCTGAGCATCCACAAAGGGGTCCTTCCACATGCGGATACGGTCCGCGCCGTAGGAGATGACCCCGGCCTCCACCAGCTTCACATAGGCAAGGCCCAGGGCCGCCACGCCGCTGAAGCCGCCAATGACCCAGCGCTTGTCGATGCCGCCCACCATCATCAGCACAATGCCCGTGCCCACGATGAGGATGGTGCCCGACAGGTGCGGCTCCAGCAGCATCAGCCCCGCAAACACAGCTAAGATCAGGATGTAAGGCCGGATGCCGTATTTGAAATTCTCCATAAGGTTTTTCTTTTTGGAGATACTGTTGGCAAAATAAACGATGATGGCCAGCTTGGCAATTTCCGAGGGCTGGAAGGTCAGCACGCCCTCTTTGCCCAGCCAGCGGGTGGAGTTGTTCTTTGTGATGCCCACATGGGGTATCAGCACCAGCACCAGCAGGAAAAAGGACAGATACAGCAGTATCTTCGCCATGCCCCGCAGCCGGTGGTAGTCCATCCGGGCCATGACCAGCATGGCGATGATGCCCAGCACGGCAAACAGGCCCTGGCGCTTTAAATAATAGGCCGGGTCGCCGCTTTCGTAGTTGGCCGAGGGGAAGCTGGCGGAAAACAGCATCACAAGACCCATGACCGTCAGCAGCAGAGTCAGGAGCAGGAAGGGCAGATCCATGCGCCCCGCCGCCGGGTGGCTGACGCTTCGGCCCTGACTTTGGCCCCGAGCCTGGCTTTGTCCCTGGCTCCGGCTCTGTTCCGGGGCCCGCCGGACCCGCTTCCGGGCAAATAACCCCCGCCGTTTCCTTTTCTCCGTCTGGGGCATGGTCTCTCCCTCCTTTCCCTGATTTTACAAATGAAAATTATAGTAGTAGCGTTTCAAAAATCTGTCATTGCGAAGCCGGTGCGCACACTGGCTGTGGCAATCCGCGTCCCCCGTCCTTAATGGCCCCCTTGCCTAAAGGGGGCTGGCACGGCGAAGCCGTGACTGGGGGATTCCTTTCCCGCGCCCCTTGTAACGGACGCGGCGCGATGTGAGCATCGCGCCCTACGAAATTCTATCGGCAAACGGTCCGTAGGGGCCGATGATCCTGTTGCGGTGCCCAAAATTTCTGCGCTGCCTTACGGCGGACGCCCCCAATTTTGACCGCGGCCACTCGTTCGCCTCGCTTCTTCTGCCACTGGCAGCGCTCGGCTCGCTCCCCACATCGGCCCGCCGCAGGCACTCCTTGCTCTGCGTAGGGGCGACCCTTGCGGTCGCCCGCACTCCAGCTGTGGCAATCCGTTCTTTAATACGCGAACCGGTCCATTACGCCCAAATAAGCCAATGCACAGAAGATGGCGCTGACGGTCGTGAACACCGCCACGATCTTCGTCTCCTTCCACCCGCACATTTCAAAGTGATGGTGCAGCGGTGCCATTTTGAAAATACGCTTGCCGTGGGTCAGCTTGAAGTAGCCCACCTGCAAAATATCCGACAAGGTCTCGCAGATATACACGATGCCCACGGGGATCAGCACCAGGGGCATATCATAGGCGAAGGCCAGGGCCGCCACCGCGCCCCCCAGAAACAGGGACCCGGTATCGCCCATGAACACCTTGGCCGGGTAGTGGTTGTAGAGCAAAAAGCCCAAAAGGCCGCCCACCATGGCCCCGCCGAAGATACCCAGCTGGGGAAACTGCTTCCACACAACGCCCATGGCCGCAAAGAAAATGCCCACAGGGACGGTGACGCTGGAGGAAAGGCCGTCCAGCCCGTCAGTGATGTTCACGGCGTTCACCGTGCCCACGATGATAAAGGCCGCCAGGATCATATACACCACCCAGTTCAGCACCACGTATGTGTTAAAAAAGGGAATATACAGGTTGGGGCTCAGGTGACCCTCATAGCGCAGCAGGCACAAAAAGGCCACCGCCGCCGCCAGCTGCAAAATAAACTTCTGGATGGCGGTGAGGCCGGTATTCTGGTGGTGCTTCACCTTCTGATAGTCGTCAATATAGCCGATGACGCCGAACACCAGGGCAAACAGGTACACATAGATATGGGTAAAGTCTCCCTGCACCATGCCGCTCCAGCCCACGACCACTACGGTGATGCCGATGCCGATGATGAACATCAGCCCGCCCATGGTGGGCGTGCCCTGCTTCGTCATGTGCCAGGCGGGGCCGTCCTCCTTGATGCTCTGGCCGGCCTTCAGCTTCACCAGCTCCGGGATCAAAAGTTTGCCTGCCACAGCCGTAATGGCAAAGCATATAACGCAGGCTAAAATCACTTGAAGGATCATAGTTTTCTTTCCTCTCTATTCCCCTGGGGGATTCTTTCGTTTTTGTATTCACAGCAGGGACCGAACGATCTCCCGCTCGTCCATGGGGAGCATCCTGCCGCCGATCTCCTGATAGGTTTCGTGTCCTTTGCCGCACAGGAGGATCACATCTCCCGCCTGCCCCCGGTCCATGGCCAGGGCAATGGCTTTCTTCCTGTCCGGCTCCACGGTGTACCGGTCCTTGGCGCCGGCCATGCCGGGGAGAATGTCCCGGATAATGGCCTCCGGGTCCTCGGTGCGGGGATTGTCGCTGGTGACAACGGCGAGATCCGCGAGACTCGCCGCCGCCCGGCCCATAAGGGGCCGCTTTGCCTTTTCCCGGTCGCCGCCGCAGCCGAACACGGCGATGACCCGGCCCGACGCAAAGCCGCGGGCCGTTTTCAGCACATTTTCCAGAGCGTCCGGGGTATGGGCGTAATCGATCAGCAAGGTATAGGGTCTTCCCGGCGTGGGCACCACCTCCATGCGGCCCTTGACCCCGGGAAAGGTCCGGAGGGCTTCGGCGCAGGTCTCCGGGGAAAGCCCCAGAAGCCGGCACGCGGCCATGGCTCCCAATGTATTATACACCGAAAACCGGCCCGGCACACCTAAGTGCACGGCGGTTCTCTTTCCGTTTTCACAGGCGGTGAATTCCACCCCCCGACTCAAAAGCCGAATGTCCTCGCCCCGGAGGTGGGCCTCCGGGCCCAGGCCGTACAGAACGGACGGGCAGCGGGACCCGGCTAAGATCCGCTCCCGCCAGGGGTCATCGGCATTGCACGCCGCCGCCCGGCAATTTTTAAACAGCTCCGCCTTGGCGTCGCAGTAGCGCTCCATGGTGCCGTGATAGTCCAGGTGGTCCTCCGTGAGATTGGTAAACACACCCGCGGCGAAGGATATGCCCTCCGTGCGGCGCTGGGACAGGGCGTGGGAGGATACCTCCATGGCGGCGCAGGTACACCGGCGGTCCGCCATCCGGCGCAATATGCTTTGTATTTCCAGGGCATTGGGGGTAGTTCTCTGCGCCGGGAGGCTCTGCTCACCGATGCGGTTTTCCACGGTGCCGATAAGCCCCGTTTTCTCCCCTGCCGCCTGCAGAATATGCCGTATCAGATACGTTGTGGTGGTCTTTCCGTTGGTGCCGGTCACGCCTATGACCTTCAGCCGCTCGGCGGGGTTTCCGTACCAGGTGCAGGCAAGCCTTCCCAGGGCCTGGCGGGCGTTTCGCACCAGGATGAACGGCGCGCCCTCGGGAAGGTCTTCCGGGGGCTTCCCCTGGCAGACCACCGCCGCCGCGCCCCTTTTCAGAGCCTCAAAAACATAGTCCCCGCCGTCGCGGCGATTTCCGGGGATCGCCACGAAAATACTGCCCCTTTCCGTCTCCCTGGAATCACAGAAAACCCCTGTAATTTCAAGGCTTTCCGGCACATTTTGCCTGATGACCTCCACTCCGTGCAGCAGCTCCCGCAGGCGCACTCGGCCCTCTCCTTTCACCGAAAACCACAGGACCGCCCCGGCTCAATTTCCCCTGCAATGCAAGGCTTTTGGCCGGTATCAGTCCGTAACGCCGCCGTCCCGGAGCTGGGCGGAAATCACCGTTCCCGCCGCCACCTGGGAGCCTGCGGCCTCCGACTGGTTGATGACCCGGATGCTGTCCGAGCCGCTGTCTGTGGTACCGGTAAAGCGCAGGATCAGGCCCGCGCTGCTCACCGCGACGTTTGCCTCACTGGGGGACATGCCCACCAGGTTCGGCACGGTGCAAAGGGTGCTGGGCTTTTCCGACCCGGCATAGAGGATCACCCGGGACTTGCCGGGGATCACCGTGCCGCCCTCGGGGGTCTGGTCGGTGACGGTATCGCCGTCGCCCACCACCTTCACAGAGAAGCCCCGGGCCTTCAGCTTGGCCTCGGCATCGGAAACGGACATGCCGATGACATAGCTCACGGTGGTATCGGAGCCCAGCAGCTCCTCGGCCGTGTAGGAGGGCTCCACGCCCAGGTAGGGCAGGATCTCGGACATGATCTGGCTGGCATAGGGGGCCACGGTACCGCCGCCGCCCCGGCCCTCGCCGGTGGGGGTGTCCAGGGTGAGAAGCATGATATACTTGGGATCATCCGCCGGGGCGAAGCACATGAAGGACAGAACCACATCGCCGGTGTTGCCCTTATCCGCCGTGCCGGTCTTGCCGCCGATGCGGTAGCCCTTTACCTGGCCGTTGCGGCCTGTACCGGAGGAGACAACATACTCCAGGCACTGGCGCACCAGGGCGGAGGTCTCCTCACTGACCACCTGGCGCACGGGAGTATTATCATGACTGGAGAGCACATTGCCCTCGCTGTCCACCACCCGCTCCACCACATAGGGGGTGTGGAGGTAGCCGCCGTTGATGCAGGCGGCCTGGGCGGAAATAAGCGCCACGGGGGTGGTATTGAAGTTCTGGCCGAAGGCGTAGCAGGCCAGGTCCAGCTCGGAGGAGGTCTCCTGGGGGGCAAAAATGCCCAGAGCCTCGCCGTCCAGGTCGATGCCGCTGCCGTTTATCAGGCCGAAATTCTTCATGTAATTATAGAACTTTTCCGTGCCCAGGCGCAGGCCGTAGGTGATGAAGGCGGGGTTGCAGGAGTTGCCCGTCGTCTGCTCCAGGGTCTGGTGGCCGTGGCCGCCCCGGTTGCTGCAGTGGATGGTGGCGTCCAGCACGTGGATGGAGCCGGAGCAGTCGAAGGTGGTATCCTTGTCGATGACCCCCTCCTCCAGAGCCGCCGCCAGGGTCAGGACCTTGAAGGTGGAGCCGGGCTCATAGGTATCGTTGATGGCCCGGTTGCGCCACTGGCGCAGCTGGGCATCCGCCAGGTCCAGCTTTTTATCCTTTACCAGCGCCGCCAGGGCGCTTTCATAGACGGAGGAGGGGTCGTTCAGGTCGTAGGTGGGGTTGGAGGCCATGGCCAGGATGGCGCCGGTCTCCACGTCCATGACGATGCCCGTGGCCCCCTGGGCCTCGGTGGAGGTGACCATCTCGTTCAGCGCTTTTTCCACATAGTACTGGACCGTGGCGTCCAGGGTCAGGACGATGTCGCTGCCGTTCTGGGCCTTATAATACTGCTCATAGCCGTAGAGCATGTCGTTGCCCGCCGGGTCCTTGGTGGACACCACCAGGCCCGTTTGGCCCTCCAGGGTGCTGTTGTACCGGGCCTCCAGGCCATACAGGCCCTCATTATCCGTGCCCACAAAGCCGATGACCTGGGAGGCCAGGGTGGAATAGGGGTAGTAGCGCTTGGCATCGGTGGCCATATACACGCCCACCACGCCCTCGTCGTTGATATAGGTGCGGATCTGGTCAGCCACATCCTCCTCCACGCGCATTTTCAGCACCTCGTACTGAGAGTCCGTGCGCTCCATCTTCTTGAGGATGCCCTCCTTATTGATCTCCAGGATCTCCGAGAGCCTTTGGGCCACGCTGTCCTTGGTCCAGGAGACGGGCTCCTCCTTGTCATTGAGGGCGCGGTTTATTTCCAGGGGGGAGAGGAACACCGTTTCCGCCGTGGCGGAGATGGCCATGATGTTGCCGTTGCGGTCATAAATGGTGCCGCGGGTGGCGGTGACCACGGTGCTGCGGGTCTGCTGGTCCAGGGCCTTGGCCTCCAGGGTATCGTGCTGCAGGATCTGCAGGGAAAAGAGCTTTATAAACAGCGCCACAAACACCAGCACGCCCAAAACCAGCATGAGAATCACGGTGCGGTTTTGGATGGTGCGGTTAGCCCGGCGTACTTTTTCACTTTTGCGATTCATTTCGCCGTTGGTGGGGGTCATGGAGTGCTCCTTTCTCAGAGGTAAGACGAAAGCGGGGCGGGGAAAGATGGGACGGCGCAGAGGTTTAGCGACCCTTCCGGCGCTTCGCGCCACCTCCCCTTACGCAGGGGAGGCTTGGGGGATGCGGATTGCCACAGCCAGCGTTCGCGCTGGCTTCGCAATGACAGGTTTTTGCAAGGGGTGCGGTGTTAGGCCAGGCGGGTCGTCCGGGAGGCCGACCCCTACGGAGGGGTGCAAGTAGTACAGGGGACGGGCCGATGTGGGCATCGGCCCCTACGAAAGGGCAAGAGGTCCCTACGGGCGGGCCGTCGGGGACGCCGGCCCCTACAAAAGGGTATCATGGGGTGCGTAGGGGAGGGGCTCTGCCCCTCCCACGGGCGACCGCAAGGGTCGCCCCTACGGAATGGAATAGGAAGTACCTGCGGGCGGGTTTAGAGTTGTGGCTATTAGACCAAAGGAAGGAGCAAGAAGTCTCCTTCTTACTCCTTGTGTTCCCACTATATGGGTGGACTCAGCGGAAATATTCCACCACGGACTTGGCCGCGCCGGCAATGGTGTCCACAATATTTTCAAGGGCCGTGCCCGCATCGCTGCGGTACACCACAGCGGTGTCGTCGGAGGGCAGCTCCAGGTACTCCACCTGGCCGCTGGAGGGCTTCTTCATACCCGCCTCCTCGGCCACACGCTTGACCGTGGCCAGGTCGAAGGTCTTTTCATACTGGGTCAGCAGGGCCACATGGCGCTCCTCCAACTGGCTGATCTCCGTTTTCATCTCGGAGATGTCCGTGGAAACCTGGGTCAGGCGCACATAGCCCATGAGCAGCACCACCACCAGGCCCGAAAGCAACGCCGCGCAGGCCAAGACCAAGGGCGAGGGCTTGGCCACGGGCCGGGCCACAGGCTGCCGCTTGGGCTGGGGAGCCGGCTCCGGACGGGCCTGCTCCATGCGGCCGGCATCATCAAGCACCCGTTCACGGGCCAGGGCGTCCAGGTCGTAGGCCAGGGAGCCGTCTGTATATCCATATCTGCGGCGATCGTATTTCTGGGCCATGATTGCCTCTTCCTTTCTTTGGTGATTCTCTCTATTTTATAATTTTTCCGCCACCCGGAGCTTGGCGCTGCGGGCCCGGGGATTATATACCAATTCTGCCTCGCCTGCCACGATGGGCTTGCGGCTGATGAGCTTCATTTTCGGTGTTTTGCCGCACACGCACACAGGGAAATTGGGTGGGCAGGTGCAGCCGGTGGAAAGCTCCTGAAGGGTCTTCTTGATGATGCGGTCTTCCAGGGAATGAAAGCTGATGACGGCCAGCCGCCCGCCAGGGCGCAGGGCGTCGGAGGCGGCTTGCAGCATGGGCGGCAGCTCGCCCAACTCGTCGTTGACGGCGATGCGGATGGCCTGGAAGCTGCGCTTGGCCGGGTGCTGCTTTTCCCGCAGAGCGGCGGGGGGCATGGCGGCGCGGATGATGTCCACCAGCTGGCCGGTGGTCTCGATGGGGGCTTCCTGACGGCGCTTTACGACAGCCTTGGCGATAGCCGGGGCGTAGCGCTCCTCGCCGTATTCAAAGAGGATGCGGCGCAGGTCCTCATAGCTCCAATCGTTGACCACGTCCCGGGCGGTAAGGGCCGCCGTGCGGTCCATGCGCATGTCCAGGGGAGCATCGTGCATATAGGAAAAGCCGCGCTGGGCTTCGTCCAGCTGGGGAGAAGAAACGCCCAGGTCAAAGAGCATCCCGTCCACGCCGGGAACATTCAGCTCCCGCAGGACATCCGCGATGCGGCTGAAGTTGCTGTGCACCAGGGTCACGCGATCCAGATAGTCCGCCAGGCGGACACGGGCGGCCTCGATGGCGGTTTCGTCCCGGTCCAGGCATATAAGCCGGCCGGTGGTGAGCCGTTTTACGATCTCCAGGGAGTGCCCGGCCCGGCCCAGGGTGCCGTCTACATAAATGCCGTCGGGCTTGATATTTAAGGCGGTGAGGCACTCGTCCAGCAGCACGGGCTTATGGCCGAAGGCCTGGTCCGCGGCAGCGTTGCGGTCAAATCCCATGGCTTACAGCCCCATTTCTTCCATAGCCTGCTCCAAAGAGCCGCTCTCCAGGGCCATGGCTTCCTCTCTGGCCCAGCGCTCGGCGTTCCAGATCTCGGCCCGGTCAAAGCTGCCGATGACCACCACTTCCTTCTGCAGGCCCGCATACTCCCGGAGCTTGGCGGGAATAAGGATGCGGCCCTGGGCATCGGGCTCGCAGTCCACGGCGTTGGCCGACAGGACGCGCAGCGCCTTGGCCTTGCTGTAGGGCAGCTCACGGAGCTTTTCCATGAAGGCGTCCCAGCTCTCGTTGGAGTAGATGGACAGGCAGTGGTCCATGCCGATGGTGACATGGAAGGACTGGCCCAGCTCCTCCCGCAGGCGGGCAGGGATGAACAGCCGCCCCTTGGCGTCGATATTATGCGCGTATTGTCCGGTCACGGCTGCTCCCTCCTTCCATGGGTTTTTGTGGGCTGTTGTGGGATTATGCCCCACAAATATGGGCACTACCCCCACACTTCCCCACTTCTATGGTTACAGTATAGTAAATCGGCCGCCTAATTGCAAGAATATTTTTTTCCTAAAATGGAACATATTTCCTGCAAAAACAGGGCATTTTTACTGCAATTCCCGCAAATTGAAACATTTGTTTCTGTTCGTTTGCGTGAAAAAAATCGCCGCCCACTATATATAGTGGGCGGCGATCATGAGCGACGCAATATATTGTTTTGCGGTGATTTTTACCGTGCTATACCATTGTGCGTTTGTGCGTTCCTACGAAATTTTTCTGTGTTTTTTGTCAGTTTTCTACTTTTTCCTCGCTCTCCTCCGGTTTTTCCTCCGGAACGGGGGCAGAGCCGCTGCGGATCTGCTGCATCTGCTCGTTGGAGGCAGCCCGGAAGCGGACCCGGGACTGGCGCACCTCGTCCAGGGCCATCTGGATGGCCTCCTCGGTGCGGCGCAGAGCGTCCTCGGTATAGGAATTGGCCACCCGGTACAGCTCGCCCGTGCGCTCCTCGGCCCGGCGGATGATCTCCCCGGACTTCATGCGGGCACGCTGAAGCGTCTCGCTCTCGGAGACGATGGTCTTAGCATCCAGCTCGGCCTGGCGCAGCATCTTCTCCACCTCTTTTTTCGCGGAGGCGATGTACTCGTCCCGGGCGCGGATCAGCTCCTGGGCCTTTTTGATCTCCAGGGGCATGCGGCTGCGGATCTCCGTGAGGATGTCCAGGGCCTCATCGCGGTTAATGGTGCATTTTTCGGCGCTGAAGGGAGCGCTCTTGGCTTCGTCGATCATGCCGTAGAGCATGTCCAGCAGGCGCTGCAGATCTTTTTCTTCCATACTATATCCTCCCGGTTTTTAGTTTTTCTTTTGCTGCTTCAGCTCCTCCGCCACAGGCAGGGGAACGTATTTTTCCAGGGGCTGGCCGTAGCGGATCATCTCCCGGACCATGGTGGAGCTGAAATGCTGATACTCGATGCTGGCAGGCAGGAATACCGTCTCCAGGTCCGCCCAGATACCCCGGTTGATAGCGGCCATTTGGTACTCCATATCAAAATCCGTGGCGTTGCGCAGGCCCTTGACGATGACGTGGGCCCCTTTCTCCCGGGCATAGTCGGCCAGCAGCCCCCGGAACAGCTCCGCCTCCACATTGGGAAGCTCCGCTACCGAGCGGCGCAGCATTTCCAGCCGCTTTTCCGCCGGGAACATGTGGGACTTTTTATCGCAGTTATCCATCACGCACACGAAAACCTTGTCAAAGCACAGGGCGGCGCGGCGGATGATGTCCAGATGTCCCAGCGTGATGGGGTCAAAGCTGCCGGGATAGATGGCTATTTTCATGGGGTCAATCCTCGTTTCTATGGTATACAGTGAGTTTAATTTTGCCGTAACGATACTCTCTGTATATCGAATAGGGGCCGCTGAGCGGGGGCAGAGCCTTATCCGCCGCGCTTTCCGCCACAATTATACCATGTCTGCGGCAAATGTCAAACCTGGCGATCTCCTCCAGAGCCTGCTCCAGGAGGCCGGAGGCGTAGGGGGGGTCCAGGAAAATAAGGTCGAACTTTTCGCCGGACTTTAGGTAGTTCATGGCATCGCCGTTTACGACCCTTGCCTGCTCCGAAAAACCGCAGACCTCCAAATTCTCCCGAATGGCCTGGAGGGCATCCTTGCGCCGCTCTACGAACACGGCGCTGTCGGCGCCCCGGCTCAGGGCCTCGATGCCAAGCTGCCCGGTACCGGCAAACAGGTCCAGGACACGGCGGCCCTCAATATCGAACTGGATGACGGAGAAGAGGGCTTCTTTCACCTTGCCCGTGGTGGGGCGGGTCTCCAGGCCCTCCAGCTCCTTTAAGCGTCTGCCCCGGGCAGACCCTGTGATGACTCTCATAGCGTTACAGGCGGGGGTCGAAGTCCTGGAAAATCACAAGATTTCCGGCAGACTCCGCCGCGCGCATCTCCTCTTTTGTGATGATGGTCCAGTTGATCTCCTGGACGTGATAAAACCAGCGGCACCAGCGCAGGCAGAGATTATCCCGGTCGGAAAACCGGTAGGCAATGAAATCGGGCTTGGCCAGGCAGTTGGTCAGAAGATTCCCCAGGGCCCAAAGCAGGACCTTCGGCATCTTGCCGCCGTCGCCGTGGCGGAGGAAGTTTTCGCTGAGCTGGCCCCGGACGATCTCCGGGCGGTTCTTTTTCAGCCACCGGATGCACCGGGGGTCGAAGGACTCGATGCAGTAGAGCACCTTATATTTATCCAGCATGGCGCAGGTGGCGGCGGCCAGGGCATCGTGATCCCCCCGCTCCGCCTTCAGCTCCACCACCAGAGGAAGGCCGCTCGCTTCAAACAGGGGCAGCACCTCCTCCAGGAGGGGGATCTGCTCATCGGTACCCTCCAGGCGGTACTGCTTCAGTTCCTCCGCCGTCAGGTCCTCCACCAGCACGTCCGCCCCGGCGGTGCGCAATAAGCTTGCATCGTGGATGACGGCCAAATTGCCGTCCTTCATCAGGTGCACATCCAGCTCCACGCCGAAGCCCCGGCGGATGGCCTCCTTATAGGCAAGGAGAGAGTTCTCCGGGGCCAGGTCTTTGCCGTGGTAGCCCCGGTGGGCATAGCGGTACTTTCGCAGCAGGTCCCACAGGGAGTGGCCCCGGCGGCAAATGGTCAGCATGGCAAACACTTCTATCAGCAGAAGCAGAATCAAAACAATCAGCAATACGATCCACATATCAGTTATCCATATCCTCCAGTGCATCCAGGCCCTTCTTGGCCTCCGGGCGGCTGTCGCCGTGGTGAACAAAGTGCATGGTCACAAGGGCCAGGGCGGAGAACACCGCCGCGTAGGGGAACAGCACCGTCATGCCCAGCTTATCCATCAGCAGGCCCGAGAGCATGGGGGTGGCCACCTGGGCGGCCATGGAGGCGGTGTAGTAAAGGCCCGTATAGCGGCCCACATCCTGCTCCGAGCACATCTCCACCACCATGGGGAAGGAGTTGACGTTGATGGTGGCCCAGGCGATGCCCGCCAGGGCGAACATGGCGTTCATCAGCAGGGCGGGGCTGCCGTCCCGCAGGAAGGAGGCCACGCCGAAGGCGGTGGCCAACATGATAACACCGGCACAGATGGTCTTTTTCCGGCCCACCTTGGAGGCGATCATACCCACAGGCAGGTAGGAGACAATGGCCGCCGCCTGGGCGATGATGAGGGTGAGGTTATAGTCCTTATGGAGAATGTTGCTGGCGTAGACGGAGTACTTACTGGTGACGGCGTTATAGCCGAAGAACCACAGGACGATGGACAGGAGAATGAAAATCATGGACTTCTTCTCCTCCGGGGACAGGCCGCCCTTGGTGGCGGGCTGGACCTCGGCCTCGGCAAACTCCGCGCCGTCGGCGGTCTCCACCGTCTCGGGCTCGGCCTTTTCCTCCAGGCCGTAGCGGATGGAGTCCTCCACCATCTGGGCCGCCCACTCCGGCTCCCGGACGGTGAGCAGGAAGATCACCAGAGCTGCGAGCATGATGGCGGCGATGACGGCAAAGTAGGCCGTGTAGCTCATGAGGGAGTTGCGCACGGAGGCGGTGGCGAATACCATGCCCAGCACCAGGACCAGGATGCCGCCGGCGGAGCCCATGAGATTGATGACGGCGTTGGCCTTACTGCGCAGGGGCTTCACGGTGACATCCGGCATCAGCGCCACCGCCGGGGAGCGGAAGGTGGCCATGCTCACCAGCACCACCAGCAGCAGGACGATGAAGAAAATCAGCGTAGTGGGACTTTCCGCCGTGGTCTGCCAGGCATAGGCCTGCCGGGCGGGGACTACATAATTGGTATAGTCGGGATTGGTGAGGGTCTTCTCCCCCTCCTGGATCTGGCTGCGGATGGCGGCGAACTCCTCCTGGGTGAAGGTATCCGCCAGGGTGAACTTCACCCCGTCGGGGGTCAGGAGGGTCTCGTCCTTTTCCTTTTCATAGATGGTCACCAGGGCGGCAGGGTCGTCGATGGCGGAGACCTCCTTAATATTATTGAGCTGGGCCAGGTCCACGAAGCTCAGACCCACCAGGGCCACAGCGGCGATAAGGGTGCCCACCACGATAAACGGGGTGCGGCGGCCCTTTTTGCTGTGGCTGCGGTCGGAAATGGCGCCGAACAGGGGCAGCAGGAACAGAGCCAGAATGTTATCCAGGGCCATGATGACGCCGGACCAGGTCTGGGACATGCCGAATTTATTGGTGAGGATCAGGGGGATGGTGTTGTCGTAGGCCTGCCAAAAGGCGCAGATCAGGAAAAAGGCAAAGCCCACCAGGATCGTCCGCTTGTAGTTTAGTTTCATAGTTTATGACCATTCCTTTCCGCTATGTTGCAAGGCACAAATGACCAACAGAAAGAATGGTCATAAAGTGCCATGTTTTTCGGTTGCCGCGAAAGCGGCGAGAAAAACGGCTTAAATATAATGATAATTGAAAATTTTTCAATTATCCTCCAATTCTTGCAGTTCTTGCAGAAGCTCTGCAATATCCCGGCGCACCCAGGTGGGATGGACACCGAATTTTTCTATATCCGCCTCCGTCCCCTCGCCGGAGAGGACGAACACCGTGTCGATGCCGGCATTTGCGCCGCAGGCTATATCCGTGTAGAGCCGGTCGCCCAGGAGCACCGTCTGGGCGGGGGGAAAGCCGGTGCGGGCCATGGAAAGATACACCATGTCCGGCCGGGGTTTACCCAAAAAACGGGGGGTGCGGCCGGTGGCGGTGGTGAGCATACGGCAGACGCTGCCGCAGTCGGGAACGGAGCCGTACCAGGTGGGGCAGACCCAGTCCGGGTTGGTGGCCCAGAACTCGGCCCCGCGATTGAGGAGGATACAGGCATCCTCCAGCTTTTGGAAGGTCAGCTCCCGGTCGAAGCCGCACAGGAGGATGTCCACATCCGGGTCGGGCCTATCCGTGACGGGGATGCCCGCGCTCTCCAGCTGGGCGTAAAAGGAGCGGGTGCCGAAGACATAGCATTTCTTCCCCGGGCGCTCCTTCTGCAGGGCGGCGATGCTTACATCCACGGAGGTGAGGTAGTCGGATTTCTCCGTTTCAATGCCCAGGCGGCGCATTTTTTCGATGTAGCCCTCCACGCCCCGGGAGGAGTTATTGGTGAGGAAGATGTAGCGGCCGCCCACCCGGCGGATGTAGCGCAGAAAAGGGATGACGCCGTCAAAGAGGCGGTCATCTAGGTAGATAGTGCCGTCCATATCCAGAAGAAACAGGCGTTTTTCCCGCAGCGTGGGCATGAGGTCCCCCCTTTCATACAAATACGATGTTATCATAGCACAAAGCCGTCTTGCAAGCAAGCAAAACGGCTTTGGGGGAGGAAAAAATGTGGAGGGCGGGGGTACGGATTGCCACGGGGCACATGGGCCCCGCCCTACAAGGGCTTTATGCGCTGACGGCGGGCGGGGTAAAACCCCGCCCCTACGGAGTGTAGCGAGAAGTGCGGTAAGGCGGGCCGTCGGGGACGCCGGCCCCTACGGAGGGTTACAAGAGGTGCGGTACGGCGGGCCGATGTGGGCATCGGCCCCTACGAAAGCGCAACAAGGAGTGCGGTGGGCGGGCCGTCGGGGACACCG
The DNA here is from genome assembly GCA_934566025.1 of uncultured Oscillospiraceae bacterium. Classification (GTDB taxonomy): domain Bacteria; phylum Bacillota; class Clostridia; order Oscillospirales; family Oscillospiraceae; genus Vescimonas. Next base: position 51,761 of record CAKTIW010000004.1, on the reverse strand, counting down.
GCCCCTACGGAAGGTTACAAGAGGTGCGGTACGGAGAGGTATCCCCCAGTCACGGCTTCGCCGTGCCAGCCCCCTTTAGGCAAGGGGGCCGAGGGGACGGGGATGCGGATTGCTACAGCCAGTGGCATCGGTCACCGGTTTGTTATGACACATATATTGTTTTATGTGTTGTCCTTTTTGGCGGGGCGGCGGAGGAGAAGGGAGCGGAGGGCCTTGCCGTCAAAGGGCAGCAGGGGGTAAAGATAGCCGCGGCCCGCTATAGGCTTGGCGGTGGCCATCAGCACCAGCACCCCCACCAGGCCCAAGGCAAAGCCCCACCAGCGCAGGGTGAAGGCGCACAGCAGCAGGGCCATACGGCAGAGCTTGCAGGCGTAGCCCATCTCGAAGCTGTGCTGGGCGAAGTTACTCACGGCTACGAAGGCCATATACACCAGCACCTCCGGCACCAGCCACCGGGACTGCACCGCAAAGTCACCCAGAATCAGAGCACCCAGCATACTGAAGGAATTGCCCAGGGCATCCGGCGTATTCAGCGATGCCAGCTTCAGCACATCTACAAGCAGCTCCACCAGCAGAAGCTGCAGGGCCAGGGGCACGGCGCAGTCCCCCTGCACCAGGAGAAAATCCCAGGGTGGGGCCAGGCCCGCCGGGTCCGTGACCAGCAGATACCAAAGGGGCGTGATGATGACATTGAGGAGCATGACAAAAAAGCGGATGATGCGCAGGTAGGTGCCTACCAGGGGCGGAAAATAGTAGTCATTGATCTCCTCGTTAAACCGCAAAAGGGACACCGGGAGAATCATGACGGCGGGGGTATTGTCGATGAGCAGGAGGATGCTGCCCTCCATCAGGGAGGCGGTGGCCACATCCGGGCGCTCGGTATAGCGGGTCTTGGGGAAAGGATTGTACCACTGGCGGGGGGCGATGGCCTCGGCGATGGTCTCCTGGCTCATGGCCACAGACCGGATGGGGGCGCTGCGGAGCTTTTCTCGAAGCTGGGAGAGAAGCTTGCGGTCCGCCCGACCCTCCAAATAGCACAGGGCCACATCACACTGGGAGCGGCGGCTGACCCGGACACGCTCCAGGGTCAGGGCCGGGTCACGAATGCGCCGGCGCAGGAGGGCGGCGTTTTCCATGATGCTCTCCACAAAGCCGTCGTGACTGCCCCGGAGGACCTTGCCGGAGTCCGGCTCCTGGACGGAGCGGGTGGGATACTCCTTGGCATCCAGCAGCAGGCCGCCGTCATAGCCCTCCACCACCAAAAGCGTCTTGCCCGCAAACACATCCGACGCCGCCTGCATACGGTCGCAGCAGGTGGCCGCGTCGCAGACGGTGACATAGCGCCGCAAAAGGGTGTCCAGGTCCGGTATATCCGCCAGGGTGGGTATGGCCTGGAGCTTTTCCACGGCCCGCTCCAGGAGCAGGTCCTTGGCGTAGCCGTTGACCACCCAGAGCTTGGCTCGGCGGTCTCCTACATACAGCTCCCGGCTCACCATATCAAAGCAGCGGCCCACGCCCAGCAGGTCGTCCAGCTGGCGGCATTTCTCCGCAAAGGGTCGGTTCATAATGCCCCTCCGTTTTTCCGAATTATGGGTATAGTATGGGCAAAAAAAGAGCCGGGCATACGCCCGGAGCGGAAATGGCGAGAGAGGAAGGATAGGGGAAGTACATGGGGTGCGGGGTGCGGCGGGACACATGGGTCCCGCCCTACATTGTTTTTTGTAGGGCAGGGCCCGCGTGCCCTGCCGGGAGTGCGGGAAAAGAATCCCCCAGTCACGGCTTTGCCGTGCCAGCCCCCTTTAGGGCAAGGGGGCCATGGTGACGGGGGATGCGGATTGCCACAGCCAGTGTGCGCACTGGCCTCGCAATGACATGGGGTTTTGCAAGGGGTGCGGGGGGGTATCGGGCGGCGGGGTGAGGGCACCCCGCCCTACGGATGCGTAACAAGAGGCGCGGCAAAACGGGCCAATGTGGGCATCGGCCCCTACGGAGAGCATTGCATGAAGTGCGGTGAGGCGGGTCGTCGGGGACGCCGCCCCCTACAGAGGGGGACACCAAGGAGTGCGGTGGGAAATCGGCGGGCGGACAGAGGTGTCCGCCCCTACGGAGGTATGACAAGAAGCGCCTGCTTGGTTGGCGGGCCGATGTGGGCATCGGCCCCTACGGAGGGGTTACAAGGGGTGCGGTGGGGTGGGACGATGTAGGCATCGGCCCCTACGGATGGGGTGCGGGGGGTGATTCAGATGGTTTTCTCGAAATAGAAATAGGTGTCGTCTTGGGTGGTGGGGCGCATGGAGGCGGAGAGCATTTTATAGGAGGCTTCGTTCTCCTTAAAGCATTTGGCTACCACCCGGGCAAGGCCCAGGCCGTACAGAGCCCAATGGGCGGCGGCGGCAAAGGCCTCGGTGCCATAGCCGTTTCCCGCGTATTCCGGGGCGATGCGGCAGCCCAGCTCCGCGCCGCCCCGCCAGTCCAGGTTATACAGCACCGCTTCCCCGATGCATTTTCCATCCAGACGGACGGCGAAGTTCACGCAGCGGCGCAGGCGGAAGTCCTCCTGCGTTGTTTTCAGGAAGTAGTCCTCTATGGGGGTGCCGTCATAGTCCTTATGCCAGTCGTAGCCCCAGAGGCGGTTGCGGTCATCGTCCAGGCAGAGAGCATTATAGGACGATTTGTCCTTTTCCGTCAGGGCATCCAGGGTCAGGCGGTCCGTGTGCAGGGCAGGAATTTCATGGAGACGGTCCATTTCGCTGCCCACCTCAAAGCACAGCTTGCCCCCAAGAGCTGCCGGGAGATACTGCATTTTAGAGGTGCGCAGGCCCTTGTCCCGGGCATCGTCCTCCCGATTCATCCACTGGACCGATTCGTCACAGTGCTGGGCGAAGGCCTGGACCATGGTGGGGTAGGCGCCGGGGCAGGAATACAGGGCCTTTTCGATGTGGACCTGCATGGTGCTGCCGCACTGCTCGCCCATGCTGATGGCGAGCAGCCGCCCCTGGTGGAGCAGCCCCCCAGCCATAAACCAGTCACCGGAGAGGTGGCGCAGCATTTCTTTCGCCAAGCGCAGCTCGTTTTGCGCGATGGTGCTCTGCTTGGAAAACTCTGCCCCGTAGTCCTGCCAGAACTGCTCCAGAAGAGGCTCGTCCGCCGCCGTCAGGGTCACATACTCCGCCTCCGGAAACAGCTTGCGGAATTTATTGATATGGTTGCGCTGGCCGCTGTAGCGGCGGCCGGCAAAGCCTGCCAGATCCTCCCGGCGGTAGATATAGTCCTTCCAGGGGCGCTCACTGATGAGCCGCACCACCGGATAGCGCAGGAAAAGCCGGGCGGCCTCCCCCTCCGGCACCACGGAGATCACCGGGCGCACCCCCTGCTCCGTGCAGTACTGCTCGATGAGAGTCAGGGCCGCGTCCACATCCCCCTCCGGGCCGGGAACGGGGAAATCGAACTGATACCGCCCGTCGATCTCGTTGCGGACGATGAGGCAGCCCGCCGCCTGGCAAAAGGCCGGGTGCAGCACGCCGCCCCACATGAGCTTCACGCCCACGGAATACTCGCACAGGCGGTAGTCACAATTTATATAATAGGGTCTTAATTTTTCCGCATTCTGCGGGGTAACAGGTTCAAAAATCATAACGGTATATTCTCCAGAATCTCTTTTGTCTCGGTGATGAAGCGCCGGGCGATGGGGCGCAGCTCCTTTTTCGACCGCACGGCGATACCCAGCTCCCGCACAGCCGGCGGGTCCAAGGGCACGGCCACCACATTATCCCGGCGGCCCCGAAGCACCAGCTCCGACAGGATGCTGACGCCCAGGCCGTGCTCTACCATGGAGATGATGACGCTGTCGTTGACATGGGTCTGCTGAATATTGGGCTTCACATCCCCCAGGGCCCGCATAATGTCCAGATGGAAACCCAGAGACGGCATGAGGAAGTCCAGGCCCTCCAGGCGGGAGACGGGCAGGCTGCTGCAGCCCCGGAGATCATAGCCCGGCGGCAGGATGGCCAAAAGGGGGTCGTTGCGCAGGTGGATCCAGTCGAAATTGCCGCCCTCCTGACGGGAGGCGAAGCACATATCCACCTTGTCCTCCCGGACCCAGCTGTATACCTCCTGGACGCTGCCCATTTGAATGTCCACCGCCACATCCGGGTGCCGGTCCCGGAAGCGCTGGATCAGCTCCGGCAGCCAATGCATGGCGATGCTGGCATAGGAGCCTACCCGGATGGTCTCCTCCCGGCGGGTGTTGATGAGGCGTATTTCCCGCTCTAGAGCGTCCCCGGCTCGGAGAAGTTCCTCGATCATAGGCAAGACCCGCTCCCCGGCGGCAGAGAGACGGATGCCGTTGCGGCTGCGCACCAGGAGGGGAAAGCCGATGTCCTTTTCCAGGCTGTTCATCATGTGGGTCAAGCCGGACTGGGTATAGCCCAGCACCTCCGCCGCCCGGGTAAAGCTGCCCGTGCGCACGGCTGTTACCAATGCCTCCAGCTTTTTCGTTTCCATATACCGGGCTCCCTTCCATGAATGTATGTCATATCCCTGTTATACGACTTTTTCTCTGCAAAATCAATGACATAAGCAACAAATTTTATTTGTATATGACATGTTTTCATGTAAAAATGAATACATGTCGCTTTACAATATCCCGGCGGCGATGTATAATATGCCCATAGTAATTCCATAACATGAATTGCTTTTCCTTTCTATCCTCAAACCTATAAAGGCCGCCTTGCATAAGGCGGCCTTTATAGGTTTTATTCTTTGGGGGACGTGGGTTACGGATTGCCGCAGACGCTTTGCGCCCTCGCAATGACAAATTACAGGAAGTGCAGCAGCGCGGGACGATGCCCACATCGTCCCCTGCGAAATCACATGGGGTGCGGTTGTTATCGGGCGGCGGGCAAAAGCGCCCCGCCCTACGGTGGTTTTTTACGGGGTGATCTTAGTTCGTGAAAAATTTATCTTGCTTTTTCTTCCCGTATGGGTTACAATGCCTTCGGCGTGTGCCGAGCACATGCCGAAAAAATATGCGCTGCATCCGGGTCGGCCGGAGCGGCAGCAGGAGGTTTGAAAAGTGAATCAGAAAACAAAGAACTTGGTGGGCGCAGGTGTGTTCACCGCCATCGTCTTGGTGCTGCAGTTTTTAGGCGGTACCATCCAAATCGGGGGACTGAACATCAATGTGTCCCTGGTACCTATTGTGGTGGGCGCTGCGGTGTACGGCTGGAAGGTAGGCGCGTGGCTGGGTCTCATGTCCGGCGCGGTGATCCTCATTGCCGGGCAGGCAGCGGCTTTCCTGGCTGTCAATCCCCTGGGCACCATTGTAACAGTTCTGGTGAAAGGTACGCTGTGCGGCCTTATCGCCGGGCTTGTGTACACGGCGCTGAACAAGAAGAGCCGGTGGCTGGCCATCATCCTGGCTGCCGTTGTCTGCCCCGTAGTGAACACGGGTGTGTTCCTGCTGGGCTGCCTGCTGTTCTTCATGGACACGCTCAACGGCTGGGCCGCCGCTTTGGGCTACGACAATGCCGGGTCTTACATGATCCTGGGTCTGGCAGGCGCCAATTTCCTGCTGGAGATCGGCGTGAACGTAGTGCTGGCCCCGGTGATCTCTCAGCTTATCACCATCGGCAAAAAGAAGTAAGGCGGTGGGATCTATGCTGCTGACCGTTGATATAGGCAACTCCAACATTGTTTTTGGTCTGCCCGAGGGTGAAGGCCGGGAGCGCAGGCTTTATCGCCTGGGCACCGTGTCGGAGCGCCCGGCAGAGGAATACTTTACCCTGGCGGACAGTCTCTTTGCCCGGGAGGGCGTGGACCTGAGCCAGGTGGACGGGGCGGTGATCTGCTCCGTGGTACCGGTTTTGGTGCCGGTGCTGAAGCAAGTGGTGCAGCGGCTGACGGGGATCGTCCCCTATGTGATCAATCCCCGGTCCAAAAGCGGGCTGACCCTGGCTATTCCGGAGTCTGACACTCTGGGAAGCGACATTCTGGCCGGGGATGCCGCCGCGGCGGCGGAGTACCCGCTGCCGGCCATCATCTTCGACATGGGCACCGCCACCACCGTGACGGTGGTGGACGAAAACCGCCGGTACATCGGCGGAGCCATTCTGGCGGGCGTGCGGCTGGGCATCCAGGCCCTGTTTTCCGGTACGGCGCAGCTGCCGTCGGTGCCCATTCAGGCACCAAAGCGGGCTATCTGCGGCACGGCGCTGGAATCCATTCAAAGCGGCGCGGTATTCGGTGCGGCGGCTATGATGGACGGGCTGGCGGAGCGGTTTGAGGCGGAGCTGGGCCAAAAATGCACGCTCCTGGCCACCGGCGGCCTGGCAGGCTGCATCGTCCCCCACTGCCGCAGAGAGTTCATCTATGATGAAAGCCTGCTGCTAAGGGGCATGGAGCTGATCTATGGGATGAACTGCGAGAAGCATACGTAAAGGGGCGAGAGCCATGATCGTATTTGACCCGCTGTGGGAGACCATGAAGCGCAAGCATATCAGCCAGTACGCCCTGATCAAGGAGTACGGCGTCAGCACCGGCACGCTGGACGCGATGCGGAAAAACCGAAGCGTGACCCTGCACACCATCAACGACCTGTGCCGCATTTTGCAGTGCGATGTGGGCGAGGTGATTCGGTATGTGCCGGAGGATGAAAATTAAAAACGCAAAAAGAAACGGCTGGGGATACTCCCTGGCCGTTTCTTTTATGAAAGGTGCGGAGCGGCCCCTCCGTCACGGCTTCATCGTGACAGCCTGCCCTTGCGCAGGGGAGCCTTTAAGGACGGGGGATGCGGATTGCCACGGCCAGTGTGCGCACCGGCCTCGCAATGACATGGTTTTTGCATGGAGTGCGGTGCAAGTCCGGGCGGCGGGGTGAGGGCACCCCGCCCTACGAAACCATAAGAAGCGCCTGCGGGCGGGCCGTCGGGGACGCCGGCCCCTACGGAAGCACAACAGGTGCCTGCGGGCAGGTGACTGCGAGGGCAACCCCTACGGAGTGTAACAAGAGGTGCTGATCGGCGACCCCTCAGTCACGGCAGAGCCGTGACAGCTCCCCTTATAAAGGGGAGCCTTTGGGGACGGATTGCCACAGCCAGTTTGCGAACTGGCCTCGCAATGACAGGGGTTTTCTGTGTGAAAAGGCGGGAGAAGTGACTCTCCCGCCCTTTATTATGTATTGGCTTACTTTGCGCTCAGGAACTCATCGATGGACTTGGCGCCCAGCTTGCCGGCGCCCATGGCCAGGATGACGGTGGCGGCACCGGTAACGGCATCGCCGCCAGCGTACACACCCTCACGGGAGGTGAGGCCGTCCTCATTGACGATGATGCAGCCCTTCTTATTGACCTCCAGGCCCTTGGTAGTGGCCTTGATGAGGGGGTTGGGGGTGGTGCCCAGGGACATGATGACGGCGTCCACATCCAGCTCGAACTCGCTGCCCTTCTTCTCCACGGGGCGACGGCGGCCGGAAGCATCCGGCTCACCCAGCTCCATCTCAATGCAGGTCATAGACTTGACGCAGTCCTGCTCGTCGCCATTGATCTGGACGGGGTTATTGAGGGTCTTGAAGATGACGCCCTCCTCAATGGCGTGTTCCACCTCCTCATGACGGGCGGGAAGCTCCTCCATGCCGCGGCGGTAGACCACATAGACCTCGGCGCCCAGGCGCTTGGAGCAGCGGGCAGCGTCCATAGCCACATTGCCGCCGCCGACCACGGCCACCTTCTTGCCCTCCAGGGCCATGATGGGGGTGTCGGAGTCGGGCTTATAGGCCTTCATCAGATTGATACGGGTGAGGAACTCATTGGCGGAATACACGCCCTTGAGATTCTCGCCGGGGATGTGCATGAACATGGGCAGGCCCGCGCCGGAGCCCACGAACACGGCCTCGAAGCCGTTCTCCTCCAGCAGCTCGTCGATGGTGATGGTGCGGCCCACGACGATGTTGGTCTCCACCTTCACGCCCATGGCCTTCAGGCCGTCCACTTCCTTCTGCACGATAGTCTTGGGCAGACGGAACTCGGGGATGCCGTACACCAGCACGCCGCCGGCCAGGTGCAGAGCCTCGTACACAGTGACATCGTAGCCCTTCTTGGCCAGGTCGCCGGCGCAGGTGAGGCCGGCAGGGCCAGAGCCCACAACGGCTACCTTATGACCGTTGGACTGGGGCTTTTCGGGGGCCTCGGTGCTATGGGCGTTGTGCCAGTCGGCCACGAAGCGCTCCAGGCGGCCAATACCCACGGCCTCGCCCTTCTTGCCCCGGACGCAGTGCATCTCGCACTGGCTCTCCTGGGGGCAGACACGGCCGCACACGGCGGGCAGGGAGCTGGTCTGGTGAATGACCTGATAGGCGCCCTCATAATCCTTTTCCACGATCTTCTGGATGAACTCGGGGATGCGGACATTCACGGGGCAGCCGTTTACGCAGGGGTGGGCCTTGCAGTTAAGGCACCGGGCAGCCTCGTCCAGAGCCTGCTCCTCGGTGTAGCCCAGGGCCACCTCCAGGAAGTTATGATTGCGGACGTTAGGGTCCTGAGAAGGCATAGGATTCTTGTCCTGACGCATATTCACAGCCATCTTACTTTACCTCCTTCTTAAAGAGGTTGCAGACCTCTTCGTGCTTGTGTACCTCGAAGTCGTGATACATCTGGTTGCGCTTGACAGCCAGGTCCCAGTCCACCTTATGGCCGTCGAAGTCGGGGCCGTCCACGCAGGCGAACTTGGTCTCGCCGCCCACGGTCAGGCGGCAGCCGCCGCACATACCGGTGCCGTCGATCATGATGGGGCTCATGGAGACGGTGGTGGGCACGCCGTAGGGCTCGGTGGTCTTGCAGACAAACTTCATCATGACCATGGGGCCGATGGCGAAAATTTCATCATACACATTGCCCGCATCCAGCAGCTCCTTCAGCGCCTCGGTGACAAGGCCCTTCTGACCGTAGGAGCCGTCGTCGGTGCAGACCTTCAGCACGGAGGAGACCGCCTTGAACTTATCCTCCAGGATCACAACATCCTTGCTCTTAAAGCCCACCACGGCGTGGACCTCGGCCCCGCAGTCGTGGAACTTCTTCAGCACGGGATAGGCGATGGCGCAGCCGACGCCGCCGCCCACCACGCAGACCTTCTTCTTGCCCTCGGTCTCGGTGGGCTTGCCCAGGGGGCCCACGAAGTCGTGCAGGCAGTCGCCCTGCTCCTTGTGGCTGAGCTTTTCGGTGGTGGCGCCCACGGTCTGGACGATGATGGTGACGGTGCCCTTCTCCCGGTCGTAGTCATGGATGGTGATGGGGATACGCTCGCCGTTTTCATCCACGCGCAGGATGATGAACTGGCCCGGCTGGGCCTTCTTGGCCACCATGGGGGCCTCGATCTCATACAGGATCACGGTAGGCTTCAGCGCTTTTTTCGTAACGATACGGTACATGTGCTAACTTCCTTCCTTGTTGTGATTGATTTCCAGAATATACCTCTTTCTCATGGAGTTCATTCTACGTTAGTATTTTAACATCAAAATCTACTGCCGTCAATTACTCGGGGCCATATCCGGGCGCAGAATCTCTACTTTTCTGCCCTCCACGCGCACCACGCCGCCATCGCGGAGCTTCTTCAGCTCCCGCATCATGGCGCTGCGGTCGGTGGATATGTAGTCGGCCAAGGCGCTGAGGGAAAAGGGCAGGGTAAAGCTGCCGCCGTTTTTGGCCTGCTGGAGGGAAAAATAGCACAGCAGCTTATCCCGGATGCTGCGGCGGCTGAGCACCTCCACCCGCTCGGACAGGGCGGTAGCCTTCTCGGCGATAAGGTGGAACATATTCTCGATCATGCGGTTGTGATGGCCGCAGTTTTTCTCGCACCGGTTTTCCAGCTTTTCCTGGGGGAAAAACCAGACGGAGCAGGTCTTTTCGCAGGCCACGTCGATGCTGTCGCCCAGGACGTTCTGAAACATGAGCATCTCCCCGAACACGCCGCCGGGCATCAGATGCTCCAGGATGGTGCGGTCGCCGTGCTGGTCCACGCGCTCCACAATGGCGGAGCCGGAGACCAATATGCCGATGCTGTGGCCGCCGCGTTCAAAGTCGTAGACCCGCTCCTCGGGGCTGAACTGCCGTTCCTGGACGCCGAAGCACTCATAGATGCGGCGGCACTCCTCCTCGGTGATGCCCTCAAATACGGGGGTCTGGGGAATGGTCATAGTCTGCCTCCCTTTCCGGGCCCTCCGCGCCGCAGCGCAGGCCCATTTTATCTCTCTTATGGCCGATGATGACATACACAATAACGTACACCACGGTGCCCCACACCAGGGCCGCCGCCAGGTCAATGAAGGCGTGCTGCTTCACAAGCAGGGTAGAAGCCGCGATGATCACAAACCACACGGTGCCGGCGATCTGCCAGGCCCGCTTCAGCTTCGGTGAGTGCCACATAGCGGAAATGGCCGCCACCACGCCCAGCACATGGACGCTGGGAAACACATTGGCGTTGTTATCCGCGGCCCAGGTCATCTGCAGAAGCCAGGAGCAGAAGTTCTGCCGGGGCAGCTCCGCCGGGCGCAGGTCCTGGCCGTTGGGCACGAGGAAGCAAAAGAGGGTCGCCGTGGTATAGGCGATGGCGATAAACCACATATAGCGGCGGAAGCTCTCCGGGTCCTTTACGATGAAAAACACGCCCAAAAGGAACAGCAGGATGCCCCAGCTGTCGTAGGGAATGACGAAATACTCGCAGAAGGGGATATAGTTGTCGATGGCGGTCTGGGTAGCCCAGTAATTGTCGGTGACCACATGCTCTACGGTAAAGTACATGATAAGATACACCGGCAGATACAGGCCCCACCACATGTGGGGATGTGTTTTGATGAAGCGCTTGATCTTTTGCATGCAGATCCTCCCATGTCTCAAATGTATCTCGGCTATTATAGCATATTTCCTGGCGGACGCCATAGGGGGAAACAAAAATGTCACTGATTTTTTACAATTTTTTTGCGCTATGCTTGCGGAAGGGGTCGCTTTTATATTATACTGTATGCATCTGTCAAATTTTGAGGAGGACGCAGTATGCTGCTGAAACGGGAAAATAAGGAAAACCGCCAGGTGGTGCTGACCATTCAGGTGGAGCAGGAGGCCTGGGAGAAGGCCCTGGAGGACGCTTACCAGCAGAGCAAGGCTCTGTTTAAGAAGGAGGACGGCTCCCTGCCCACCCGGCAGGAGATGGAGGAAAAGCACGGGGCCGATGTATTTTACCAGGACGCGGTGAACAACACCTTCCCCATCGCCCTGGTGGAGGCCGTGCGCCAGGAGGACATCAGCGTGGCCGGGGCTCCGGAGCTGAGCGTGGAGGCCATCGGCCCGGAGGGGTACGTGTTCACTGCCCTCATCGACCTGTACCCGGAGGTGAAGCTGGGCCAGTACAAGGGACTCTCCGCTCCCCGGCCCCAGGTGGAGCTGTCTGACGACGACGTCACCGCCGCCATTGAGGAATATCTGCAGAATCATCTCACCGAGGAGCACCCGGAGAAGGCCGCCATGGGCGACGAGGTGGTGCTGGACTTCGAGGGATTTGTGGACGGCGTGCCCTTTGACGGCGGCAAGGCCGAGGAATATCCCCTGCTGCTGGGCAGCGGCTACTTCATTCCCGGGTTTGAGGAGCAGGTAGCCGGTGTGGCCGTGGGCGGTGAGCGGGACATTGCCGTCACCTTCCCCAAGCAGTATGCCCCGGAGCTGGCGGGAAAAGACGCGGTGTTCCACATTAAGGTCCACAAGATCACCCGCCGGGTCAAGCCCGTTATGAGCGACGAATTCGCCAAGGCCCAGGGCTTTGCCGATGCCTCCGCCCTGCGCCGCAGCATCATGGAGCAGGCGGTACACAATAAGCAGCAGGAGGCCACCGACGCCTACGCTGACGCCCTGGTGCAGCAGGTCATCGCGGGCATGGAGGTGGAGATCCCGGAGCGGATGGTCACCTGCCAGCTGGACGGGCTGATGCACGATCTGGAGCAGCAGCTGATGCAGCAGGGAGCCACCATGGACGCCTACCTGGAGATGGCGGGCATCACCCGGGAGGATCTGCGGCGGCAGGCGGAGAGCAGCGCCCGGTCCTCGGTGGAGTTTGAGCTGGCTATGACGGAGATCGCTCGGCTGGAGAACATCCAGTTCACCGACGCGGAGCTGGAGGAGAAATACACCCAGATGTCCGCCCTCTACGGCATGACCCCGGAGCAGCTGAAGCAGAATCTGCCTGCAGAGCGCCTGATCCACGACCTGCGTCTGGCCCGGGCCCGGGCCATTGTGGTGGACAGCGGCAAGGAGATCTGACCTCTCCCCTACCCCATTATAAATAGATGCCAAAAGGCCCTGCCGGGTATTCAAACCCGGCAGGGCCCAACTTATCTTTGCTTATTCTCGAATGAAATTTTCCGCGAGCGTAATACGAAGCGCCACGCAAGTCCGGACGGGACGATGTGGGCATCGTCCCCTACGGGGTATAACAATAACCGCTCCGAAACGGGTCGTCCGGGAGGCCGACCCCTACACGCCGTTTACCGATAGATTCGCAGGGGCGGCGTCCCCGACGCCCCACTTGCAAACCTTTGGAAAACACGGTTTATCTTCCCAATGTGTACGCCGCGGCCACGGCGATGACCTCCCGAGCCCAGTAGCCGGGGCCTAAGAGCCAGTAGGAGCGGCAGCCCAGAGAATAAGCCTGCAGGCCGCTGTTTTTCGCGTAAATGGCCGAGCGGAGCTGGTGGAAATTGTCGCTGGCTACGGCGATCTCCGTGGGCAGGCCGTTTTCCTTGATGATATCCGCGGCAAAGGCGATGTTCTGCCTGGTGTTTTCGGACTTTTCCTCCAGATAGATGCGGCTGGGGTCGATGCCCCGGCGCACCAGCTCGTCCCGGATGCACTGGGCCTCGGAGATGATCTCGTCGTCGGCCATGCCGCCGCAGGCCACGCACACGGCCCGGGGGTTTTCCGTCAGATAGTCGTAGGCGCTGTCGATGCGGGCCATGAGCATTTTGCTGGGGCGGCGGCCCCGAATCTCGCAGCCCAGGACCAGGACGGTGCAGGGCGCGTCGCTCTCAGGCCGGTTTACCGCCTGGCGCACCATGAGGCCCAGGATCACATCCACACACAAAAGCCCCGCCGCAAACAGGGCCAGCAGCGTTCGCCACAGAACCCGATGCCGCCCGGTGAGCAGCGCTTTTACTTTCCGGGGGCGCAGGAGCATCCAGACGAAGATGCCCAGTATCACCACCGGGAAAAACATCCCGATATGGCGCACGCCGATGCCCAGCGGCAGCAGAAAATAGATGCCCAGGCCGATAAAGAGCGCCGAGAGCGCATAACGGAGGATCTTACTCGTCTTTTGCTTCATAGGCCTGCGGTTTCCTGGGCGATATGCCCGGCGATGCGCTGCATGATGAGGTCCAGGGCCACCAGGTTATGGCCCCCCTCCAGGACCACGATGTCGGCATACTTTCTCGTGGGCTCCACGAACTGCTCGTGCATGGGCTTTACCGTGGTCAGGTACTGCTGCACCACGGACTGCATGGAGCGCCCCCGCTCCTCCACATCCCGCAGGGCCCGGCGCAGGATGCGCACATCCGCGTCCGTCTCCACAAAGATGCGGATATCCATCAGCTCTCGCAGGCGGGGGTCGTGGAAAATGAGGATGCCCTCCACGATGATCACCGGGGCGGGCTGAATGAGCACCGTTTCGTCCGTGCGGTTATGGTCGGCATAGGAATACACCGGACAGCGGACGGCATGACCCGCCTTCAGTTCCTGCAGCTGCCGGACCATAAGGTCGGTGTCAAAGGCGTCGGGGTGGTCGTAATTCTGCTTGCAGCGCTCCGCAAAGGGGACATCCTGGCGCTTATAATAGTTGTCGTGATGCACCACGCTGATGGCCGAGCCAAAGTGGGAAGCCAGGTGCTCCGTCAGGGTGGTCTTGCCGCTGCCGGTGCCGCCGGCAATGCCGATGATCATGGTGTTCATAAGCGATGTCCCCCTGCTGTCATTTTTCTTCCATTATAGGCAGGATGCGGAATAATTGCAAGGGAACTTGTAAAAAAAAGATGAATTCCCATGTTTTCCAGTTGACGCAGACGCAGAATCCGTATAGAATAATTATGTAAAGTTAGGAGGATCAGCAATGCGCCTTTTGAAATGTCCCAAATGCGGAGAGATGTTCTCCGATACATATAAAACCTGTCCTTTCTGTCAGGAAGACGAGGAGATACACAGCGGCAAGCCCGTAAAGACCGGCGGGCGCCGGGTAGGCGGCGGCAAGGCCCGGCCCAAGGTGGGCGGCGGCGTGGTGGTCGCGTGCCTGGTGCTGGTGCTGGGACTGGTGGTCTTTACCGTGTTCGGCAATCAGCTCACCGCTTTTCTCACCGGAAACAAAGACGTTCCCGATCCTGCGCCGGAGGTCCTGACCCTGAGCCAGGCCAGCGCCGACCTGACTGTGGGCGGCAGCGTGAAGCTCACCGCCTCCGGCAGCGACAGCAGCATCAGCTTCACCAGCAGCGACGAGGCCGTGGCCACCGTCTCCGCCGACGGCACCGTGCAGGCCGTGGGTGAGGGCAGCGCCGTGGTCACCGCCAAGGCGGGGGACCTTACCGCCTCCTGCAGCGTAGCGGTGAAGGGGACGGAGCAGACGGATGTGCCCGCAAAGAGTGACCTGGTGCTGCAGTCCATCTACGGCTCCAGCGGAGAATTCTCCTGCAATATCGGTGAGGCTGTCCCACTGGAGGTTGAAGGAACAAGCGCAGCTGTCACCTGGAGCTCTTCCAACAGCCAGATCGTCACCGTGGATGCCTCCGGTACCGCTACGGCAGTAGCCTCCGGCAAAGCCACCATCACCGCTGCCGTGGATGGGCAGACCCTGACCATTGATGTCCTGGTTTGGTAAATTTTTCAATAACCGCAAAGCGCCTTGCCCAACGGCAGGGCGCTTTTAGCAGGAAGCATAGGAGGAAATCGTTTGAATCGCAGAGAGCTTTTGGATAAACTCTCCGCCTCGGCGGAGGAGCGGGTGCTGCTGGGCCGTCTGTGGGACGGACTGGAGCGCTGCCGGGGGCGCAATGTGCCGGAGGAGAGCGGGTTTCTCTCCCCCCACGAGCAGGCTCTGGCCGGGCAGCTGATGCAGGCCCTGGGCGCTGTGGACGGTTGGATCCTTTGGGGCGGCTATGAGGGCGCCCAGCGGCGGCAGCTGCACTTTCTCCCGGACTGGGCCGAGGAGCCCGATCCCGGCGCTATCCGGGTGCTGCGGTGCCGGTTTTACGAGACAGATCACCCCACCCACCGGGACTTTTTGGGCAGTCTCATGGGGCTGGGGCTTACAAGGGAGAAGATCGGCGACATTCTGGTCTCGCCCCAGGCGGCGGACGTGCTGGTGGGCAGCAGCGTGGCGGACTTTCTGCTTCAGGAGTGGAAGCAGGCGGGCCGGGTACATCTGCGCGTGTCGGAGATCGGACAGGAGGAAATTTCTGTGCCTGAGCAGCCGGTGAAGCTGGTGCGGGACACCGTGGCCTCCCTGCGGCTGGACAGCGTGCTGGCGGCGGGATTTTCCATAGGCCGCAGCGCGGCGGCGGAGCTGATACGCAGCGGCAAGGTGGAAGTGAACTGGATGCCCTGTGAAAAGCCCGACGCCCCCGTGCAGGAGGGCGATGTGCTCACGGCCCGAGGCCTGGGCAAGTGCCGGGTGGAGACCGTTGGCGGCCAGAGTCGCAAGGGCCGCACAGGCATTACCATGAAACGATTTTTGTAAGTATAAAGGGGATAAAAGAATGGAACAGAAAAAAATTGACCGCATCAATGAACTGGCCCGGAAGGCCAAGACCCCCGAGGGGCTGACTCCTGCCGAGACGGAGGAGCGGGCCGCCCTGCGCCAAGAGTACCTCAACAGCGTCATGGACAATCTCCGCCGGGAGCTGGACAACACCTGGGTGGTGGATGAACAGGGCAACAAGCGGAAGCTGACGCCTGGGAAGAAGACTATGTCCTGAGGGACGGACGACCCCTCAGTCACGGCTTCGCCGTGCCAGCCTGCCCACCGTCGTGCCAGCCGATTCCCGGCCACTGTCGTGGCCGCCAACCGGGGCACTTCCTCGAAATCGCCTCGCTTCTTCTACCACTGGCAGCGCTTCGGCGATTTCCCCTTACGCAGGGGAGCCTTTAAGGACGGGGATTACGGATTGCCACAACCAGTGACATCGGTCACTGGTTTCGCAATGGCACATTGCAAGAAGTGCGGTGCAAGCCAGGTCCGGGTCGTCCAGGAGACCGACCCTAATAAAAAACTCCCCTGTCCGGGTCTATATCGGACAGGGGAGTTTACTGTTTCAGAAGCTAAATATCACGCCCACCACGGCGGAGGCCAGGATGAACAGGATGGGGTGCAGGCCCTTGGTGGGCTTTACCCAGCGGGTGAGCACCAGCAGCACAGCGGCCAGGAGGATAGCCTTCCAGTTCAGCGCCGCCAGGCCCGTCATGCCGCTGTTGAGCAAGGCCACGGCGGCCACGCTGAGGCCCGCCGCCGCCACCATAGCTGCCGAGGCCGGGCGCAGGCCGTAAAAGACGCTCTGGACGATGCGGCTATCCCGGAAGCTGCGCAGGAAGGCGGCGATGATCAAAATGACGATGATGGACGGGGCCACCAGGCCGATGGTGGCCACCACCGCGCCCAAAACGCCCCCCACCTGGAAGCCCACGAAGGTGGCCATATTCACGCCGATGGGGCCGGGGGTGGACTCGGACACCGCCAGCATATCAGCGATCTGCGAGGTGGTAAACCAGTCCGGGTGCCGGGCGGACATATCATAGAGGAAGGGCAGGGTGGCCATGCCGCCGCCCACGGCGAAAAGACCGGTCTTAAAATACTCGTAAAACAGCAGCAGATAGGTCATTCCTTCTCCCTCCCTTTCACGGCCTGGAGCACCACGCCCGCCAGGCCCGCCGCCAGCACATAGAGGATGGGCGACACATCAAGCACAAAGGACAAAATCAAGATCAGCCCGAAGATGCCCCAGCACCAGGCGTCCTTCAGGGCGCCCTTGACGAGCTTCAGCACGGCGTTGAAGATCAGCACGCACACGCACACCCGGATGCCCGCAAAGGCGTGCTGCACCCAGCTAAGGTGGGCGTAGGCGGTGATGACCTTGGCCAGAGCGGAGATGATGATAAGGGACGGGAACACCACTCCCAGAGTGGCCACGATGCCCCCGGCCACGCCCCGGCGCTTTTGGCCGATGAAGGTGGCGGTGTTCACGGCGATGACCCCCGGGGTACACTGGCCGATGGCGAAATAATCCGTCAGCTCCTCGTCGGTGGCCCAGCCCTTTTTCTCCACCACCTCACGCTGCAAAATGGGCAGCATGGCATAGCCCCCGCCAAAGGTCATGACGCCCACCTTGGCGAAGGTGTAAAACAGTTCCCAAAGTTCTTTCAGCATAGTATCACTCCGTATATCCATAAAGTCCGCGCACCGACACCTCGCCGCTGCGCACAGTCTCCTCGCTTCCGTCCTCATGGCGCACCACCAGGCCGTACTGCCGGTCTATGCCCAAAGCCTGCACCGGCTCCTGGGTATCGCCCCGGATGAGCCGCACGGTCTTGCCCACATTCAGGCAGGCCGAGCGGTAATCTTCCAGCCATGTTTCCGGGGCAAAAAGCACCTCCCGGCGCAGAGAATCCATCTCCTCCAACAGGGCCGCTGCCAGATGCGCCCGGCAGACGCTGCCGCCCAGGGACAGGTCCAAGGAGGTGGCAATGTCCGCCACCTCGCCGGTGAAATCCTCCGGCTGCTGGTGAACATTGATGCCGATGCCCACCACCACATGGGACACATGGCCGCTCTCCCCCTCCAGAGACATCTCCGTGAGGATGCCCGCCAGCTTGCGCCCCGAAAGCACCAGGTCGTTGGGCCACTTGATCTGCACCTCCGCCCCGGTCACACGGCGGATGGCCCGGCAGGCGGCCACGGCGCTGAGGGCCGTCAGGGGCAGGAGCCGCTCCGGGTCACAGTCGGGCCGCCACAGAATGGAAAAAAACAGGCCCTTGCCCGCCGGGGACTGGAAGCTGCGGCCCCGGCGCCCTCGGCCCGCCGTCTGGCAGTCGGCCAACACCGCCGTGCCGTCAGGGGCCCCCTCCAGGGCCAGACGGCGGCAGAAAGAGTTGGTGGAGTCCACCGTTTCCAGCACCCGGAAATCCTCCCGGGGCCGGGACAAATACCGCTCCACAGTCTCGTGAGAGAGGAGGTCCGGCATACCTATAAGCCGGTAGCCCCGGCCGGTGCGGGCCTCAATGTCGTAGCCCTGGCGGCGCAGGGCCTCCACCGCCTTCCACACGGCAGCCCGGCTGATGCCCAGAGTCCGGCTCAGCTCCTGACCGGAGAGATAGCCCTCCGCCGCCTGCAAGGCCCGGCACACACGCTGCTGACTCATGCTCGTTTCCTCCGCTCCAAAAAATGTGCATTCCCGCACTCCGGGCGGACAGAGTCGTCCGCCCCTACAATGATGCCGATACCCCCGCCGCGTGTATGACAAGGGGCGCGGTACAGGCGACCCCTCAGTCACGGCTCCGCCGTGCCAGCGCCCCTTACGCAGGGGAGCCATTGGACGGGGGATACGGATTGCCACGGCCGGTGTGCGCACCAGTCTCGCAATGGCATCTTTTTTTGACAAAGAGAGTGTACCACTGCCATCTGAAATTGTAAACCAAATTTATATTAAAGGATTGACAAGTTTTTTCTTTTATTGTATTGTAAACCAAAATAGTTCACAGAGAGGTTTACAAATATGAGTCAAAAAACGAAAATGCTGGCCCGGGCAGCCCTTTTGGCGGCCCTGACCACCGTGGGCGCGTTTATTAAAATTCCCCTGGGCTTCTCCTCCATCACCCTGCAATTTTTCTTCACCGCCATGGCCGGGTGCCTGCTGGGACCCTATTGGGGGGCGGCCAGCCAGGGGGTGTATGTGCTTTTGGGACTGGTGGGGCTGCCCATCTTTACCCAGGGCGGCGGCTTCGGCTATGTGCTGCAGCCCACCTTCGGATTTCTGCTGGGACTGATCCCCTCGGCGCTGGTCATGGGGCTTATTACAAAAAGTAGCCGCAAGCCGGGGCGCATCATTCTGGCCTGCGTGGCAGGTCTGGCGGTGCTCTACGCCGTGGGGCTACCGTACATGGGGCTTATTCTCAATGTATACCTGGGCAAGGGCTGGAGTATCGGGCGGCTGCTGCGGGACGGTATGCTCCTCTTCCTCCCAGGAGACGCTCTGAAGATCGCGGTGGCGGCGGTGCTGTTCCCCAAACTCTCGGTGCTTTTTGACAAAAAAGTGTAAATTTCAGGAGCTATAATTAGATCAACTCCTAATTGTCATTTCTCCGTCAGAGCCGTATAATGGGCAGGATGAAATTTGAAGGAGGTGCCGAGATGACTTTTTTTGCCGCGAAAAAGAAAGCTCCGTCTATTGGCATCACCGTTTTTATTTCCGTTTTTCCTTTTTGACCGGTATTTTTACCGGTCAATTTTTTTGCCTGTTTTTAATTTAAATTCAAATAAACAAGAGAAAGAGGAGGAGTTCAAAAATGAACAAGAAACACAACCTGGGCAACGACCCGGTCTACGACGCCCGGACTCTGGGCCTGCCCCGGATGCTGGTGCTGGGCCTGCAGCATCTGTTCGCCATGTTCGGCGCCACGGTGCTGGTTCCCATCCTGGTGCAGAGCTACGGCCTGCCGCTCTCCATCCAGACTACATTGCTGTTTGCGGGTCTGGGTACGCTGCTGTTCCATGTGTGCACGAAACTGAAGGTCCCGGCCTTCCTGGGCTCCTCCTTCGCCTTCCTGGGCGGCTTCGAGGCGGTATCCAAGCTGGATGTGGGCAAGTTCGCCACCATGACCGGTGAAGAAAAGCTCCCCTACGCCCTGGGCGGCATCGTCATTGCCGGCGCGCTGTATCTGATCCTGGCACTGCTGTTCAAGCTGGTGGGGCCCCAGAAGGTCATGCGCTTCTTCCCCCCCATCGTCACCGGCCCCATCATCATCCTCATCGGCCTGAACCTCTCCGGTACCGCCATCTCCAACGCCTCCACCTGCTGGTGGCTGGCTCTGGTGGCCATCGCCATCATCATCGTGGCCAACATCTGGGGCAAGGGCATGGTGAAGATCATCCCCATCCTGCTGGGTGTGGTGGGCAGCTACATTGTGGCCCTCATCGCCGGCCAGGTGGATTTCACCGAGGTAGGCAAGGCCGACTTTGTGGGATTGCAGCAGTTTGTCATCGCCAAGTTTGACCTGACCTCCATCCTGGTCATGGCCCCCATCGCCATCGCCGCCATGATGGAGCACATCGGCGATATCTCCGCCATCTCCTCCACCACCGGTAAGAACTTCATCGCAGACCCCGGCCTGCACCGCACCCTCCTGGGCGACGGCCTGGCAACGGCGGTAGCCGGTATGTTCGGCGGCCCCGCCAACACCACCTACGGTGAAAACACCGGCGTCCTGGCTCTGAGCAAGGTCTACGATCCCCGGGTCATCCGTCTGGCGGCCCTGTACGCCATCATCCTCTCCTTCTCCCCCAAGTTTGACGCCCTGGTCAACTCCATCCCCACGGCCATCGTGGGCGGTGTCAGCTTCGTGCTGTACGGCATGATCTCCGCTGTGGGTGTGCGCAATGTGGTGGAGAACAAGGTGGACCTGACCAAGTCCCGGAACCTGATCATCGCCGCGGTGATCTTCGTCAGCGGCCTGGGCTTCAGCTCCACCGGCGGCATCACCTTCACCGTGGGCAGCGCGGACATCACCCTCACGGGCCTGGCCATCGCAGCCCTGTGCGGCGTGATCCTCAACGCCATCCTCCCCGGCAACGACTACAAGTTCGGCGTAGACCCCCAGGGCGACAAGTCCGCCGACCTGGGCAGCTACTAAGACAAGGCAAAAAAAGAATACCCTCTCAGGAGGCGGCCTATGCCGTCTCCTGTTTTTTTGCGGGAAGGGGCCTGCGGCGGGGCACACGGGCCCCGCCCCACAAGGATTTTTCGTAGGGGCGACCCTTGCGGTCGCCCGACTCCGTTGCGATACATAGCACCTTTGTAGGGGCCGATGCCCACATCGGCCCGCCCCACTGTGCCTCATGTGAAAAACCGTGTCATTCCGAGGCCAGTGCGCACACTGGTCGTGGGAATCCGTAACACCCCTGCACAAATCCAAAGGAGAACGGATACCCCTGTTGCGGTGCCCATAATTTCTGCGCTGCCTAACGGCGGGCGCTTGAAATTTTGACCGCGGCCACTCGCTCACTTCGCTTCATCTGCCACTGGCAGCGCTCAGTTCGCTCCCCACGGGCGCGGTGCGCCCTCGCAATGACATGGTTGCAAGGCGTGCAGGGCGTGTTCCTATGGGGCGTAGGGGCGGGGTCCTACCCCGCCCGCGGGCGACCGCAAGGGTCGCCCCTACGGGCTTTCTTTTTCCTCACAAAAAGTCCGAGCGCCCCTTTCGGGGCGCTCGGTGGTGTTTCCAATTTGCTTTTTTACTTCTTGGCCTTGCTGTCCACCACATCCCGGAGGAGAGCCGTGAACTCGTCCATGGACATGGCACCCAGGTCGCCGTCGGAGCGGTGACGGGGGGACACGGTGCCGTTTTCCATGTCGCGGTCGCCCACCACCACCATGTAGGGCACCTTCTCCATCTGCGCGTCGCGGATCTTCTTGCCGATCTTCTCGTTGCGGTAGTCCACCTCCACCCGGAAGCCCTGTGCCTCCAGGGCCTTGGCGGCGTCGGCGCAGTAGTCGGCGGCGCGGTCGGTGACGGGCAGGAAGCGCACCTGCTCGGGGGCCATCCAGGTGGGCAGAGCCCCGGCATACTCCTCAATGAGGTAGGCCAGGGTGCGCTCATAGCAGCCCATGGAGGTACGGTGGATGATATACGGCAGAGCCTTCTCACCGTTTTCGTCAATATAGTACATACCGAAGCGCTGGGCCAGGAGCATATCGATCTGGATGGTGACCAGGGTGTCCTCCTTGCCGAACACATTCTTATACTGAATATCCAGCTTGGGGCCGTAGAAGGCGGCCTCGTCGATACCGATCTCGTACTTCACATCCAGGTCGTCCAGGATCTGGCCCATGACGCGCTGGGCCTCGTCCCACTGCTCCTTGGTGCCCTCGTACTTGTTGTTGGGGTTGGCGGGGTCCCACTGGGAGAAGCGGAAGGTGCACTTATCCAGCAGGCCCACGGTGCCCAGGCAGTACTTAGCCAGCTCCAGGCAGCCCTTGAACTCCTCCTCCAGCTGATCCGGGCGCAGCACCAGGTGGCCCTCGGAAATGGTGAACTGGCGCACACGGATGAGGCCGTGCATTTCGCCGGAATCCTCATTGCGGAACAGGGTAGAGGTCTCGCCCAGGCGCATGGGCAGGTCGCGGTAGGACCGCTGGCGGTTCAGGTATACCTGATACTGGAAGGGGCAGGTCATGGGCCGCAGGGCAAAGCACTCCTTGGTCTCGTCGTGGGGATCGCCCAGTACGAACATGCCGTCCAGATAGTGGTCCCAGTGGCCAGAAATTTTATAAAGCTCACGCTTTGCCATCAGCGGAGTCTTGGTCAGCAGGTAGCCCCGCTTCTGCTCGGTGTCCTCCACCCAGCGCTGCAAAAGCTGGATGACCCGGGCGCCCTTGGGCAGCAGAATGGGCAGGCCCTGGCCGATATAGTCCACGGTGGTGAAATACTCCAGCTCGCGGCCCAGCTTGTTGTGGTCGCGCTTGAGGGCCTCCTCCCGCTGCTTCAGGTACTCGTCCAGCTCCTCCTTCTTGGGGAAGGCCACGGCGTAGATACGCTGGAGCATCTTGCGGTTGGAGTCACCGCGCCAGTAAGCGCCGCAGCACTGGGTCAGCTTGATGGCGTTGCCCTTGATGCGGCCGGTGGAGTCCAGATGGGGGCCTGCGCACAGGTCCACAAACTCACCCTGCTTATAAAAAGAGATGTGGGCGTCGGCGGGCAGGTCGTTAATAAGCTCCACCTTGTAGGGCTCGTCCTTCTCCTGCATAAAGGCGATGGCTTCGGCCCGGGGCAGCTCGAAGCGCTCCAGCTTCAGCTTTTCCTTGCAGATCTTGCGCATCTCCGCCTCCAGAGCGTCCAGATGCTCCTGGGTGAAATTGAAGGGGGCGTCAAAATCGTAGTAAAATCCGCCCTCGATGCTGGGGCCAATGGCCAGCTTCACCTCCGGGTACAGGCGCTTGACGGCCTGGGCCAGCACATGGGAGCAGGTGTGCCAGTAGGTGCTGCGGTAGTCCTTGTTTTCAAAGGTGTAGATGTTTTCTTCGCTCATAGTAAAAGTTCTCCTTTCTTGGGGTGACAAAAAAACTCACCCCTGACAAAATTCAGGGGTGAGGTAAAAAGCTTTACTCCACGGTTCCACCCTGCTTACGGAAAATTTTCCGTCGCTCGTGTCCTCTGTAACGGGAGGCCCCGTTCCGCTCCTCACGGACAGCTCGGGAGTGGTACCGATCCTTCTTCACCGCAGCGCGCTTTCAGCCGGGGCGCGCCTCTCTTTGGCGGCGGGCGGGGGATCTCTTCTCCGTCAGTGCATTTTCTTGATTACAGCATATTATAAGCACCTTTTCCCGGCTTGTCAATGGACAAGTTGCAAATTTTTCCCCTGCAAAATTTCCTCTGCTCTGTCCACCACGATGGCCCGGGGTGCTACGGCCAGCAGCTTCTCCCGGCCCCGGAAGCCCCAGCTCACGCCGATGTAGTTCATGCGGCAGTTCTGCGCAGTCTGAATGTCCACCTCGCTGTCGCCCACATAGATGGCGCTCTCCCGGGGGCAGTCCAGCACCGCCAGGGCGTGCAGCACCAGGTCTGGGGCGGGCTTGGCGGGCAGGTCATCCCGCTGGCCGAAGGCAGGCACACCGGGGAAGAATTTCTCGGCCAGGGCCTTGGTGGTGGGGTCGGGCTTATTGGAGACGATAGCCACCTGCACCCCGGCCTTTTGGAGTTTATCCAGCAGCTCCGGGATGCCCGGATAGGGCCGGGTCTTAACGCAGTTGCGGGCCTGATACCAGGTCTTGTACTCCGCCAGCAGGGCCGCAAATTTCTCCTCCCCCACCGCATCCGGCAGGGCCCGGCGCAAAAGCATGGCCGCACCGTTTCCCAGAAAGGCCCGTATCTCCTCCCGGGTCCGGGCCGGGTATCCGTGGGCCAAAAGCACATGATTTACGGAGTCCTGCAGATCCTCCAGGGTGTCCAGCAGCGTGCCGTCCATGTCAAACAGCACGGCCCGGGCCCGGTTTTTTTTGTGAATCACCGGCAGGTGCGGCAGCAGGATGCTCCCCAAGATCAGCACGATGCCCACATAGCCCCAAGCCGTCACCCGCTCCCGGAGCAGCACCGCCCCGAAAATGGTGGCAAAGGCCGGGCTCAGGGCGCAGAACAGGCTGGCCCGATCTGCGCTGATATGGCTCTGGGCCACGGGCTGCAGGGTATAGCCAAAGCCGGTACACACCACCGCCAGGGCCAGGATGATGCCCCACTCGCTGCCCGTCTGGGGCAGCCGGGGCGACTCAAAGAGGCAGGAGGCGATCAGGGCGAACAGACCCAAAAAGCCCACCTCCAGCACACCCAGCTGGAAGCTGTCCGCCTTGTGACTGGTGCGGTCGATGGCGATAATGCCCGCGGCATACAGGAATGCCGACAGCAGGGCGATGCACTCCCCCACGCCCAGGTGGAAGCCCCCGCCCTCGGTCGTCAGCAGGGCAACGCCGCCCAGGGCGATGGCGGCGCACAGCAGGCTCATGGCCGTGGGAGCCTTGCGGTGCAGAGCCGACTCCAGCAGCGGCACGATGATGATGGCCAGGTTTTCCAGCAGGGACACTGTGCCGGAGTTCACAGTTTTGAGGGACAGCATCTCGCAGCTCATGACCAGGAAAAAGAGGAAGCCCACCAGGGCACCCCCGGCTATGGCGAGACGGTTTAATCCCTTTATTAACTTTTTTCCGAACAGGGCCGCCAGGAGCACAAAGGCCAGCAAAAACCGCACTGCCAGCATATTGAATGCGCTCATGGTGCCCAGACCCATTTTGTTGAACACGAAGGAGGTGCTGCGGGCGATGATCACCGCCGCCATCAGCACTTCCGCTCTTCTCTCGGACATATTTTTATACCTCCCGGGTATCGAGTCTTTTTGCTCCCGTATTATATACCGCCGCCTGCCCCGAAGTAAAGCCCCTATTGCTGATCTTCCTCTGCTTTTCCGGCAAAAGTCCGCGTTGCAATGGCCCGGCCGCTGTGCTATACTGATGGAAAACGCCGGGAGGTGCGGCATGGATCGGATCTTTGCCTATCTGGGCTCCTACAAGTTCATTTTCAGCGTCTGCATCGTGGCCGCGGCCCTGATATGTTGGCTGCTGCTGCGGCATCTGATCCACCGGTTCACGGAGAAGCTCGCCGCCTCCAGCGTTCTCTCCGGCCGCCGCCAGACCTACCTGGCCCTGGCCCTGAACTCTGTACGGGGGCTGCTGGTGCTGCTGGCACTGATCCTAATTCTACAGGTCCACGGGGTGAATGTGTCCTCCCTGGTAACAGGCCTGGGCATCATCGGCGCCATTGTGGGTCTTGCCCTGCAGGACATGCTCAAGGATGTCATTATGGGCACGAACATCCTCACCGGGGAGTATTTCGCCGTGGGCGACGTGGTAAAATATGGCGACATCACCGGCGAGGTGATGCAGTTTTCTCTCCGGGCCACCAAGCTGCGGGATCTGGCCACCAACAACATCGTGACCATTTCCAACCGGAATATTTTTCAGATCGCCCAGGTGAGCCGGGATCTCTTTCTCCCGGTGTCCACCTCCTACGAAGACGATCCCGCTGCTGTGGAGTCCTTTTTGCGGCAGCTGACGGAGGAAATTTCTCAGCTGCCGGATGTAGAGAGCTGCAGCTTCCTGGGCCTTTCCAAGCTGGGTGATTGGTCGGTGGATTATCTGCTGGGCCTTCAGGCCGCCCCTACGGCGCACAACGCTGTCCGTCGACGGGTCTTGGGCCTTATCCGCCGCCGTTTCCTGGAAAACGGCTTCACCATCCCCTACCCGCAGATGGATGTGCATACGGACTGATTACATAAACCGGCAAAAAAGCAGACCCGCGGGTCTGCTTTTTTCTTATACTTATTCGGCCTCCAAAAGGGCCGCCGCAGCAGCCTGGCCCACCCGGCGGGTGGATTCCTCCGGGAGCAGAACTTCCAGCTTTTCTCCGGTCCGCTCCAGCTCCGCACGGCAGGCGCGCACCAGGCACTCGCCGCCGACGCCGCCTACCACCCGGCCCAAAAGCAGCACGTTTTCGCAGCCCGTGAGCCGCTTGTACCAGGGCAGGGTCAGGCCCAAGAGCCGTCCCAGTTCCGAAAAGGCCGCCAGCGCCCGGTCGTCTCCGGCCCCGGCCCGGTCCTGCACCCAGTGGAGCCTTTCCGCCGGGGTCTCCCCCTCGGGGGCAAGGCCCTTCTGGACCGCCAGGCGCAGAACGCCCTCCTGAGAGAAGTACCGCTCGCCCACGCCCCGGTCCCCGGACCAGGGGTCCACCGGGGCCTGGGGGTCTACATCCACCGGCAAAAACGCCAACTCATTGAGCCAGCCGGTGATGCGTCCCCGGCCGTCTATATAGCCGCCGGCCTGGCTGGTACCCATGGCAATGCCCAGCAGCTTTCGCCGCTTCAGGCTCACGGCCCCGGCCAGGGCCGCCACGTCGCCGTCGTTGCACACGGCGCAGGGAACTTCGCCGCAGACCTCCCGCACAGCCCGGCGCAAAAGGTCCCGGCCCGCCCGATCAAAGGTCGACTGCTCCACAGCCATAAACAGGCTGGAGCGGCGAATTTCGCCGTCTGTCACCACCCCGGCGGTGGAGATGCCCACGCTGTCCACCCGGGGCAGGCGGGCCTTGGCCGCCCGCAAGGCCGCCGTGATGCCCTCATAGTGATAGCGCAGGTCCGCCGCCGTCTTAGGCTGCCAGACCACCTCCTCGGTGTAAACGGTCTCCCCGTCTATCACCGCTGCGGCCTTGCGGTCGCTGCCGCCCAGGTCGATGCCGATGCGGCAGCCCTCCGTCCGGGCCGCTGCCGAAGCCGGCGTTTCCCGCTCCAGGGGCAGCGTCTGCCGCCGCTCCACCTGAAAGGGCGAACGGTATATGCCGGACAGAAACGCCCGGTCAAAATCCCGCGCTCCCGCCGGAGTATACGCCCTCTGCAGCCAGCGGAAAACCGCTTCATCCGCCGTTATAAGAGTGCAGCCGCCCTGGAGCCACAGGGCCGTTTTCACCAAAAGGCCCGTGTATTTTTCATCCTCCGCCTGCCGGGCCGGGTCACTGTGTAGCCCCAGGCGCAGGTGTACGCAGCCGTCGGGCCGGGCCACCGCCACCGGGACCCAGCGGTCCGCCGTGGCCTCGTGGCGCCGCACCAGGTCCAAAATGGGCCGAAACTCAGTCGCCATTGCTGACGATGCCGGTCAGGTCCACGCTCTTGCCGTCGCGCCACAGGCGCTCCAGGCCGTAAAACTCCCGGGCCTCGCCGCTGAACACATGCACGGCGATGCAGCCGTAATCCAGCAGCACCCAGGTGCCGCCACGATAGCCCTCCCGGTGCAGAGGCTCCTCGCCAGCCTGCTCCGTGAGGACCTTCTCTACATTGTCGATGAGGGCATTGATCTGGGTGTTGGACGAGCCGGTGGCCAGGACAAAATAGTCCGCCAGGGTGGTCAGGTCCGCGATCTCCAGCACCTGGATCTCCCGTCCCTTTTTCTCCGACAGCGCCTGGGCCGCCAGCAGCGCCAGTTCCTTGGGTGATTTATTCATTCTTTCGTTCCTCCGATCTCGCTTTGTATAAAGTCCAGGGCCTCCCGGGTGTGGCGGTGCACAGGGCTTCCGTAGCCCTGCAGCTCCTTTATCGAGTCCAAAAGCGCCCGGTACAGACCCCGGTCCAGATCCGCATGCACTGCCCGGCGCAGCTCCTCCACCCCAGGAAAGCTGCGGCTGGGCTCAATATAATCCGCCAGGTAAATGATCTTCTCCAGCAGGGTCATATCCGCCTTGCCGGTAGTATGATAAAAGATGGCGTTATAAATTTCATCGGTCACGCCGAATTTATCCCGGGCCACCGCGGCCCCGGTCTTGGCGTGGAGCAGCTTCAGATTCTTCTGCTCCACCTCGTCCAGGGCGATGCCGTAGTGGCGGCACAGGGACAGCTGCTGGTCCATGTCCAGCTTCTTGGTGCAGTCATGGAGCAGGGCCGCAGTCCGGGCCGCAGTCACATCGGCTCCGTATTTCTCCGCCAGAAAGGCCGCCTCCTGCTCCGTGCCCAACACATGGGGCATCCGCTTGGGTTTTAAATAGCTCAGGGCAATGGGCCGCAGCTCCTCCGGCGCAAGATGCTTCATATCCGCCGCCGTGCCGTACAGGCCCTTGCGCAGAATATAGCCATACACCGGGTCCGTGAGGTATTCCCGGCCCTCACCCCGGGAAAGCTTCTCCCTCAGCTCCGTGGAGGAGATCTCCACCACCTCCGGGTTCTCCAGCAGGGCGATCCTGGCGCCGTATATCCGCTCCAGTCTTTTTTTATGCCGGGCAAAACGCTCCGCTTCGCCCCCCTCCCGGCGGCTGAACACCGCCAGGCGCGCCATGCGGCAGATGCTCTCCGGGTGCTGCCAGGTCTCAAAGGAAAAGAACATATCCGACCCCATCAGCAGCCAGAGCTCGTCTCCGGGATGCTCCACGCACAGCGTGCGCAGGGTGTCGCAGGTGTAGCTGGCCCCCTGGCGGCGGATCTCCATGTCCGAAACCTCCGCCGGGACCGGCAGCTCCCCAGTGCAAAGCTGCGCCATTTCCAGCCGCTCCTCCGCCCCGGCACTGCCGGAAGGCAAGGGCTTGTGGGGGGGGATGGCGTCCGGGATCAGCAGCAGCTTATCCAGGGAAAGCTGCCGCGCCGCCGCGGCCGCCGCCGTCAGGTGGCCCCGGTGGATGGGGTTGAACGTCCCCCCGTATACGCCGATCTTCATGGTCACAGGTCGCGGCAGGGCGCCTTCACCAGCTGGATCCTGCGCTTTTCTTTGTCGTGCTGCATCCGGTAGAGGACGAACTTATTCCCGATCACCTGCACAACCTCGCTGCGGGTAGCCACCTTCAGCTCCTCGGCAGCCTCCCGGGCGGTGAGCATGGAATTTTCCAGCACCTTGCCCTTTATAAGCTCCCGGGCCTCCAGGGCATCGTCCGCCTGCTTCACCAGGTTATCGCTGATGCCGTCCTTGCCGATGTGAATAATGGTGTCCAGGGTGGAGGCCAGGCCCCGCAGCTGGGCACGCTGCTTGCTTGTCAGTTCCATATTATTTCTCCAAATACTCTTTTAGTTTCGCCCCGAAGGCCCGCAAGGCGTTGCCCCGGTGGCTGATGGCATTCTTCTCCTCCGCCGTCAGCTGGGCAAAGGTCTTGCGCAGCTCTGGAACGTAAAACACCGGGTCGTAGCCGAAGCCGCCGTCCCCCATAGGGGCGTAGGCAATGGTCCCGCGGCACTCGCCCTCCGCCGTCAGCTCCGTCCCGTCGGGGAACAGGCACACAACGGATGTGTGGAAATGGGCCGCACGGGTCATGGACCCCCGCATATTCTGCAGCAGCAGGCGATAGCGGGCCGCGTCGTCATCCAGCCCGCCGTATCGGGCGGAGTAGACCCCCGGCGCGCCGTTCAGCGCGTCCACGCACAATCCGCTGTCGTCGGCAATGGCCGGCAGGCCGCTGGCCTCCATAACGGCTTTTGCCTTGATGCGGGCGTTATCGGTGAAGGTCTCGCCGGTCTCCTCCGGCTCCAGGGACAGGCCCAGGTCCGACTGGAGCACTACCTCCACACCCAGCTCTCCCAAGATCTTCTGCATCTCCGCCAGCTTACCCTTATTGTGGGATGCCAATACGAATTTCATGCGGTCGCCTCCATTCTTTTGTCCAGACGCCGGTTGCGCAGCGTCAGCAGTATGTCCGTGGTCACCATCAGCAGGTCCAGGATATAGATGGCGAACACCCAGTTGATGTGCCCGCTGATGCACTTGCCCGTTATGCCGCAGATGTATCCCACCAGCACAAACAGCTCAAAGGCCAGGCTTTTTCCCTTGGCCGTCCTGGCCCGGATGGATTTGGTGATGTTCATAGGCCAGGAACAGCCAAAGCACAGCAGCATACCCGCCTCAAAAATTTCCGATGTCATATCCGTCTACCTTCTTACTTCCATATTATCCCTGCAGCGCCCGGCGCTGCTTTTCCATCAATTCCGCAATGCCCTTGCCGCACAGACGCACCAGCTCCTGCTGCTCCGCGAGGGTAAAGCTCCGGCCCTCGCCGGTGCCCTGGAGCTCAATAAGCTCGCCCTTTTCGTTCATGACGCAGTTGAGATCCACCTGGGCCCGGCTGTCCTCGGCGTAGGGCAGGTCCAGCATGGGCACATCGTCCACGATGCCTGCACTCACCGCCGCTACCTGGTGGATGATGGGGTCTTTTGTCACCTTTCCCTCGGCCATCAGCTTCCGGCAGGCCAGAGCCAGGGCCACAAAACCGCCGGTAACGGAGGCGGTGCGGGTGCCGCCGTCCCCCTGGAGCACATCGCAGTCCACGGTGATGGTCCGGGGGCCCAGGGCCTTCCTATCCACCGCCGCCCGAAGACTGCGGCCGATGAGCCGCTGGATCTCCGCGCTGCGGCCGGAGAGCTTCAGCTTGTCAATGTCCCGGCGGGAGCGCTCCCGATTGGCCCGGGGCAGCATGGAATACTCCGCCGTCACCCAGCCGTGGCCCTCCGGCACATGGGGCGGCGTTTTCTCCTCCACCGAGGCGTTGCACAGCACCACCGTGTCTCCGCAGCGGATCAGCACGCTGCCCTCGGCGAATTTTATATAATCTTTCGTCAGTTCCACAGGCCGAAGCTGATCCACGGCCCGTCCGTCTGCTCTGGTCATAGTCTCTCCCCCTGTTAAAACAGATCGTTTACAAATTCCTCCGGGTCAAAGGGCTTCAGATCGTCGATGCCCTCGCCCACGCCTACAAATTTCACCGGCACGCCCAGCTCCCTTGCGATGGCGATGACGATACCGCCCTTGGCGGTGCCGTCCAGCTTGGTGAGCACGATGCCCGTGAGGCCCGCCGTCTCCTTGAAGCTTCGGGCCTGGATAAGCCCGTTCTGCCCGGTGGTGGCGTCCAGCACCAGCAGCGTCTCCCGGCCCGCCTCCGGCAGCTCCCGGTCGATGATCTTACGGAGCTTGGCCAGCTCGTTCATAAGATTTTGCTTGTTGTGCAGCCGGCCGGCGGTGTCGCACAGGACCACATCTATGTTCCGGGCCTTGGCCGCCTGCAATGCGTCAAAGAGCACCGCCCCGGGGTCGGCCCCCTCATGCTGGCGCACGATGGGCACTCCGGCCCGGTCCGCCCAAATTTCCAGCTGGTCGGCAGCGGCGGCCCGGAAGGTGTCCCCTGCGCAGAGGAGGACCTTTTTTCCTTCCCCCTTCAGCCGCGCCGCCAGCTTGCCGATGGAGGTGGTCTTGCCCACGCCGTTGACGCCGATGACCAGGATCACCGTGGGGCTCTTGGCGGTGTCCAGGGCCGCATCGCCCACGGACAGCTTTTGCAGCAATATCTTCCGCAGCTCCGCCTTTACCTGCTCCGGGTCCTTCATGTCGTAGCTGAACACGGCGTTGCGCAGGGAGTTCACCGCCTCGGTGGCGATGTTTACCCCCACATCCGCCAGGATCAGGGACTCCTCCAAATTATCAAAAAATTCGTCGTCCAGCTTTTCCCAGTTCACATCCCCGAACCAGGCCTGCTTGAGCTTGCTGAAAATACCCATATGCTGCCTCCTGTTCCAAATTATAAATGTATGCGTATCCGTAGGGGCGACCCTCGCGGTCGCTCATGGGCGGACAGAGTCGTCCGCCCCTACAACCCTTTTCGTAGGGGCCGATGCCCCGCACCATCAATAATGCGTCCGTAGGGGCGGGGTTCTACCCCGCCCGATAACGGTCGCACTTCCTATATCGCATCCGTAGGGGGCGGCGTCCTCGACGCCCCGCGTTACCGCACTTCTTGCAGTCCGTAGGGCGGGCTGCCCCCAGCCCGCCGCCCGACAACCGCCGCACTACCCCGGCGGCGTGAGGGCACGCCGCCCTACGCAAGCGTTCCTATATTTCTGTAGGGGCGGACGCCTCTGTCCGCCCGGTCACGCACCGCGTCCCGTAAACCTGTCATTGCGAAGCCAGTGCGCACACTGGCTGTGGCAATCCGTTTTTCCTCACTTAATTTTCATTTCCTTGCTCAACTCATTGAGGTTGGCCGTAAGCACCGTGGAAACGCCCCGCTCCTGCATGGTGATGCCATACAGCACATCCGCCTCCTCCATGGTGCCCCGGCGGTGGGTGATGACGATGAACTGGGTCTTGCCGGCAATGCGCCGCATATACTTGGCGTAGCGCACCACATTGGACTCATCCAACGCCGCCTCAATTTCGTCCATCACACAAAACGGCGTGGGATGCACCTTCAAAATGGCGAAATACAGGGCGATGGCCACAAATGCCTTCTCACCGCCGGAGAGCAGCGACAGGGTCTTCAGCTGCTTTCCCGGGGGCTGGGCCTTAATTTCAATGCCGCAGCGGAGAATATCGTTCTCATCCTCCAGCTCCAAGGTAGCCCGGCCGCCGCCGAACAGCTCCAGGAAGGTCTCCTGGAAGCTCTGCTTGAGTATCTCAAACTGGGTGGCGAAGATCTCCGTCATCTGCTTGGTGATCTCCTCGATGATGCCCACCAGCTCCTCCTTGGCCCTCTCCACATCGTTGCGCTGGTCAGAGAGGTAGGTATAGCGGGTGTTCACCCGGTCAAACTCCTCAATAGCGCCGATGTTGATGGGCCCCAGGCCCTTGATCTCCCGGTTCAGCTCGCCGATACGCCGGGTGGCCTTGGGCACGCTCTCCAGCTCGATGCGCAGGCTCTGGGCATCGCTGTGGCTCAGCTCGTAACGCTCCCACAGCTTATCCAGAATTTGCTTTTCCTCCAGAGCGCTGCCGTTTAGCTTGCCCTCCAGGCGGGTCACCTCCCGCTCACAGTTGAG
This sequence comes from uncultured Oscillospiraceae bacterium, assembly GCA_934566025.1. GTDB lineage: Bacteria > Bacillota > Clostridia > Oscillospirales > Oscillospiraceae > Vescimonas. The sequence continues at coordinate 18,665 of CAKTIW010000004.1, read as the reverse complement.
GAGGGTATCGTTGCAGGCGCGGCTGAGCCGATCCGTCTGGCTGCGCCGTGCCTCCAGAGCCATCTTCTCCTGGGCGAGCTTTTGCAGGGCCAGGCGATGCTCTTCAATGTGTCCCCGAAGCTCCCGGGCCTGCTGCATCTGCCGCTCCTCCTCAGCCTGTGCCAGGGCCATGGCCTCCTCCGTTCGGATGCGCAGGCTCTCCCGGTCGGTGTGCTCACCCTCCAGGCTCTCCCGGAGGCGGACCAGGTCCTCCATGCTGCGCCGGGTACTCTCCCCCTCGGCAGTGAGGGCCGCCTGCCGGGCCTTTTTCTCCGTCAGCCGGGCCGACAGCTCACTGAGGCTCTGCCGGCAGTCCGCCTGCTCCTTTTGAAGCGTCTCCGTCTCACCCCGGGTGGCTTCCGCCCGGGCGGTAAAGTCCGCAATGGTCCGGCGAATGGTGTCCATCCGTCCGGCGTCATCGCTGCTGCGCTTTTGCAGGTTCTCCTTCTGAATATGCAGGCTCTCCTGCTGGTGCTTCAGGCTGTCCAGCAAAATATCAAAGTGGTTTTTGCGGCCCTCCAGGGTCAGCACCCGGTCATTGGCCCGGCGCTGCTGGTCCTTGGCCACCTCCAGCTCATACTGGGCCTTCTGCAGCTCCCGGTTGGCACTCTCGGCCATAAGGGCTGCGTCCTGGAGCTGGGACTGGATCTTCTTGCGCTTTTTCTCCAGCTGCTCCAGCTCCCCGGAGCGGGAGAGAATCCCCGCATTACGGCTGACGCTGCCGCCGGTCATAGAGCCGCCGGCGTTGATGACCTGGCCGTCCAGGGTGACGATGCGGAAGCGGTTGTCGTGGCGCTTGGCCATCTGAATGCCGCAGTCCAGGTCCTCCACTACCACGGTAGTGCCCAAAAGGTTCTCCACAACGGCACCATATTTCCCCTCATAGCGCACCAATTCCGACGCAACGCCCACGAAGCCGTACTCGTTTTCCAGGCCGTTTTCCCGAAGACTGCGGCCCCGGATGGTGTCCAGAGGCAGGAAGGTTGCCCGGCCTCCGTCCCGCTGCTTTAATAGGCCGATGGCATTCTTGCCGTCGTTTTTTGTATCCACAACAATATGCTGCAGCGCACCGCCCAGAGCGATTTCAATAGCCACGCTGCATTCCTTGTCGGCGTGGATCAGGTTGCCCACCGGTCCATGGATACCCGAGAGCGTTCGGGCCTCGGCCGCCCGCATGACGATCTTCACGGCCTTGGAAAAGCCCTCGTATTCCTTCTCCATTTCGCTCAGCAGCCGGATGCGGTCTGAAAGAGTCTTTTCCTCCAGGGTCAGCCGGTCCTTCTGCTCCGCACTCTCCCGGGCGCGGCGCTGACGGCCCTCCATTTTCAGGCTGTGACCGCCGATGATGTTGGAGGCGGCCTGCTCCTCCTCCCGGGCAGCCTGAAGCTGCTTTTCGTTCTCCCCAGCCTCTCCTTGGGCCTGGGTCAGCTTCTCCCGGGTTTGGGACAGCTCATCCTCCAGCTCCCGGGTACGCTGGGCGATTTCGTCCGAGCCGGCGGTGAGGGCGGACAGCTCCGCCTGGGCCTGGGCCGCCTGGGCAACCTCCTGCGCCTCCCGGCGGCGCAGCTCCTCCAGCCGGACGGCATAGGCATCGCTGCTGTGGGTGCTGCCGCGCATTTCCTCGCACAGCACCTCCATTTCCCCGTCCAGAGTCCGGGCGGCTTCCCCGATCTCCTCTATACGGCGGCCCAGGGCCTCCGTCTGCTCCTGGAGGGACTCCGTGCGGCTGCGGCTCTCGCTCATCTCCTGCTCCATACGCTGGATGGTCTCCGCATGGTGCCGGGCCGTGGTTCGGGCTACGGCGGCGGCGGACTCATGCTCGCCGATGGCGCTCTCCAGGTCTGAGACCCGGGCGCGCTTTTCCTCGGCAGCGCAGTCGCTCTCGTGCATAAGCCGGGCGCATTCCTCTGCCTGGGCATATACCTCATCCAGCTCCGCCTGGGCCTTTTTCTGGTCGGCCTGCGCGGTCTCAAAGTCCGCCTGCAGCTTCAGCCGATCGGTTTTCAGCCTCTGCAGATTTTCCAGCCACACGCTTATTTCCAGGGTGCGCAGCTCATCGTGAAGCACCAGGTATTTCTTAGCCGTCTCCGCCTGCTTTCGCAGGGGCTCCACCTGCAGCTCCAGCTCCGCGATCTTGTCATTGATGCGCACCAGGTTCTCCTCCGTGCGCTGGAGCTTCCGCTCAGACTCCTCCTTGCGGTGGCGGTACTTGCTGATGCCCGCCGCCTCCTCGAAAACCTCCCGCCTGTCGTCGCTGCGGACGGATAATATCTCATCAATTTTACCCTGGCCGATGATGGAATAGCCCTCCCGGCCCATGCCGGTGTCCATAAACAGCTCGTTCACATCCTTGAGGCGCACGGACTGGCGGTTGATGTAATATTCCGACTCACCGCTGCGGTAATAGCGGCGGGTCACCGCCACCTCTGCCTCATCACGGCTGAAAATGTGCTCGGTATTGTCAATGACCAGCGTCACCTGGGCAAAGCCCATCTGGCGGCGCTTCTCGGTGCCGCCGAAGATGACATCCTCCATCTTAGCGCCCCGGAGCTGACGGCTGTTCTGCTCGCCCATGACCCAGCGGATGGCGTCGGAAATATTGGACTTGCCGGAGCCGTTGGGGCCAACGATAGCTGTGATGTCCTCGCCGAAGTTCAAAACCGTTTTCTCCGGGAAGGACTTAAAGCCCTGTATCTCAAGCGCTTTTAAGTACACGCAGTTCACCTCACTACTCAAAAATGGCATACTTTAACTAAATAATTGTAGCAGAAAGAGGTCGGGTTTTCAAGACTAAAATATAGCCCCCCAACCCGGGACAAAAGAAAACCCACACTTGACATTTTCCGTCCGTGTGGTACTATAAATATAGTAAGAGCGCTGCGACAAGCGGTTGACTCTACAGTAATCGATTAACTGAGATGAATCTCAAGAAAACCGTCACTTGGCAGAGTGGCGGTTTTCCCTTTTAACTCTGATCGTAATTACAACTCCGAAGATATGTACCGTCAGTGTTATAGGCACAAGCCTCACCCCCTTTCGGGTGGTGTAGCCAACCGCCTGCCGTTCGTGCAGCGCTCTTGCGGGTATTGTAACAGAAAAATCATTTTCTGCCAATTTTTTCTGATTTTTGCGAAAAAATGGGCGGAGGGACTTTTGCAGTTCCCTCCGCCCGTTTATTTTTTTACTCTTTTCCCGCCGACAGGGCCCGGGTGGCGTTGAGCACCGCCAGCACCATCACGCCTACATCCGCGCCGATGGCCAGCCACATACTGGCCATGCCGATGGCGCCCAGCACCAGGCACACCGCCTTCACCGCCAGGGCGAACACGATGTTCTCGTATACGATGCGAAGCGTCCGCCGGGAGATGCGCATGGCCAGGGCGATCTTGGCCGGATCGTCGTCCATGAGTACCACATCCGCCGCCTCGATGGCTGCGTCGCTGCCCAGGGCGCCCATGGCGATGCCGATGTCGGCCCGGGCCAGCACAGGGGCGTCGTTGATGCCGTCACCCACAAAGGCCAGGAGACGACCGTCCTTGCGCTCCTGCAGCAGCCGCTCCACCTGCCGGACCTTATCCGCCGGCAGAAGCTGGCTGTGTACCTCGTCTACGCCCAGCTGAGATGCCACCTGCTGGGCCGCCACGTCCGCGTCGCCGGTGAGCATGACGGTCTTCTCGATACCCTCGGCTTTCAGTCCGCGGATGGCCTGGGCTGCGTGCTCTTTCACCACATCGCCCAGGAGGATCCATCCGGCATACACGCCGTCCACGGCCACATAGACCACCGTTCCAGCCTTTTGGATCTCTGCGGGCTGAATGTTCAGCTTCTCCATGAGCCGCCGGTTGCCTACGGCCACGGCGTGGCCGTCTATCTGCGCCGTCAGGCCGAAGCCGCCCAGCTCCTCCACATCCGTCACCCGGTCGGTGTCCACCTGGCCGCCCCAGGCGGTCTTCAGGCTCTGGCTGATGGGGTGCTTGGAGTAGCACTCCGCCTGGGCCGCCCAGCCCAGCAGGGTCTGCTCGTCCATGCCCTCCGGGGCCGTCTCCAGCACTTGGAAAACGCCCTTGGTGAGGGTGCCGGTCTTATCGAACACCACGCAGCTTGTCTTGGCCAGGGCCTCCAGATAGTTGCTGCCCTTGACCAAAATACCCTTGGCAGACGCGCCGCCAATGCCGCCGAAGAAGCTCAAGGGAATACTGATGACCAACGCACAGGGGCAGCTAATGACCAGGAAGGTCAGGGCTCTTGTGATCCAGTCGCCCCACATGGGCGCGCTGCCCATGATAAGCCGCACCACCGGCGGCAGCACCGCCAGGGCCAGGGCGCTGTAGCACACCGCCGGGGTATAGACCCGGGCAAACTTGGTGATGAAGTTCTCCGCCTTGGCCTTTTTCATGCTGGAATTTTCCACCAGGTCCAGGATCTTCGCCACGGTGGAGTCGCCGAATTCCTTGGTGGTCCGGATATGCAGCAGACCGCTGAGGTTCACGCAGCCGGAGAGCACCTCGTCCCCGGCCTTCACCTGCCGGGGCAGGCTCTCGCCGGTAAGGGCGCTGGTATTCACGGTAGACTCGCCCTCCGTCACCACGCCGTCGATGGGGATGCGCTCGCCAGGCTGCACCACGATGATGGTGCCCACGGCCACATCGTCCGGGTCCACCTTTTCCAGGGCCCCGTCCGTCTCGATGTTGGCATAGTCCGGGCGGATGTCCATGAGGTCGGAGATGCTGCGGCGGCTCTTGCCCACGGCGTAGCTCTGGAACAGCTCGCCCACCTGGTAAAACACCATAACGGCGCAGCCCTCCCGCCAGTCGCCCAGGGCCATAGCGCCCACGGTGGCCACGGCCATGAGGAAGTTCTCGTCGAACACCTGGCCCCGGAAGATGCCCTTCACGGCCTTGAGCAAAATGTCATAGCCCACGATGAAATACGGGAGGAGGTACAGCACGCCCTCCAGCCAACCGGTGAGGGGGGAGATCCAAATCCCCACCACCAGCACCGCCGACACGATGATCCGTATAAGATTGGTTTTCTGCTTCTTCGTCACGGCTTTTACGCCTCCTTCCGTGTTTCCGGCTCCTAAAAAAGCCTCGCAGAGTTTGCCGCCCGCAGGCGGCAAAAATTTCAAATGATTTTCCCCCGCGACATGTGCGTGGGGGAAAATACCTCTCAGGCTGCAAGTGTGGAATTTTTGCGCCCTGCGCAAAAATTATGCGCGCAGCAGACTGTGATCCTTTTGGCAGAAAAAACGAAGTTTTTTCGCCAGTTAAAGGAATATCTCGCAGTCGTCCTCCACCTTCTTGCAGTTTTTCAGCACTTGCTGCATCACCGCGTCCACATCGGCGCCGTCGGTAAACTCCACCTTCATCTTCTGGGTCATAAAGCTGACGGTGGCGGCGGCCACGCCCTCGGTCTTCTGGGCGGCCTGCTCCATCTTGTCGGCGCAGGCGGCGCAGTCTACTTCGATCTTGTAAGTCTTTTTCATGGTAATATGTCTCCTTTCCTCAGTCGCCCAAATGCTCCATGCCCAGCTTCAAAATGGAGCGCACATGGTCGTCATCCAGGGCATAAAAAACGGTCTTGCCTTCCCGGCGAAACTTCACCAGCTTGTTGTTTTTCAAAATACGAAGCTGGTGGCTCACGGCGCTTTGGGTCATGCCCAGGAGCCTTGCGATGTCATACACGCATAGCTCCGCGCCGAACAGCACATACAAAATTTTAATGCGGGTGGAGTCGCCAAACACCTTATACAGCTCCGCCAGGTCGTACAGATCGTCCTCGTCGGGCATCTGCTGGCGCACGGCCTCCACGCCGCTCTCGTCCAGGCACAGGAAATCCTGCTCCGGAGTCTTTTCCATTTGTTCCATATTGTTTCCCTCAACTGTTCATGTGAATAATTGCTCATATGTTTGTTGTTTGTATATTACACCCATCCTCCGTGGATGTCAAGCCCCTTTTTGAAGTTTTTTTCGGTATTTTTTTACGCCCCCTCTCAATTTTCCACGGAGTTTCCCTCCGCTTTTGGAATATTGGTGATTGCTTTTGAAAAAATATGTGATATACTATTTTTTACGAATGGATGACTATGCCCCTCGTATTTTACGCGGTGGCTTTTATAATGAGGCACTTGGCCTCCCTATACTTTGGGAAAGGGAATTTTATGAAACAATATATTATTCAGGGCGGACATCCGCTCTTTGGTGAGATTACCATAAGCGGCGCCAAAAACGCCGCCGTAGGCATTATCCCCGCGGCTCTGCTGGTAGACGGCATCTGCCGCATTGAGAACATCCCCCAAATCAGCGACGTGACGCTGCTGCTGAACATTCTGGAGGAGCTGGGCGCGAAAATCCGCGTGCTGAACCGCCACGCCGTGGAGCTGGACTGCCACGCCATCCACTCCACCCACCCCTCCTATGAAATGGCCCGGCGCATCCGTGCCTCCTACTACCTCATCGGCGCTCTGCTGGGCCGGTTTGGCGAGGCTACCGTAGCCATGCCCGGCGGCTGTGACTTCGGCGTGCGGCCTATCGACCAGCACATCAAGGGCTTCACCGCCATGGGCGCAGAGGTAGGCGTAGAAGGCGGCTTCATCCAGGCCAACGCCAAGGGCGGCCGTCTGATGGGCACCTCCGTCTACCTGGATGTGGTGTCCGTAGGCGCTACCATGAATATCATGATGGCCGCCGTGCTGGCCAAGGGCAACACCGTTATCGAAAACGCCGCCAAGGAGCCCCACATCGTGGATCTGGCTAACTTCCTCAACTCCATGGGCGCGGATGTCCGGGGCGCCGGCACCGAGACTATCAAGATCCGCGGCGTGGACCGTCTGGCCGGCGGCAGCTACTGCATCATTCCCGACCAGATCGAGGCCGGCACCTACATGGCTGCCGTGGCCGCCACCGGCGGGCAGGTTCTCATCAAAAACGTCATCCCCAAGCACCTGGACTGCATCAGCGCCAAGCTGGTAGAGATGGGCGTATACGTAGAGGACCGGGACGATGCCGTTCTGGTGCGCCGAAGCGAGCCCCTGCAGAAAACCAATGTGAAAACCATGCCCTATCCGGGCTTCCCCACGGACATGCAGCCCCAGATCGCCGCAGTGCTCACCACGGCCCAGGGCACCAGCATCGTCAATGAAAACGTGTGGAACAGCCGCTTTAAATATATCGACGAACTCAAACGCATGGGCGCCAACATCCAGGCCGACGGCCACGTGGCCGTCATTGAGGGCGTAGACCATCTCCAGGGCGCCCCGGTCCAGGCTTGTGACCTGCGGGCAGGCGCGGCCATGGTCATTGCCGGGCTCAGTGCCCAGGGCACCACGGAATTGAGCCAGGTGCAGTTCATCGAGCGGGGCTATGAGGACCTGGTAGGCAAGCTCAAGGCCGTAGGCGCGGACATCCGCGTGGTGGAGGTCCCCGACGTCGCTGAGCAGCCAGAAGCACATATCGGCTGAAAAAAGCCGCCAGGCAGCGTCTGCCGCACGGAGCCGCATTACTGCGGCCCGGCGCACAGGCGCTGCTTTTACCATCGGAGGTTTGACATTTGATCATCATACACACTTTGGCCAGCGGCTCCGAGGGCAACGCCGCTCTGGTCTGCGGCGGCGGCACCCGCATCCTGGTGGACGCCGGCATCTCCGCCCGGCGGATAGAGACGGCTCTGAAGGATCTGGGCTATCCTCCGGACAGTCTCAGCGCCGTTTTCATCACCCATACCCATACCGACCACACCGCCGGGCTGCGTGTCTTTCTCAAGCACACGGCCCTGCCGGTGTTCGCTTCTCCCGCCGCCTGCGCCGTTCTTTCGCGTCAGGTCCCGGCGGCGGTCCACCTGCTGCGTCCCCTGGTCCCGGGCCAAGCCCAGAGCCTGGGCCATCTCACCGTCACTCCCTTTGCCACCTCCCACGACGCGGAGGGGTCTATGGATTTCCGCTTCGACAGCCCCACCGCCTCTGCCGGTATCCTCTCGGACACCGGCTATGTGACGGCGGAGGCGGAGGAGGTCCTGGACGGAGTGGAGCTGCTGCTTTTGGAGAGCAATCACGATATATACCGCCTGCAAACCGGCCCCTACCCCTACCCCCTAAAGCAGCGGATTTTAAGCGACCACGGCCATCTGTCCAACGACGCGGCGGCGGACTTTGCCTGCCGCATGGCAAAAGGCGGCACCCGGCAGTTCGTCCTGGTACATCTGAGCAAGGAGAACAACACCCCCGACTGCGCCCTGGACACCGTAGGCCGCGCCCTGCGTAGCGGCGGATTCGATGACGTCCGGCTCACCGTGGCTCCCCGGGGCGAGAGCAGCGAGGCTTACATAGCGGAGGGTGCGCCATGCAGAAGATAACCGTCCTGTGCGTGGGAAAATTAAAGGAAAAATTCTATCTGGACGCCACGGCGGAGTACGCCAAGCGCCTGGGCCGGTACTGCAAGCTGGACATTATCGAGCTTCCCGAGAGCAGGCTGCCGGAGGACCCCTCTCCGGCCCAGATCCGCCAGGCCCTGGACGCAGAAGCCGCCGCCATCACCGCAAGGCTCCCCAGGGGCGGCGCACTGGTGGCCCTGTGCATCGAGGGCGCACCCTGCTCCAGCGAGGAGATGAGCCGGAGGATGCAGCAGCTGGCCGTCAGCGGCAAGGCCCAGGTCACCTTTCTCATCGGCGGCAGCGTGGGTCTCAGCGAGAGCCTGAAGCGTCAGGCGGACTGGAGGCTCTCCATGTCCCCCATGACCTTCCCCCACCACCTGGCCCGGGTCATGCTCTTGGAGCAGATCTACCGCGCCTTTCAGATCCAGCAAGGGACAAAATACCACAAGTAATCTCTATATAATATCCGTAGGGGCGGACGCCCCTGTCCGCCCGCTGATTCCCCACCGCACTCCTTGTAAAACACGATGTCATTGCGAAGCCAGTTCGCAAACTGGCTGTGGCAATCCGCATCCCCCGTCCCCTAAAAAAGGCTCCCCTGCGTAAGGGGAGCTGTCGGCGAAGCCGACTGAGGGGGCGACACCTCACACCACATATTTTAGGAGGAACCCCCATGAACAACGATTGGTCCTTTGGCGGCCAGGCCGACATGCCCGCCTGGCCCACCCTGGAAAACGGCGAAAAAGAAAAGGCCGTCATGCTGGAGCAGGCCTTTGATTCCGCCGCTGATGCCGATATGAAGCTGTCCATGCTGGCAGCCTACGGCATCCCCTGCTTTAAGTACTACGATAAGGAGGGCGGCGCCGGGAAGGTCATCAACGGCTTCTCCGGCTTCGGCGCCAGCCTCTATGTCCCCGCCTCCCGGCTGGAGGAGGCCCAGGAGCTGCTCAAAGCCGAGCCGGTTTTCGACGAGGATAATTCATAACTTTCAGAACAAAACGGAAGGGAGTTTTTACAGCATGATCGACTATAAGGCAGAATATCAAAAATGGCTTCACAGCGATGCCATCACCGAAGACGAGCGGGCGGAGCTTTTAGCCATCGCAGGTGATGACAAGGAGATCGAGAGCCGCTTCTACGGCCCCCTGGAGTTCGGCACCGCCGGCCTGCGGGGCACCATGAAAATGGGCCTGCACCAGATGAACATCCATGTCATCCGCTGGGCCACCCAGGGCTTTGCCAACGTTATATGCGCCGAGGGGCAGGCCGCTATGGACAAGGGCGTGGCTATCTGCATGGACTGCCGCCACCACAGCACGGAATTTGCCCATGCCGCCGCGGAGGTCTGCGCCGTCAACGGCATCCATGTGCGCATTTTCGAGTCTCTGCGCCCCACTCCGGAGCTGAGCTTCGCCGTGCGGCACTACGGCTGCCAGGCGGGCATCAACATCACCGCCAGCCACAACCCCAAGGAGTATAACGGCTACAAGGTGTATTGGTCCGACGGTGCCCAGCTGCCCCCCCACCATGCCGACGCCATTGCCAAAGAGCTGGAGAAGATCGACATTTTCACCGGCGTAAGGACCATGCCCTTTGACGAGGCCAAGGCCGCCGGGCGCATCGAACTCATGGGCGAGGAGACCGACAATGCCTTCATGGAAAATGTCATGGCCATGGTCAACGACCGGGAGAGCGTCGCCAAGGTAGCGGACGACTTCCATGTGGTCTACACTCCCTTCCATGGCTGCGGCTGGAAGCTGGTGCCCCAGGCCCTGCGGGATCTGGGTGTGAAGCACCTGCACTGCGTACCCGAGCAGATGGTGCTGGACGGCTCCTTCCCCACGGTGGACTCCCCCAACCCCGAGAATCCCGAGGGCTTCTACCTGGCCATCGCCCTGGCCGACCAGGTGGGCGCCAACTTCATCATCGGCACCGACCCGGACAGCGACCGGGTGGGTATCCTGGTGCGCGGCACCGATGGCCGCTTTATCCCCGTGTCCGGCAACCAGACCGGCGTGCTGCTGGCGGATTATCTGCTGGGCGCCATGGCGCGTAACGGAAGACTGCCTAAAAACGCCGTGCTGCTGAAAACCATCGTCACCACCGAAATGGCCCGCCGGGTGGCCGAGAGCCACGGCGTCACCTGCTACGATACCTTCACGGGCTTCAAGTTCATGGCCGAAAAGAAGCAGCAGCTGGAGAGCCAGGGCCTGGGTAAGGTGGTGTTCTCCTACGAGGAGAGCTATGGCTATATGCTGGGCGACTATGTCCGGGACAAGGACGCCGTCACCGCCTCCCTGCTGCTGACAGAGATGGCCGCCTGGTATCAGAGCCGGGGCATGACTCTCTTTGATGCCCTCCAGGCCCTGTACGAAAAGTACGGCTACTACGGCGAAAAGACCCACAACCTGGTGATGCCCGGCCTGGACGGACTGGAGAAGATGGCCGCGCTCATGCAGTCCCTGCGGGATGTGCCCCCTGCGGACATCGCCGGGGTGGCCGTTACGGCACGCACGGACTATAAGGACGGCACCGTCACCGACTGCGCAAGCGGTAAGGTCACCGCCTCGGAGCTGAAGGGCAGCAATGTTCTGCGCTACGCCCTGTCCGACGGCACCGTGATCCTGGTCCGTCCCTCCGGCACCGAGCCTAAGATCAAGGTCTATATCCTCACTCTGGGCCAGGATCCCCAGCAGCGGGATGAAAACATCGCCAAGTACTCCCAGTGGGCCCTTTCTCTGCAAAAATAATAACAGCATAATTAAAAGGACGGACCGTGCCGGTCCGTCCTTTTATTATTTTCCAAATTACCGCCACTGCTCGCTATAGAAGAACATAGCCACCGTCCCGGGGCCCACATGGGCGCCGGTGACCGGCTCATAGCACACGTGGACGATCCCGCCTGTGGCGCCCTTATCCCGCAGCAGGCTCTGCAGGTGGAGGGCATCCGCCGGGGCATCGGCATGGGCGATCCCGATGGGGGCGCTCAGGTCATCCACGCTCTGGGCGTAGATATTCGCCAGGGCCTCCAGCGCTTTCTTCTTACCCCGGACCTTTTCGTATATCACGATCTTGCCCTCCTCGTCGCTCCGGAGGATGGGCTTGATCTGCAGCATCGTCCCGGCCAGGCGCGCGCCGCCGGAGATACGGCCGCCCTTGTGCAGGTACTTCAGGTCGTCCACCACAAAGAACTGCTGCATCTTCGCGCAGCGGCTCCGGGCAAAAGTCTCCAGCTCCGAAAGGGTCCCCCCCTCCTTGGCCAGGCGTGCGGTCTCGATGACCACCAGGCCCTCGCCCAGGGAGGCGCCCCGGGTATTCACCACGCAGACCCGGCCCTGGCCGTACTTCTCCGCCAGCTCCTTGCACTGCAGGTCTACGCCCCAACAGCTGCCGCTGATGCCGCCGGAAATGCCCAGATACAGCACATCCTCGCCGCGCTCCAGACACTGCTCAATGGCCTGGGCCGCCGTCTGGGGATTCACCATGGAGGTCTTCACCTCCGCGCCCTTGCGCATGGCCTCATAAAAGGCGGGGCCGTTAAAGTCGATGCTGTAGTCCGGCTCCACGCCGTCTACCTCATAGGTCAGGGGCACGGTCTTAATGTCCAGCTCCTCCAAGATCTTCATAGGCAGATTAGCTGCCGTGTCCGTAAAAATTCGTACCATTTTTTTCTCCTTATCACGCGATCGCTTTGCGCAGCCACCCGGCCAGGGTGTCAAACATCTTGACATAGCCCTCCATGGTCAGATGGATACCGTCCGGGGAGATCAGTCCCGGCAAACGCTTCTCATTCAAAAAACTCTCCCGCACCTGGATCAGCGGGGTGCCCGTCTCATAGGCTACCCGGGCCACCGTATCGGAATACAGCTCCTGGTGGCGGTAAATGTGCTGGGTGTCCCCCAGCCAGGTCATGATGCGCTCCTTGCTGCGCCCGGCCCGGCAGAGGAAATCCAGATACCGCTGGGCATCGATGGGGGGCAGGGTCATCAGCACCGGCTGCACGCCCTGGGTGCGCAGCTTCTGCAGCATGTCCAGCAGTGTATTTTTAAACTCCGGCAGAGCCGTCCGTGGCACATGCTCGTCCTCGGGCCGGTCCGCGATGGCATCCCAGTCGAAGTCGCTGTCGTTGCCGCCGTAGGCAATGAGGGCAAAGTCCGCCTGGAGGCCCCGCTGCAGGTCGTGATCCAGCAGTGCCTGGCCCTTGCGGATGGTGGCGCCCATTTTGGCCCGGCTCACTACCTCGGTCTGCCGCCCGGTGTACCGCTCCATCACCTCCGGCAGGTGGAAATGATAATGAAACTGCTCGTCCGGCACCGTGGCCTTCAGCAGTGAATCGCCATATACATACGCCCGGGGCATAGGACCCCCTCCTTCGTCTGTTTTTTAATAATATAGCATATTACATATAGCGTGTCAATGTTCTTTTTTCCTATTGTAACCAATGACAATTCCTGCTATAATGATTTCTGCGAACTGGAGGTGTCCTTATGTCCTACGATAAATCCCTCATCGCGCACAAGCTGCAGCGCTGGGACCAATATATTACCGACTATCACCTGCCTCAGTGGGACTCCATTCCGGATTTTGGTCTGTATATGGACCAGGTGATTTTGCTTCTGGAGCGGTATCTCAGCTTCATCCCCCCGGTAAACGAGGAGAAGGAGCGCATCGTCACCGCCTCTGCCATCAACAACTATGTCCGATTGAAGCTGATGCCCGCCCCGGTGAAGCGGAAGTACTACCGGGTCCATATATGCTACCTGATTATGATCCTCACCCTGAAGCAGTCCATCGGCATCAGCCAGGTGCAGAAGATCATTCCCTGGGACCTGGCCGACAGCCAGGAGGGTGCCCAGTCCCTGCGGCAGATCTATGAGGATTACAGCGGCAAATTCCGGGGTATCGCGCTGCTTTTCAACCGCCAGATCCAGCAGAGCTGGCAGGACCTGTACGTGCCCGACGCCGGGACAGACGGCGTAGCCCGGTGTCTGGTGATGGAGTCGGCGCTGCTGGCGGGCTTTTCCAAAATTCTCGCCGAAAAGCTCCTGCGCCTGTGGGACGCAGACCCGGCCCAGGTCCTGGCCGCCGAGCAGCCCCACAACTTCTCCGACATATAAATCGAAAAATCCATCCCCAGCGCCCCCTCTCCGGGGGCGCTTTTATTGTGTCAAAAGCCTCGCGGAGTTTGCCGCCCGCAGGCGGCAAAAAATTAAAATCATTTTTCACCGCGACCTGTGCGTGGGGAAAAATACCTCTCAGACTGCAAGTGTGGAATTTTGCCGCCTTGCGGCAAAATTATGCGCGCAGCAGGCTGCGATCCTCTTGGCAGAAAATTCCGCAGGAATTTTCGCCAGTTTTTCGTTTAGTCGTTGCCCGCCTTGCCCGTGATCTCCGCCACGGCCAGGCGCACCAGGCAGGTCCGGGCCCCGGAGTCTTTCATGCACGCCACATACTTTTCCCCGGCCTCCGGGTCAAACTGCATGCAGAGGATCTTAATAGCCCGCATCCGCTCGTCCTCGTCCGTGACGATCTCCAGCCACCCCCGGGCCACCGCCGAAGCGTAGGCCACGGTGTATTCGTCCGGGATGATCTCCGCATGGGATACGGCGCTCATGGCCGCCTGGCACCCGTTTTTGAATATCTCGTACTTCTCCCCGGCCAGGGCACAGTGGAAGTAGATGGCCCCCGCCGCCTCATCCGCCGCCTGGGACACCGGCACGGCGTAGGGCTTCCCGGCCCCGTCCACCAGGGAGAGGGTGGCGTAGGGTGCCTCCCGCATCACCTGCCAGGCAAAGGCGGCGTCCTTCTGTCTGTCTTTTCTGCGCATGGCGCTGCACCTCACTTTCGCAATTTATCAAAAAAATTTTTTACCCGTCGTTCTCCCATTCATTTTGACCCGGCGGGCATGATTTGTCAAGACGGTCATATAGTATAAAATGTAAACTTTTATCGGAAAGGATACGCTGCCTATGACCTATCCCTATGCTCTGCCCCGGCTCCCCTACGCCCCGGGTGCCTTGGAGCCGAATCTGAATCGAGCCACCATCATGACCCACCACGACCGTATTTTTGCCGGTCATGTTGATAAGCTCAACCAGGCCCTGAAGCCCTACCCGGCCCTTCAGTACCGCACTCTCACCCAGATCCTGCTGCACCCGGACTGCCTCCCCGCCCCGGCCCGCGCTGATATTCTGGATCACGGCGGCGCGGTGTATAACCACACCCTGTATTTTCCCTCCCTGGCCCCACCCCGGGCCGGAAAGCCCGATGCCCGGCTGGCGGAGTCCATCCGCTGTGCCTTCGGCTCCATGGAGGATTTTCTCCGGGTCTTGCGCCAGACCTGTCTGCAGAATACGCGGGAGGGCTACGCCTGGCTTCTCTCGGACCGCTGCGGAAAGCTGCGGCTCCACTTCACTCCCGGCCAGCAGACGCCCCTGCCCCTCACGCCTATTTTCTGCATAGACCTCTACCGCCACGCATACGACCTGACCTACGGCGATGACTGCAAGGCCTATGTAAACGCCGTCCTCTCCCTGCTGAACTGGGAGGTTTTCTCCCTGCGCTATGCCACCGTATTCGCCGGCCAGCCGCCGTTTCCCAATCCGTAAACCCCGCCCCAAAGGCTCCCCTGCGCAAGGGGAAATCGGCGAAGCGCTGCCAGTGGCAGATGAAGCGAGGCGATTTCGAGGAAGTGCCCCGATTGGCGGGCACGACAGTGCCCGGGAATCGGCTGGCACGACGGTGGGCAGGCTGTCGCGGCTCTGCCGCGACTGAGGGGTCGCCGCCCCTTTGAATTCGTCCGTAAGGGACGATGCCCACATCGGCCCGCCCAATAATGCTCGCACTTCTTGTAAACTTCCGCAGGGGTCGGCCTCCTGGATGACCCGGTCGTACTAACTCCCCTATTATCCGTAGGGCGGGCTGCCCCCAGCCCGCCGCCCAATATCCACCGCGCCATCGCGGCGCGTGAGGGCACGCCGCCCTATGCAATCGTTCCTGCATATCCGTAGGGGCGGACGCTCCTGTCCGCCCGCCGGACTTGCACCGCACCCCATGCAAAAATCCATGTCATTGCGAGCCAGCGACCGATGTCACTGGTGTGGCAATCCGCGTCCACCGCCCCCCATCTTTCCCTTTTCCTCTAAAAAAAGCACCCCTCGGCCCACGCCAAAGGGTGCTTTTCTGTTCACTGATCCATAGGATGCCGCCCGGTCAGCTCCGCCACTGTCTCCAGAACAAACGCCCGGTCCGCTGCCTCATTCCGGCAGGCCCGGTGAATGCACTGGGCGATAACCTCCATATCGGCGGCGTCAAAGCCCCGGGTGGTAACGCAGGGCGTTCCCATGCGCACTCCGCTGGTGACCATGGGCTTCTCCGGGTCGCCGGGGATGGCGTTCTTGTTCAGGGTAATGTGCAGGCCGTCCAGCCGCTCCTGCAGATCCCGGCCCGTAATGCCGTGGCTGCGCAGGTCCACCAGCATCAGGTGGTTGTCCGTGCCGCCGGATACCAGGTCAAATCCGTTTGCCAGCATAGCCTTTGCCAGGGCGGCGGCGTTTTCCACCGTCCGCCGGGCGTAGTCCCGGAATGCGGGCTCCATGGCCTCCCGGAAGCACACGGCCTTGCCCGCGATCACATGCAGCAGCGGCCCGCCCTGCATCCCGGGGAACACGGCGCTGTTTATCTTCTTGCCCCACTCCTCCTTGGCCAGGATCACGCCGCCCCGGGGCCCCCGGAGGGTCTTATGGGTGGTGGTGGTCACCACATCGGCATAGGGCACAGGGCTCTCGTGCTGCCCTCCTGCCACCAGCCCGGCAATGTGAGCCATATCCACCAGCAGCAGTGCGCCGTGGCGGTGGGCGATGTCCGCGAACGCCTTAAAATCCAGCGCCCGGGGGTAGGCCGAGGCTCCGGCCACCAGCACCCTGGGCCGCGCCGCCCGCACAATGTCCTCCACCCGGTCATAGTCGATACGCCCGGTCTTGGGGTCCACTCCGTAGCTGACGGCCCGGTAAAGCTTTCCCGACTGGTTCACCGATGCCCCATGGGTCAAATGGCCGCCCCCGGCCAGATCCATACCCACCAGGGTGTCCCCCGGCTGCAAAAGGGCCGCGTAGGCCGCCAGGTTAGCCTGGGCCCCGGAGTGCGGCTGCACATTGGCAAACTCTGCGCCGAACAGTGCCTTGGCCCGGTCAATAGCAAGGGTCTCTATTTCGTCCACAAACTCACATCCGCCGTAGTACCGCCGCCCGGGGTAGCCCTCGGCATATTTGTTGGTCAGGCAGCTGCCCACGGCGGCCATCACCGCCGGAGAGGTGATGTTCTCCGAGGCAATAAGCTCAATATTCTCCTGCTGCCGCTGATACTCCCGCCGCAGCCATGTCCCCACCTGCTCGTCCTCCTGAGCCAGATAGTCCATGCTTTCCTTCAAAAAATTTTCCAAGGCTTTTTCTCTCCTACAAACCGTTTTCCGTCCGTTTTTCATTTCGGGTCCTGCCCGCGTTCTGAATAATCCGCAACTGCACTCATGTGTTCTACCGATTCCATTTAATGCTGCTCAGTGGCTTACCGGAGCAAGGGATATTTTGTTCCCAACACCAGTTCTCTCCGAATTCAATCAAATACCGCTCCAGAAACCTGCGATATTCCTCACTCAGTCCCTCGTCTATAAGCATCCACCAAAAATGCTGCTCCACCGTCTCCAGGTCCTTGTCCTTCCGCTGCATACGCTGATATTTCTTGTAAAGGGTAAGGTTATTTATATGTTCAAAATACGCCCTGCGAATGACCTCCTCGTCCGCCCGGGGCAGCGGTAAGCAAACCGCCTGCACCTTCTTCGGCAGCCCTTGATAGGCATTCTCTCCAAGCACCTCCAGCGTATCCGCCCTAAGCCAATGCCCCGGCAGCAAAAACGCATAGAAGCACTCCGCCAGCCGTAAATAGTCCACCAAGCGTCCCTCCCATCTTACTCCTCCAGTGTGCGTTCCTCCTCCAGCAGCTTCTGCGCTGCGGCAATGTTTGTACGATACACTCTGCCCGCGTTCATCGCTCCGCTTTTATTTTTGTTTTCCTCATTATAATATATCCTCTCCCCAAACGCAAGCAAACCATTTAGCATATCTCGGCTTCTCTCCGGGCCGAAACGCGCAGCGGTGCGCCGATCCGTTCTCCGTCCCCGTGTCTCTTTCCCAGGCAAAGCAGTAAAAAACGGGCATTTTTTACCAGCAAAATTTGCGCATAAACCCGTCCCATCGGCTCAAACTATGCTTGCGATACCCAAACAGGCGAAAGCCGAGTACCCAAAGAAAGGAGATCGTGACTATGTCCAGCAAGAACACCAATAAGCTGAATGTGCCCCAGGCCCGTGCCGCTATGGATAAGTTCAAGATGGAAGCCGCCAACGAGGTTGGCGTCAACCTGAAGGACGGCTACAACGGCGACCTGACCTCTCGTGAGGCCGGCAGCGTGGGCGGTCAGATGGTCAAGAAGATGATCGAGTCCTACGAGAAGAACCTGTAACCCAGACTCTCGTAAGAACGCCTAAGAGCGCTTTGGAGTTTTTCTCCAAAGCGCTCTTTTTCTCCCATTTTACCCTCACCGACACGCCTTATACGGCCCCTTGCGGGGCGGGACCTGAGTGTCCTACAGCATCCGCATCCGCCCCCGGAATCGCTCCAACTGCTCCCGGTCCTCCACCGTCCAGCTCTTGTTCTGGTCCCGCAGCGCCATCTCCGCCGCCCACTCCAGCACAGCCCGGTCCGATAGGCGGTGTTCCCGCTGCTGGTTTTGAGTTTTATTATTCACCTCCATTTTTACCACGGAAGAAAATGGCACGCCTTGGATGTTGACAAAACCCTTTTTGTAGGATATACTACCAATATAACCGTTGCGGAGAAGTTCCATGGGCGCTAAGATGCCCATGGGTCGAAGAACCGCAGCGGTTCTTTTTTTGTCCGCAAACAGCACATCGCTATTCTCCAGGAATTTCCTTGCCACCTGTTCTGCTGTGGCGGTCTTGCTTCCGGTTTTCGTATACGCGCTCGCCACCTTTTGCATATCCGTAACGACAAAGCCTTTTTCCATTGGCCGAAGGTCCATCGCCGCCAAAATCGGTTTCCCGTTCTGCGCGCGGTATGTTCCCAGCACCACAAGACTATATCCCCTGGTCTTGCTTTTCAGCACCAGTGCCGGGTCCTCCAGAATCTGGGGGACCTTTTTAATTTCCACCAGCGTCATTTCCGGGTGATCCTGCAGGATCTTTT
>CAKTIW010000003.1:0-100098 GCA_934566025.1 uncultured Oscillospiraceae bacterium | reverse complement strand
GGCTGGGCATCTCCGGCATCGCCAACGTGCTGTGCTGCATCAAGATGGCCAAGTACTATGAGCTCACCGAGAACGATGTGGTCGCCACCGTCCTCACCGACTCCGCAGTGATGTATCAGTCCCGTATCGAGGAGCTGAATGAGATGCACGGTGCGTACAACGCTCACAAGGCCGCTATGGACCACGCTCTGCACATGCTGGGCCTGAAGACCGACAACATGATCGAGCTGGGCTATGCCGAGCGCAAGCGTGTTCACAACCTGAAGTACTACACTTGGGTGGAGCAGCAGGGCATGACCGTGGAGGACCTGAACGCTCAGTGGTACGACACCAAGAACACCTGGGATGCCGTTCACGCCCAGGCCAAGGAGCTGGACGAGCTGATCTGCGAGTTCAACGAGGCTACCGGCCTGCTGAAGAATCTGTAAGAAATACCCCAAATTCGCCGCAGGGGCGGGACAGCCGTCCCGCCCCTGCGATTTTATTCTTCCTGCGACAGAATGAGCTCTTCTGCATCCCGCATACCTGCGATCAATAATTCTTTTGCGGTCCCATAATTTTGCTGCTCCAAGGCGTCGATGGCATTGGCCACCCCGGCGCATAGAACGGTATAATACGCGGGAAATTCGTGTATATGCTTGTCCTCCACAATGTCCACCTCCTTTGTATTGGGGGGCGGCGTTCCCGACACCCCGCCAATTTGCGTCTATTTTACAAAAATGTAACACAAATTGCAACACTTATTGAAATGCAAAACATGGGTACAATTTGTCATATAACAATGACGAGGAGTGCCGACTATGCGGAAGTTTAAAATACCAAGCCCTCCCAGCTCTACAACGAAATCCATTCGTTTTCCCAATACGGTGATCGCAGAGGTGGAAGAGGCTATCCAGGGTACAGAGTGTACATTCAACGCCTTTGTGGTGGAGGCCGTGCGTGTGGCGCTGGAAAATCTGCGGGAAGAAGAGTAAAACAAAATTATAATGAGGTAATTATCATGAAAAATGTAAAATACGGCAAGTGCGTCCGCTGCGGCAAGACCTACGAGGCCACCCCCGACCTGACCAACTGTGAGTGCGGCGGTATTCTGGACATCGTTTACGACTACGACTATATCAAGACCGTCCTCACCAAGGAGAAGCTGGCCAAGCGCGAAAACCGCTCCATGTGGCGCTACCGGGAGCTGCTGCCCGTGGAGGAGACCACGCCCGATACCCCCCTGCGGGTGGGCTGGAGCCCCCTGTATGAGGAGCCCAAGCTGGCCGAAATGCTGGGCATCAAGAAGCTGTGGGTGAAGGACGACGGCCAAAACCCCACCGCGTCTCTGAAGGACCGGGCCAGCGCCATGGCCGTGGCCAAGGCCTACGAGGCCGGCGCAAAGACCATTGCCTGCTCCTCCACCGGTAACGCCGCCTCCTCTCTGGCAGGCAACGCCGCCGCCGCGGGCTTCAAGACCTACATTTTCGTTCCCGAGCGCGCCCCCAAGGGCAAGGTGGCTCAGCTGATGATCTTCGGCGCCAACGTCATCTCCGTGAAGGGCAACTATGAGGAGACCTTCAAGATGTCCGCCGAGGCCATTGAGAAGTACGGCTGGTACAACCGCAACGCCGCCATCAACCCCTACCTCTCCGAGGGCAAGAAGACCGTGGCCCTGGAGATCGCCGAGCAGCTGAACTGGGAGATGCCCGACTATCTGGCTATCTCCGTGGGCGACGGCTGCACCATCGCGGGCGTGTGGAAGGGCTTTAAGGATCTGTACGCCATCGGCTTCATTGATAAGCTGCCCCGGCTCATTTCCGCCCAGTCCTACGGCTGCTATCCCATCAACCGGGCCATCCAGGAGAACAAGCCCTGGGAGCCTATGGAGGAGAATACCATCGCCGACTCCATCTCCGTGGGTGTGCCCCGGAACGCCGACAAGGCACTGGCCGCCATCCGGGAGTCCAATGGTATCGCCGTGTGCGTCACCGACGAGGAGATCCTGGCCGCTCAGCGCCTGCTGGGCCGCACCTGCGGCGTGTTCGGTGAGCCTGCGGGCGTCACCGGCGCAGCTGCCCTGAAGAAGGCCTGCGAGGAGGGCCTTATTGAGAAGGACGCCACCGTGGTGTCTGTCGTCACCGGTAACGGTTTGAAGGATGTGGCTAACGCCATCAAGTCCGCCGGTGAGCCTCTGCACATTGAGCCGGATCTGGACCTGATGGTCAAGGGCTTCGCCGAGCGGGGCGTGACCGTGGAGTAATTTCCAATTTAACGAGAAAATGGACCTGTCACCTGACAGGTCCATTTTTATATCTTGTCATTGCGAGACCAGTGACCGATGTCACTGGTCGTGGCAATCCGTTCCCCTTTTAAGAATTACGGATTCCCACGGTCGCTGCGCTCCCTCGGAATGACAGGTTATTTCCATCCAATTATAAAACAGAATAGCGTTTCTCCCGCTGGCTCCCGGCCACCACGGAAAAACCCTGGCATTTGAGGAGAAATGCTATGATTTTAGCACCCTGTAAAGCGGATTTACTTTCCACTTGATTGAGAAAATAAGTGCCCGCCAAATGCTCCCGCACCAGCCCTTGGGCCACCCGCTCCGGTGTGGCTTTGTCCTCCGGGGTGCAGCCCACCATGGGGCAGAACAGCTCCGGGCGGTGGACGGATTCCGACACCGGGCGGTGCAGGCCCGAAAGGCCTACCACGCAGATGACCTGCCGGGAACACGCCGGGATCACCGGCTCATGGCCCGCATGGGCTTTTAGGGGCCGCTGCCGGGAGCCGTCCGCCTCCACCAGCACGAAGTCCGCCAGGCGTGCCAAGGCCTCATAGGGGATGCCGCAGTCCACCAGTTTCCCAATAGGGGAGCGCCCGGCGGCGCAGACGATGGGGTGCTCCGACAGGGCTTCCTGTAGAGAAGCTTCCGTAGGATCCAGCACCATGGGCAAATCCCTATAGCCCATAAAATGAGTGCTGGTACACAGCAGCACCCGCCCTGGCAGCTCGCCTGAAAGGGTACGCAGCAGGGTAGATTTTCCGCCGCTGCCGATGATGGCCGTTACGCCCTTTTGGATGCCCAGCAGGGGAGCAAGCTCCATCTCCGTCACCTCCTTTTTGATACAGTATACCGCACCTGCGGCCCATTGTCCAGTTGACAGGGCGCATGGGAGCGGGTAAAATAAACATACTATGAGGAAAGTAGGAATCTTTATGGCCATTTTGATTCGCGGCGCCGGGGACATTGCCACGGGCATCGCTTTGCGGCTCCATCGGGCGGGATTTCAGATCGTGATGACAGACCTGCCCCAGCCCACCTCTATCCGCCGAACAGTGTGCTTTTCCGAGGCTCTGCGCCTGGGGGAGGTGCTGGTGGAGGATGTGCGGGCCCGGCGGGCGGACTCGGCCCAGGGGGCCCTGGATATCGCCAAGGCCGGGGACATTGCCGTGCTGGCGGACCCGGAGTGCGCCCTGTTGCCCGAATTGCACCCGGCGGCCCTGGTGGATGCCATCCTGGCCAAGCACAACCTGGGCACTAATCGGGATATGGCCCCGGTGGTCATCGCCGTGGGCCCCGGCTTCACCGCCGGGGAGGACTGCCACGCCGCCGTGGAGACCATGCGTGGCCACACCCTGGGTCGGGTGCTCTACCACGGCTCGCCCATTCCCAATACTGGCGTTCCCGGCGTCATCGGCGGTTACAGCACGGAGCGGGTGCTGCGGTCTCCGGCGGCGGGGGTGTTTGAGCCGAAAATGGAGATCGGCCAGATGGTGAAGGCCGGGGAGGTGGCGGCGGTGGTGGGCGGCCAGCCCATGCTCTGCACCATCGACGGCTGCCTGCGGGGCCTGCTGCAGGGCGGCCTCACGGTGCCTGCGGGCATGAAGTGCGGCGACATCGACCCCCGGTGCAAGCGTGACCACTGCTTCCAGGCCTCGGACAAGGCCCTGGCCGTAGGCGGCGGCGTGCTGGAGGCACTGCTGCATTTCGGCTGCCGCCCGGAGTGAAAAGATTCTTGGGAAATATTTTCCAAAAAGAAAAAATATCTGTTGAAATTGCAGATAAGATGTAGTATAATCATGATAACTGAAAAAAGGGACAGCGTGGTTCGGAGGAAACTCCGACGGCGGAACAGGGTGAAAGGCCCTGCGAGACGGTCACTGTGAAGCCTGCGGCGGGAAGATTCCCGGCGGCAGGATAAGTCAGATACGCAAGGCGCTGCTCCCGGACCGCTGCCATTACCGGGGTCGAAGCAATACGTTTTCCAGGAACATACGAGCTGTTCTGTTATTCTGAGGGAAGACTATGCGCCCGGCTGCTTTGGCAGCCGGGCTTTTTTGCTGCGAAGGCGGTACCGCCTTCCGTGTTTTGTGATCACAAAACACAAATATGCCGTCAAAAATAGCTTCCGTATGTAACCGCCTGCGGGCGCTTATATAAATAACAGAAAGGATCGTGACAAATGAAAAAGAAACTCCTATCCCTTGCATTGGCGCTCGTTATGATCGTGAGCCTTGTCCCTGCGGCTTACGCTGACAATGCCAACTACTGGGCAAACTTCCGCAACAGCATCTATAACATGGCCATCACCGATGCCGCCACCCCCGAATCCACGGCGACCACCGTGGAAAAGTGGGTGAAAAAATACGGCTCCGGCTGGTCCGCCAGTCCCAGCGGCTTTGTCATTGCCGACAATGCGCTGGTGTTCATGGCCGGTAAAACGCTGAAAAAAGTGGATCTGCAGAGTGGCGAGCTTATCAAGGAAGCCACCATGTTTGACGGCAGCGGTTTTGCTATCGTTTCTCCCACCTATGCCGACGGCATGATCTTCTGTCCCATCAGCGGCGGCAAGATCCAGGCCTTTGACGCCAAGACCCTGGAGTCCAAGTGGACCTTTACCGATGAACTGGGCGGCCAGAACAACTGCTCCATCACCTATGCCGACGGCTATCTTTACACCGGCTACTGGAACGGTGAGACCAAAAACGCAAACCTGGTGTGTGTTAAGGCGTCCGATGGTTCTCTGGTTTGGAAAAAGACCGTTGCAGGCGGCTTTTACTGGGCCGGTTCTACCGTGGTTGGCGGTGCTGTGATCGTGGGTACCGATGACGGCGCAAGCGGCTTTACAGGCGATTCTCACCTCTTTGCTCTGAATAAAAAGAACGGCGATGTCATTTCCGACATCACCCTCGCTGGCATGGGCGATCAGCGCTCCTCCATCGCCTACAGCGCCGAGAAGGGCCGGGCCTACTTCACCACCAAGAACGGCTACATCGCCTCCGTGGCGGTAGATGCCAAGAGCGGCGCTCTGTCTGACCTTAAGAGCAGCAAGGTCGCCAGCCAGGCCACCTCTACTCCTGTTGTGTACGGTGATATCGTTCTCTTCAGCGCCGGCAGCGGCGTGGTGCCCAATAGCAACGGTAACGGCAACTTTATCGTAGCCGATGCCAACACTCTGGAGGGCCTGTACGCCGTTCCTATGCTGGCTTATCCCCAGGCCTCCGTACTGGT
This sequence comes from uncultured Oscillospiraceae bacterium, assembly GCA_934566025.1. GTDB lineage: Bacteria > Bacillota > Clostridia > Oscillospirales > Oscillospiraceae > Vescimonas. The sequence continues at coordinate 94,604 of CAKTIW010000003.1, read as the reverse complement.
CTCTTCCGCATATCTGAAGGAGACCGGCAAGCTTTACTGCTACACGACCTATAACGGCAAGCCCGGCGGCATGACGCTGATTACCCTGGATCCCAATGACCGCACCGGTAAGAGCGCAGCCAAGTCCGAGATTTACAACGCGCCCGGCCACGAGCAGTACTGCATATTCAGCCCTATCTGCGGCCCCGACGGCACAATTTATTACCGCAACGACAGCGGCTGGATCTTTGCCTTGACGAACAACAACGCTTATCTCACCGCCCTGGCGGCCAATGCGGGCACCTTCAAGACCGAGTTCAAGGCCGGTGTAACGGAGTATGAGATGGCTGTTCCCAGCGGCACCAAGAGCGTAAAATTCAATGCCACCGCCTGCCAGGGCGGTACCGTCACCGTGAACGGTAAGGACGTCTCCACCCCCGTGGAGATCGTGGACGGCACAGCTACGGCGGAGATCAAAGTCACCCTGGGCGATGCCTCCCGCACCTACACCGTAAACATTGTTTCCCTTAGCAACGACAGCTATATCTCTGAGCTGAATGTCAACGAGAGCAATGCCCACAGCAGCTTTAAGACCCTGACTCCTGCCTTTAAACCCACCACATATTTCTATGGCTTCTATGAAGCGGACAGTGACCGTTCCTTTGAGAACATTTGGGCCGCAGCCCGTCATAAGGATGCCAAGGTGACGGTTTACGCCGGGGAAAATGTGGAGGATACAGGCGTAAACAGCGATGGCTCTATCAGTGTAACAAGCAATCAGTTTGCAACGCCTCGCTATGCCGTCTACTTCGAGGATGACAGCAAGCCCATGTATGTGCGTGTGCAGGTTACCGCAGAGGATGGCTCCTTCTCCAACTACTATGTAGTCATGAGTAAGACCGCCGCCGCTGCCGAGGGCAAGGCGCTGCTGGAGAAGCTCCAGAAGGATTCCTCTGACGCCGTTGCCGCCGTGGTGGAGAAGATCGATACCATCGGCACCGTCACTCCGGAGTCCAAGGCCGCCATTGACGCTGCCCGCGCTGCTTATGGTGCCCTGGCCAATGAGCAGAGAGCGCAGGTCACCAATCTGGATAAGCTGACCGCTGCCGAGGATGCCTACGAAGCTCTGCTGGCCGATCAGGATGCCGCGAAGAGCGTGTCCGATATGATCGATGCCATCGGCACTGTCACCAAGGAATCCAAGGATGCCATTGAGGCAGCCCGTGCTGCTTATGACGCACTGACCGACTCCCAGAAGGCTTTGGTTGGCGATGAGAAGCTGCAGACCCTGGTAAATGCCGAGGCCGCACTGAAGAAGCTGAATGAGCAGCCCGGCCAGACCGGCGGCGAGGACAACAAGGGTAATGGTGACAACAAAGATAACGGCGATAGCAAGCCCGGCGACGCCGTCAATACCGGCGATGGCAGCAATATCCTGCTCTATGCCGGCCTGAGCGTGGCCACCCTGCTGGGTCTGGCTGTGATCCCCGCAGTTCGCAGAAAGAAAGTTTGATCCCCTGCACCGGCTTATTCCCTGCATAAGCCGTGAAAAACCCCCGGGTACTTTTGTACCCGGGGGTTTCATTATCGGAAAAACCTCATGGATTTTCCCAAAAAAATTTATTATCCGATTAAAAATCCCAATCCCACCAGCACGCAGCCCAGGAGAAAAAACAGGGTCAGCAGCACGGCGGCGTTGCGCAGGAGCTTTCCCCAGCCCAGGCGTTGCAGGTCCATGAACGGGTAGGGATACAGCAGCCCCGTGTGGCCGATGGGCTTTCCACCGGCGGCCCGAATAAGAGCAAAAGCGGTATAAGCCAAGGGCAGCGCCAGCCACCACACGGCGCAGAGAAGGGACAGGTTTTCTTTCGGCGCAAAGATCAGCCACTGGGCTACTGCGAGAATCGGCGTGATGTAGTGGACACAGAGATTGCCGAAGCTGCCGCCGAAATCCGCGAATTTCAGGCCCTTGCGCTTTTCGTAGGGCACCAGGACGAACTGGTAAATGAGGTGCGTCACCCAAATGCACAGGGTCATGGCGCAGGAGAGGCGCACATCTGTGAGGACCGCCCACAGACCCCCATCGGGGCGAAAACCCGCGCGGAAGAGGAGCAGCTCATAGACTGTCAGCAGGAGGTTGCTTTGGTTGGTATAAAAGCAGAACATCCCCGCCCGGATGCGACCCCGGGGAATCAGCTGGGAGTGCAGCAGCAGGCCCACCGTATTCAGTAAAAATAAAAACAGCGCCGAGAGCTGTAAGCCGGACATTTTGCCACCTCCCCTATATTCGATAAGTGGAGCAGTCCACCTTGCCGTCCGTTATGGTAACGATGCCGTAGGTGCAGGGACTGCCCCGGCCAATGGTGCCGGGATTCATGACCCACAGGGAGCCGTCGTAGTCCACCAGGGGCCGATGAGTGTGGCCAAAGAGCAGGATCTGGGTGCCCATCTCCTTAGCGGCGTAGATTGCTGACAGGGTAATGGCCTTTACATTCCTTGTGTGGCCATGCATCAGCAGGATCCGTACGCCGCCATATTCCGTGAGTACCTCGGGCTCGTCCACCGCACCCCAGTCGCAGTTGCCGGGGACGCTCTGCATAGGAATTGTCGGGTAGAGTCGGTGCAGCGCTTCCGCATCCCGCTGGCAGTCGCCCAGGTGCAAGATGACATTGGGCTTTATAAGCTCTACGCATCGGGCCATATTTTCCACATTTCCGTGGGAATCCGATAAAACTAAGATACGCATGTTTGACCTCTTAGAAATAGTATGCCCCGATTATAGCAGGAAACGGTTGAAAATTCAATGATTTCCCGTTACAATAAGGGAAAAGGGGGGAGGACCATGTACGCAGGCGTTGTGGAGATCGATCTTCACGGAAAAAACGAATACCAGGCGCGCATCACCCTGGACGCAGCTCTGCGCAGGGCCAAAGGCGGCGTGTACCGTATCCGCTGCATCCACGGCTGCCACGGCGGCACGGTGCTGCGGGACATGATCCGCCGGGAATACGCCCGGCATCCTCGGGTGATCCGTCTGGAAACAGGGATAAACGGCGGTGCCACCGACCTGGTGCTGCGGGAGCTGTAAGGAGAGAGATTGAATGAAAAATACATTGACCGTTGCCCAGGTGCAGATGCCCGTGGTGCGGGATAAGGATGCGAATATTGCCGCCGCCTGCCGCCTGATCCGCCGGGCGGCAGAGACTGGGGCGGAGCTGGTAATGCTGCCGGAAATGTTCTGCTGCCCTTATGAAAACAACGCCTTCCGCCCCTACGGAGAGCCCCTGGGCGGCCCGGCCCAGCAGGCCCTTTCCGCCCTGGCAAAGGAGCTGAAAATTTGGATCATCGGAGGGTCCGTGCCGGAGCTGGAGGAGGACAGGGTGTATAACACCTGCTTCGTCTACGACGACACCGGGCGGCAAGTGGCCCGGCACCGGAAAATGCACCTGTTCGACATCAGCGTAGAGGGTGGTCAGAGCTTCCGGGAGTCCGATACCCTTTCCCCGGGGAATGAGGTCACGGTGTTTGACAGCCCCTGGGGAAGGCTGGGGCTGTGCATCTGCTTTGATCTGCGGTTTGAGGAACTGGCAAGGATAATGACTTTACAGGGCGTGCGAGCTATTTTCGTTCCGGCGGCTTTCAATATGACCACCGGCCCCGCCCACTGGGAACTGCTGTTCCGCCAGCGGGCGGTGGATAACCAGCTGTTTACCATCGGCACTTCTCCGGCCCGGAATGACCGGGAGACCTATGTAGCCTGGGGCCACTCCATCGTCTGCGATCCCTGGGGCACGGTCTTGCACCAGTGCGGGGCGGGGGAGGAGATAGCCGTTACTGCGTTGGACCTTTCCCGGGTGGATTCGGTGCGCCGGCAGCTGCCTATTTTGTCCGCCCGACGGGAAGATATCTATTGTTTAGAACAAAAGTAAGAAAAAGCTTTTTATCTCTTGCGGCGCTATTCCCGGCGTGATATAATGGGAAAAATTTTAAGTTTTAAGGGGGAACTTCCAATGATGAAATATACGGAAATGTCTGCCCAGCAGCGCAAGGCGGAATATGCCGCCGTGCTGGCGGACTATGAAAAGCAGAAGGCCCTGGGCCTGAAGCTGAATATGGCCCGCGGTAAGCCCGGCAAGGCCCAGCTGGACATGGTCATGGACCTGTGCAACGTCCTGGTAAAGCCCGAGGACTTTGTCTCCGACGGCATCGACAGCCGTAACTACGGCAATGTGGACGGCCTGCCCGCTGCCAAGGCTCTGTTTGCGGAGATCTTGGGCTGCAAGCCGGAGCAGTGCTTTGTAGGCGGCAACGCCAGCCTGCAGCTGATGTATGACGCCATTTCCAAGGCATATACCCATGGCCTGCTCCACTCCGAGAAGCCCTGGAGCAAGCTGGAAAAGGTAAAGTGGCTGTGCCCGGCTCCCGGCTACGACCGTCACTTTAAGGTGACCCAGTCCTTCGGCGCGGAGCTGCTCACCGTGCCCATGACCGCCGCCGGCCCCGATATGGACGTGGTAGAGGAGCTTATCAAGGACCCCGCTGTAAAGGGCATGTGGAACGTTCCCAAGTATTCCAACCCCGAGGGCGTGGTGTACTCCGACGAGACCATCCGTCGTATTGCCGCTATGAAGCCCGCAGCCCCGGACTTTATGCTTATGTGGGATAATGCCTACTGCATCCACGAGTTCGAGGGCGATTTTGCGCCCTTTGCGGATATCCTGTCCCTCTGCGCCGAAAACGGCAACGCCGACATGGTCTATGAGTTCGCCTCCACCAGCAAGGTCACCTTCCCCGGCGCGGGTGTGAGCGTCATGGCCACCAGCGAGGCAAACCTCGCCTACCTGGTGCCGCTGATCAACATTCAGACCATCGGCTATGATAAGATTAACCAGCTCCGGCATGTGAAATACCTGCAGAATAAAGAGCATACCCTGGCGCTGATGCAGCGTCATGCGGCTATTCTGCGGCCCAAGTTCCACGCTGTGCTGGATGCGCTGGATAAGGAGATCGCCCCTCTGGGCATCGGCTCCTGGAAGCGCCCGGTGGGCGGATATTTCGTCTCCTATGACGCCATGCCCGGCACCGCTAAGCGGGCGCTGGAGCTGTGTAAGGAGGCGGGCGTCACCATGACCGGCGCCGGCGCCACCTTCCCCTATGGTGTGGATCCCCAGGACAGCAACATCCGCATCGCTCCCTCGCTGCCTCCTGTGGAGGAGCTGCAGCAGGCCATCGCCATTTTCTGCCTCTGCGTGAAGCTGGCGGCTCTGGAGAAGCTGGGCGTATGAGATGGCTGGCTGCGTCTGACCTCCACGGCAGTGCCACCGCCTGCCGCCGTGTTATAGAGGCTTTTCAGCGGGAAAAGGCGGATGGACTGCTGCTGCTGGGCGATCTTTTGTACCACGGGCCCCGGAACCCTCTGCCGGAGGGACATGACCCCAAAGAGTGCATCCGCCTGCTGAATGAGTACCGGGACCATATCGCCGCCGTGCGGGGCAACTGCGAGGCGGCGGTGGACCAGATGGTGCTGCAATTCCCTGTACTGGCGGACTATATGCTGCTGCAGCTGGGGAATAAGCGGATCTTCGCTACCCACGGCGATGTGTATAACCCCGATCATCTGCCGCCCCTGGCCAAGGGAGGCATCCTGCTCACCGGCCACACCCATGTGCCCGCCTGCGATATCTATCCGGACTTTGTGTATCTGAATCCCGGCTCTGTGTCTCTGCCCAAGGACGAGCAGAAGCACAAGGGCTATATCCTGCTGGATGACGAGGGGGCCGTATTCAAGGAGCTGGACGGCACGGAATATCATCGGTATCAATTTTAGTGCCTGTCGAAAATTCCTTCGGAATTTTCCGACAAAAGGCTTGCAGCCTGCTGCGCGCATAATTTTGAGCCCATGGCTCAAAATTCCACACTTGCAGTCTGAGAGGAATTTTTCCCCACGCGCATGTCGCGGTGAAAAATGATTTAAATTTTTTGCCGCCTGCGAGCGGCAAACTCTGCGAGGCTTTTAATATACTGAAAAACAGCGGAGTGTGAAAACTCCGCTGTTTTTGTAATTATTTTAATAATTTGATCCGCGCATCATAGTCCGACAGGGTCCGGCGGACCAGGGCATAGAAATCCGGACCGTGGTTTTTGTGCCGGATGTGCGCCAACTCATGGACTACCACGGCTTCGATGGCCTCCGGTGGATACTCCATGAGATACAGGGAAAAGCACAGACTGTTTTTTCCGCTGCAGCTGCCAAACCGCGTCCGGGCGGCGGTAATTTTTACCCCCGTGGGCGTGGCGCCCATCCGCTGGGCCCAGGAGTGTACCAGTGGCGGCAGTATTTCCCGAGCCTTTTGCCGCAGGGCTTCCTGCTCCTCTTTCGTCCGGGGCGGATGCTGGGCCAGGCGCTGGGCCTGCCGGGCAAGCTGGGCAGCGATCCAAGTCTCATGCTCTGCCACAAAGCGGTCAATATCGCCCCGGGCGGCATAGGCAGGGGCCCGGACCACCACCTGGCCCTCCCTCGTTACTTGTAAGGCCAGTGTACGCCGCCGGGAGCGAATAATGGTGTACTCTGTCATGGCTCGATCCAAGTAAAACGAGGACCTGTATAGTTCTCGCGCTTTACAGCCTCCAGCCACATGGCGGCGGGCCTTACCCAGTACCCTCGCTCTCCGTAGAGGGCCTGGTAGACCACCATTTCCTCCCTGGTCTCACTATGTTGGGCCGTGAACAGCACGCGGTATAGGTTTCCCTTGAAGTGGCGGTATACGCCGGGCTTGATAGTTTCCATTCTGCATCGCTCCTTTGCGGGAAGTATACCACGGATGCTGGAAAAATGCAAAAAAATATGCTATACTGCTTTACAATATACTGCGAGGAGGAATCAGCCGTGAAAAACACCACCCTGTGCTACCTGCTGCAAGGGGATCAGGTGCTGCTGCTGCACCGTGTGAAAAAAGAAAACGACCTGAATCATGACAAGTGGATCGGCATCGGCGGCAAGTTTGAGGAGGGGGAGAGCCCCGAGGAGTGCCTGCTGCGTGAGGCCTGGGAGGAGACGGGCCTCACCCTCACCGATTATCAGTACCGGGGCATCGTGACCTTCGTTTCCAATGAGTGGGAGGGGGAGTATATGCACCTCTACACCGCTACCGGCTGGACTGGAGATCTGAAAGAGTGCAACGAGGGTGTGCTGGAGTGGGTCAGCCGGGAGAAGATGAAAGCCCTGCCCCAGTGGGAGGGGGATAAAATTTTCCTGCGCCTGCTGGAGGATGGAGAGCCCTTCTTCTCCTTGAAGCTCTGCTATGAGGGAGATCGGCTGACATACGCGGCCCTGAACGGAAAGGAACTTGCGCTATGAATGTGCTGGTGAGCGCGTGCCTGCTGGGCGTTTCCTGCCGCTATGACGGGGAGAGTAAAGGCTATTCCCTTGCCAGAGAACTTCTGGCAAAGCACACGGCTATCCCCGTCTGCCCGGAGCAACTGGGGGGCCTGTCCACCCCGCGCCCGCCCTCGGAGCGGCGCTGCGGCGGCGTATTTACCCGAGAGGGAGCGGATGTCACCACCGCCTACGATCGGGGTGCGCAGGAGGTGCTGCGCCTGGCCCAAATGTACGGCTGCACCGTGGCCATTTTGAAAGAGCGCAGCCCGGCCTGCGGCTCGGGAAAAATTTATGACGGCACCTTTACAAAGACCTTGGTGGACGGCTACGGCGTGGCGGCGGAGCTGCTGGCGAAAAACGGCGTCCGGGTGTTGGGCGAGAGCGACCTGGAGGCGTTTCTGCACGAGAATGGGGAGGGGAGAGCATGAAACGTCGAGCAAGCGGCGTTCTGCTGCCCATCTACGCCCTGCCCTCGCCCCACGGCATAGGCACCCTGGGGCAGGCTGCCTATGATTTCGCGGATTTTCTCCACGCCGCCGGTCAGCGGTGCTGGCAGATGCTGCCCCTGGGCCAAACGGGCTTCGGTGACTCCCCCTACCAGAGCTTTTCTTCCTTTGCCGGGAATCCGTACTTCATCGACCTGGACCTCCTGGTGGAGGACGGCCTGCTGACAAAGGATGAGGCCGATGCCTGCTGCGCCAGGACAGACCCCCGGTATGTGGACTACGGACGGCTGTATACGGAGCGCTATGCCGTGCTGCAAAAGGCCTTTCAGCGGGGCCGGGACCGAGATAGGGAAGCGATAGAGCGCTTCCAAAGGGAAAACACCCCCTGGATTTCGGACTATGCGGACTTTATGGCCCTAAAGGACCGCTTTGACGGCCGCCCCTGGACACAGTGGCCGGAGCCGTTCCGCCGCCGCACCGGGCCGGGTTATGCCCAGGCCATAGCTGCCTGCGGCGAAGAATTTAGGGAGCGCCGGGCGTTTTACATCTACTTGCAGTACCTGTTTTTTAAGCAGTGGAGCGCCCTGCGGGCGTATCTGCGGGAAAAGGACATCACTCTCATCGGCGATCTGCCCATCTATGTGTCACCGGACTCCTGCGATGTGTGGGCCGCGCCGGAATTTTTCTGCCTGGATGACCAGTGCCGCCCCACGGCAGTGGCCGGAGTGCCGCCGGACTATTTCAGCCCCACCGGACAGCTTTGGGGTAACCCCCTCTACCGCTGGGACGAGATGGAAAAGGACGGCTTCGGCTGGTGGCTGCGGCGTATCGACGGGGCGGGAAAGCTCTTCGATGTGATCCGCTTCGACCATTTCCGGGGTCTGGATGAATACTGGGCTGTGCCCGCCGGGGCAGAGACCGCCGAAAACGGCCAATGGCTCCCGGGTCCGGGGCGGAAATTGGTGGATGTGCTGAATAATTGGTTTCCGGGTCTGCGCTTCATCGCCGAGGACCTGGGCACGCCCACGCCTGGGGTGGAGAAGCTGCTGCGGGAGTCCGGCTGGCCGGGGATGAAGGTGCTGGAGTTTGCCTTTGACGACCCCGCGAGCACCGCCTACCAGCCCCATACCTACACGGAAAGCTGTGTCTGCTACACCGGCACCCATGACAACAGCCCCTTGGCGCTGTGGCTTACGGAGGTCCCGGAGGAGACGGTGCGCTACGCCGCCGAGTACATGGGCGGCCCGGCGGACCCGGCCGGGGCCATGCTGCGGCTGGGGATGTCCAGCACAGCGGGGCTTTTTGTGGCCCAGATGCAGGACTGGCTGGGCCTGGGCGCAGGCCACCGCACCAACCGCCCCGGCACCCGGGAGGGAAACTGGCGCTGGCGGATGCTGCCCGGAGAGACAACCCCCGAATTGGCAAAAAAAATGCACCGCTTCGCGGCGCTGTACGGGAGAATATAAGGTTTTATTCATTATAATGTAGGGCGGGGTGACCACACCCCGCCGCCCCACCATCCGTAGGGGCGGACGCCTCTGTCCGCCCGGTGCGGCTCCCCGCTATGTTCCGTAGGAGCCGATGCCCACATCGGCCCGCCATGGAAAATCTACATAAAAAGCGAGCCCCAAAAGCCTCGCAGAGTTTGCCGCCCGCAGGCGGCAAAAAATTCAAATCATTTTCTCTCGCGACATGTGCGTGAGAGAAAATACTTCTCAGGCTGCAAGTGTGGAATTTTGAGCCAAGGGCTCAAAATTATGCGCGCAGCAGACTGCAAGCCCTTTGTCGGAAAATTCCAAAGGAATTTTCGACAGTAGCGAGCACCGGACAGGTATGCGCCTGTCCGGTGCTCTTGTATGAGGAAAGGTAAATCAAAACAGCAATTTAGGAGAGCAGGAGCTTATCATCGTTTGCCTCGGTGCCGCTGGCCTTGCTAAAGAGGGTCAGCAGGTCGGAAACGGTGAGCTTTTTCTTGTCCTCGCCGGAGATATCCAGCACCACGTGACCTGCGTTCATCATGATCAGGCGATTGCCATGGGCAATAGCGTCTTTCATATTGTGGGTGATCATCATGGTCGTCAGATGGTTTTCCTCCACGATTTTGTCGCTGAGCTCCAGCACCTTGGCGGCGGTACGGGGATCCAGGGCGGCGGTGTGCTCGTCCAGAAGCAGCAGCTTGGGCTTTTGCAGCACTGCCATCAGCAGCGTCAGTGCCTGGCGCTGGCCGCCGGAGAGCAGGCCAACCTTGGCCTTCATGCGGTCCTCCAGGCCCAGATCCAGCTCCTTGAGCCGCTGATAGTATTCTTTTTCCTCCTGGGGGGTGATGCCCCACTTCAGGCCCCGATGCTTACCGCGCCGTGCGGCCAGAGCCAGGTTTTCCTGAATTTGCATGGTGGGCGCAGTACCCATCATGGGATCCTGGAACACGCGGCCCAGCAGCACCGCCCGCTTGTGCTCGGGCAGGCGGGTAACGTCCTTGCCGTCGATGACAATGGAGCCGCTGTCCACGGGGAAGGTGCCCGCGATGGCGTTGAGCATGGTGGACTTGCCCGCGCCGTTGCCGCCGATGACAGTAACGAAGTCACCCTCGTTCAGTGTCAGGCTCAGGTTATCCAGAGCGGTCTTTTCGTGAACGGTGCCGGGGAAAAAGGTCTTGGAAATGTTCTTCAGCTCAAGCATGGCGAGCGCCTCCTTTCTTGCGCGTTACTTTGCCCTTCCAATAGGGAACGGACAGGAACACAGCCACGATCAGAGCGGAGACCAGCTTCAGGTCGTTGGTGTTCAGGCCCAGCTGCAGCACCACCTGCAGCACGAAGTAGTAGATCACGGCGCCCAGGGAGACGGCGAACATGGTCAAGCCGAAGTTGCGGAAGATCTTGCCGAAGGTCACTTCGCTGATGATGACCGCCGCCAGGCCGATGACGATAGCGCCCCGGCCCATGCCCACATCGGCCGCCCCCTGAAACTGGGCCAGCAGACCGCCGGACAGAGCAACCAGACCATTGGAGAGCATCAGCCCCAGCACGATGTTGGCGCCGGTATTGATGCCCTGGGCCCGGGCCATGTTGGCATTGGCGCCGGTAGCGCGGACAGAGCAGCCCCGCTCTGTGCCAAAGAACCAGTACAGAGCGACAACCGTCACGACGGTGATGACCAGCAGCAGCGGCAGGGGATTGCTGATAGACAGATCCCGCACATACCGCTGGGAAACAGCCAGATCGTACTTGTCCACGCCTACGGGCTGGTTGGCCTTGCCGGCCATGATCCGCAGATTCACGGAATAGAGGGCCAGCTGGGTGAGAATTCCGGCCAGAATGGCGGGGATGCCGCACTTGGTGTGAAACAGGCCCGTCACCAGACCTGCCAGCAGGCCGGAGGCAAAGGCGCACAGCAGAGCCAGCCAGCAGTTCATGCCGCCACGGATCAGCATTACGGCCACAGCGCCGCCGGTGGCGATGGAGCCGTCCACGGTCAGGTCGGCCACATCCAGCACCCGGAAGGTGATGTATACGCCGATGGCCATGATGCCCCATACCAGGCCCTGGGCCGCCGCGCCGGGCAGCGAATTTAGTAGCGAAGTCAGAAATGCCATGTTCTTTTCTCCTCATCTCTCTGCCTGATGGGAAGGCAGCTTATAGTAGGGGGGAGGGGACAGCTGTCCCCTCCCGGGAGTTGGTTTTGACCGGAGGGATCACTCGGTAGCCAGAGCGGTGTAGTCAGAGGGAACGGTGATGTTCAGCTTCTGGCAGTTGACTACATTGGCCTGCTTGGTTGCCGTGGGAGCGAATTCCACAGGCATGGTGGACACATCGGCCTCGCCGGTAAGGATCTTGGCGGCCATCTGGCCGGTGATCTTGCCCAGCTCGTAGTAATCGATGGACAGGGTGGCTACGCCGCAGCCCCGGCAGATACCGGCCTCGCCGGCGATAACGGGGGTGCCTGCGGCCAGGACCACGTTGGCAATGGCTTCGGTGTTGGAGGCGGCGGTGTTGTCGGTGGGGATGTAGATCACATCGGACTCGTCGCAGGCCTTCTGGGTGACGGAGGTAACGTCGTTGCTGTCGGTAAAGGCGTACTCGGTGCAGGTGATGCCGGCGTCGGAGAGCAGCTTGGTCACTTCATCGACCTGGTACTTGCTGTTGGCCTCGCTGGAGCAGAAGAGCATACCCACCTTCTTGGCATTGGGGAACAGCTCCTGGAGCATAGCGGCCTGCTTGTCCAGAGGAGCCAGGTCGGAGGTGCCGGAGATGTTGCCGCCCACGGTGCCGGTCCAGTCGGCGATCTCCAGAGCGGTGGCGTAGTCGGTAACGGAGGTGCCCAGGATGGGAATGGTGCTGGTGGCGGAGGCGGCAGCCTGGAGGGCCGGGGTGGCGTTGGCCATGATCAGGTCAACCTTGTCGGAAATGAATCCGTTAACGATGGTGGTGCAGTTGTTGGAATCGCCGGAGGCATTCTTTTCAACTACCTCCACCTTGTCGCCCAGGGCTTCCTTCAGGGCATCGGTGAAGCCCTTGGTGGCGGCGTCCAGAGCCTCGTGCTGCACCAGCTGCACAACGCCGACCTTGTAGGTCTTGTCGCCGGAATTCGTGTTGCTGTCCTTGCTGCCGCAGGCTGCCAGAGTCAGAGCCATGGTCAGAGCAAGGAGCAGAGCCGTTAACTTTTTCATGATGTTTTCTCCTTTTTGTTTCTGAATTATGTTGGGGATCTGCCATATAAAAAGAGGCCGCTCTGTCCGAAACCAGAGCGGCCTTTTCTTAACCTTGAAAGGATGTACTCTATTGTTAAACGGACGGCTTTATAAATTTTTCGCAGCAAAAGAAGCCCGCAAAATAGCGAGCGATAAAGCCGTAATAGTAGTCCCGGTGGGCGACGGTGCAGCGGGAAGTGATGGTACGCATAGCGGAACTCCTTTCTGCCGCCAGAGCGGCGTTGGTTGATTTCTATAAAGACTATAGAACTTTAAATGCCTAAAGTCAACAGTAATACTGCACAAAATTAGATGACATATTTTGGACGATTTTATTACAATGAGATTTTTTCCGCACAAGATAGGAGCCAAAAGAAAAAACAAGCGGAGCTTTCATCCTCCGCTTGTTATTTTTCCTTTAAAAACAAGTCCTCAAATTGCTCCTGGCCGTAATCGCGCAGACGGGCACAGAACTCGTCATACTTCTCCAGCAGCTCCCGGCCCTCCTCTGTGAGCACAGCACCTCCGCCGCCCTTTCCGCCGGTGGAGGAGTGCAGCAGCTTGAAGCCCAGGACTCTCTCGGCGTTGCGCAGCACTGTCCAGGCCTTGGAATAGGCCATGTTCATGGAGATGGCAGCCGCCCGAAGGGAATGATGATCCACGACCCGGTGCAGAAGCTGCGCGATCCCCGGGCCGAATACCTTATCCTCCGTATAAAAACGCACGGTCAGTTTGAAATTCATATCCTTTTCCATATCTTTATTTTAGCAGTATTCTGGTAAATGTCAATGAAGAGAAAGAAAATTCCCAACTTCAGTGGAAAATTATTGAAACATCGGTCTTAAAACTCATTTTTTTATAGGGTAACTAAAAATTTTTGTAAATTTAGTGAAGAAAGACAGTGGATTCTTTTTCTCTGCTGTGGTATAATGCAATTAAATAATGGGAGGATGTTTCGTTTTGGATGTATCCCAGTATTTAATTTGTACGATAAAGGAGTAATTATTATGGCGATTGATCTGACCAAGTACGGCATTACCGGTGCCACCGAGATCGTGTATAATCCTTCCTATGAGGATCTTTTCCTGGAGGAGACCAAGGCAGATCTGACGGGCTACGAAGTAGGTCAGCAGACGGAGCTGGACGCCGTGAATGTGATGACAGGTATTTACACCGGCCGCTCTCCTAAGGACAAGTATATTGTCATGGACGCCAATTCCAAGGATACCGTTTGGTGGACCAGCGATGCCTATAAAAATGATAACCACCCCATGAGCGAGGATGTGTGGGCCCAGGTGAAGAAGCTGGCCGTCAGCGAGCTGTGCAACAAGCGCCTGTTCGTGGTGGATGCCTTCTGCGGCGCCAACAAGGACACCCGAATGGCTGTGCGCTTCATCGTGGAGGTGGCCTGGCAGGCGCATTTCGTGAAGAATATGTTCATCCGCCCCACCGAGGAGGAGCTGAAGAACTTCGAGCCGGACTTCGTGGTGTATAACGCATCCAAGGCCAAGGTGGAGAATTATAAGGAGCTGGGCCTCAATTCCGAGACCTGCGTGGCCTTCAACATCACTTCCCGTGAGCAGGTCATTATCAACACCTGGTACGGTGGCGAGATGAAGAAGGGCATGTTCTCCATGATGAACTATTACCTGCCTCTCAAGGGTATTGCCGCTATGCACTGCTCGGCCAACACCGATATGAACGGCGAGAATACCGCCATCTTCTTCGGCCTGTCCGGCACCGGCAAGACCACCCTGTCCACCGATCCCAAGCGCCTGCTCATCGGCGACGACGAGCACGGCTGGGACGATAACGGCGTCTTTAACTTCGAGGGCGGCTGCTATGCCAAGGTCATCAACCTGGATAAGGATTCCGAGCCCGACATCTATAACGCCATCCGCCGGGATGCTCTGCTGGAGAACGTCACCGTGGACAAGGACGGCAAGATCGACTTTAACGATAAGTCCGTCACCGAGAACACCCGCGTCAGCTACCCCATCGACCACATTCAGAACATCGTGCGGCCCATTTCCGCGGCCCCCGCTGCCAAGAATGTGATCTTCCTGTCCGCCGATGCTTTCGGCGTTCTGCCCCCCGTGTCCATTCTGACTCCGGAGCAGACCCAGTATTACTTCCTCTCCGGCTTCACCGCCAAGCTGGCCGGCACCGAGCGGGGCATTACGGAGCCTACGCCCACCTTCTCCGCCTGCTTCGGCCAGGCCTTCCTGGAGCTGCACCCCACCAAGTACGCCGAGGAGCTGGTCAAGCGCATGGAGATGAGCGGCGCCAAGGCCTACCTGGTGAACACCGGCTGGAACGGCACCGGTAAGCGTATTTCCATCAAGGATACCCGCGGCATCATCGACGCCATCCTCAGCGGCGCCATCAATGAGGCCCCCACCAAGACCATCCCCTACTTCAATTTCCAGGTGCCCACGGCTCTGCCCGGCGTGGATCCCGCCATCCTGGATCCCCGGGATACCTACGCCGATGCTTCCCAGTGGGAGAAGAAGGCTAAGGATCTGGCAGGCCGCTTCGTGAAGAACTTCGCCAAGTACGAGTCCAACGAGCACGGCAAGGCCCTGGTGGCCGCCGGCCCCCAGGCTTGATCTGCCCGGATGATACTAAAAACAGGAGCCCAATTTGGGCTCCTGTTTATTTGTATAATAAAAAAGGCAGGACCCTTTTGGAGAGGGGTCCCGCCACGTTCGTGTAAACTTTTAGACAGGGAGGCGGTCAGCCGTTTCCGCCGGGCTGGTGCAGCTTTCCCAGAGCCATAATGGGGATGGTGACCAGAATCAGGAAGAAGCCCAGCAGATCCAGCCAGGAAAAGGTGGTGTTCAGGAACAGAACGGATATGACCACCGAGCCGATAGGCTCCACCGAGGAGAGAACGCTGCCCACCAGGCTGCCCACAATGTTGCACCCGCTTTGAAAAAGGCTGAAGGACAGGACTGTGCCCAGAATAATAACGCAGGCCATAAGCAGATAGAGCTTGCCGCCGAATTGGATGCCGCTCATGCGCCAGGGGCGGAACATGAGCAGCATGACCGCGCCGCCTATGGTCATGCCCCAGCCCGTGATGGACAGAACGGAGAATTTCTGCATCAGCTTCCGGGGCGAGACCGTGTAAAACGCGAAGCAGACCGCGCTGATCAGCCCCCAGACCGCGCCCTTCACCGGTACGGCCAGGGTGGTGAAGTCAAAGTGCGTTACGCAGGTGAAGGCCCCCAGCACCACCAGCAGCACGCTGATACTTTCGTAAAAACGGGGCTTTTTACGGGTGGAGAGGATGGTCCACAGCAGAATGACGATGGGACTGCAATAGGAGAGCACCGTGGCAAAGGCTACATTTGCATACTGCACGGCGGTGTAGTAGCTGTACTGGCACAGGGCCGAGCCCAGGAGGGCGAATACCAGCAGGGGAGGGACCGCCTCCCTGTGGCGCAGGACCTCCAGGGGCTTTCCGCCGGTGAGGGCGGCCACGCCCAGGGTGATCAGCCCGCCGATAAAAAGACGGATGGGCACCAGCCAATCCGATGTAACGCCGCAGTCCCGGAACATCATCTGCCCGCAGGCGCCGCCGATGGCCCAGCACAGGCCGCCGCACAGGGTCATGATGTAGCCCCGGACCATGAGAGAGTGTTTATTTTCAGCCATAATCAGCCTTCCTTTTTACAAGATCCAGCCCTCAATATAGCATGGCCCGGGGCGGTTGTCCATGAGCTTTTCCGACAAATTCGGGTAAAATAACCAGGGATTTCCTGGTGAAAATAAAATCCTGACCGGGCCGGATTGAAAAGAAAAGCGGTATGTGGTAGGATGGAGAAAAGGGAGGTGGCGGCAGTGGAGATTCGATTTGAGCGGATAGCGGCGTATTCGGCCCGGCAGCTGGCGGCGGAAATGCTGGCGGAAGCAGGAAAAACGACGCCGGAGGATATCCGATTTTACACGGGAGAAAACGGCAAGCCTCTGTGCCGCCTGCCCCTGCACTTCAACTGCAGCCACAGCGGGGCGTATGTGGTATGCGCCGTCAGTGAAAGGGAGGTAGGCGTGGATCTGGAGCGGGTCCGGCCCGTGCATGAGCGGCTGCTGCGAACGCTGACGGCGGAGGAAAAGATCTGGCTTTCTACCCGGCCGGAGGGGGATCGAGACCGGGCTTTTTTTCAGCTATGGACCATGAAGGAGAGCTGGATCAAGTGCCACGGCGGTACGTTAATGGAGTATCGGAGGTGCAATTTCTGCGACGAAAACGGCCGGCTTATGACGCATTGGGAGGGCTGCCGCTTTATCTTTCCATCCGCCCCGGAGGGGTATGTGCTGACGATCTGCGAAAAAGAGTAAAAAAGCCCCGGGGAAAGATCCCCGGGGCTTAGAATTACTGCAGAGTGTATTTGCGCTTGTACTCGTCGTAATATTTGGCAAAGGAGTCGTCCTTCACCTGCTTGAGACTGAGGACGTACTCGTGGGTGTCGAAGGAGTCGGACTGCAGCTCAATAAGAGCCAGAGCAATGTTGGAGCAGTGGTCGGCCACCCGCTCAAAATTGGTGAGCAAGTCGTTGAACACAAAGCCCTGGTTCAGGGTGCAGATACCCTGCTGCAGACGGTCGATATGATGGCTCTTCATTTCGTCGCACAGGGTGTCTACGATCTCCTCCAGAGGCTCTACCCGGCGGGCGCCCTCCGTGTCGTTGGCGATGAAGGTATCCACAGCCAGGTGGAGAATATCCCGGATCGCATTTTCCAGGACTGTCAGCTCATAGATGGCCTCCTCAGAGAAGATGATGCTCTTTTCGTGGATCTCCTTGGCGCACTCCGCGATATTCAGAGCGTGGTCGCTGATGCGCTCAAAGTCGGAAATGGTGTGAAGGTATTTGGAGACCTCCTCGCTCTGGCGGGTATTCAGGGACTTGACGGTGATCTTCATCAGATAGGTGCCCAGCTTGTCCTCAAAGCGGTCCACAGTGCTCTCCAGCTCCTCCACGACCTGGAAGCCCTTGTCACTGTAATCCTGGATCAGGTCCAGAGAATCTATCAGGTTGCGGCGGGCGGTATTGGCCATGGCAGAGGTGACCTCCCGGCTTTGCTCAATGGCCAGAGCCGGGTGCTGCAGGAAGCGCTCCTCCAGACGGTCCATCTCCTGTTTGGCGGGGTCGGTACCTTTTTTATCCGGAAACAGGAAGCAGACAAACCGCTCCAGCTGACCGATGAAGGGGGTGAGGACGATGACCGTGGCCAGGCGGAACAGAGTGTTCAAGGAGGCGATGGACACGGTGGTCATAGTATGGGTCAGGAAAGGGAAGTGGAAAATGGCGTTGGCGGTGTAGAACACCGTGGCCCAGATCACAACACCCAGGACATCAATAAGCAGGTAGACAAAGGCGGTACGGCGGCCGTTGATGTCGGCGCCCAGGGCGCTGAGCAGCACGGGGACGGCGGCGCCGATGGCGATGCCCATGATGATGGGGAAGGCCACCTCATAGGTGACGGCGCCGGTGATGGCCAGGGCCTGGAGAATACCTACGGCGGCAGAGGCGCTCTGGATAACGCTGGTGAAAACGATGCCCACCAGGATGCCTAAAAGGGGATTGGAGAAGCTGGTAAGGATGCCGGTAAAGGCCTCGCTCTCCTTCAGGGGGGCTACGGCTCCGCTCATGGCGGACATGCCGAACATCAGCACCGCGAAGCCCATGAGGATATTTCCGATGGACAAGGTGGACTGCTTCTTGCCCGTCATGCGCAGCACGATGCCCACTACGGCCACGATACCCGTGAGAGTGGCAGTGCTTAAAAGGTCGATCCAACCGCTGCCGCCGGAGATGTCGGACAGGCACAGGATCCACCCGGTGACGCTGGTGCCCAGGATGGCACCCATGACAATGCCGATAGCCTGCTTGACCTGCATCATGCCGGAGTTGACAAAGCCCACCACCATCACGGAGGTGGCGGAGGACGACTGGATCACGGCGGTGACTGCGGTACCCAGCAAGACGCCCTTGAGCGGTGTGCTACTGAGCCGGTAGAGCACCAGCTCCAGCTTATTGCCGGCAACCTTCTTCAGGCCGTCGCCCATGAGGCTCATGCCGAACAAAAACAGCGCCACACCGCCCAGCAAGGTTATGACATCGGATATGCTCATCCGCTTATCCCTCCCATTAACATTCCTTATTTAATAGTATACAAAATTTGTTTAACATTGTCGATAGGTTTTTGCGGGGGAAAAGGAAAAAAGAAAGAGGAAATGTTAAAAAATTTTAGAGGAAATTCCATGATTTAATATGGATTTAACATAAAATGGATTTTCATTTTTACACGGGTAAGGTATAATAAAGAGGAAAGAAGGTGGAAACGATGATCTATCTGCTGGAGGATGACGACAGCATCCGTAAATTGGTGATATACGCCCTGCAGAGCCAGGGCTATGAGGCGGCGGGCTTCGAGCGGCCGTCGGAATTCTGGCACGCGGTAAACCGGAAGCTGCCGGAGCTGGTGCTGCTGGATGTGATGCTGCCGGAGGAGGATGGACTGTCGGTACTGAAAAAGCTGCGGGGAGCTTCGGCTACGAGCGGCGTCCCCGTTATTATGCTGACGGCAAAAAATACGGAGTTTGACCGGGTAACGGGTCTGGACTGCGGGGCGGACGACTTTGTTTCCAAGCCCTTCGGCATGATGGAGCTGCTGGCCCGGGTGCGGGCGGTGCTGCGGCGGACGGAGAAGACACCCCAGGAGCAGCAGTGGCAGATAGGGCCGCTGTATGTATGCCCGCAGCGCCGGCAGGTGCAGGTGAATGGGCAGGATGTGCTTTTGACCTACAAGGAGTTTGAGATATTGTCGCTGCTGCTGCAGCAGCAGGGCCGGGTGATGACCCGGGAGATGCTTATGGACCGGGTATGGGGTCTGGAGGCGGACAGGGAAAACCGGACGCTGGACGTACACATCCGGACCCTGCGGCAGAAGCTGGGGGAGGCCGGGCATCTCATTGAGACCGTCCGGGGCGTTGGCTACAAGCTGGGAGGACAGGCATGACCAGAAAGATCGTGCGGAGCCTGTTTTTCCTGGCCATGCTGGTCTTGGCAGCGGGAGCGTGCCTGTTTTCAGGCATCCTGTACGGCTACTACGAAAAGCAGTCCTTTGCCTCCCTGTCCCAGGAGGCGGAGCAGCTGAGCCAGAGCCTGGCCTACATTGCGCCGCAGAAATTGCGCTCGGCGGACCGCATTACCCTTATTGACGCCGACGGAACGGTCCTCTATGACAGTGCGGCCAACGCCGCAGACATGGACAACCACCTGGACCGCCAGGAGGTGGCCCAGGCCATAAAGGAGGGGACCGGGCAGAGCAGCCACTATTCCAGTACGGTGCTGCAGAAAAACCTGTATTACGCCCTGCGGCTGGAGGATGGAACGGTGCTGCGGCTGAGCCGGGTGCAGAGCAGCCTGGGAGCCATGCTATTGAGCATGGCGGGACCCATTATCGCCACGGTGGCGGGATTGTTGCTGCTGGCGGCGGGGCTGTCGGTGCGGCTGGCCAGGCAGATCACAAAGCCCATAAACGCCCTTTCCACCGACGATCCCCAGGATATTTACCCGGAGCTGCAGCCATTGACCCAGCGGCTGCGCCAGCAAAAGGAGACCATCGGCAGGCAGATGGATGAGCTGAGCCGGCGGATGCGGGAGTTTTCCGCTATGACGGAGAACATGAGCGAGGGCTTTTTGCTGGTGGATCTGCGGGGACATATTCTCACGGAGAATCGCAGCGCGGCGATGCTGATGCCGGTGGAGGCGGACAACATTGCCCGCTCTCCGGAGCCGCAGCTGCGCCAGGCGGCCCAGCAGGCCCTATCCGGCCAACGGTGTGAGCGGCTGCTGCAGCGGGGAGAGCGGACGCTCTCCATTATGGCAAGTCCGGTGCTGGCTTCGGGCCAGGTCACCGGCGCGGTGGTGCTGACCATGGATGTGACGGAGCGGGAGCAGCGGGAGAAGCTGCGGCGGGAATTCTCCGCCAATGTGTCCCACGAGCTGAAAACGCCCCTGACGTCCATCTCCGGCTTTGCGGAGCTGATGAGCCAGGGACTGGTGCCGCCGGAAAAGGTGAAGGAGTTCAGCAGCGATATCTGCCGGGAGTGCGCCAGACTCACCAGCCTGGTGGAGGACATCATTGACCTGTCGCGCCTGGAGGAAGGCGGAGAAGGTATGGAGTGGGAAGGCGTAGAGCTTTACAGCCTTTGCGGATCCATTCTGCAAAGTCTGGAGCAGGTGGCCAAAAAGCAGGAGGTAACGCTGCAGCTGGAGGGCATGGAGGAGAGTGTGCATGGAGTGCGGCAGGTGCTGCACGAGATGGTCTACAACCTCTGCGACAACGCCATCAAGTACAATCGGCCCGGCGGAAGCGTTACCGTGCGGGTGGGGCGCAGCGGCCAGGGCTGCTTTGTCTCCGTGGCGGATACCGGTATCGGCATCCCCTATGACCATCAGAGCCGGGTATTTGAGCGGTTTTACCGGGTGGACAAGAGCCACAGCCGGGCCATCGGCGGCACGGGACTGGGATTGTCCATCGTGAAGCACGCGGCGGCGCTCCACGGGGCGCAGATTGATCTGAAGAGCCAGCCGGAGGTGGGGACCACCATTACCGTGACTTTTACCGGGCAATGACCGAAGTGCTTACAGAATAAAGGGAAAATTCCCCCTGTGCAGGTTTCTGCATGGGGGGAATTTCATGGCGTAAGAGGACGGCAGAGCGTAAAATAGGCAAAAAGAAACAGGGCCTGTGCCCTGTTTCTTTTTGTTGTTTTACTGAAGCAGCAGCAGGCTGAACACCAGGGTGAACAGAGCAACCGTTTCGATAATACCGATGACGATGAAGAAGTTTGCCGTGCCCTTGCCGGTTTCGCCCAGAGCGTCGGCGGAGGCGGCGGCCACGCGGCCCTGGAAGAAGGCGGACAGGCCGATGGCAAGACCGGCCAGGATACCGGTAAACATAGCCAGGGTGGAGTCACAGCCGCTCTCCACAGCGCTGCGGATGAAGTTCATCAGCAGGAAGCCATAGATGGTCTGGGTCAGGGGAGCGCCGGAGAAGGCCACCATGATGAAGGGGGCGGGCTTGCCGTTGGCGTAGCACTTTTTCCAAGCGCCTACGGAAGCGGAAGCAGCGAAGAAAGAACCAAATGCAGAGCCCATGGCGGACAGGCCCAGAGCGCAAGCCATACCAATAAATGCGATATTCATAATTGATCTCCTATTCCTTTATTTTTTTATTTTATCGTGTTTTTTAAAGGGATCGTAAGCTATACCGGCCCATTCCATACCCAGCTGACCGGAGAACTCCAACAGATTCAGGCGGACACCGTGGACCACCACGGACAGCAGGCCCATGACGATATTCAGCCCGTGGCCGATGACCAGGATCAGCACGGCGGCGATGACCATGGGGCCCTTGAAGCCGAAGGCCATGTTGTTAAAGCTCTGAGCGATGGCCAGGGAGGCCATGCCCACGGCAAACAGGCGGATGTAGCTCATGATGTTGCCGAAGGCGCTGATGGTGTTGAGGAACACGGTGAAGGTATCGCCCAAGCCCGCTTTCAGGCCCTGGGCAAAGGTCTTATCCGGGGACATGCCGCCGAAAATCACCACCAGCAGGAACCCGGCCACCACCACGCAGGCCACACGGCCCAGGTTTACCTCCTGGCCGATGACCAGGTACAGCACCACAAAGTACAGGGCGCATATAGCCGCCAGCCAGCCCAGATCCGCGATCCAGCTGAGGTTTTTCTCCTTCAGCTTGCGGCGGATATTCATGACGCAGGCCAGGGACAGCTGTACGGTACCCAATATGAAGCAGAACTTCATAATGGTGTTTTGCTGTGTGGTGGCGGATACGTCGAAATAGGCCGGGTAATTGGCGAAGGTGGGGATCACCAGCTTCTTCAGCAGCGGTACCTCCATGGCCTGCTCCAGGCCAAACCAGGTGCCTGTCAGCGAGCCCCATATTATGGTGGCAATGGACAGCACCCACAGGAGCTGCACGGCGGTAGAGGCTTTTTTGTTCTTTATGGTCAGGATCAGCGCCGCCAGGAGGAACAGGCATCCGTAGCCGGCGTCGCCGATGATCATGGCGAAGAACAGGGTGAAAAAGCCCAGGAACCAGAAGGAAATATCGTACTCCCGATAGCCGGGCACGGTGCCCAGAATGTCAAATACGGGGACCATCAGCTTGGTGACCTTGTTGCACTTGACCTTGGTGGGGACTTTGTCGTCCTCGGCATCCGGGTCGCCCATGGCCCAGGCCCAATGTGCCTGTGCGGCGGCCTGCTTGAATCGGTCCTCCTCGGCGGCGGGGATATAGCCCTGGAGCCACACCAGGCCGTCCTGGTTTTCGGAGGTGTTGCTGACGGCGGAATACTCGGCGGCGTTCTGCGCCTTGAGCATCTGGTCATGGATGCTGGGCAGATGCTCCGTCGCCTGGGCCAGAAAGGCCTCGCACTGGGCCAGGCCCTGGGTGCAGGCCTGCTGCTCCTGCTCCAGCTGCGCCAGGCCCTTATCCGGGATGGTAAATTCAGTGGCCGAATACTGGGCGGGCAGGGGAGCGAGGGTGGCGAAGGTGGGCATCTTGCTCACGGGGGCCAGGCGGATCATCTGCACATCGGGATCCGCAGCCAGGGCGGTCAGGGTCTTTTTATCGCCCCGATAAATGTGGACATCCCATCCCTGCCGGCGCAGATCTTCCAGCTGGGCGGGGTCGAAATAGCCCCACTCGGCCAGACGCTCTGCCGCGGTATGGGCGGCGGTGAGCTGGTCCTGCAGCGATTTTTTTCGCTCCAGGCAGTCATTCATCTCCTGGAAAAACACCTCGAAGTCCTCGTCGGACAAAACGGAGGCTTCCTGCTTTTCGTGGGGATATTCCTGCAGCAGCATGGACAGGCGGCTCAGAGCCGCGAAGCGCTCGGGGTACTTCTGGTCGGCCGCGGCCTTCTCGGAGAAGTGGACGATGCCCAGGCTGCGCAGCCGGTCCAGCAGGGAGGTCTTCTCAGATTCGGTCGTTACGATATGAACGACCTTCATTTTTTCGATCATCGGCTCACCTCCTGCAGCTTCTTTTTGGCGATCTTGCCGCGCACCACGGCGGAGGTCTGCTGATCGCCCAGGTAGATGCCGATGACGCGGATGTTCTCCTTGGCCTCGGGGATCTTCACCTTTTCAAAGAGGTTTACCCGCTGGGCCGTGGAGCGCAGCTCCTGCTGCAGCAGCTCTGCCCGGCGGCGAAGGGTCTTGGCCAGGGCGTCCAGCCGGGCGATCTCCCGCAGGCGGACGGCGGCGGTATCTACCCAAAGGGGGTACTCCGCCACATCGTACTGAATGTCCTCGAAGCTCAGGTCCCGGAACACAGGCACCGTGACACCGGCGATATTCTCCTCGCCGCACACCACATGCTTGGGACGAACCAGGGAATCCAGCCCCTTGCCCTGGGGAAAGCTCTCGTTTTCGGAGAAAACAGCCACCCAGTCATCCAGACCGGCCACGGCGGCCTCCCGCTGCCGCTCTACCTCCTCCAGCTGGGCGGTGATCTGCATCACCACGGACTGGAGCTGCTGCTTTTTCAGCTGCAGGGTGGGCAGGTAGCGCTGAAACTGCTTCAGGCGGTCCTTTTGCACCTTCAGTTCGTTTTTTGTGAGTTTAACAGCCATAGGCGCCCCCTCATTCTGCGGCGGAGGCTTTGGGCCATCTCTCCTGGATGAGGCTGGATTTCAGGCCCGTTTCATTGGGCTCGAAGCACTCGGCCAGGATCTCCCAGCCCAGGTCCAGCGCCTCCTCCAGAGGAATGTTCACGCTCAGGTCCATCAGCTTTGTCTCAAAGAGATGGCCGTATTTCAGCAGCTTTTCATCCCACTCGGACATCATAAAGCCCATGGACTTCTTCTCCAGGCTCTCCTTGTATGCACTGTACAGGCGGATCATACCGTCCATCAGGGCACGATGGTCGCTGCGGGTCTTGCCGTTGACGTTTTGCTTCAGACGGGACAGGGAGCCGAAGGGCTCGATGTGGCCGTTTTTCAGGTAATACTGGCCCTCGGTGATATAGCCGGTGTTATCGGGGACGGGGTGGGTCACGTCGTCGCCGGGCATGGTAGTCACGCCCAGGATGGTGATGGAGCCTGCGTCCTCAAAGTCAACGGCCTTTTCATAGCGGGCGGCCAGGCAGCTATAAAGGTCGCCGGGATAGCCGCGGTTGGAGGGGACCTGCTCCATGGTGATGGCCATTTCCTTTTGGGCATCGGCGTAGTTGGTCATATCCGTCAGCAGCACCAGCACACGCTTGCCGGCCAGGGCGAACTGCTCCGCCACGGCCAGGGCCATATCCGGCACCAGAGTGCACTCCACCGTGGGGTCGGAGGCGGTGTGAATGAACATCACCGTGCGGCCCATGGCGCCGCTCTTTTCCAGGGTGTCCCGGAAAAACAGATAGTCGTCATACTTCAGGCCCATGCCGCCCAGCACGATCACGTCCACCTGCGCCTGCATGGCGATACGGGAGAGCAGCTGGTTATACGGCTCACCGGATACGGAGAAAATGGGCAGCTTCTGGCTTTCCACCAGGGTATTGAACACGTCGATCATGGGGATACCGGTGCGGATCATCTTATTGGGCACGGTACGCCGGGACGGATTCACGGAGGGCCCGCCGATGGGGATCATGTTCTCCGTCAGGGCGGGGCCGTTATCACGGGGCACGCCGGCGCCGTCAAAGATGCGGCCCAGCAGGTGATCGGAGAAGGACACCATCATAGGCCGGCCCAGGAAGCGGACGGGGTCCGTGGTGCTGACGCCCTGGGTGCCGCTGAACACCTGGAGCGTCACCAGGTCCTTGTCCAGCTTGATCACGTTGGCATAGCTGTCGCCCACCAGGGCCAGGTCGCCGCTGCGGACGCCGGAGGCGCGGACGGTGACTACGTTGCCCACGATGGACTCAATTTTTGTGTAAACTTTCTGCATATTGACTCCTCCCTCAAAGCGCGGCCTTGCTCAGGTAAAAGTCCTTGAGCCGCTGTTCCTGGGCCTCGAATTCCGGCGAGCGGAACACGGTGTTGTGCCAGTCCAGGAATTCCTGCCGGACCTGGTTGAAGAAGGCGCGGATCTCTTTTTTATCGTCCAGCGCAAAGTCGCGATTCAGCACATCATAGAGCACATCGAATTCGTGGACCTGGCGCTGGGGATCGCAGGCGGCGTCAATGGGATCGAAGGAGTTCTGCTGCAGGTACACAGCGTCCAGCAGCTCGCCCTTCTGATAAACGATGTAATCCTCGGCGGAGGTGCCCTCCTCACCGATGACCTTCATCATCTGGTTGATCTCATTGCTGCGCTTGAGAATGGCACGGGCCTGCTCCACGCGCTCCATATCCACCACGCCCTTGTACTTGGACCAGGAATCGATGGGGTGGATGGCCGGGTATTTACGGGCATCGGACCGCTCACGGGACAGGCCGTGGAACGCGCCCACCACCTTCAGCGTGGCCTGGGTCACGGGCTCTTCAAAGTTGCCGCCGGCAGGGGAGACGGTGCCGCCGATGGTGACGGAGGCGATCTTGCCGCTCTTGAGGCGGACCTTTCCGGCGCGCTCGTAGAAGGAGGCGATAACCGACTCCAGGTAAGCGGGGAAGGCCTCTTCGCCGGGGATCTCCTCCAGACGGCCGCTCATCTCACGCATGGCTTGGGCCCAGCGGCTGGTGGAGTCTGCCAGAAGCAGCACATCCAGACCCATCTGGCGGTAATATTCCGCCATGGTCACAGCCGTATACACGGACGCCTCACGGGCGGCCACGGGCATGGAGGAGGTGTTGCAGATAATGATGGTGCGCTCCATCAGGGAGCGGCCGGTACGGGGGTCCACCAGCTCCGGGAACTCCTGCAGGACCTCCACCACCTCGCCGGCGCGTTCGCCGCAGGCGGCCACGATGACGATATCCACATCGGCGTTCTTGGCCTCCATGTGCTGCAGAACGGTCTTGCCGGCGCCGAAGGGACCGGGCACGCAGAAGGTGCCGCCCTTGGCTACGGGCAGGAAGGTATCGATGGAGCGGATCTTGGTCACCAGGGTCTCATCGGGCCGCAGACGCTCCTCATAGCAGCGGATGGCCTGCTTTACAGGCCAGGAGAAGACCATGGTCAGCTCTTTTTCCTCGCCGTTTTCATTTTCCAGCACCGCCACGGTGTCCCGGACGTTATACACGCCCTTTTCCCGCACGGACTTGACCTTCCAGCCGTCGCCCTTGAGGTCGAAGGGGACCATGATAAGGTGGGTGAACAGGCCCTCGGGCACGCTGCCCACCGCATCGCCGGCGGAGATCGGATCGCCGGGCTTTACAGAGGGGGTAAACTCCCAATCCTTATTGGGGATGGGATCCAGATACACGCCGCGCTCCAGGAAGAAGCCGCACTTCTCGGCCAGCTCCGGCAGCGGGTTTTGCAGACCATCGAACACCTGGGACAGAAGGCCCGGGCCCAGCTCCACGCTCATCAGCTCGCCGGAAAGCTCCACCTTGTCGCCCACCTGGATGCCATTGGTCATTTCATAGATCTGCATGCTGGCTGTGTTTCCGTTGATGCGGATGACCTCGCCCTTGAGCCGGTCATCGCCCACCAGGACATAGCCAACTTCGTTTTTTCGCACGGAGCCGGAAAAGGTGGCTGCCACCAGATTCCCGTTTACTCCGGTCACATATCCTGTAACTTTGTCCATTTTTGATTCTCCTGTTTCGTTATAGGTCGGAAATCTGCCGACGGATATTGTCCATAAGGCCGCTGAAGACTTGCTTGCCCCGGTCATAACGGAAGCCGCGCTGGCGCTCCAGAAGCTGAAGCTTCATGGCGTAGCCGTACAGGGCGTACTCGTCAAAAATATGCTGGCCGATCATCTCATCCAGACGGCGAAACTCCAGATCCAGTAAGATCTGCTCGCCTGCCAGCGGGTTTTCGGCGTTTACGGCGGCCGTTACAGTCTGCACAAGCTCGGCGGGGCGGTCAGACGGCGGGGTGCAGGGACGGCCCAGCTTTACATTTCGCTGATAGGCCAGCTCCTGGGACAGCGCCTGATAGAATTTGGCCCACTGAGACAGCAGCGGTCCCTTTTGCGCCTGAACGGACAGCTCCTCCAGGGTCTTATACACGCTGCCGCTTACTGCGGACTTGCACATAGCCAGAAACGCCTCGTAATCCATGGGCGGCTCGCCCTGGGTCTTCAGCATGGGCAGACTGGAGATCAGATAATAATAGGAAGCCACAAGGCACCTCCTTACAGACTGGAATCCCGGAAGAAAGGCATGAGCATTTCTGCGATCTCCTCGTCAGAGCAGTCAAAATAGCCGGAGCCGTCTTTGGCAGCCAGACGGAACCCGGCGCCCACCTTCTTGGACGGGCGGATCTCCAGACCGTTTTTCAGTTCCTGCGCCAGCTCCTGGCGGATGCCGTCGGTCACCTGGGCGACCTCCACGGCATAGGCGGAGACATCCTCCCCCTGAAGGGCGGCCTGGATAAGGCGGGCCAGAGTCTGCTGATCCAGCGCCTTGCTGACATCGGCGGCCAGGATCCGCTCGAATTCCTTCTGGATCTCCTGACGATAGGCCAGAACCGCGTCACGCTTAGCCTGCTGGGCGCTGAGCTGGGCACTGTGTTTGAATACCTCAATTTCTGCTTTTGCATCTTCCCGAAGCTTGTCCGCCTCACTCTTGGCGGCGGCAACGATGCTATCGGCCTGGCGCTTGGCCTCGGCCAGGATCTCGGCAGCTTCCTTATTGGCGCTGTCAATTCCGTCCTTTTTGATGGAAGAAACAAGATCTTGAATTTGAAGTTCCATAGTAATCACCTTCTTATTTGGATTTGGCTAAGAGATTTTTGCGCATGGACTCATTATAAGTATTTTTTTATCAAGATGCAAGACATTTGTTAGCATCTTTACAGTTTTCCCCATACAAAAAATGAGTCGAATATTGTATAAAGTCGACAAAAAACGAGGAAGAATTCGGCGATGGGCGTTCTTTACATTTAAATATGTAGAGTAGCCTCTCCGGTTTGGGCGGATTTATACTTGACTTCCGGCGGCGGATACAGTAAAATAACTGCATATTGGAAAAGACTGCGATGGAGAGCAGTACCTTCGGGCATGATGCAAAGAGAGGAAGCGGCGGGTGTAAGCTTCCGTGAGGGCCGGGGGGAAGTCGCTCCGGAGTTCTGCCGCCCAGCGTGAGTAAGCGGCAGCGGCCAGCCGCCGTTATCGGGTTTTGAGTGCGGAGGCACGGCCTCCGAACGCAGGTGGTACCACGGACTGTATTTATGGTTCGCCCTGTTTTGCTTTTACGGCAGAACAGAGCGAACTTTTTTGTTTTGCCGAATATCGGAAAAGGAGAAAATACCATGCGAAAAGAATTGCCCAAGGTCTATGACCCCCGGGATGTGGAGCCGAGGATCTACAAGATGTGGATGGACGGCGGCTGCTTTAAGGCAGAGCCCAACCCGGATAAAAAACCGTTTTCCATCGTTATGCCGCCCCCCAATGTTACCGGCCAGCTGCACATGGGCCACGCTCTGGACTGCACGCTGCAGGACATTTTGACCCGTTTTAAGCGGATGCAGGGCTATGAGGCCCTGTGGCTTCCCGGCTCGGACCATGCGGGCATTGCCACCCAGATCAAGGTGGAGGAGACCCTGCGCAAGGAGGAGGGCCTGACCCGCCATGACCTGGGGCGCGAGAAGTTTTTGGAGCGGGTCTGGGACTGGAAGGAGAAATACGGCAACCGTATCATCCAGCAGCAGATGAAGATGGGCTCCTCCTGCGACTGGGACCGCAACCGTTTCACCATGGACGAGGGCTGCTCCCGGGCTGTGCGGGAGACCTTCTGCGAGCTGTATGACAAGGGGCTGATCTATAAGGGCAGCCGCATTATCAACTGGTGCCCCCACTGCATGACGGCTCTGTCCGACGCCGAGGTAGAGTACACCGATAAGCCCGGCAACCTCTGGTATATCCGCTATCCCCTTACCGACGGCAGCGGCGATATCATCATCGCCACCACCCGGCCCGAGACCATGATGGGCGATACGGGCGTGGCCGTGAATCCGGAGGATGAGCGCTTTAAGCACCTCATCGGTAAGACCTGCATTTTGCCCATTATGAACCGGGAGATGCCCATTGTGGGCGACGATTACTGCGAGATCGGCTTCGGTACCGGCGCAGTGAAGATGACCCCGGCCCATGACCCCAACGACTTTGAGGTGGGCCTGCGGCACAACCTGGAGGTGATCCGGGTCATCGCTGACGATGGCACCATCAATGAAAACGGCGGCCCCTACGCGGGGATGGACCGCTACGAGTGCCGCAAGGCCATTGTGAAGGATCTGGAGGAGCAGGGCTATCTCATCAAGACCGAGCCCTATTCCCACAATGTGGGCACCTGCTACCGCTGCCACAACGACGTGGAGCCGCTGATCTCCGCCCAGTGGTTTGTAAAGATGGCGCCCCTGGCTAAGGAGGCCATCCGCGTGGTGGAGGACGGCACCATCAAGTTTGTGCCCGAGCGCTTTACCAAGACCTACATCAACTGGATGGAGAACGTGCACGACTGGTGCATCTCCCGCCAGCTTTGGTGGGGCCACCAGATCCCGGCCTGGTACTGCGACGACTGCGGACACATCAATGTGGATCGCAAAGACCCCACCAAGTGTGAAAAGTGCGGCAGCACCCATCTGACCCGGGACGAGGACGTGCTGGATACCTGGTTCTCCTCGGCGCTGTGGCCGTTTTCCACCATGGGCTGGCCGGATACGGACGCCGCCGACCTGAAGTACTGGTATCCCACATCTGTTATGGTCACCGGCTACGATATTATCTTCTTCTGGGTGGCCCGGATGATCTTCTCCGGCATGGAGCAGATGAAGAAGGAGCCTTTCAAGACTGTGTTTATCCACGGTCTGGTCCGGGACGACAAGGGCCGCAAGATGTCCAAGTCTCTTGGCAACGGCATTGATCCTCTGGAGATGGCGGAGCAGTACGGCGCCGATGCCCTGCGCTTTAACCTCATCACCGGCAACAGCCCCGGCAACGACATGCGCTTCTTTGTGGAAAAGTGCGAGGCTATGCGCAACTTTGCCAACAAGATCTGGAATGCATCCCGCTTTGTGATGATGAATCTGACCATCGACAAGGTGGAGCTGCCCGAGAAGCTGGAGCTGGAGGACAAGTGGATCCTCAGCAAGCTCAACACCCTTATCCGCGAGGTCACGGACAACATGGATGCATACGAGCTGGGCGTGGCCTCCGCCAAGATCTATGACTTTATCTGGGACACCTACTGCGACTGGTATATCGAGCTGACCAAGACCCGCATGAACGGCGACGATCCGGCGGCCAAGCTGGCGGCGGAGAATGTGCTGTGCTATGTGCTGCTGCGCATCCTGGAGCTGCTGCACCCCTTTATGCCGTTCATTACGGAGGAGATCTGGCAGGCGCTGCCCCATGAGGGCGAGTATCTGATCTGCGCGCCCTGGCCCGTATACCGTCCGGAGCTGGATTTCCGGGCAGAGGAGCAGGCCATGGAGGCGGTGAAGGATGCCATCTCCGCTGTGCGCGCCCGCCGCTCTGAGATGAACGTGCCGCCGTCCAAAAAGGCACAGATGATCATTGCCACCGACCATGCGGAGGATTACCGGCTGGGTGAGCACTTTATTAAGCGCATGGCCTATGCCAGCGATATCAAGGTTACCGACACGGCTCCCACGGATCTGACCGGATTGGTCACGGTGGTGACCCACGGCGCCAATGTCTATCTGCCCCTGGCGGAGCTGGTGGACTTTGAAAAGGAGCTGGAGCGCATTGCCAAGGAGCGCCAGAAGGCTGCCGAGAATCTGGAGCGTATCGAGCAGAAGCTCAGAAATGAGAAATTTGTTTCCAAGGCTCCGGAGGCCGTTGTAAACGCCGAGCGGGAAAAAGCGGAGAAGGCCCGGGCGCTGATCGCCAAGCTGGATGAGTCCGCCGCTGCTATGAAGGGCTGATTTATTTAAGAGAAGCGACGGCTTGTGACAAAGAAATACAGCATAAAAAAGTATAATCACCGTAGGCAATCGCCTACGGTGATTTTTTTACAGGAAGTGATGACATGCAGATCAAAGCAGAGAGCGCGGACCGGAAGCTGGTCCTTCACCTGCGGGGTGAATTGGATCACCACGCTGCCCGGCCGCTTATACAGCGTATTGCCCGGGAGCTGGAGTACGCACTGCCGCTGGAAACGGAACTGGACTTTTCCGGGGTAACATTCATGGACAGCTCCGGCATTGCCGTTGCGCTGCACACGATGCAGCAGATGAAGCAGCTGGGCGGCAGAATGTGCATAAAGAGCCCATCGGCACAGGTGAAAAAAGTATTTGCGGCTGCGGGACTGCAGAAGCTAATGGGACTGGAGGAAGTACATGAGAAGTGAAAATCAGGTCGCGCTGGAATTTCCCAGCCGCAGCAGCAATGAAGCCTTTGCCCGTGTGGCGGCAGCGGGCTTTGCCATGCAGCTGGACCCAACGCTGGAGGAACTGGGGGACATCAAAACCGCCGTTAGTGAAGCGGTGACCAATGCCATCATCCACGGCTATCCCGAGAGCATCGGACGGATCGTTATGAAGCTGCGCATCCGGGAGGGAAATGTGCTGGAGATCATAGTGAAGGACTGGGGGGTGGGCATTGCCGATGTGGAGCAAGCCCGTAAGCCTATGTTTACCACCGGCAATGACGAACGCAGCGGTATGGGATTTACCATCATGGAGAGCTTTATGGATGCCATTAAGGTCAGATCCGTTCCCCAAAAGGGGACTACCGTTACACTGAAAAAACGAATTTCCACCCGAATGGGAGAGAAAAAATGAGCGAAAACAGGCTGGCTCTGTTGGACAGGGCGCAGTCGGGCGACAACGAAGCCTGCGGAAAGATGCTGGAGGAAAACAGTGGCCTGATCTGGGCCGTGGTGCGGCGCTACTATGGCTGCGGGGCGGACCCGGAGGACCTGTATCAGCTGGGATGCATAGGATTTATTAAAGCTGTAAAGGGATTTGACATTACATATGGGACGCAGTTTTCCACCTACGCCGTGCCCAAGATCGCCGGGGAAATTCGCCGCTTTCTCCGGGATGACGGACTGGTGAAGGTAGGCCGGACTCTGCGGGAAAAAGGACAGAGCATCTGGTCAGCCCGGCAGAAACTGCGCGCCGCTTTGGGGCGGGAGCCGAAGCTGTCGGAGCTGGCGGCAGAGACCGGCTGGAGTGCCGAGGAGATCGCCACGGCGGAGCTTGCCACCGCCTCGCCGGAGTCCCTGCAGCAGGAGACGGGCGAAGGGCTGACGCTGGAATCGACTTTGGGTACGGAGGCGCCGGAGGAGGCGCTGGTGGAGAAGATCGCCCTGCGGGAGGCTATTCGGACACTGCCCGAACGGGAGCGGGAGACCATCTATCTGCGGTTTTTCAAGTGCATGACCCAGGAGCAGGCAGCGCGGATCCTGGGGGTGTCGCAGGTGCAGGTATCCCGTCTGGAGCGAAAAGGAGTGGCGCATCTGCGGGAGATGCTTCGGGAATGACGGATGTTTCGGATTGGAATTCCGTCATGGTGCTCCGATAGCGTTTGGGCAGAAAGGTATTTTGGCAGCGCTCGTTACGCCGCTCTTCTATGGAAATGGTGTAAAAAAACGTTTTCCACAGTTTTCGATATTCTGCCTCCTGAGGGCTGGGCGGCGCAAGCGTTAGGGAATCCATGTACACGATGCGGGAACGCCCGTCCTTGTAGAGGAGCAGCTCACCGTGGGTGCGGTCGTAGAGGAAGAAGACTTCGCCGGCATAGCGGCTGCAAAAATGCCGGCGCAGAAAAGGAAGAACGCGGTTTTTGGGTTCGATCTCCGCACCTAAAATACCGTCATAGTCCGAGAAACGAACAAAGCCCCGTAGCTTTTCCAGCTCACCCGACAGGTGGCGCACGGCCTTATAGAGGGGATAACAGGCCGGGTCCGAAGGAAAACGGAGAAACTGGGGGCCATCGGCGTAGAGCTTTTGCACGAAGGCGTACAAGCATGCTTCTTTGTTATCCATACAGGTGTGAAAGGCTCTGTAGAGCAGACGAGCGGCTTTGACGGAGCGATCTGATATGCTTCGGAGAACACGGTCGCTGTGGCTCGGATCCGTTTCAACGGAGCGGACGGAATAGAGGGTGAGAACGGGAAATTCCTCATTGCCGGCAAAGGCAATGGGGAATTCTTTGTTTACATAACTCTCATATATACAGCAGAGAAAGCCCTCATAAGTGCCATCATATTCATAAACCATGTCGATCCAGGACATTTTTCTCACTCCGATGTGTCAAAAAGGGATAGCTGCGGGGCGGCGGAGAGCGGCAGGGCGTCCCGCTCCACGGCCTGCAGCTGACGGGTCAGGGTCTCGGCGGAAAAGTGCAGGCCCTGACGCATGCGGCCGCCGCATAGGATAAAGAATTGCGCCCGCTTCAGCACGACCCCCATTTTTTTCAGGTCCTCAAAATGCAAGGGACCCACGCGGCGGGCGGAGAGGATGCGCCGGGCCCCGGTGGGGCCGATGCCCGGGACGCGCAGAAGCTGCGTTAGGTCGGCGGTCATGATCTCCACGGGGAACTGGTCCGGATGAGTGATGGCCCAGTAGCACTTGGGGTCCATATCGGGGTCAAAGTTTGGGTGGGTATCGTCTAACAGCTCCTCGGCCCGGAAGCCATAAAACCGCATGAGCCAGTCTGCCTGGTACAGCCGGTGCTCCCGCAGCAAGGGCGGCTTGGTATGCAGGGCGGGGAGCAGAGCATTTTCCACCACCGGCACGTAGGCGGAGTAGAACACGCGCTTGAGCCGATAGCGCTGGTACAGGGACTGGGTCAGGTAGAGAATATGCCGGTCGCTGTCCTGGGTGGCGCCCACGATGAGCTGGGTGCTCTGTCCGGCCGGGGCAAAGGCGGGAGCATGTCGGTACTTCACCAGCTCCTCTTTATTCTCCCGGCCCCGGTCGCGGATCAGGCGCATGGGGGAGAGAATGGCGGCCTTGCTCTTATCCGGTGCCAGTGTAGCCAAGCCCTCCTGAGAGGGCAGCTCAATGTTTACACTGAGGCGGTCGGCCAGGTAGCCCAGCTGCTGCACCAGCGCCGGGTCCGTGCCGGGAATGGCCTTGGCATGGATATAACCGTTGAAGCCGTACTCCTGGCGCAGAAGGCGCAGCACCTCGATCATGCGCTGGGTGGTGTAATCGGGGTCGCGCAGGACGCCGCTGGAGAGGAAAAGCCCCTCGATATAATTTCGGCGGTAGAACTGAATGGTAAGCTCAGCCAGCTCTTTTGGGGTGAAAGCGGCGCGGCGAGTGTCATTGCTGCGGCGGTTGACGCAGTATTTGCAGTCGTACACGCAGCAGTTGGTCATGAGTACCTTCAGCAGCGTGATGCAGCGCCCGTCGGCGGAAAAGCTGTGACAGCAGCCGGCGATAGAAGAGGATGTATTGCCGATCTTCCCAGGCTGGGAGCCGCGCCGGACACCGCTGGACGTACAGGCGGCATCGTATTTAGCCGCGTCGGTGAGGATGGCCAGCTTATCCAGCAGATCCATATCAGGCGGCCTTGCGTCTGCGGCGGGGCTGGTCGACCCGGTCTACCAGGCGCATGAACTGGCCGGAAACAGCGGCGGCACCGATGAGGGTGATGATCCATCCGAAAGTAGTCATAGTTTGTTCCTCCAGGTAAAACTTTTGTTCTATTCAGATTATAAATCGAACAAGCGTTCTTGTCAAGAAGAAATCGAACAAAATTTCTAATTTTTTATTTCGGCGGTTGACCACGGGACACATTTGTTATAAAATAGGGATGAAAAACAGAGAGCGAGGCTGACATGAACGAATTAGAAAGACGATTTATAACCGCCCGGCGCAAGGCTATCGAGCTGGATTACAAGCGGCTCAATCCCATGCAGCGGGAGGGCGTGCTGACCACCGAGGGGCCGCTGCTGCTGCTGGCGGGAGCGGGCTCCGGCAAGACCACGGTGCTCATTAACCGGGTGGCCAACCTCCTGCGCTATGGACGGGGCAGCGACACGGAGGAGATCCCCATCCCCATTTCTGAGGACGAGGTGGCATTTCTGGAGCAGTACATACAGGATCCCCAGGAGGAGATGCGGCCGCTGATGCAGTACCTGTGCGCCGTGCAGCCGGCCCGGCCCTGGGAGGTGCTGGCCATCACCTTCACCAACAAGGCCGCCGGGGAGCTGAAGGAGCGCCTGGAGCGGATGCTTGGGGAGGAGGCGCTGGATGTATGGGCGGCCACCTTCCACGCCGCCTGCGTGCGCATCCTGCGCCGGGATATTGATAAACTGGGCTTCGACCGCAACTTTACCATCTACGATACCGATGACTCCAAGCGGGTCATCAAGGATATTCTCAAGGATCTGGGCCTGGAGGAAAAGCAATTTCCTACAAGGGAGCTGCTGTCGGTGATCTCCAATGCCAAGGGAGACATACTCTCCCCGGATGAGTTCTGCCAACTGTGGGAGCAGCGGGGAGATTGGAGAAAAATCAGGGTCGGTAAAGTATATAAGCTTTACAATCAAAAACTCCGGGAGGCCAATGCCCTGGACTTTGACGACATCATTCTGCACACGGTTACACTGCTGCAAAGCGACCGTGAGGTGCGCGCGTACTATCAGAATAAGTTCCGTTACATACTTATTGACGAGTATCAGGATACCAACCACCTGCAGTTTCTCCTGGCGGGCCTGCTGACGGGCGGTCACGGGAATATCTGCGTGGTGGGCGATGATGACCAGAGCATCTATCGCTTCCGGGGCGCTGATATTACCAACATCCTCAGCTTTGAGCAGCGCTACAAGAACGCCCGGACCATCCGCCTGGAGCAGAATTACCGCTCCACCCAGAATATCCTGGACGCGGCCAACGCGGTGATCCGCAACAACGAGGGCCGCAAGGGCAAGACCCTGTGGACTCAGAACGGCCCCGGTGACCCGGTGACCATTAAGACCTGCTACAACGAGAGCGACGAGGCAAACTTCGTGGTGGGCGACATCATGACCGGCTACAACCGGGGTGCCAACTGGAAAGATAACGCCATTTTGTACCGCATGAACGCCCAGTCCAACGCCCTGGAATATGCCTTCAAGCGCAACGGCGTGCCCTATAAAATTGTGGGCGGCGTGAAGTTCTTCGACCGGGCAGAAGTGAAAGATATGCTGGCGTACCTGTGTGTGGTGTGCAATCCGGCGGATGATCTGCGTCTGCGGCGGATCATCAATGTGCCGTCCCGGAAGATCGGCGGGGCGTCAGTGGAAAAGGCCCAGGCCATTGCGGCGGCGGAGGGGAAGCCCTTATTTGAGATCGTCTGCGCCGCCCGGAATTACCCGGAGCTGAAGTCCGCCGCCGGGCGGATGGAGGACTTCGGGCAGATAATTCTGGAGCTGCGGAAGCTGTGCGACGAGCTGGAGCTGGTAGAATTTTACGGGCAAGTCTGCCAAAGGACCGGCTATGTGCAGATGCTTCAGGAGAAAAATGACATGGAGAGCCGGGGGCGGCTGGAGAATGTGCAGGAGCTGGCCTCCAGCATCAGCGCCTTTTTGGAAAACGACCCGGACGACCCGTCCCTGGCGGGCTTTCTCAACGATGTGGCCCTGTATACCGACTTGGACGGCCAGTCCGACAGCGACAACTGCGTGACCATGATGACCATGCACAGTGCCAAGGGACTGGAATTTGACCATGTGTATGTCACCGGCATGGACGAGGGCGTGTTCCCTGGGAATCGCGCCATGGGCGAGCAGGAGGAAATGGAGGAGGAACGGCGGCTGTGCTATGTGGCCATGACCCGGGCCCGCAAGACCCTGACCATGACCAATGTGCGCCAGAGGATGCTCTTTGGCCAGACGGAGCCGAAGATGCCCTCCCGATTCCTGGAGGAAATTCCGGCGGAGAATATGCGCTGGATTGGAAAGCCGGAGCCGCGCAAGGCGCTCCAGTGGGACGATAGCTGGAATGATGACTGGTCCGGCGGCTGGGGAAGCACAAGCCGCGGAACCTATAAAACACAGGAGATCAAACAACAGACAAGGCGAGAGCCTTTACAGCGTTCGGCGGCGGCCCGGCGAGCACCGTCGGCCACTTCTGCGCCGCTGATGCAGCTGAAGGCCGGGGACCAGGTGCGCCACAGCGCTTTCGGCCAGGGCATGGTGCTCAGTGTGCGGCCTATGGGCGGCGACGCGCTGATCGAGGTGGCCTTTGACAAGGTGGGCACCAAGAAGCTGATGCTCAAGGCCGCCGGGGCCCATTTGACCAAGCTGTGAGAGGGAGGAAGCCATGCAGATAGAAGGACTGTCCTGGTATCCGGGACACATGACGAAAACCAAGCGGATGATCGTGGCGGAAATGGGCCACATGGATGCTGTGTGCGAGATCTTGGACGCACGGATCCCCATTTCCAGCCGCAATCCCGATGTGGACGAAATGACGGCGGGGAAGCCCCGGCTGGTGGTGCTGAATCGCGTGGACCAGGCCGACCCCAAGGAGACGGCCCGCTGGGCGGTCTATTTCCGGGGAAAAGGCTATGCCGTGCTGGAGTCCAACGCCAAAAGTGGCGTAGGCACGGCCCAGTTTGCCGCCGCCGTGCGGGAGCTGCTGAAAGACAAGCTCCAGGCCTACGCCGACAAGGGCCAGGTGGGCCGCGTGGTGCGGGTGATGGTGCTGGGCATCCCCAATGTGGGCAAATCTACCTTTATTAATAAGGTAGCCAAGCGCAAGACCGCCAAGGCCGAGGACCGCCCCGGCGTTACCCGCAGCAAGCAGTGGGTGCCGGTGGACAGCACCCTGGAGCTGCTGGACACCCCCGGTATGCTCTGGCCGAAATTCGAGGATGTGAATGTAGGCATGCACCTGGCCTTCACCGGCGCCATCAAGGACGATGTGATGGACATTGAGGAGCTGGGCAGCTACTTGATGGAGTACCTGGGTAAGCACTACGCCCGGGTCATACAGGAGCGGTACAAGGTGGAGCCTGAGGAGGGCGAAATGGGCTACGATCTGCTGACCCGGGCCGGGCGCAAGCGGGGCTTTCTCATGCGGGGCGCGGAGGTAGATACCGAGCGCATGAGCCGGGTTTTGCTGGATGAATTCCGGGGTGGCAAGTTAGGACGCTTTACACTGGAAACGGTGGAGGATGTGAAATAAATGGCTGAAAAAACGGACCTGTGGCAGATAGAGCGGGACCTGGTGGAGCAGGGCGCGGAGATTATCTGCGGCTGCGACGAGGCGGGAGCCGGACCCCTGGCGGGGCCTGTGTACGCGGCGGCGGTGATCCTGCCGCCCTACTGCCAAATCGAGGGCCTTAACGACAGCAAAAAGCTCACGGAGAAAAAGCGGGAGGCCCTGTACGAGGTCATTACCCAAAAAGCCGTCTGCTGGGCCGTGGCGCGGGTGAAGGCGGCGGAAATTGACGCCACGGACATTTTAAGCGCCCGGATGAAGGCGATGCAGCAGGCTATCGACGCTCTTACGATTCGGCCCGAGGTGGCTCTCATCGACGGCAACCGGGACAAGGGACGCAGCGCAGCCATCACCACGCCCCACAAGCTGGTGGTGGGCGGCGACGGCAAGAGCGCCAACATCGCCGCCGCGTCCATTTTGGCCAAGGTGAGCCGGGACCGTTTCGTGTCCGGGGAACTGGACCAATGCTACCCGGAGTATCAGTTTGCCAAGCATAAAGGCTACGGCACCAAGCTGCACTACCAGATGCTGGACGCTTACGGCCCCTGCCCGGAGCATAGGCGCAGCTTCCTGAAGAAGTGGGAGGAAAAGCGCACATGAGCCGCAGCGTGGGAACCTGGGGCGAGGCGCAGGTGGCAAATTACCTGCGACAGAAGAAGTTTCGCCTGGTGGCGCATAGCTACCACTGCCGCTTTGGAGAGATCGATCTCATTGCCATGGACGGAAATACCCTTTGCTTTATAGAGGTGAAGACCCGGAGCAACCTGGCCGTGGGTCTGCCACGGGACTATGTCACCGCCGCCAAGCAGGAGCGCATACGGAAAACGGCGCTGTTCTACCTCAGCGAAAAGGACCTGGACTGCCCGGTGCGCTTTGATGTGGCAGAGGTCTACCGGGGTGCTGACGGCGGCCTGGCGCGCATAACCTATATGAAAAATGCATTTGAGGTGGAGACAAATTGAAAATACCGTATTTTGACGCCCACTGCGACACCATCTACCGCTGCGAGGAGACCGGTCGCGGCGAGGCCCTGGAAATGGAGACGGACCGGGAGGCCCAGGAGGCTTACTACGCCGCCTGCGGCTGCCTGCGGGAAAACGGCGGACACATCGACCTGGTGCGGGGCCAGGCATTTGCCCGGTACGGCCAGTTTTTCGCCCTGTATTGGGACGCGAAAAATGCCCCGGCAGACGGGATGCTGGCCCAGTGTCAAAGGCTGCACGACCGTTTTCTGCGGGAAATGGAAAAAAACCGGGACTGCATCACCCATTGCCGCATCGGCGCGGAGGTGGACGAAGCGGTGCGGCAGGGGAAGATGGCGGCCCTTTTGAGCATCGAGGGGGCCGACCTGCTGGACTGTGAGGAGCGGAACTTGGAGCTGGCCCACACCTGGGGCGTGCGGCTGCTGAATCCCGTTTGGAATCGGGCCAACAGCCTCTGCGGCACCAACTGTGAGGAGCCGGAGCGGGGCCTTTCCGAAAAAGGCAAAAACTTCCTGCGCCGCATGGAAGCGCTGGATATTTACCCGGATATGTCCCACATCTCCGACGCGGGCTTTTGGGATACGGTCAAAACGGCCCATGGCCCGGTGGTGGCATCTCATTCCAATGCCCGGGCCCTCTGCCCCCATCGGCGCAACCTGACCGACGACCAGTTCCGGGCCATCCGGGACAGCGGCGGCGTGGTGGGCCTGAATCTCTATCGGGATTTTGTAGGCCCCCAGGGGACCATGGAAGAGCTGGTGGCCCATGTAGAGCATTTTCTGGACCTGGGCGGGGAAAAGACCCTGTGCCTGGGCGGCGACCTGGACGGCTGCGAGGCCCTGGCCGCCGGGATGCAAGGGGTGCAGGATGTGCCGAAGCTGCATGCGGCCCTGGCCGAGCGCGGCTACGGCCAAGCCCTGCTGGAGGATATTTTCTGGAACAATCTGCGGAGGCTATTATAATATAATAAGGAGTAAGTATGGCGTTATATACCATAGGGGACCTGCACCTGTCGTTAAGCTCGGATAAGCCGATGGACGTTTTCGGCGAGGGCTGGAGCAACTATGTGGAGCGGATCCGGGAGGGTTTTTCGGAGCTGGGCGACGAAGATGTGACGGTCCTGTGCGGCGACCTGTCCTGGGGCATGAGTTTGGAGGAGTCGCTGCTGGACCTGACATTCATCCACCAGCTGCCGGGGAAAAAGATTCTCATGAAGGGCAACCACGACTATTGGTGGAACACGGCGGCAAAAATGCAGCGATTTTTTGACGAACACGGTCTGGATTCCCTGCAAATCCTGCACAACAACTGCGTTTTCTACGGCGATGTGGCCCTGTGCGGCACCAGGGGCTGGTTTTACGAGCTGGAGGAGCCGGGCAGCCACACGGAGAAAATGCGAAACCGCGAGGCTGGGCGCCTGGAGACCTCGCTGCAGGCGGCAGGGGAGAGGGAGAAGCTCTGCTTTCTGCACTACCCGCCCCTTTACACCGGCTACCGCTGTGAGGAAATGCTGCGGCTTTTGCAGCAGTGCGGCGTGAAAAAATGCTATTACGGCCACCTCCACGGCGGCACGGCCCATGCCCGGGCGGTGCAGGGAGAGCGGGACGGAACGGACTTTTCCCTGGTTTCCGCCGACTATCTGCGGTTCAAACCGAAAAAAATTTTTGAATAGTGCAAAAAAGTGTGGAAATTGTAATACTTTTCTGTTATCATATAAAATTGCATTGATTCAATTTATTAATGCTGAACGGAGGAAAAACAAAATGAGTGTAAAATCCTGTGAAAAACTGGAAAAAAGCAAGGTCGCATTGACCATCGAGGTCAGCGCCGAGGACTTTGAGGCTGCCATCAACAAGGCTTACCTGAAGATGCGCGGCAAGATGAACATCCCCGGTTTCCGCCCCGGCAAGGCTCCCCGCAAGATCGTTGAGAGCATGTACGGCGTGGAGGTCTTTTATGAAGAGGCCGTGAATATGGTCCTGCCCGATGCCTATGAGAAGGCTGTCAGCGACGAGAAGCTGGAGGTCGTGGGCTATCCCGAGGTGGAGCTGGAGAACTGCGGTAAGGACGGCGTGACCTTCAAGGCTACCGTCGCCGTTTATCCCGAGGTGAAGCTGGGCCAGTACAAGGGCCTGGAGGCTCCCAAGGCCACTGTGAAGGTCATGGCCGCCGATGTGAACGCCCGGCTGAAGGAAATGGCCGAGCGCAACAGCCGTCTGGTGAGCGTAGAGCGCGCCGTGAAGAAGGGCGACACCGCCAACATCGACTTCGAGGGCTTTGACAACGGCGTGGCCTTCGACGGCGGCAAGGGCGAGAATTTCGACCTGGAGATCGGCTCCGGCAGCTTTGTGCCCGGTTTTGAGGATCAGCTCATCGGCATGAAGGTGGGCCAGGAGAAGGACATCGACATCACTTTCCCCGAGAACTATACTCCTGAGCTTGCCGGCAAGCCCGTGGTGTTCCATGTAAAGGTCAACGAGGTCAAGGTGAAGGAAGTCCCCGCCATTGACGACGAGTTCGCCAAGGATGTGTCCGAGTTTGACACTCTGAAGGAGCTGAAGGCCGACCTGAAGAAGAAGATCACCGAGGACCGCAAGACCGCTGCCCAGCACGCCTTTGAGGATGCGCTGATGCAGAAGGTGGCCGACGGCATCGAGGCCGACATCCCCGAGGATATGGTGGTGCTGCAGTCCCAGAAGATGATGGACAACTTCAAGCAGCAGCTGGCTGCCCAGGGCATCCCCTTTGACCAGTATGTGAAGATGACCGGTATGGACGAGGATGCCATCCAGAAGCAGTCCATGGAGCCCGCTCTGCGTCAGGTGCGTATGGATCTGGCCGTGGCCGCCATCGTGAAGGCCGAGAATCTGGAAGCTTCCGACGAGGAAGTGGAAAATGAGATGAAGAACATTGCCGAGAAGTACGGAATGGATCTGGATTCCATCAAGAAGTATCTGCCCTCCGCCGATGTGAAGGAGCAGGTCATCCGGGAGAAGGTCATCAAGGTCGTCTCTGACAGCGCCGTGGCCGTGGAGCCTGAGGAGAAGGCCGAAGAAAAGACCGAGGAAAAGGCCGAAGAGAAGAAGGAAGACAAAGAGTAATCAACACTGTTAAAATCACTTACGGGCGGGTATAATTTTGTATTATGCCTTGCAGAGCAAGGCACCACTTGAACAGGAGGTTTATTTCTATGAGTTTAGTCCCTTATGTTGTGGAACAGACCAACCGGGGGGAGCGTTCTTACGATATTTTTTCCCGTTTGCTCAACGACCGCATCGTCTTCCTGGGCGAAGAGGTGAATGATACAACTGCCAGCCTGGTGGTTGCCCAGCTTCTCTATCTGGAAGCGCAGGACCCCGACAAGGACATTCAGATGTACATCAATAGCCCCGGCGGCTCTGTGACGGCCGGCATGGCTATTTATGACACCATGCAGTATATCAAGTGCGATGTTTCCACCATCTGCATCGGCATGGCCGCCAGTATGGGCGCATTCCTGCTGTCCTCCGGCGCTAAGGGCAAGCGTATCGCCCTGCCCAACGCCGAGGTGATGATCCATCAGCCCTCCGCCGGTACCCAGGGTAAGGTCACCGATATGGAGATCGATGTGGAGCATTTCCTGAAAATCAAGCAGCGGATGAACCGTATCCTGGCCGAAAACACCGGCAAGACCCCCGAGCAGGTGAAGCTGGACTCCGAGCGCGACAACTGGATGATTGCCGAGGAGGCCAAGGAATACGGCCTGGTGGACAAGGTCATTTATAAGAGGTAACTATGTCGGAAAATAATAAAGAGCTGCGCTGCTCTTTCTGCGGCAAGAGTGAAAAGCAGGTGCACCGTATGATCCAGGGCCCCGGTGTCCGGATCTGCGACGAGTGCATCCAGCTTTGCAACTCCATTCTGGAGGATGACTATCACACTTCCGCGGAGGAAAAACTGGAAGCGCCGGACCGTCTGCCCACTCCCCGGGAGATCAAGGCGGTGCTGGATGAATATGTGGTGGGCCAGGAGGCGGCGAAGATCGCTCTGTCCGTCTCCGTGTACAACCACTATAAGCGTATCTTTTACGGTGGCGGCGAGGATGTGGAGCTGCAAAAGAGCAACATCCTCATGATCGGTCCCACCGGCAGCGGCAAGACTCTGTTTGCCCAGACCCTGGCCCGGGTCCTGGAGGTGCCTTTTGCCATTGCCGACGCCACCACCCTCACCGAGGCCGGCTATGTGGGCGACGACGTGGAGAATATTCTCCTGCGTCTGCTGCAGGCGGCGGACTTCGATGTGGAGCTGGCGGAGCGGGGCATCATCTATGTGGACGAGATCGACAAGATCGCCCGCAAGAGTGAAAATACCTCTATCACCCGGGATGTGTCGGGCGAGGGCGTGCAGCAGGCGCTGCTGAAGATCCTGGAGGGTACCGTTGCCAATGTGCCGCCCCAGGGTGGGCGCAAGCATCCCCACCAGGAGTTCATCCAGCTGGATACCCACAATATTCTCTTTATCTGCGGCGGCGCTTTCGACGGTCTGGAGAAGATCATCGAAAAGCGTACGGATCGCAAGGGCATCGGCTTCGATGCCGTTGTAGAGAGTAAGGCGGAGCGGCAGACCGGGGCCCTTCTCAAGGAAGTGCAGCCCCACGACCTGCTGAAGTTTGGCATCATTCCCGAGCTGGTGGGCCGCCTGCCGGTGATTGCCGCGCTGGACGGCCTGACCCGGGAGGACCTGGTGCAGATCCTTACCAAGCCGAAAAACGCGCTGGTCAAGCAGTATAAAAAGCTGTTTTCCTACGATAACGTGGAGCTGTCCTTTACGGAGGACGCCCTGGAGGCCGTGGCCGACAAGGCCATTGAGCGCAACATCGGCGCCCGGGGCCTGCGGGCCGTCATGGAGGGGATCTTGACCAATGTGATGTTCGACATCCCGTCGGATCCCACCATCGAGCAGGTGACCATCACCGCCGAATGTGTGGAGGGCAAGGCCCAGCCGCAGATACTACATGACGAGGGCAAGGCGCCTCGTAAGGCAAAATTGAAGA
Organism: uncultured Oscillospiraceae bacterium; assembly: GCA_934566025.1. GTDB lineage: Bacteria > Bacillota > Clostridia > Oscillospirales > Oscillospiraceae > Vescimonas. Next base: position 49,829 of record CAKTIW010000003.1, on the reverse strand, counting down.
CCGGCAAGGCGGAAGAACCTTCCGCACCGGCCTCTTAAATGCGCGATAGGGGAGAGGCGAGAGATCGTCCCTCCCCTTTTTCCCATGCTGCCCCTGTGCAGCCGAAAGGAGCATACCCCTATGGAACAGACAAATTTGAATATTCCCGTTTTGGCCCTGCGGGGGCTGACGGTTTTCCCCGGCCAGACCACCGGGTTTGATGTAGAGCGTGAGATCTCCATGCTGGCGTTGAACAACGCCATGGAGGAGGGCAAGGATGTTTTCCTGGTGACACAGCGGGAGCTGGCCGTGACCCGGCCGGAGGAAAAAGACCTGTACACCATCGGCACCATTGCCCATGTGATGCAGATCATAAAGACCTCCGATTCCACCGTTCGCGTGCTGGTACGCGGCCTGGGAAAGGGCCGCATCCACCGTATCTGGCAGACAAAGCCCTTCCTGCAGGCCAATGTGGTGCTGCTGGAGGATGATTTTCCCGGCCGGAAGACCAGCCGCGTGGAGGCTGTTATGCGCCAGACCTACGCCATTTTCGGCGAGTACCAGGATATGGTGCCGGACCTGCCGGAGGAGGTGGTGGCCAATGTGCTGGACTGTGAGGATCCCGGCAAGCTGGCGGATTACATAGGCTACAGCATCAATCTTCGGCCCAACGACCGCCAGCGCATCCTGGAGGAGCTGAATCCTGTAAAGCGGCTGAAGCTGGTGAATGAGATCCTTACCCACGAGCTGGATGTGCTCTCCCTGGAAGTGGAGATGGAGAAAAAGGTCCGCGAACGGGTGGGCCGGGTGCAGAAGGACATGATCCTGCGGGAGCAGGTGAAGGTTTTGCAGCACGAGCTGGGCGAGGATGGAGACGATGAGATCCAGGAGTATTCCGAAAAGGTCCAGAAGCTGAAGGTGTCGGAGGAGATTGAAGAAAAGCTGATGAAGGAGGTCTCGCGCCTGGCCAAGCAGCCCTACGGCAGCGCCGAAGCATCGGTGATCCGCAATTATCTGGACACCTGCCTGGAGATGCCCTGGGGCAAGGAGACCAAGGAGCGGGCCGATGTGGAAAAGGCCCGGGCCATGCTGGATAAGGACCACTACGGCCTCACAAAGGTGAAAGAGCGCATTTTGGAGTACATTGCCGTGCGCCAGATCCACCCCCAGGCCAAGGGAAAGATCATCTGCCTGGTAGGCCCTCCGGGCGTGGGCAAGACCTCCATCGCCATCTCCGTGGCTAAGGCCATGAATCGCAAACTTTACCGCATCAGCCTGGGCGGCGTGCGGGATGAAGCGGACATCCGCGGCCACCGGAAGACTTACATAGGCGCCATGCCCGGCCGCATTATCGACGGATTGATCCACAGCGGCTCCATGAATCCGCTGCTGGTGCTGGATGAGATCGACAAGCTGGCCAGCGACATGCGAGGCGACCCGGCTTCCGCGCTGCTGGAGGTGCTGGACAGCGAGCAGAACAGCAGCTTCCGGGATCACTTCCTGGAAATTCCCGTGGACCTGAGCCGGGTCATGTTTATCACCACTGCCAACACCACCGACACCATTCCCCGTCCGCTGCTGGACCGCATGGAGATCATCGAGCTGGGCAGCTACACCGACGAGGAAAAGGTAGAGATCGCCCGGCGGCATCTGATCCCCAAGCAGCTGAAGGAGCACGGCCTGCAAAAGCGCCAGCTGAGCATTTCCGACGATGCACTCCGCAGCATCATCAGCGGCTATACAAGGGAGTCCGGCGTGCGCGTTCTGGAGCGGGAAATTGCCGCTGTTTGCCGTAAGGCAGCCATGAAAATCGCAACCGAAGATGTAAAGAAGATCACCGTTACACCCGCTGACATAAAAGACTTTTTAGGCGTTGTGCGGTACACGGACTCCGAGCACCTGCGCCAAAACGAGGTGGGTGTGGTCAACGGCCTTGCCTGGACGCAGGTGGGCGGCGAGATCCTGGAAGTGGAAGTCAATGTGATGGACGGCACTGGCAAGCTGGAGCTTACCGGCAACCTGGGCACCGTCATGCAGGAGTCGGCCAAGACTGCCCTCAGCTGCCTGCGCAGCCGTGCCGGGGAGTTGGGCATTGAAAAAGACTTTTATAAGACCAAGGACATTCACATTCATTTCCCCGAGGGGGCCGTGCCCAAGGATGGACCTTCCGCCGGCATTGCCATCACCACGGCTATGCTCTCGGCTCTTACCGGGAAAAAGGTGCGCAAGGATGTGGCCATGACCGGTGAGGTGACCCTGCGGGGCCGGGTGCTGCCCATTGGCGGTCTGAAAGAGAAGACCATGGCTGCCCTGCGAAACGGCATCGAAACGGTCATCATTCCCTGGGAAAACGAAAAAGACCTGGAGGAGATCGACCAGACCGTGCGCCGGAAGCTGCGGTTTGTACCCGTGAGCCGGGTGGAGGATGTGTTTGCCGAAGCCCTGGTGCATGAGGACAAAAAAGCGGTGGCAGAGAAGGAAGAAATGCCGCTGCTGCCGGTGCAGCCGGGCGCTGCCAGGTCGGAGCTGCGGGTATAAGGAGACAATATGGGTATCAATTTCAATAAAGCGGAGTTTATACTCTCCGCCGTGCGGCCCAGTGCTTTTCTACGGGACGGACGGCCCCAGGTGGCCTTTGCAGGGCGGTCCAATGTGGGCAAGTCCTCTGTGATAAACCGCCTGCTGAATCGCAAAAATTTTGCCCGTGTGGGTGCCACCCCCGGCAAGACCACCCAGGTCAATTACTTCCTTATTGACGGGAAAATTTATTTTACCGACCTGCCCGGCTACGGCTATGCCAAGGTCTCCAAGGAGGAGCGGGACCGCTGGGGCCGGCTCATGGAGAGCTACTTCCAGGAGGAAAGGCTTATCAGCCTGGGAGTGCTCATCGTGGACGCGCGGCACAAGCCCACGGCGGACGACGTGACCATGTGTACCTGGTTTAAGGAGAGCGGCTGTCCGCTGATCGTTGTGGCCAACAAGCTGGACAAACTGAAAAAAAGCGAAATTGACCCCAATATGCAGCGTATATGGGAGACCCTGGAGCTGCCGGATACAGCGGTGCTGATCCCGTTTTCCGCAGAAAAGGGGATCGGGAAAACCGAGCTTTTGTCCGCCATTGAACAATTTTGCTGATATGATCAAGAGACGTGGAGGGGAAAACCGCCACGTCTCTTGTGCGTATATCACAAAAAAGAAGAATGAAATGCGCTGCTTTTTCTTGCGAATGGGGAAATAATAAAGTATAATAATAAAGATTAAACAGGACTGCTGATAGGGCGTGTCCTTTACCGAGCATATAAACCGAAGGAGAAAACAAAAAATGACTTCTTTTTTTGTCAACGGCCAGGCGGTCACAGCGGAAAAAAATCAAAAGCTGCTGCGTTTTTTGCGCGATGAATTGCGCCTTACTTCTGTAAAAGACGGGTGCAGTGAGGGCGCCTGCGGCACCTGCCATGTCCTCATCGACGGCAAGGCTACCAAGGCCTGCGTTCCCTCCACGGACAAGCTGGAGGGGAAGCATATTATTACCGTGGAGGGCCTTAGTGAAACGGAAAAAGAGGTCTATGCCTGGGCCTTTGCCAAGGCCGGCGCCGTGCAGTGCGGATTTTGCATCCCGGGTATGGTCATCTCCGCCAAGGCTCTGCTGGATGTAAACCCGGATCCCACTCGGGAGGAGGCGGCCTTTGCCATCCGCAATAATATCTGCCGCTGCACCGGCTATAAGAAAATTATCGATGCTATCTTGTTGGCGGGAGAGATCTTCCGCAATGGCGGGCAGATCCCGCAGGAGAAGGACTGCGCTCGGGTGGGCCAGGCCATGCCCCGGGTGGATGCCCGGGAGAAGGTGCTTGGCACCGGAAAGTATCCCGATGACGTTTACCTGGACGGCATGATCTACGGCAGCGCCGTCCGCAGCAAATATCCCCGGGCCCGGGTGCTGGCCATCCACAAGGAAAAGGCCGAGGCTCTGCCGGGTGTGGTGGGCGTGTATACCGCTGAGGATATTCCCGGTAATGTGAAGGTGGGCCATCTGGTGCAGGACTGGGACACCATGATCCCCGTGGGAAAGATCACCCACTTCCTGGGGGATGCCATCTGCCTGGTGGCGGCGGAGACTCCGGAGATACTGGAAAAGGCCAAGAAGCTGGTGGAGGTGGAATATGAGCCGCTGAAGCCGGTTTTCAGCCCCACCTATGCGGCCCAGCCCTATGCGCCCCTGGTCCATGAATCGGGCAATCTGCTGTGCGAAAAGCATGTGTCCCGGGGCAATGCCGACCAGGCCATCCGTGATGCGGATTACGTGCTGATGTATCATTACGAGACGCCCTATACCGAGCACGCTTTCCTGGAGCCGGAGTGCGCCGTGGCTTATCGGGACGGGGATGGCGTGTCCATTCTCTCCACGGACCAGGGCACCTACGACACCGCCCGGGAGACGGCTATCATGCTGGGCATCCCCAAGGAAAAGGTCCATGTTACCAATATGCTGGTGGGCGGCGGCTTCGGCGGCAAAGAGGACATGACCGTGCAGCACCATGCGGCGCTCATTGCCTATCTTTCCGGCCGCCCGGTAAAAGTGAAGCTGAGCCGTCAGGAGAGTATTCTGGTGCACCCCAAGCGGCACCCTATGAAGGTGACCATTACCATGGGCTGCAATAAGGAGGGGCTGATCCAGGGTGTGAAGGCGGAGGTCATTGCCGATACCGGCGCGTATGCGTCCCTGGGCGGCCCGGTTTTGGAGCGGGCCTGCACCCATGCCGCCGGACCCTATCACTATGAGAACTTTGAGATCACCGGCCGGGCTTACTACACCAATAACCCGCCTGCCGGTGCGTTCCGCGGCTTCGGTGTGACCCAGACCTGCTACGCCATGGAGATGACCCTGACAAAAATGGCCCATGAGCTGGGTATTTCTCCCTGGGAGATCCGCTATCGCAACGCCATTCGTCCCGGACTTGCACTGCCCAACGGGCAGATCGCCCCGCCCTCTACGGGCCTTGTGGAGACCCTGGAGGCTGTGAAGGATATCTGCGAAAATAATAAGCTGGTTGGTATTGCCTGCGCCATGAAAAATGCGGGCGTGGGCGTGGGGATCCCGGATACCGGACGATGCATCGTGGCGGTAAAAGACGGAAAGATCCATATCCGCAGCGGCGCCTCCTGCATCGGTCAGGGCCTGGGAACGGTGCTGACCCAGATCGTGGGCACCATGCTCCACTGCGACCGGGAGGATATTGTGTATCAGGCGGCCAACAATGTGGATTCTCCGGATTCCGGCACTACCTCTGGCTCCCGCCAGACCCTTGTTACCGGTGAAGCTTGCCGCCGTGCCTGCCAGAAGCTGCTGGTGGCGGCTGGCGCTGATGTAAAGGTATCTGACTATACAGGTATTGCAAATATTGCTGAAATGAAGGACTTGCCCGGGGCAAACTGCGGCGACAGCGCAGTGGGAACGGAGCTGCCCGAGGACGCACAGGTGGATTGGAAAAAGCTGGAGGGCCAGGAATTCTATGGGGAATATCTGGCAAAGACCGACCCTCTGGGCACCCAGGATGTGGAAAATCCCGTGAGCCATGTGGCCTACGGCTATGCCACCCAGGTCTGTGTGCTCAACGAGGACGGGACTATCAAGGAAATTGATGCCGCCCACTTTGTGGGCAAGGCCATCAATCCCCTTAACTGCGAGGGGCAGATCGAAGGCGGCGTGGCTATGGCGCTGGGCTTTACGCTTGCGGAGCATTATCCGCTGTATGACTGTGTTCCCACCGCCAAATACGGTACGCTGGGCCTGTTCCGGGCGCACCAGGTCCCGCAGATCAACAGTATCCTGGTGGAGAAAAAGGGCCAGGACATGGCCTGCGGCGCCATCGGTATCGGAGAGATCACAACGATCCCCACGGCACCTGCCGTAGCCGGTGCGTATTTTGCCTGGGACGGGGAAATGCGGTGCAGCCTGCCGCTGCTGAAGACTCCCTACGAGCGGCCCAAAATGCCTCGGTATTGGTGGTAATATTAGAAAAAGAGATGCTCATGAGCATCTCTTTTTTTGATCGTGTTGAACAAGTACCTGACCATGATGAGCAGATATTTGACCATGATGAGCAAATAAATTAAAAGCCCCGCTCCATAAGAGCAGGGCTTTATGCTTGTCCTGAAATCAGATCGCTCTGGTTACTTTACCGGAACGCAGGCACCGGGTACAAACATATACATGGCGAGGCGTGCCGTTGATGATCGCCTTAACACGCTTGACATTGGGCTTCCAGGGACGATTGGAACGCCGGTGAGAGTGAGAAACCTTAATGCCAAAAGTCACGCCCTTGTCGCAAAATTCGCACTTAGCCATCCGTTGCACCTCCTTGCTGTGTGTGACTTACCGCTTGGCTATCGCAAGCATTTGATAGTTTAACAGATGTTACAGAAAAATGCAAGTACTTTTGACAAAAAAATGAAAAAATTTAGGATTTCACGAAACTGTTGCGAAGTGTAGGCCTTTGAGCTATAATATATTATTAATATTAGAGGTGGATCAGGCATAGCTGTGCCACCGGAAAGGGCTCATTATGGAAAAAGTCAAGCGTACCCCGGCCTTGCTCCCGGATCTTGTCAAGGAGTTCGACCTGGAGATCTTAAACAAAGCGCCCAATTATGATACGCAGACCATAACGATTTCCGATGTAAACCGCCCGGCGCTGCAGCTGGTTGGGTTTTACGAGTATTTTGAGCCCGTTCGCCTGCAGATCCTGGGCAAGGCGGAGAACGTCTTCCTGCAGTCCATGGGCACGGAAAAGCGCCGCCATGTGCTGGAAAATCTATTGCGCTGCGAGATCCCGGCGCTGATCATTGCCCGAAATATGGGGGTTTTCCCGGAACTTATCGAGCTGGCCCGCAAGCATGGCCGCACACTGCTTCGCACGGACCGGAAAACGGTAGATGCCACCAGCGAGATCATCGATTACCTCAATAAAAAGCTGGCACCGCAGATCACCCGCCACGGCGTGCTGATGAATATCAACGGCCAGGGGGTCCTGCTCCTGGGCGACTCCGGTATCGGCAAGAGCGAAACGGCCATTGAGCTGCTCAAGCGCGGGCACCGTCTTGTGGCGGACGATGCCGTGGAGATCCGCCGCATCTCTACCTCGCTGTATGGTGCGGCGCCGGAGCTGATACAGCACTATATAGAGATCCGTGGCGTAGGCGTTGTGGACGTGCAGCAGCTGTTCGGCATGGGTGCGGTGCAGTTTGATACGGAGATAGACCTGGTGGTGCAGCTGGAGCAGTGGGAGGACGGAAAGTTCTATGACCGCCTGGGCCTGGGCGAGGAGACATACGAGATCCTGGGCGTGAAGCTGCCGTACATGATCATCCCCGTTCGGCCGGGAAGAAACCTGGCAGGTATTGTGGAGATCGCCACCATGAAAAACCGCCAGATGAAATTCGGCTACAACCCGGCCCGGGACTTTGTGACCCGGCTGGACCAGCATTATGACGCACTGAACGAGGCAAATCGGAGAAATACAAAATGAAATACATTGGCATTGACATTGGCGCAACAAATCTGAAGGCCGGACTGGTGGACGACCAGGGCTGCATTTTGGCGACCCAGAAGATGAAGGTGGCGCAGATCGAGTCTCCGGATTCCCTGGCCCGCCACATGGCGCGCATGACCGAGGAGCTGGCCCGGGCCGTGGACGTTCCCATGGAGGAGATCTTTTCCATCGGCGTGGGGATCCCCGGCGTGGTGGAGATCCGGTCCGGCTCCTTGCAGTACAGCTGCAATCTGCCGTTTCGCAAGGTGCCTCTGCGCCGCCTGTTTCACCGATATTTAAATAAGCCCCTTTATCTGGAAAATGACGGCAACTGCGCCGCCGTGGGAGAGTACTATGCCGGCGCCGGCCGCAGCAGCAAGCGCTTTGTCATCGTCACCTTGGGCACGGGCATTGGCGGCGGCATCATTCATAACGGCAAGATCTACCACGGCTCCAACGGTATGGCCGGCGAAGTGGGCCACATGAGCATTGAATATAACGGCCAGAGCTGCCCCTGCGGACGGAAGGGCTGCTGGGAGCGGTATGCCTCGGCCTCGGCGCTGAAGCGGCTGACCCAGCGCGTTATGGACGAAAATCCCGAGAGTATTCTGCGCCGGGTGGTGGACGAAAACGACGGCCACGTCAGCGGCCAGTCCGCCTTTATGGCGGCCCGCCGGGGCGACCCTATCGGGCAATATATCTGCAATACCTACATAAACTATCTGTGCGCCGGGATCGTGAATCTGGTGAACATTTTTCAGCCGGACACCCTGGCCATCGGCGGCGGCGTCAGCAACGAGCAGGACGAGCAGCTGCTGTTTCCCGTGCGGCGTATCGTGGCCCAGCAGAGCATACCCTGCGAGCCGGATAAGCGCACGCGCATCGTGAAGGCGGAGCTGGGGTCCAACGCGGGCATCATCGGCGCGGCCTTGCTGGGAAAGAAGAAACGCATTTAAAGGAGCGGACTATGACTTGGTTTGAAAAGCTGGACGAAGCGATAGAAAAATATCTGCCGGACCTTCCGGTGGAGCGGGATGTGCCTATGAGCCGGTTTACATCCTTTCGCATCGGAGGTCCGGCCCGGCGGGTGGCCTGCCCCAAAAACCGGGAGCAGCTTGTGATCTTGCTGGGCCTGGCCCGGGACTGCGGCGCGCGGCCCTTTGTTATGGGTAACGGAACCAACCTCCTGGCCCCGGACGAGGGGCTTGAGCGCCTGGTGGTGCGTACGGCAGGGGGGATGGACGCAGTTCGTCTCCTGGATGAGACTACCATCGAGGCGGATGCAGGGATATCCCTGGCACGTCTGGCTCTTTTCGCGCAAAATGCGGGGCTTACCGGCCTGGAGTTTGCCCACGGCATTCCCGGCAGCCTGGGGGGCGCGGTGTTTATGAACGCCGGTGCCTACGGCGGCGAAATGAAGCAGGTGGTGCAGGAGGTCACGGTGCTCACGGAGGAGGGGATTGCCCGTGTCTCCGAGGAGAAATGTGACTTTGGATACCGCCGCAGCGCCTTTTCCGACGGGAAAAGCGTGATCTTGGGCGCGAAGCTGCGTCTTTCCCAGGGGGATAGGGAGGAGATCGGCGCAAAAATGGCCCAGCTCATGGCCAAACGAAAGAGCAGCCAGCCTCTGGAGTTTCCCAGCGCCGGCAGCACCTTCAAGCGCCCGGAGGGCTACTTCGCAGGGACGCTGATCCAGGAAACGGGCCTGAAGGGGCTCACCGTAGGGGGCGCGCAGGTGTCGCAGAAGCATGCGGGCTTTGTCATCAACATCGGCGGGGCCACCTGCCGGGATGTGTGCGCACTCATCCGGAAAGTACAGGAAAAGGTGCAGCAGGCCCACGGCGTCACCTTGGAGCCCGAGGTAAAGATCATAGAAAACTGAAAGGAGCGGGGCATGGAGATATTGGTCATATCCGGCCTGTCCGGAAGCGGGAAGAGTAAGGCCGCCTCCTATCTGGAGGACATTGGCTATTATATTGTGGATAATCTTCCGGCGGAGATGATGGTCGTTTTCGCTGAGTTCTGTGCGGCGTCCAAGGGTCGGTACGACCGGGTGGCGCTGGTGTATGATGTGCGCACCGGAGAGCCGGCCCAAAAGCTCATTGATGCGCTGGAGCACATGAAGTCTGCGGGCATTTATTGCCGCATGCTCTTTTTGGAGGCGGATAACCAGTCCATTATCAACCGCTATAAGGAGACCCGGCGCACGCACCCTCTGGCCAGCGGCGGCGTAAGCGTGGCTCAGGCCCTGCAGAAGGAGCGCACGCTGCTGCAGCCGGTCCGGGATCACGCGGACTATGTGCTCAATACCTCCGGTTTTTCCACATCCAAGCTCCATGCGGAGATCCTGAATCTGTTCAGCGACGCATCGCTGGAAGATGGGATGCATGTAAATGTTCTCTCCTTCGGATTCAAAAACGGCATCCCTGTGGAGGCGGACCTGGTGATGGACGTGCGCTTCATGCCCAACCCTTATTACATTGAGGAGCTGAAGCATAAAACGGGTCTGGACGATGGGGTGAGCAATTATGTTTTCAGCTTCGGCCAGACAAAAGAGTTTATGAAGCGGCTGGAGGATATGATGTCCTTCCTGCTGCCGCTTTACAGCGAAGAGGGGAAGACGGTACTGGTCATCGCCATTGGCTGCACCGGCGGGCATCACCGCTCGGTGGCCATTGCCCACGCGCTGGCGGAATATATCCAGAAGTGCGGCTATCCCGTCACCGAGACCCACCGGGATATCACCCGGTAAAAGGAGCAGGGATGGAGAGCGAATATTATCACGTTGCCCCGGAAAACGGGCCGCGCATCGTTGTTATCGGCGGCGGCCACGGGCAATCGACGCTTTTACGGGGCCTGAAGCTTTACAGCAAGAATCTTACGGCCATCGTGGCCGTCACCGATGACGGAGGCGGCTCCGGTGTGCTTCGCCGGGATCTGGGCATGCTCCCGCCGGGAGACATCCGAAACTGCATGGAGGCTCTGGCCAACGCCGAGCCCATCATGACCCAGCTTATGAGCTATCGTTTCACCGAGGGCACCCTTGCCGGGCAGAGCTTCGGCAATCTGCTTTTGGCGGCCCTGAACGGGATCATGCCCAGCTTTGACCAGGCTGTGGCGGGCCTGAGCCAGGTGCTGGCTATCACGGGCCGGGTACTGCCGGTGACCAATGCCAACATCCGCCTGGAGGCGGAATTTGTTAACGGAAGCCGGGTAAAAGGAGAGTCCAGCATTTGCCGGAAAATGCAGACGGAAAACTGCCGCCTGCGTTGCGTGAAGCTGCGGCCGAAGCATGCCAGGGCTCTGCCGGAGGCCATTGCGGCCATTCGGGAGGCGGATCTCATCGTTCTGGCTCCCGGCAGCCTCTACACCAGCATTATCCCCAATCTGCTGGTGGACGGCATTGTGCACGCCATTATGAAAAGCAATTCCATGAAGGTCTACATCTGCAATGTAATGACCGAGAGCGGCGAGACCGACGGCTATACCGTCAGCGACCATGTCCGCGCTCTGTTTGACCACTCCCGCTACGGCCTGTTTGACCTCTGCATGGTCAACTCCGCGCCGCTGCCGCGCATCATTGCCCAGCGCTACGCCCGAGAGGGCAGCGCGCCGGTGTTTTGCGATGAAAAAGAGTGCGCGCGCCTGGGGGTTGAGGTCATTTCCCGGCCAATATGCGCGGTGGAGAATCAGGTCATTCGCCACAACCCCGGCCATCTGGCGGCGGAGCTGATGGCGCTCTACCGTCAGCGCACCATCCGCGTGGTGGAGAAAAAGACAGGCTTTGCCAAAAACCGGATGGAAAAATAGGAGGAAATATGCAGTCCTTTGCCTATCAGGTGAAAAGTGAATTGTGCCGGATGCCGGTGCAGCGGATCTGCTGCGCCCGGGCGGAGGCCTACGGTATTCTGCTTTATTGCAATACCTTCAACGCCCAGGAGATCCGTATCATTACCGAAAATCCCGAGTTCGCAAAGCGCCTGCCCAAGCTCTTTCACCGGGCCTTTAATCTGCGCTTTGATCGCCTGCCCCAGGAGCGGGAGGGAAGGGAAAAGCTGATTTTCCAGATCACGGACCCGGAAAAGCTGGAAAAGATCATCAGCCAGTTCGGCTATGAGGCCAGGCAGACCCTGGCGCTGCATATCAATTTCGGCGTTTTGGAGGAGGACTGCTGCCGTACTTCGTTTCTGCGGGGGGCCTTTCTTTCCGGCGGCAGCGTCACGGACCCGGAAAAGCGCTACCACCTGGAGCTGGCGGGCAACCACCGGCAGGCCAGCCGGGAACTGTGCGCCCTGCTGACGGAAATGGGCTTTATGCCCCGGATGGTGACCCGGGGCGCGTCCACGGTAATCTATTTTAAGCAGAGCGAGCACATAGAGGACCTGCTGACCAAGCTGGGCGCCCCGGTGGCCGCCATGGACATCATGACCACAAAGGTGGACAAGGCCATCCGCAACGGCGCCAACCGTGCTATGAACTGCGACATTGCCAATGTGAATAAAATTTTGGAGGCGGCCACCGAGCAGCAGTCCGCCATCGAAGCCCTGGCCAAAAGCGGCAAGCTGGACCGCCTGCCGGAAAAGCTGCAGCAGACGGCGCAGCTTCGGCTGGAGCATCCGGAGCTGTCTCTTTCCCAGCTGGCGGAGCTGTGCGACCCGCCGGTGTCCAAGTCCTGCATGAACCACCGTATGAGAAAGCTCAACGAGGAGGCAAAGAAGCTGCTATGAATAAAATGGACAAGTGCAAAGCAGCCCGGGATTACCATGTCTGCGGCTGTAACTGCGGCCAGAGCATCCTGGCGGCCTTTCATGAGGAGATGGGCCTGACGGAGGAGCAGTGCCTGGCCCTGGCCGGCGGTATGGGCGGCGGGATGCGCTGCGGCAGCATCTGCGGCGCCATCAGCGGCGGCATTTTGGTGCTGGGGATGCTGTTTCCGGCCAGACCCGGAGAGGGACCCGCTGCCAAGCGCCGCATCACCCAGCAGACCCAGGAATATATCCGCCGCTTTCGGGAGCGGTTTGTGGACCGTGACTGCTCGGATCTGTTAAAGCGCAAGGACCTTACGCCCACTCCGCAGACCCAAGCCCTGGGCGTAACGGACCACTGCGGCATCCTCATCGTGTCCGCCGTGGAGATCTTGTGCGACTACATCGCTGAACTTAAAGGGGAATAATATGGCATTTGTGCATCTGCATGTGCATACGGAATACAGCCTTCTGGACGGCGCCTGCCGCATCCGGGACCTGCCGCGCCGCATCAAGGAGATGGGGCAGACGGCCTGCGCCATTACCGACCACGGCGTTATGTACGGGGCCATTGATTTTTACCGGGCCTGCAAGGCTGAGGGTATCCATCCCGTCATTGGCTGCGAGGTCTATGTGGCCGCCCGGACCCGTTTCGATAAAATTCATGAGTACGATGCCGAGACCCGGCACCTGGTGCTGCTGTGCAAAAACGAAACCGGATACCGAAACCTATCCTATATGGTGAGCCAGGCCTTTGTGGAGGGCTTTTACATAAAGCCCCGCATCGATTTGGACCTGCTGCGGGAGCACTCCGAGGGCCTCATCGCCCTGTCCGCGTGCCTGGCCGGAGAGATCCCCAAGCGTATCCTCCACGGGAACTATGACGGCGCCAGGGAATACGCCCTGCAGATGCAGGAGATATTCGGGCCGGATAACTTCTATCTGGAGCTGCAGGACCACGGCATCCCCGACCAGGCAGAGGTCAATCGCAGCCTGCTGAAGATCCACCAGGAAACAGGCATCCCCCTGGTCTGCACCAATGACGCCCATTATATCCGCAAGGAGGATGCCGAGAGCCACGATATCCTTTTGTGCATCCAGACCGGCAAGACCGTGGACGATGAAAATCGCATGCGCTATGAGCCCCGGAACTTCTATCTTCGCTCTACGGAGGAGATGGAGGCCCTGTTTTCCGCTTATCCTGAGGCGGTGGAGAATACCCAGCGCATCGCTGACCGCTGCCAAATGGAGTTTACCTTCGGCAAGTATCACCTGCCGGAATTCAAGCTGCCTCCGGGATACGACTCGCCCACGTATCTGCGCAAGCTCTGCGACGAGGGCTTTGCCGAGCGATACGGCACGCAGAAGGAGAGCTACCGCAAGCAGCTGACCTACGAGCTGGACATGATCGAGAAAATGGGCTTTACGGACTATTTCCTCATTGTCTCCGACTTCGTCCGCTACGCCAAGAGCGTGGGGATCCCCGTGGGGCCCGGCCGCGGCTCTGCCGCCGGGAGTATGGTGTCTTACTGCCTGCATATCACGGACATCGACCCCATGGAGTATAACCTCTATTTTGAGCGGTTCCTAAATCCCGAACGGGTGTCCATGCCCGATATCGATATGGACTTCGGCGATACCCGCCGCGAGGAAGTGGTGGACTATGTCCGGAGGAAATACGGCGATGACCATGTGGCCCAGATCGTTACCTTCGGCACCATGGCCGCCCGAGCGGCCATCCGGGATGTGGGCCGGGTCTTGAATATCCCCTATAACGATGTGGATGCCGTGGCCAAGCTGGTGCCCACCGCCCTGCATATCACCCTGGATGATGCGCTGAAGCTCTCCAAGCAGCTGAAGGATCAGTATGACACCGACCCGCAGATCCACCGTCTTATCGACATGGCCAAGGCCCTGGAGGGTATGCCCCGCCACGCCTCCACCCATGCCGCTGGTGTGGTTATCACCAAGAAGCCGGTGTATGAATATGTACCCCTGGCCCGGAACGATGAGTCCATCGTCTGCCAGTACACCATGGTCACCCTGGAGGAGCTGGGCCTGCTGAAAATGGACTTTCTGGGCCTGCGTAACCTGACGGTGTTGGACGATGCCATCAAGATGCTGCCGGATAAGGATTTTGACCTGCTGAAGATCCCCATGGACGACCCGGAGGTTTTCGGTATGCTCACCCAGGGCAAGACCTCCGGCGTATTCCAGATGGAGTCCACGGGCATGACCGGCGTGTGCCTGGGCCTCAAGCCCCAGAGCATCGAGGATATCACCGCCATCATAGCCCTCTACCGTCCCGGCCCCATGGAGTCCATTCCCCGGTTCATCGCCTGCAAGCAGGACCCCAAGCTGATCACCTATAAGCACCCGTCCCTGGAGCCGATCCTGTCCGTTACCTACGGCTGCATCGTGTATCAGGAGCAGGTGATCCAGATCTTCCAGCAGCTGGGCGGCTATTCTCTGGGCCAGGCGGACATGGTGCGCCGGGCCATCTCTAAGAAAAAGGCCAAGGAGATCGAAAAGGAGCGCTACTCCTTCGTCCATGGCGATGCGGAGCGGGGCATCAAGGGCTGCATCGCAAACGGCATCCCCGAGGCCACCGCCGAGGCCATCTATGACGAGATCTACGATTTTGCCAACTACGCCTTCAACAAGGCCCACGCCGTCAGCTATGCGGTGGTGGCCTATCAGACGGCCTATTTTAAGTGCCATTATACCAAGGAGTATATGGCGGCCCTGCTGACCTCCGTGCTGCACAATTCGGACAAGGTGGCCGAGTATATCGCTGAGTGCCGTGACTGCGGCATCCAGGTCCTGCCGCCGGATATCAACCATTCCTATGACGGTTTTACCGTGGAGGGGGAGAATATCCGCTTCGGCCTGGTGGCCATTAAGAACATAGGCCGCGGCTTCATTCAGACGCTTATTGCGCGGCGTGACAAGGACGGACCCTTTACATCCTTTCAGGACTTCTGCCAGCGGATGGATGACGCGGCGGACATGAATAAGCGTGCCGTGGAAAACCTGATCCGCAGCGGCGCCTTCGATTCTCTGGGCGCCAGACGCTCCCAGCTGGTGAAGGTGTTTGAGTCGGTGATGGACAGCGTGGCTCTTGCCCGGCGGCAGAATCTGGACGGACAGATGGACTTTTTCAGCATGGGGCCAACGGCCTCCGTCAAGCTCCAGCAGATGCATCTGCCGGATATTCCGGAGTTTTCCGCCATGGAGCTTATGACCATGGAAAAGGAAACCACGGGCCTGTTCCTGTCGGGCCATCCCATGAGCGACTATCGGGACCTGGCCAAGTCCGCCGGTGCTACGCCCATCCACGATATTCTGGAGGATTTTGCGCAGGAGGGAGGCCCCACCCGCTTTGCCGACGGCCAGTCCATCTGCGTTGCCGGTGTGGTTACCTCCAGCAAGACCCGCACTACGAAAAATAATTCGCTCATGGCCTATGTTATGGTGGAGGACGAGATCGCCTCCATTGAGCTGCTGTGCTTTCAGCGCTCCATTGATAAGTGCGGCGTGTATATGCAGGTGAATCTGCCTGTACTGGTGACCGGACGCCTTTCCGTGCGGGACGAGAAGCCGCCCCAGATCCTGTGCGACACTATTTATCCCCTGGAAAGCCAGCGGGAGCTGCCGTCTGCGGAGAGGAAGAAGCCTTCGGTGCAGCAAAACGCGCAGCTGTTTCTGAAGGTCCCGGGGATCGACAGCCGTGAATTCCGTCACCTTCGCCTGGTGATGACCATGTTTGAGGGGGATATGCCGGTGAAGGTCCGCATGGCGGACACCGGCAAGCTTTTCGGCGCCACCTGCCAGAATCATCCGGCTTTTCTGCAGGAATGTGAGCAGTGGCTGGGAAAAGAGAACGTTGTCTTGCGCGTAAAAGAGTCATAAAAATAAATCCATCGGTGCAGCCTTATGGCCGCACCGATGGATTTATTCAGCTTGCTTTACTCGTCCCAGGCAATGGCCTGCACCGGGCAGGCGTCGATGGCCTCCTGTACGGCGGCGCGGTTTTCCTCCGTCGTGTGGCCGCAGGCCTCCGCTTTTCCGTCGGCGTTTACCTCAAAGACCTCCGGCACCGTGCTGATGCACAGGCCGCATCCGATACAGGTGTCCTGGTTTACAGTGGCTTTCATACTGGCATCCTCCTAAAAAATTACCACCAGAAGCATTTTAAACTGCTCCTTGCCGAATACGGCGTGGGGATGCTTGGCCGGCATAACGATGGACTCGCCCTGGTGCAGCTCGTATTCCACGCCGTCAATGGTAATGCGTCCCGCACCGTCCAGACAGGTGACAAAAGCGTCTCCGCCGGACTCGTGGGTGCTGATCTCCTCGCCCTTGTCAAAGGAAAAGAGCGTTACACTCACGGCGTCATTTTGCACCAGGGTACGGCTCACTACCTGACCGGGCTGATACTGGATCTGCTCCCGCAGCGTCAAAACTTCTGAAAAGGCGATGTTCTTCATCCTGGATATTTCCTCCTGTCGGCACGCATCATGTGCAGTATTTGCCAGTATGCGGTGAATTATTCTTATAATTATACTGCAAGTTGGGCCTATTGTATATTGTAAATGCAACAAAAAGCCGATGGATACGCATATCCATCGGCTTTTTTGTCAGTGACAGGCGCAGTAGCTGCGTGTGCCGTTATAGTCGTGGGGCATTTCCACCGTGTTGGGCGGGAAAAACTCGTTGATGGGGAAGCAGACGTTTTTAAACAGTCCGCAGGGGTCCTCCGGGTCGCCGCCGCTGCACTCGGTCTGAGGGATGCAGTAGTCGTAGGCGGGGATCAGGAGCTGGGTGTCCCGCTCCAGCCGAACCAGGGAAAACTGCCCCAGCGTCACAAAGTATCGCCGCGTACCCGTAGGTTCCAGCACCAGCGGACTTGCAAAAGCCGCCTCGATGGCTGCCGGGATCTCCGATACATTGCCCTCGCATACCCCTGCCGCCGTGCAGTCCTCCACAATACGGGTGTCCAGCACAATGGGGTCTACAGCCTCCACCACAGCGGTGGGCAGATTGGTCTGGGGTGTGATGCTCTCAATAGCCGTGTCGGAGGAGAAAGTTTTTGCGCTTCCCTCGCTGCCAAAGAGGATGCAGCGCTTGTCGAACACGCACAAGCCCTCCACCTCGGTGGAGCGGGGCGTGCCCGTGCCTACCTGCAATGTTACGCGGTAGAAAAAGCGCATATCAATGGAGTAAAATCCCCGGTTAAAGGTCACCGGCTCCACGTCCGTATACACGTACAGCAGCTCTGCGCAACCGCCTTTGATGATCTGCGCCCCGCTCAAAACCTCCTGCGCCGCTTGGGTGGGATAGAACCGCAGATCCTCGATGCAGTCTTTGTCTCTGCAGGAATCATAGATCTTCTTCGTGTGAATACATACGGATTCCCTTACGCTGCTCAGATCGCAGACCGGGCCCGGCATTCCGTTTTCAGGCATCCAGATAACCTCCTATTAAGTACTGAAAGAAGCCTCTTTCACTCCAGTGTATGCAGCGGGTCTGGGGGTGTGTGCCCGAGGCGGCCCGTCGTCAAATTTCGCTGTACAAATGCCCCACAATGCCGTATAATACACAGTAGAAAAGGAGGCGAGGGAATGGACGCTTCATTCATCCATGATAAGCTGGAGATCAAATTTCTGATTCTGTATATTGCTGCCCGGGTGTCCCGGCCCATCCCTGCGGAGGGGATGCAGGAGCTGACCATGTGCGACAGTGGGATCGACTATTTTTCCTTTTCCGAATGTCTCAGCGACCTGGTCCAGACGGAGCACCTGACTCTTTCTCCCGACGGCCTTTACGCCATCACCCCCAAGGGCCTGCGCAACAGCGAGATCTGTGAGAGCAGCCTGCCCATGTCCGTTCGATTGCTGACGGATCGCAACGTGGAGGCGTATAACCAGATGCTCCTGCGCAAGGAGCAGGTCCAGGCCAAGGTGACCCCCCGGGAAAACGGTACCTTTACCGTTACCCTGCACTTCAGCGACGATGTGGACGAGCTGATGCACCTGGAGCTGATGGCCGCCACCGAGGAGCTGGCCAGGTCCCTGGCAGACCGCTTCCAAAAGAATCCCGAGCAGGTCTATTCCAGCCTGATGGACACCCTGTTTTCAAAAGAATAACCTGAACCTATCCCCGTGCTTTCCGGCACGGGGATATTTTTTTGCATAAAAGCGGACAGCCCCTCATACAGTGGATTAGCTAAGAAAAGGAGGCGTGATCCCATTGGCGGAGTCCTATTCCATCAGTCAATATGAGCAGGCGGCGCGGCTGCTGCCTGTGCGTTTTCAGCGTATAGCTCTGCATATTCCCGACTGGCAGAAGGAGCAGGCGGAGGAGCTTCGCCTGCGCGCAGGCCATCCCATGACCGTACTCCTGCCCCAGGGGGAGCAGAGCCTTGCTTCGGAGACGGTGGTGACCCAGGGGGATCTGGAGCTGCTGTGCGATACCGTCACGGGATATTCCCGCTATACGGCCTCGGAGACCATGGCCCGGGGATACATAACGGCAAGGGGCGGCTTTCGGGTGGGCCTATGCGGTACGGTGGTGCTGCAGGAGGGGAAGAGCATCAATCTGCGCAATCTCTCCTCCGCCTGTGTCCGTATCGCCCGGGAGATCCCGGGTCTGGCCCAGGACCTGGCTCCCCAGCTGTTCCAAAATGGCCGCTTTTGCAGCACCCTTATCATCGCCCCGCCGGGCCTGGGCAAGACCACCCTGCTGCGGGATCTGGTGCGCTGCCTCTCCGACGGCACGGAGATCCTCCCGGCCCATCGGGTGTCCCTGGTGGACGAGCGGGGAGAGGTGGCCGTGATGCTGGACGGCACCCCTCAGATGGAGGTGGGATGTCACACGGATGTGATGGATGCCTGCCCCAAATCCGTGGCCATTCCCATGCTCCTGCGCTCGGCCAACCCCCAGATCATCGCCGTGGACGAGATCACCCAGCCCCGGGACCTGGCTGCCATGGAGGAGGCCGCCTACTGCGGTGTGCGCTTCTTGGCCACCATCCACGCAGACGGGCCTTCGGACCTGGCCAAAAGGCCTCTGCTGCAAAAGCTGCAGAAAATGCGCCTGTTTGAAAAGTCTGTCACCATCCGTATGACGGACAGGCACCGCTGCTACAGCGTGGGGGATTTATGATAGGGAAGCTGCTGGGTGCCCTGCTGATCTGCGGGGCGGGGGCTCTGTTTTTCTTGCTGAAAGGCCGGCAGAGCCGGGCGGAGCTGCGCTTTACCGCGGATATGGCGGCGGCTCTGGAGCAGATGGAGACATCCGTTCGCTTCCGCCGTCTGCCTGTTCCGGAGCTTTTGCGGGAGCAGTCAAGAAGGGGAGACTGCGGCCTATACTTTGACCAAGCGCGTATGATGCTGAAAAGCGGTTTGCCTTTACAGGAATCCTGGGTGCAGGCTGTGGGTAATATCCCCTGGCAGCGGCCCCGGGAGGTACTGCTTACTCTGGAGTGGGGAGGCGATACGCAGCGCCTGTGCGCCAATTTGCAGCGCTGCGGAGAGGAAATGCGTTCACTGGGTAGGGAAATGCTTACCCTCCGGCGGGAAAAGCAGAAGCTGACCCTGGCACTTACAGCCTCTGCCTGCGGTTTTCTGGTCATTCTCTTACTGTAAGGAGTTTACATGAACGTCGATCTGATTTTCAAGATAGCCGCCGTGGGTATCCTGGTGGCGGTGCTGAATCTGGTGCTGGTCCGCAGCGGGCGGGAGGAGCAGGCTATGATGACCACGTTGGCCGGGCTGGTGGTGGTGCTGATGATGCTGGTCCAGCAGATCAGCGACCTGTTCGACCTGATCAAGTCTTTGTTTTCACTGTAAATTTTATGGAAACGATAGGAAAGATCGCAGCCCTGTGCCTGGTCGGTGTGGTGCTTACACTGCTGCTGCAAAAAAGGCACCCGGAGCTGGCCCTCCTGCTGGCCCTTGCCACCTGCGCCGTTGTGCTGGCATACAGTCTGACGGGGATGCGGACCATTCTGGCGCTGCTGGAACAGATGGCCCAGGCCGGTGGACTGACCGAGGATCTGCTGGAGCCCCTGGTCAAAACCGTCGGCATCGCCCTGATCAGCCGCACCGGAGCCGAGCTGTGCCGGGACGCAAATCAGGGAGCCATGGCGGCCGTGGTGGAAACGGCCGGTGCCTTCAGCGCCATAGTGGTTTCCCTGCCGCTTTTTGCCTCCGTGTGGGAGCTTATCAGGGGGATGCTGTGATGGGGAAGAGATGTCTTATTGTTATCCTTCTGCTTTGGTGCCTTGTCCCGGCCTATGGCAGTCAGATCCCCCGGGAGGTCACCGACGCCATTCCGGACAGCGCTCGTTCTCTGCTTGATAATACTGACAAGGCAGAAGACTTTACAACTCTCAATGACGGCCTATCCACGCTTTGGGAGCGTACCTGCAAGCTCTTGGCGTCCACCGTGCAGGAGAGCCTGGGCGGCGTGATCCTGATTTTGTCGGCGGTGCTGCTGTGCGCCATAGCGGAGGACTGCTTTCACCCCCTGGCCGGGGGAAAGCTGCTGGACCCGGTGCCGTTGGTGGGCACGCTGGTCATTCTCCTGGCCGTAGGCAGCAATATGAAAAATCTGATGGGCCTGGGCACGGAGACCATAGAGGAACTGAATGTTTTCTCCAAGGCGCTGCTGCCCACTCTCTCCGCGGCCACCGCCGCCGGCGGGGGCGCGGTCTCCGCCGGGGTGCGTCAGGTGGCCACGGTGTTTTTCTCCGACCTCCTTATGAGCCTGATTCACAGCCTGCTTTTTCCTCTGGTCTGGGTCTATGTTGCTCTTTCCGCTGCGGACGTCATCCTCCCGGCGGGCCGTCTGGGCGGCATTGCCCAGGGCCTGAAAAAGGCCGTCACCTGGGTCCTCTCCGGCGGACTGATGCTCTTTACGGGGTATCTCTCTCTTTCCGGGGCCTTTGCCTCTTCTGCCGACGGCCTTACCCTCCGCATGGCCCGGTCGGCCATTGGCACCGCCATTCCCGTTGTAGGCGGCATTATATCCGATGCCGCCGATACGATCCTGGCCGGGGCCGGGGTACTGCGGCAGTCACTGGGCGTTCTGGGCACGCTTACGATCCTGGCGGTGTGTATCCTTCCGTTTTTGAAGCTGGGCGTGCAGTATCTGCTGCTGAAGCTGTCGGCTTTTTTTGCCGCCGCCGTTGCACCGGAGCCGCTGGTCAAGCTGCTTTCCGCGCTGAGCAGCGCCTTCGGCCTGGTGCTGGGCATGACCGGTGCCGCCGCGCTGCTGCTGCTGATCTCCATAGCCTCGTCTGTGATGGTGGTGTATGTATGATAGACGCTTTTCGTATATGGCTCATAGGGCTTATGTCCGCCGCGGCGATCCTTACGGTCCTCTCGGCTCTGATACCCGAGGGCAGCGTGAAAAGGATCGCCGGCATTACCGGGGGTCTGGTGCTGCTTCTCACCCTCCTGCGGGGACTGGTCCGGCTGGACCTTGGCAGTATCCGCCTTTCCTACGACAGCTGCGCCGACCGCATCAACCGTCAGATCGAGTCCTATCAGGATAAAAGCCGCACCCAGCTGGAATCACTCATAGCCCAGCGCACCGCCGCATATATATCGGAACAGGCACAATCCTTCGGACTGACCTGCACGCCCGGCGTGCAAACACGGTGGACGGCGGACAATATCCCTGTTCCGGACAGCGTCACCATGGATATTCCGTTTCACGCAGAGCTTTCAAAGTGTATGGAAAACGACTTAGGAATCGATGCCGCCAAGCAGATCTGGTCGGCCTCAGAAGGGTAAAAAATATGGGAAAGGTAAGATGGAGCGAGCTATGGAAAAAGTACAAATTCATTCTGCTGGTGGTGCTGGTGGGCGTGATACTGATGCTGCTCCCGGTGTCCTCCGCAGCGGAAAAGGCGGCGGAAAGCGACTTGCAGATGCCCCAGGAGACATTCGACCTGGAAGCGGTCCAGAAGCGCATGGAGGATATTCTGGGCAAGATAGATGGCGTTGGGAAGCTCCAGCTGATGCTTACGCTGCAAAGCGGGACTCGCCTGACCCTGGCCGAGGATACCCAGCGGGATCAGGACCGGACAGACCGGGAGACCGTGACGCTGAGCCGGGGCAGCGGCAGCCAGGAGGTGGTCATCACAAACCGTTTTTATCCGGTCTATCAGGGCGCGGTGGTGGTGTGTCAGGGCGCCGACAGCAGCGCCGTTCGCCTGGCCGTAACAGAAACCGTGCAGGCGCTGACCGGACTGACATCGGATCGGATCCGGGTCGTAAAATGGACGTCGTGACAGGAGGGCACAAAATGAAAAAGATCTGGAAAAAGCGCGCGGTGGTGGGGGCGGTGCTCCTGTTTGTCTGCGCTGCGGTGTATATGAATTGGCGCTATGCCGGCTCCCTGGAGGACACCTCCAAGGTCCTGGGCGAATCCACCCTTGTAAACAACGAGACCCAGCCCGGCGGCACCGGAGGAGAGAATACCGCCGCGCCTGCCGGAGAGGACGATTACTTCTCCACCGCCCGCCTCAGCCGCAAGCAGGCCCGGGATAATGCCATCAGCATGCTCAAGGAGGCCGCGACCGACGAAAACGCCGACCAGTCGGTCCTGAATGAGGCCTCCGAGACCCTCCAGGTGCTGGCGGCCTATACGGTGACCGAGTCGCAGATCGAAAACCTGGTCACCGCCAAGGGCTATGCCGACTGTGTGGCCTTCATGGGTGCCGAGAGCATCAGCGTAGTGGTGGACGATGCCGACGGTCTGGACGCCAAGGACGTGGCCCGCATCATGGACATCGTGGTCCAGGAGACCGGCTATACCCCCGATCAGATCAAGATCATGCAGTCCTGACGCCGCCCGATAAAAAAAGGTTGTATTTTCTCCCGGAGGATGGTATACTTCTATGGAATAGAAACGAACCATACTTTGGTAAGGAGCATATATCCTATGGCTGATAATAAAGAGTATATTACCCAACAGGAGAATACCGGTTCCATCCTTATTTCCGAGGATGTTGTGGCCTCCATCGCAACAGCGGCCGCTCTGGAGACAGAGGGCGTCAGCGCCATGCTCAGCGCCTCCGGCGGCGATTTGAAGCCTGCCCGTAAGATGTCCGCCAAGGGCGTTGTCATCGAGTCGGGGGAGGACGGCCTGCGTATCACCCTTTATGTGATAATCCGCTACGGCTATGCCATGGCTGAGGTAGCCGGCAAGGTGCAGAAGGCCGTTCTGGCCGCCCTGCAGGACATGACCGGCTTCAATATCCGCTGCGTAAATGTTATGATCGGCGGCATCTGCTTCGATTGAGCCCACAAAAGAGAGGAACGTAAGAATGACACGAAACACAGCGAGAGAGATCGCCGTCCACCTGGCCTATGAGCTGAGCTTTTCGGACCTTCCCGTGGAGGAATTTCTGGACCGGCAGCTGTCTGCGGAGAATTTTTCCGACCTTGCGCCGGAGTATTCCCTGTACCAGGAGCTGCCCAATGAAAAGCAGCTGCTCTATATCCGTCGCCTTGTCAGCGGCGTCAGTGAGCACGCCGCCGAGCTGGACACCTACATTGAAAAATACGCCAAGGGCTGGCGGTTTGAGCGCATCAGCCTGGTGGCCTCGGCCATCATGCGGGTGGCCATGTTTGAAATGCTCTATATGCCGGATATCCCCCATGGCGTTGCCATCAATGAGGCCGTGTCCATCACAAAGAAATACGACACGCCTGAGGTTGCAAAGTTTGTCAACGGCATCCTGGGCAGCTTCCTGCGGGAAGAGATCAAGGAATAAGCAAGCAGCGCAGGCAGGGCAGCAATGCTCTGCCTGTTTTTAAGCGGAGGTGAGGGTTTGCAGCAGCATATTTACCGGGTCAGTGAAGTCAACCAGATGGTCAAGCAGCTTATAGACAGCCAGCCCGCACTCAGTGACCTGCTGGTCCGGGGCGAAATTTCCAACTACAAGGTCTATCCCTCCGGCCACCACTATTTCACCCTCAAGGACGGGGAGAGCGCCCTGCGCTGCGTGATGTTTGCCGGCTCGGCCCGGTATCTCCGTTTTCGCCCGGAAAACGGCATGAAGGTGGTGGCCTCCGGCAAGATCAGCGTCTACCCCCGGGACGGCGGCTATCAGCTCTACTGCGCCCGATTGGTCTCCGACGGTCTGGGTGACCTGCATGTTGCCTTCGAGCAGCTGAAGCAGCGGCTCCACGGGCAGGGCCTGTTTGACGCTGCGCATAAAAAGCCCCTGCCGGCCTATCCACTTCGTATCGGCGTGGTCACCAGCCCCGCCGGGGCGGCGGTCCACGATATGATCCGTATCCTCCGGCGGCGTTTCCCTCTGGCGAAGGTTTTGCTGCTGCCGGTGCGGGTGCAGGGAGAGGGAGCAGCCCGGGAGATCGCCGGGGCTATCGCCTACGCAAACCGCTATCACCTGTCCGATGTGCTCATCGTGGGCCGGGGTGGCGGCTCGGTGGAGGACCTGTGGGCCTTCAATGAGGAGGAGGTGGCCCAGGCCATCTATCGCTCTCAGATCCCGGTCATCTCCGCCGTGGGCCATGAGCCGGATGTGACCATTTCCGACTATGTGGCGGACCGCCGGGCCTCCACGCCCTCCAATGCCGCCGAGATCGCCGTGCCGGACCAGGCGGAGCTTCGCCGCCGGCTGCAGGACCTGTCTTTGCGCATGAGCAGGAGCCAGCTGCATAAAATAGACCGCTGCGCCCAGCGCCTCTCCGACCTGGAAAATAAGCGTGTCCTGAAGGATCCCATGGCCTTTTGGGCCGACCGCAGCATGCAGCTGGATCTTACCCAGGAAAAGCTTTCCGCCGCTATGGATCGCATTTTGGAAAAGCATACCCGCCGCTTCACCCACGCCGCCGCATCCCTGGATGCCATGAGCCCCCTGCGGGTCCTGTCCCGGGGCTATTGCGTGGCCCAGAAGCGGGACGGATCCGTCCTGCGCAGCAGCGGCCAGGCGGAGATAGGGGAGACCATCGACCTGCGCCTGGCGGAGGGAGAACTGGCATGTACCGTAACGAAAAGGGGAGTAGAACATGAAAAAACAGAGCTTTGAGGAAAATATGGCCCGCCTGGAGGAGATCGTTTCCCTCCTGGAGCAGGGAGACGCTACCTTGGGCGAATCCCTGACGCTTTTCACGGAGGGCAGCAAGCTCTTGGCCGCCTGCCAAAAGGAGCTGGATACCGCCCGGCAAAAGGTGGTCAAGCTCACCAAGGGTCCCGATGGCGCCCCTGTGGAAGAGAATTTCGTAATGGAGGACGAGGAATAATGGACTATCAGCAGCAATACAGCGCCTATCAGCAGGCCATCGAGACCTATTTAGACAGCATTTTCACTCCCGGGGACAAGCCCTACGGGCGCCTTCAGGAGTCCATCCGCTATAGCCTTTTGGCCGGGGGCAAGCGCATCCGCCCGGTGCTGACGCTGGAGTTTGCCCGTCTGGGCGGCATTGACTGGCACCTGGCCTTGCCCTATGCCTGCGCCCTGGAGCTTGTGCATAATTATTCGCTGATCCACGATGACCTGCCCTGCATGGACGACGACGATCTGCGCCGTGGCAAGCCCACCAACCACAAGGTCTACGGCGAAACCCTGGCTGTCCTGGCCGGGGATGCCATGCAGCCGGAGGCTTTCCGTCTCATTCTCCAGGCCCGTGGCCTTTCTGCCGACAACCGCATTGAGGCGGCCCTGCTTCTCGCCAAGGCCTGCGGCGCCGACGGTATGGTGGCCGGGCAGGTGCTGGATACCGTCTGCCATGTGGAGGATGAAGCGGGCCTTACCACCTTAAACCGGCTGAAAACCGGCGTGATGATCTCCGCTGCGGCGGAGCTGGGATGCGTTGCGGCCAATATGCCCATCTATTGGCGCCAGCAGGCGGTGAAATTCGCCGACCAGCTGGGCCTGGCCTTCCAGATCCGGGACGATATGCTGGACGTTATGGGCGATGAAGCCGTGTTCGGCAAGCCCATTGGCTCGGATAAGGAGGAGGGCAAGATCACTTATGTAAACCTCAAAGGCTTGGAGGGCTGCGCCCGGGAGGTGGAAAGATGTACCGCCGCCGCCAAGGAGGCCATCCGCGATATTCCTGACCACGACTTCCTCTGGGAGCTGGCCGACCGCATGGTGGGCCGCGATAAATAAAGATAACCTTGAAAGGATCCCCTGTTTCACACTCAGGGGGTCCTTTTTTATACAATCTCGTCCGCCCCCTACCGCATTCCCTCCGTAGTAGGGGACGGCGTCCCCCACGGCCCGCTGCCCCATATAAACCCCCCTGTCATTGCGAAGCCAGTTCGCAAACTGGCTGTGGCAATCCGTTCCCATCTTTCCCCTTTCCACTCTCCCATGCACCACCGTTTCATTCCCGTTCAGTTTGTATATTTCTATTGAAAAGTTGAATAAAGTGTGGTAAAATAATAAATCACTGAATGACGGTGCAGTATCCTAGTCAGATCTGCCGCCTTGTAAGAGGGGCCTAAAAATCCCTTTAAGGGCACAACTGTGAAGTCTCTGGTGCTTGCTTCTTACGCCCAGTTTGGGGTGGGTGCTGGAGGGAGGTGTGGCCAAATACCACACCTGCGGATTCAGGGCGCCTTCCAATGGCATGGAAGTCCCGACCCTGCTTTCGTGGAGACCTGCTCTTGTGCATAGGCGTACTCCCCTGGTGGTAAGCGACCTGTGTACGAAGCAGATTGAGAACCTGCAATGCGGTGCTACCCAGCCCTCGTGCTGTGAACGCTGTGTGCAGAGTAGCCTGCCTTGCGTGGAGTGGGTGAATGAGGGAGCCAAGCGGAAGCGTCCCCGGCCAGGGATGCTGTCCGATATTCCTCTGAAACCCCCTCTGCAAAAGAGGCTAAGAGACGGTTTGACTGCAGTGGAAATCACCTAGGCTGTCCCATAAAGGGCACCAGTGGGGTTGCAGTGCGGACTAAGTGGCAGTCGGGTCCTGCGGAGGGTAACACCGCAGCGCGGAGTTTAATGGGAAACCGCCTGATCGGCAACGAGAGGTAAGCCGCGGGGAAATCCAACCCGTACCTAAGCCGTAAGATTTACCATTGGTGCTGCCGTCATTCAGCTTTTTATTCTTAATAAGTGAGGGATATTTTTGGCTGACCCAAATAAAAACAAAAAATCCAAGGACCGGTGGCCCCTGCGCGTTTTTCTGATCGCGGTGGCCCTTTCTGCCGTTATGAGCTTTTGCTCCTCGGCGGTATTGGAGGACAGCGGTCTCTGGATTCCCATTCTGGTTCTTGTCATTTTCATTCTTCTCGGTATTGTTTTTGATATGATCGGCGTAGCCGTCACGGCGGCGGATCCCAAGCCCTTCCACTCCATGGCAGCCCATGGGGAAAAGGGGGGACGGGAGGCCATCCGCCTGCTGAATATGTCCAACCGTGTCTCCTCCCTCTGTAACGATGTGGTGGGGGATATCTGCGGCATCGTCAGCGGCTCCACGGCGGCGGTGATCGTAGTGGAGCTGCAGCAGAATTTTAACCTCCACAGCATCCTGGTCTCCATCGGTGTCACAGCGCTGATCTCGGGCCTCACCATCGGCGGTAAGGCCGCCTGCAAGCCCATCGCCATCAACGACAGTACCAAGGTCGTGTACCGTGTGGCACGCATCATGAACGCGCTGCACCTGTTCCGTTAACGGGGGAATTTACCTTGATTTTAGAAAAGATCCGTGATCCGGAAGATATAAAACTATTGAATAGTGCCCAAGTGGACCAGCTTTGCCGGGAACTGCGGGCTTTTTTGGTAGAAAATGTGTCGAAAACCGGCGGCCACCTGGCCTCTAATCTGGGGGTCGTGGAGCTGACGGTGGCCATTCACCGTGTGTTCGACACCTCTAGGGACCGCCTGGTCTTTGATGTGGGCCACCAGTGCTACTGCCATAAGATTTTGACCGGGCGACAGTCGCTGTTTCATACCCTGCGGCAGTTGGGCGGTCTTTCGGGCTTTCCCAAGCCCTATGAGAGTGAGCATGATGCCTTCGTCGCAGGCCACGCCTCCAACTCCGTTTCTGTGGCCTTGGGCATGGCCCACGCCCGAACCTTGCTCCACGAGGATTACAGCGTTATCGCCCTGATCGGCGACGGTGCCATGACCGGCGGCCTCAGCTTCGAGGGGCTCAACGATGCCGGCGCCTCCGGAGAGCCCATGATCGTTATTCTCAATGATAACGGTATGTCTATCGACGCCAATGTGGGCGGTCTCAGCCGCCACCTGTCCCGTCTCCGCTCCGAGGAGGGATACAATAATTTTAAACGATGGTATAAGGATAAGCTTCAGGGAGACTCTCCCGCCAAAAAACATCTGTATAATGCCAGCTCCCATGTGAAGCACTGGCTCAAGAGCAATCTCCTGCCCGAAAGCACCATGTTTGAAAAAATGGGCTTTTCCTACATGGGCCCTGTAAACGGCCACGATGTGCAGAAGCTTACCCAAATGCTCACCTGGGCCAAGGAGAAAAACGGGCCCGTGCTGCTCCATGTGCTTACAGAGAAGGGCCGTGGCTACTCCTACGCCCGGCAGGACCCGGAGCGGTTCCACGGTACGCCGCCCTTTGACCCGGCGACAGGCAAGCCGCTGGGGCGGAGCAAACCCTCTTTTTCCTCGGTTTTCGGCGAGTCTCTTGTGGAGCTGGCCCGGGAAGATAACCGCATTTGCGCTATTACCGCAGCCATGACCTCCGGCACGGGTCTGTCCCGATTTGCCAAGGAATTTCCCGATCGTTTTTTCGATGTGGGTATCGCCGAGGGCCATGCGGTGGCCATGGCGGGCGGCATGGCAAAGCAGGGTCTGATCCCGGTTTTTGCTGTGTATTCCAGCTTTTTGCAGCGGGGCTTCGATATGCTCATTCACGATATTTCTCTGGATGATCTCCATGCGGTTTTCTGCGTAGACCGGGCCGGACTGGTGGGGGCGGACGGCCAGACACACCACGGCTGCTTTGACCCTGGCTTTTTGTCCCAGGTGCCGGGAATGACGGTTTTGTGCCCCTCCAGCTTCGGTGAGCTGAAGGAAATGCTGCGCTACGGCGCGCTTTCCGCGGCAGGTCCGGTGACTATCCGGTACCCCCGCGGCGCGGAAAAAGTATATCGGCAGTGCGCGCCCCTGGAAACATTTACGCAGCTTCGGGACGGGGCTGACTTTACCATTCTGACCTACGGGATCCTGGTGAATCAGGCATTGGAAGCGGCGGATATCCTGGATAAAAGAGGGATCGCCACCCGGGTGCTGAAGCTCAACCGGATCGCTCCCTTGAGCCCGGAAGAAGTCTCCCGGATGCTGGTAGGCACCGAGCGGCTTTTAGTGCTGGAGGACTGCGTAGATTCCGGCTGCGTGGGCCAGCGGGTGGCAGCTCTGGCTCTGGAGGCCGGAGTGAAGCCGGACAAGTTGATTTTAAAAAATTGTGGCTCGGTGCTGCCAACAGAGGGCAGCGTAGAGCAGCTTTACCATGCACTGAAGCTGGACGGGCCCGGTGTGGCCGCGGCCATTGAGGAGGCGCTGCATGAGCAATAAGACAAGGCTGGATGTGCTTTTGACGGAAAGGGGCCTGCTGGACTCCCGGCAGAAGGCACAGGCTACCATCATGAGCGGCATTGTGTTCGTGAACGGCCAAAGAGTGGACAAGGTGGGCACAGCGGTTGCCAATGATGCGCAGATCGAGATCCGTGGTGCGACCTTACAATATGTAAGCAGGGGCGGTCTGAAGCTGGAAAAGGCCATGCAGACCTTCCCCCTGACCCTGGAGGGCAAAATTTGCGCCGACATCGGTGCCTCCACCGGCGGCTTTACGGACTGCATGCTGCAAAACGGCGCAAAGAAAGTGTACGCCGTGGATGTGGGCTACGGTCAGCTGGACTGGAAGCTGCGCAACGATCCGCGGGTGGTGTGCATGGAGCGGACCAACGCCCGATATCTGACCCATGAGCAGATCCCGGAGGAGCTGGATTTTGCGTCCATTGATGTGTCGTTTATTTCCCTCAAGCTGATTTTTCCCGCCCTGTATGGGCTTTTGCGGGAGGGGGGCGAGATCGCCTGCCTTATTAAGCCCCAGTTTGAAGCCGGGCGGGAAAAAGTGGGGAAAAAAGGCGTTGTCCGGGATCCCACCGTACATCTGGAGGTGCTGGAGCACTTCTTGATACATGCAAAGGAAAACAACTTTACAGTGCTTGGAATTACTTATTCTCCCATACGCGGGCCCGAGGGAAATATTGAGTATTTGGGCTTTCTGCGCAAAAGTGAGGAGCCGGACGCAGCCGTGGACCTGAGTGCCATCGTGGAGGCGTCCCACACCGCCTTGAAGGAGTAAACGAACATGAGTAAGCCGAAAAAAATCATCCTATGTCCCAACCCGTACAGAGACAAGAATATGGCGGTGGCCGCCCGGTCTAAGGAGATCCTGGACCAGGAGGGCTTTCATACGGTGGTCTGCCTGCCTTTTCAGAAGGAGGGGTACGGCGCAGAGCTGGGGGTGCCTATTCAGCAGCTGGACCGGGAGATCAAAAACGCCGATCTTCTGATTGCCTTCGGCGGCGATGGCACCATCCTGCATCTGGCTAAGACGGTGGCCATGAACCGGGTGCCGGTGCTGGGCATCAACCTGGGGAGCTTGGGCTTTATGTCGGAGCTGGAGCCGGATGAGCTGGAGCGGCTGCGGGACTTGAAAAACTGGGACCTCACCATTGAGGACCGCATGATGCTGGATGTATCCGTGGTGCGGGACGGCAGAACGGTGTACAGTACCATCGCCCTGAATGACGCGGTGATCTCCAAGGGCTCCATCGCCAGGGTGGTGCGGCTGGAGATCTACACGGAGGAGGGATTTTTGACCCGGGTAGGAGGCGACGGCGTTGTGATCTCTACGCCCACCGGCTCCACGGGGTATTCCATGGCCACCGGTGGCCCTATTGTGGAGCCTACGGCCCGGAATATCCTGATAAGCCCCATTTGTCCCCATTCCACCCGGTCCAGCAGCTATGTGCTGGATCCGTCCCACGTGATCCATGTAAAGGCACCGGATGCCAACCGGAAATTTGTGTATCTCTCTTCCGACGGCGGCAAGGCCTTTTCACTGAAAAATAATGACATCGTTCAGGCGAAGCTCTCCGGCCACTCTATGAAGCTGGTACGCCTGTCAAAAAAGAGTTTTTGCGAGATTTTGGACAAAAAGATGGCTATGGAGGCTGCTAAATATGAAAAATGACCGTCAAAAAACGATTTTATCCATTATCACCGATGAGGTGGTGGAGACCCAGGAGCAGCTTCTTTCTCTGCTGGAGCAGCGGGGCTTTGTGGCCACCCAGGCAACCATTTCCCGGGATATCAAGCAGCTGCATCTGGTAAAGGCACCCGCCGGCCAGGGGAAATACCGCTACGCGGTCTCCGACCACGGGAACAAGATCAACATTGCCAACAAGCAGCAGACCATCTTCCGGGAAAGCATCATGAAGGTCGACTATGCGCAGAATCTGGTGGTCCTGCACACCATGGTGGGCCTGGCCAACGGCGCGGCCGCCGCGCTGGACGGCATGAAAATAGATCAGCTTATCGGCACCCTGGCCGGAGATGACACGGTGCTGCTGATCATGCGCGATAACGAGAGCGCAGTGGAGCTTGCCGCCGGCATCAAGGCGATGCTGAGCTGAAACGAAGGGAGCACAATATGCTTGATCTGCTGCATATTGAGAATATTGCCATCATTGAGCAGGCGGACATTGCCTTTCGGCCCGGATTTAACGCCCTGACGGGCGAAACGGGCGCGGGCAAGTCCATTGTTATTGATGCCCTCAGCGCCGTTTTAGGTCAGCGGGCTTCCCGGGAGCTGATCCGCACCGGGGCCGACCATGCCTTTGTGAGCGCGGTGTTTTCCCACATCCCCCAGGGACTGGGAGAGGACCTGGGCGTGGAGGACGCGGAGGAGTGGCTTTTGCAGCGGGAAATTTACACGGACGGGAAGAATGTGTGCCGCTGCAACGGGCGGCCCATGACCGTGACCCAGCTGCGCACCCTGGGAAGCCGCCTGCTGAACATCCACGGTCAGCACGACGGCCAGCAGCTTTTGGACGAGACGCAGCACATTTTATATCTGGATCAGTACGGAAGGTATGAGCCTTTACAGGCCGCTTATTCTGAGAGGTTTTCTGTTTTGCAGGACATCCGGAAGAAAATTTCCGACCTGGAAATGAACGAGGCGGAGAAGGAGCGGCGGATGGACTCGCTGCGGTTTCAAATCGCGGAGCTGGAGCGGGCTAAATTGCAGCCGGGCGAGGACGAAGAACTGAATGAGCGGCGGAATCTTCTGCGCAACAGCGAGAAATTCATCTCCGCTCTGCAGGGGGCTGACTTCTGCCTGAACGGGGGAGACAGCGACCAGGGCGCTCTGTCGCTGCTGCGGCAGGCCCAGGAGCATTTGGCCTCGGTACGGAATTTGAGTGAGAGCTTTTCAGAGCTCCACGACCGGCTGGAGGGGATATACAGCGACTTGTATGACATTGCCTACACGGTGCAGGACAAAAAGGACGAGTTTGACTTTGCTCCGGGAGAACTGGACGCGGTAGAGAGCCGGTGCGACCTGCTGTATCGGCTGAAAAAGAAGTACGGCGCCACGGTGGAGGAGATGCTGGACTATCTGGAGAAGTGCCGCCAGGAGCTGGATGAAATGGCTTATGCCGATGACACCCTGGCGCACCTAAAAAAGCAGGAGGAAAAGGCAAGGGAAGAGGTCATGGCGGCGGCTAAGGAACTGTCTCGGCAGCGCAAGACCGTGGCCAAGGAACTGGAGCAGCGGATTTTGACAGAACTGCAGGAGCTGAACATGGGCGCGATCCGGTTTGTGGTGGATTTTCAGGAGAAAAAGCCGGATGCCAGCGGCATAGACGAGGTGCGGTTTTTGATGTCGGCCAATCTGGGTGAGGACCTGCGGCCTATTCAGAAGATCGCCTCCGGCGGCGAACTGGCCCGCATTATGCTGGCTATGAAAAACGTATTTTCCCAGCAGGAGCGCATCGGGACCATGGTGTTTGACGAGGTGGACACCGGTGTTTCCGGCCGGGCGGCCCAGAAGGTGGCGGAGAAGATGGCCCGCATCTCCCGGAAAAAACAGGTGCTGTGCGTGACCCATCTGCCCCAGATCGCGGCCATGGCGGACACCCATTTTTCTGTGGAAAAGGGCGTGCGCGATGGACGGACCTTCACAAAGGTGCAGGAGCTTTCCCGGCAGCAGCGCCGGGAGGAGCTGGCAAGGCTCACCGGCGGTGAGCAGCTCTCCCAGACCATGCTGGACGGGGCCGAGGAGCTGCTGGCAGCGGCGGAGAAATTCAAAAAAACCGTGTGAGAAACGGTTGACAAATGCGAAACCGTTTAATATAATGGTAAATAATTTCATATACCACAGTGCTGAAGGGAAGAAGTAGCGCTTTTTGACCCCTGCCAAGAGAGACTCCGGGCGGTGCGAGGAGAAGAGGGGAGAGGCGGCGAATACATCCCGGAGCTGCCTTCCAAACGGACGGAGGTCCCAGTAGGAATGTGTCGGGTGCGCCCGTTACAGCGTTTGGGTGTCTGACACCCAGTGAGGCCGCTGACCGTGAGGCTGCGGCGAATATGAGGTGGTACCGCGATTTTTACATCGCCCTCTGTCTATGGAGACAGGGGGCGTTTTTCTCCTGTCGGAACAAAATTCACAGAAGAAAGGAACAAAGAGACATGGGTATTTATGAGGAGTTGGTTGGCCGGGGACTCATCGCCCAAGTGACCAACGAAGACGAGATCCGCGAAATGGTGAACAACGGAAAGGCAACCTTCTACATTGGATTTGACTGCACGGCGGATTCGCTGCATGTGGGGCACTTTATGGCTCTGTGCCTGATGAAGCGGCTGCAGATGGCCGGGAACAAGCCCATCGCCTTGATCGGCGATGGCACCACCATGATCGGTGACCCCTCCGGGCGGACGGACATGCGCAAGATGCTCACCCGGGAGGACATCGTACACAACGCCGAGTGCTTCAAGCGCCAGATGGAGAAGTTTATTGATTTCTCCGACGACAAGGCGCTGATGCTGTATAACTCCGAGTGGCTGATGCCGCTGAATTACATTGAGCTGCTGCGGGAGGTAGGCGCCTGCTTCTCCGTGAACAATATGCTGCGGGCCGAGTGCTACAAGCAGCGCATGGAGAAGGGCCTGAGCTTCCTGGAGTTTAACTACATGATTATGCAAAGCTACGACTTCTACTACATGTTCCAGCACTATGGGTGCAACATGCAGTTTGGCGGCAATGATCAGTGGTCCAACATGCTGGGCGGCACGGAGCTGATTCGCCGTAAGCTGGGCAAGGACGCCCACGCTATGACCATCAATCTGCTGCTGAATTCCGAGGGCAAGAAGATGGGCAAGACTGCCTCCGGCGCCGTGTGGCTGGATCCCAACAAGACCAGCCCCTTTGAGTTCTACCAGTACTGGCGGAACGTGGACGACGCGGATGTTATTAAGTGCCTGCGGATGCTGACCTTCCTGCCCCTGGAGGAGATCGACGCCATGGCCGACTGGAAGGACGCCAAGCTCAACGAGGCCAAGGATATCCTGGCCTACGAGCTGACGAAGCTGGTACACAGCCAGGAGGAGGCAGACAAGGCCCGGGAGGCGTCTCGGGCACTGTTCTCCGGTAAGGGGGACGCCACGCATATGCCGGCTACCCAAATCGCAGCAGAGAAGCTGGCAGACGGCAAGATCGGCATTATGGCACTGCTGGTGGAGTGCGGACTGTGCGCGTCCAACAGCGAGGCCCGGCGGCTGGTGCAGCAGGGCGGCGTCAGCGTCAATGACGCGAAGGTCACGTCCATCGATGTGGCCTTTGACAGGGATGCCCTCAGCGGCGACGGCGTGATCATCAAGAAGGGGAAGAAAATCTTCCACAGAGCATATATGTAAAATCGGACTATGAAAGGGCTCTTCGCTGCGGCGGAGAGCCTTTTTTCTTGAAAATGGGCGAAGGATATAGTATAATAACATGAAATGGAATCAATATGAAGAACTGGAATGAGACAACATGAAAACAAGTGATTTTAATTTTGATCTGCCCCAGGAACTGATCGCACAGACACCTATTGAAAAGCGGGACGCATCTCGGCTGCTGGTGCTGGATAAAAACAGCGGTGCCTGGGAGCACAGGCATTTTTACGACCTGCCGGCGTATCTGCGAGCGGGCGACTGCCTGATTCTGAACGACTCCCGGGTGCTGCCGGCGCGGCTTCTGGGTCAGCGGCTGCCGGGGGGCGGCGCCTGCGAGGTGCTGCTGCTTATTGACCGGGGGGAGAAGACCTGGGAGTGCCTGGTGCGGCCGGGAAAGCATTTGCGCCAGGGGGCGAAGCTCAGCTTCGGCGACGGAGAGCTGACGGCGGAAGTGACCGAAGTGCTGGAGGGCGGAAACCGGCTGGTGAAATTTGACTATGAGGGTATCTTTCTGGAGGTGTTGGACCGGCTGGGAAAAATGCCCCTGCCGCCCTATATCAAGGAGGAGCTGCAGGACCGGGAGCGGTATCAGACAGTATACTCCAAGGTGGTAGGATCGGCTGCGGCCCCTACGGCGGGTCTGCATTTCACGGAGGAGTTGCTGCAGAAGGTGCAGGAGATGGGCGTGAAGGTGGGCTATGTGACGCTCCATGTGGGGCTGGGTACTTTCCGGCCTGTAAAGGAAGATGACATTACAGACCACCTGATGCACAGCGAATACTGCGTGATCCCCCAGGAAACGGCGGACCTAATCAACGAGACGAAGAAAAACGGAGGCCGGGTCATCTGCGTAGGGACCACCTCCTGCCGAACAGTGGAATCCTGGGCAGGGGAGGACGGGACCATGCGCGCCTCAGCTGGGTGGACCAATATTTTTATCTATCCGGGGTATAAGTTTAAGGTCCTGGACGCGCTGATCACCAATTTCCACCTGCCGGAGTCTACGCTCATCATGCTGGTTTCCGCTCTTGCGGGGCGGGAGAATGTCTTGCGGGCTTATGAGGAAGCCGTGCGGGAGAGATACCGCTTCTTCTCCTTCGGCGATGCGATGTTCATCCACTGATATTGGAGGAGGACGATATGGGATTTACCGGATATGCGGCAATACTCTATTTGATATTACTGGTGTTAGATATTTTTGCGTTTACAAAAGGCAGAAAAAGCAGCAAATGGACGCCGTTCATAGCAATTACCGCGATTATGGTGATCGGGATCATCGTTTTGGGCTATTTGTGGTTTACATCACCTATGTGATTGGAATTCGTATTTTGAGGAGTTTATCCATGTTTAAGGTCATTAAAAAAGAGGGAAATGCCCGGCGGGGCGAGTTTCGGTGTGCCCATGGCGGCGTGGTACAGACGCCGGTGTTTATGAATGTGGGCACCCAGGCGGCCATCAAGGGTGGGCTCAGTGCCTTTGATCTGAAGGACATCGGCTGCCAGATCGAGCTGTCCAATACCTACCACCTGCATCTGCGGCCCGGCGATGACGTGGTGAAGCAGATGGGCGGCCTGCACCGCTTCATGCGGTGGGACGGGCCGATCCTGACGGACTCCGGCGGGTTTCAGGTGTTTTCTCTGGCCAGCCTGCGCAAGATCAAGGAGGAGGGGGTGACCTTTGCCTCTCATCTGGATGGGCACCGCATCTTCATGGGACCGGAGGAGAGTATGCGCATCCAGTCCAACCTGGGCTCGGACATCGCCATGGCCTTTGACGAATGTGTGGAAAATCCGGCCACTTATGAGTACGCCAAGGCCAGCTGTGAGCGGACGCTGCGGTGGCTGGAGCGGTGTAAAAAAGAGCATGACCGCCTCAACGGGCTGCCGGACACCGTGAATCCGGGGCAGATGCTATTCGGCATTAACCAGGGGGCCACCTTCCCGGACCTGCGTATCTGGCACATGCAGGAGATCGCCAAGCTGGACTGCGACGGCTACGCCATCGGCGGACTGGCGGTGGGGGAGCCCACGGAGACCATGTACCAGATCATCGAGGCCGTGGAGCCGTACATGCCTGCGGACAAGCCCCGGTATCTTATGGGCGTGGGGACACCCAGCAATATCATTGAGGGTGTGGCTCGGGGCGTGGACTTCTTTGACTGCGTGATGCCGGCGCGAAACGCCCGGCACGGGAAGCTCTTTACCTGGCAGGGTACGCTGAATATCAAAAACGCCAAGTACAAGCTGGATGATGGCCCCATTGATCCCCAGTGCGACTGCCCGGTGTGCAAAAACTTCAGCCGCGCTTATGTCCGGCATCTTTTTGCGGCGGAGGAGATACTTGCCATGCGGCTGGCCGTGATGCATAACCTGTATTTTTATAATAAATTGGCGCAGAAGATCCGGGATGCCCTGGACGAGGGACAGTTTGCGGCCTTCCGGGCGGAGTACAGCACGAAGTTAGCACAAAAGGTTTAAAAAGAATCTGTGAACGATGGGAAAAGGTCTTGCAAAGTTCTGCATGATTCTGTATAATACAATCATATTGTAAAAAAGGAGATTATGACCCATGTTTGAAATTGCTTATGCGTCCAGCTCCAGCACTACCTCCAGCGGCGGCGGAATGACTTCCATTCTGATGATCGTTGTGATGCTGGCCATCTTCTATTTCCTGCTGATCCGTCCCGAGAACAAGCGCAAAAAGCAGGCCGAGGAAATGCGCAGCTCCCTGAAGAAGGGCGACTGGCTGACCACCATCGGCGGCGTTTATGGCCGCGTGGTCGCCATTACTGACCGCACGGTCGTTATTGAGACCAGTGAGGACCGTGTCCGCGTTGAGTTCCTGAAGTCCGCCATCGGCTCTGTGGGCACGCTGGATGAACAGGCTGCCGCTGCTGCCGCGCCCCGCCGCAGCAAGAAGACTGCTGAGAAGCAGGCTGAGGAAACCGCTCCCGCCACTGAGGAAGTGAAGGAAGAAGCTCAGAAGCCTGCTGAGGAAGCTGCTCCTGCGGAAGAGAACAAGACCGAAGAGTAATTTCATCATAAAAATAAGCCTCTCCCAATATGCTGAAACAGCATGATTGGGGGAGGCTTTTTATATGCAGATTCGCACATGGATCCACAAAAATGTAGGGCTGGGACTGCTGCTCAGCATTGTCATCTGCGTAGGTGGGGCAGCGCTGGGGGCGGTATTGGAGAGCAGGGAGATCCTGACAGGTGAGGGGGAGCGGACCTGGATATGCGCGGTATGGCTGCTTGCTGCTCTGGCAGGGAGCAGAGTGGCCCTGAGCAAAACACAGCAGGGACGGATATTTCACGCACTGGCCCAGGCCGGGCTGCTGTATATTGCTGTGTGGGGAGCGGCGTTGACCGTGGGGAGCGACCGAAACTTTGGGGAGAATGGGTGGTATATTACGATCTGTATAGTGGCGGGAAGCGCGCTGGCGGCAATGCTTCCGGAAGGGAGAAGGCGACCCGGTAAAAAGAAAGGAACGGCGAGGAAAAGAAGACGCAAAGGGCGTCAATAGTCAAATCTGACAAAAATAGAAAAAGTTTCGATTTTTTTGAATTCCGAAGCCGAGTTCGATGGATTTTTTCAAGAGCGCAAGATATTGTGCCCCGCTATGCGGGCAGTGCCTATATTTGGGGAAATGCATGCCGTGATCTTACAGAGAAATGTCGAGTTTATACGGTTTACATAATAAAGTTTACATAATATTTTGACATAAATATAGAAAAATAAAAATATGCCGCAAAGCCCTTGCCCTTTTGGCTTTTTGGGCTTATAGTATAGATGTTTTCTTCTAAATGTCACGCTTGTCTCATAGATATGCAGAGAGGTGAGTGTTACATGAGAGAAGGTCGTTTGGTAAGCGGGAGCCAGAAAAAATTTCAGCCGGATCCCTGGGTGGTGCTGTTCAGTGCCGCGTACATCCTGGGGGTGGTCGGCGGGATCTTTTCCGGTAAAGCCTCCGGTGTAAATACGGAGATCAGCTCTTATCTGCAAAAGTATGCGCAGGCCCTTGCATCCGGAAGTTCTATAACGGCTGCTTCTATTTTGGGGGTGGTCGCGGCTTATTATCGGATGCCGTGCGCTGTTTTTTTACTGGGCTGGGTCCGTCACTCCGTTTATTTTTTTTGCGGTTTATTTATGGCGGAGGGTTTTTTCCTCTCCTATGCTGTGACCTGCTTTTCTATAGCACTGGGCCGGGACGGTGTGCTGATCTCCGTATGTGTTTTAGGCGTTCGGGCGTTATTTGTTTTGCCGTGTGCGCTGTATTTGGCTGTGCTCAGCAAGGGGAGATCCGCCGGGCGCAGCAGCAGGACCACGGTACGGGGCAGACGGGCCGTGCAGGAAAGGACATTTCGTTTCCTTTTTTTGATCCCGGCCATATTAGTGCTGGGGGTCCTGTGTGAACTGACGTTTGTTCCGCGTTTGGCGGCCTTTGCGCTGCAATATATTTCTTAAGGAGGTGAGAGTGTGACGGATTATCTGGATCAATACTGCGGCTATCTTAAAACGGAAAAGCATGTATCCGCCAACACTGTCAGCTCCTATATGCGCGATTTGACGCAGTATCAGCAGTGGCTGCAGCAGAAAAGATCGGACTTGAAGCGGGCGAAGAATTCCATGCTGCAGGAATATCTGGCAGGGCTGGAGCAGTTGGGGAAGTCCCAGGCCACTATGAGCCGGTTTATGGCATCGGCCAAGTCGTTTTATTCATATATGTGTACCAAGGGTTACATAAAAACAAACCCCACCAGCGCGCTGAAGGCGAAAAAGGTGCAGAGAAAGTACCCGGAGATCCTCACCAACAAAGAGGTGGAGCTGTTTCTGGAGCAGCCGAAATGCGTGGACGAAAAGGGCTTCCGTGACCATGCCATGCTGGAGCTGCTGTATGCTACCGGCATACGGGTCTCGGAGCTTATCAGCCTGGACGTGGACGACCTGAATCTGCCGGCCGGGCTGGTGGTTTGCCGGAGCAAAGGCAAGGAGCGGAGCATCCCGCTGTATCCCGGCGCAGTGAAGGCGCTGCAGGACTATGTGACGCACATCCGGGAGCGGATCGTATCCAGCGATGAGGAGAAGGCGCTGTTTGTAAACATGAACGGCGAGCGCATGACCCGGCAGGGATTTTGGAAGATCATCAAATATTACCAGGAGAAGGCGGAGATTAAAAAGGATATCACGCCCCACATGCTGCGCCATTCCTTTGCCGCGCATTTGCTGGAAAACGGAGCGGATCTGCACTCCATTCAGGAGATGCTGGGCCACGCAGACATTTCCTCCACGCAGATCTATACGCACATTGTGAAAAAGCAGCTGAAGGATGTGTATCAAAAGGCGCATCCACGTGCATAAAAATACATATTTATATGTTTATATGCAAAAATCCCGACGAATGGCTTCGTCGGGATTTTTTACTCTATTACGGGGTTTTACAGAGCGGCTTTGATGCTCGCCGCAATCTGATCGCCGGTGAGGCCATATTCCCGCAGGACATCCTGAGCTTTGCCGGACTGACCGAACTGGTCGTTCACGCCGATCTTCTTAAACTTACAGTTGACCTTGCCCATAAGCACCTCGGCCACGGCGTCGCCCAGGCCGCCGATGACGCTGTGCTCCTCCACAGTGACCACCTTGCCGCACTTTTGGGCGTACTCGGTGACGCAGGCGGCGTCAATGGGCTTGATGGTGTGGATATTGATGACGGCGGCGTCGATGCCGTCGGCGGCCAGGAGTTTAGCGGCCTCCAGGGCCTCGGCGACCATCAGACCGCAGGCAAACACAGCCACATCCTTGCCATCCCGGAGGACGTTGGCCTTGCCGATCTCGAAGGGATAGTCCTCCTCGAACACAGGGGTAGCCAGGCGG
Organism: uncultured Oscillospiraceae bacterium; assembly: GCA_934566025.1. Taxonomy (GTDB): domain Bacteria; phylum Bacillota; class Clostridia; order Oscillospirales; family Oscillospiraceae; genus Vescimonas. Next base: position 8,727 of record CAKTIW010000003.1, on the reverse strand, counting down.
GCGGTGCGCATATAGGCGGGGCCCCGGAACTCAGCCAGGGCCAAGGTGGCCTTACGGGCTTCCTTGGCATCGGCGGGGACGATGACCGTCATGCCGGGAATCAGGCGCATGAGGCCGATGTCCTCCAGGCACTGGTGGCTGCCGCCGTCCTCGCCCACGGACACGCCGGCGTGGGAGCAGCAGATCTTCACATTGAACTTGGGGTAGGCGATGGAGTTGCGGATCTGCTCATAGGCGCGGCCTGCGCCGAACATGGCAAAGGTGGAGCAGAAGGGGATGAGGCCCATGGTGGAAAGGCCGGCACCGATGTCCATCATGTTGCACTCGGCAATACCGCAGTCGAAGAAGCGGTCGGGATAGGCGGCTTTGAAATGCTTGGTCATAGTGGCGCCGGCCAGGTCGGCATCCAGCACCACAACTTTATCATTGACGGCGCCCAGCTCTACCAAAGCCTTGCCGTAAGCCTCGCGGGTCGCAATTTTTTCACACATGGTCTCAGTCCTCCAATTCCTGCAAAGCCTGCTGACGCTGCTCGGCGTTGGGCGCCTTGCCGTGCCAGCCCACCTGATTTTCCATAAAGGAAACGCCCTTGCCCTTGACCGTGTGGGCCAGGATGCACTTGGGCACGCCGGGGGTGTGGGGCGCGGTCAGGGCCTTTTCGATGGCGTCCAGGTCGTGTCCGTCGATCTCGTACAAATCAAAACCAAAGGCCTTGATCTTAGCGGGTAGGTCGCCCAGAGACATGACCTCGTCGTTGCTGCCGTCGATCTGCAGGCCGTTGTTGTCGATGATGACGGTGAGGTTATCCAGGTGATAGTGGGCAGCGGACATGAAAGCCTCCCAGATCTGGCCTTCCTGGCACTCACCATCGCCCAAAAGGGTGAACACCTGGGTGTCCTTGCCCAGCTTCTTGGCACCCAGAGCCATGCCCACGGCGATGGAGCAGCCCTGGCCCAGGGAGCCGGTGGAGGCGTCTACGCCGGGGACCTTCTTGCAGTCCGGGTGACCCTGGAGGATGCTGTGGAGCTGGCGGAAATTGGCGTACTCGGCGCGGTCAATGAAGCCGAGGCTGGCCAAAACCGCATAGTAGCAGGGGGCGCTGTGGCCCTTGCTCAGGACAAAACGGTCCCGATCCTCCCATTTAGGATTTTTAGGGTCCAGGCGCATATGATTATGGAAAACGCTGGTCATAAGCTCCACGGCTGACAGGGAGCCGCCGGGGTGGCCACTGCCGGCATTGGCCGTCATGTTGATGATGTCACGGCGAACCTGGCGGCAGATTTTGGAAAGTTCGGCTGTATTCATATGAGACCTCCATTTAGTGAAATACACAATCTTTATCGTACATCATTTGCCGCATAAAGTCAAGAATCGGCGGGGATTTGGGCTGCGGAAATCGGCTAAAAAGAAAGGGAAGGGGGCAGGGAGGAGGAGACGGGGAATTTTCGAGTGTCATTCCTCGATTTTTCCTTGTATTTTAACCTTTGACAAGGGGTTTGCCTTTGCAGCGATTCGCAGCGATTCGTTATCAATATGCGTGTAGATCTCGGTGGTATTCAAATGCTCGTGGCCCAGAACCTCTTGAACAGCCTTTACGTCCACACCGTTTTGCAGCATGAGCGTAGCGGCGGTGTGGCGCAGCTTGTGGGCGGAGTATTTGGTGCTGTCCAGTCCGGCATCGGACAGGTGCTTTTTTACCAAGTTGTGGACCGTGGCGCGGCTGATGCGCTGGTGGTTTCGGGACACAAATAGCGCGTCCCGGTCCTTGCCGCCCACCACAGGGCGCACCTGCAAATACAGGTCCAGGGCGTCCTTGCAGGCTTGATTCAGATAGACAATGCGGACCTTATTACCCTTGCCCAGGACACGGAGGGCATCGTCCTGTATATCGGAGCGGTTGAGTCCGATGAGCTCGGAGATACGCAGACCGCAGTTGAGGAACAGGGTCAGAATGCAGAGATCGCGCTCGCGGTTAGGGCCGCCGACGCCTTGCAGGAGACGGACACTCTCATCCAGTGTCAGGTAGCGGGGCAGAGTTTTCTTGATTTTGGGTGAGTCGATATCCTTAATGGGATTATCAGGCAGCAGATGGACCTTGTTGCAAAGATAGTTAAAAAAAGAACGAAGTGTAGCCACTTTTCGGGCACGGGTAGAGGCAGAAAGCCCTTTGTCGGAATGATCGCTGTTGGGTCGATTCAGACGGTCCCGGCTGAGATAGGCCAAGTAGCTGTAGACATCCGTAAGGGTGATGGAGCCGATGAACTCGATGCCGATGTCCCGAATGTCAATCTCATCCAAAGGACAGTCCGCAAGAGCCGGGTCTCGGAGCTGCTTCATATAGCGGAAGAAATTGCGCAAGTCCAGATAGTATTCATCAACGGTTTTTTGAGAATGGGCTTTCACCGTTTCGTGGTAAGACAGAAACTCCAACAGGATCTTCGGCGAGTCCGCTCGGTAATTCATGGCCATGATATAGCACCTCACTTATAAATTCAAATATATCGCATATCAAAAGGATTCGCAAGAGCAGAAATGGGGTTGAGCGGTATTTATAACCGCAGGCGGCAAAATCCTTCCACTCAATTAAACAAAATTTTTATTTTGTTTAATTGACAGTGGGAAAAGAAACGGGGGCCGCTGTGGCTCCCCCGGCTGGATTCAATTCTACCATGCAGCTTCCCATGCGTCAACTAAACAAAATAATTGTTCTTGTTGAGTTTGTTATTTACGGTGGCCTACGAACTCCGTGGGTCTACCGCAGCAGTTACGCATTGATAGTCAGACTCTATCGAAACCAGCGTGTGTGCCTGTGTACACACACGCTGGTTTTTCTTACCGCATCAGGACTGCGCAAAAGGCACCTCTTTTTCCTCCCCCCTCATCGAGCTCTTGGCGGGTTCAATAGGCAGCATAGTAAACTTCATCCTGGCAAATGATTCAAAAAAGCTTGCATTATAACCTTGAAATTGGTATAATTGTATAGAACAATGCGAAAAATGGCAAATTTTAACAAAGGAAAGGATCAAAAATCATGAGATTGAGAAAAACAGCAGCGTTTCTCATGGCTGCGCTTATGGCGCTTTCATTGGTAGCTTGCGGATCGGAAAATGAAACAAATCCCGTCATTTCCAGTGAAACATTTATCTCCGAGGAAATTGTTGAAAACACATCCGCGGAAGAGCCGGAGTACGAGGACAAGGAGGATATTGACCGATCCGACAGCGCTGCCGTGGTATCTACATCCGCATCCGCTTCCGAGCCCCAACAGGAAACTAAGGTTATTGCGGCTCCGGAACCGCCAAGCAAGCCAATGCCTAAAGACACCTCCGCCAAAAGAAGTGACGGCTTGACTGAAAATCAGTATTGCAAAATTACAGATTATCTTGATTCGTTTTATTCCTCTATCGGTGACTTCAGTGTTAGCGTAAAGCCCGACTTATTTGCTTCAGACAGCATTGAAAAGTTGGAAACGACCATTTGGAATAGCATGATCGCTGTTCGCGAAAGATCTCTCATTGACCTACATATAAGTTATTACAATTTCAGCTTAAGGATAGCGGGCATTCGTACTATCTCTCCCTCAAAGGTCGAGATTGAAGTTTGGGAAAGCTGCGATCAGCAATATGCGGGACTGTCTGTGCTATCCAGAGAGTTTGATATTGAGCATCACTTTACCCTGGAGCTTGGGGATGACTCCATATGGCGGATCAGCAACCACAAATCTGAGTGCAACCCCTTTTATGTATTCAAATATGATGCGAGCAGTAACTCCGATGCTAAAATCGGTACTGTTTTAAGCAACATTGAAACGCGGAATGCACAATATGGCGGCGAAATCAAGGAGGAACCGGCCTGCGATCATCCGTACAACAGAGCCGCTGCGGTGGAGTATGCCCGTCAATGGGTAAACGCAAGGAATCCCAACTATAAGGCTTACGACACGCTCGGTGGTAATTGCATGAATTTTGCGTCCCAGGTGCTGCACGCGGGTGGGATCCGGCAAACGGATGGTTGGTTTTTTGAAAGTCCAAAGAGATTTTACAGGTCGTGGATCAATGTGGATGGGTTTACAGCCTATGCCGCATCCGCTTCGCCTGACAAGCTGCTTTGCAATGTAAATGCAAACTATTATTCCGGCCAGCCGGGGGATCTTATTTTGATGGGCATTGACAGCCCGACCAATCATGCCACGATTATTTGCGATGTTGTAAAAGACGGTGACGGCAGGACGGTGGATTATCTGCTGTGTTCTAACACATCGAATCTTGAAAACTTTCCGGCCAGCGCCTACTATTATACCAACCAACGATTGGTTCAGATTTTCGGCTGGAACGATGTGCCTGCAGAAAAATTTCCCTGACACGAATGGGACTCCTCCCCTTTTTACACAAAAATACCGGGAAGCGGCTTGCCTCCCGGTATTTTCATCTTAAATTCAGCAGCCCTTGATGCAGCGGAGGACAGCCATAAGGATGGAGTAATACTTGCTGTCCGGGGTATCGGCACGGCTGGTGATGACCACCGGGCAGGAGGCACCGCAGATGGTGCTGGCCATGGTCTTACCGGCGATATAGGTGCAGGCCTTATAAAGCACATTGCCGATCTCAATGAAGGGGACCAGCAGGATGTCGGCCTGACCGGCTACGGGGTCGTGGATAGCCTTATGCTTCACAGACTCCATGGAAATAGCGCCGTCCAAAGCCAGGGGGCCGGAGATGGTGCAGCCCGGAACGCCGCGCTTGGCAATCTCGGCAGCGGTAACGGTGCTGGCCATCTTCTCGGTGACATTCTCCACAGCGGAAAGAACGGCCACCTTGGGGCAGTCGTTACCCAGAGCCTTTGCTACAGGCAGGGCATTTTCAACGATGCCGATCTGGGTGTCCACATCGGGATTGATATTGATGGCGGCGTCCGTGATCATGACAAAGCGGCCTTCATACTCGAAAATGCCGCACTGGCTCACCAGGCGGCGGCCACTGGCGGGAATGAGGCCGGTCTCACGGTTGAGGATGGCGCGGGCGAAGTTGGATGTCTGCAGGATGCCCTTCATGGGTATGTCGGCCTTCCCTTCCTTCACCAGCTTAATGGCGATTTTAGCGGACTCCAGCTCCTCGCCATCGAAGTCGATGATCTCATAGTCGGCCTCACTCTCGCCCATGTCGTGGAGCATCTGAACGATCTCGGCCTTTTTCCCGATGAGGGTGCCCTCCACCACACCTCTGCGCTTGGCGTTTACCACGGCGCTGAGGGCGGGCTCGTCATGGGCGTTAGCCAGAGCGATGCGCTTTTTCATATTCTGCGAGAGAACATAGGACTCGATTTCCTTAAAGGTTGTAAACATACTTATTCCTCCCTGTATGCAGGTTTGATACGGCTATATTATACGCCCAATTTTCAGCAAAAACAACAGGAAATCTGCACGGCGGCTATGGGAAGAATTAACTTGTTTTCTGCCCCGCTTTGCGGTATACTGTTCTTATCACATTGGGAGGTTAGCCTATGCTTTGGACGATCCTTTTCTATGCAGTTATCGCGGTGGGAGCTCTGCTGTTCTTTGGCCTGCTCTACTATCGCATTGATTGGGCCCGTCATCCGGAGAAGTACAAGGATCTGGAGGATACGGAAAAAAGTGAATACTGGGAAAAGAAGAAAGCCGACCAGAAAATGCGCGAAAAAAAGGCTAAGGATAAGGAAAAAGCCCGAAAACAGCAGAAAAAGCTGGACAAGATCAATCACTATCGGGCCGTTGCGGGAAAGAAGCCGCTGGATCAGAATTTGAAAGAGAAGAAATAAAAAAACACCGCCGTGAGGTCTTTCGTTAGATTTCGCGGCGGTATTTTTCGTGTCTTACAGATTATCATGGGCCAGAAGCCGGAGGATCTGGCCGATGTTCTTTACCGGTATACAGCTGAGTCCCGCGGGGGTGCGGAGCTTGTCCCCCTGCTGGGCAGGAATAATGCACTTGGTGAAACCCAGACGATGGACCTCCGCCAGGCGCTGCTCAATGTGGCTGATGCTGCGTATCTCACCGGAAAGCCCCACTTCCCCCATGGCGGCCAGCTTAGTGGGAATGGGCTTGTCCAGGTAGCTGGAGGCTATAGCTACCAGCACGGAAAGGTCGGAGGCCGGCTCATCCAAAGTCAGACCGCCGATGATGTTAAAGTAGGCATCGCACTGAGAGACCTTCAGCCCGCCGCGCTTTTCCAGCACGGCCAGGAGCATAGCCGCCCGGTTGGAATCCAGGCCGTTGCAGGTGCGGCGGGGATAGTTGGCATTGGAGGGCGCCAGCAGGGCCTGCACTTCAGCCAGAACTGGCCGTGCCCCCTCCATTACGCAGGTGACGCAGGAGCCCGGGGCGTCCTCCGGACGGCCGGAGAGAAGCATCTCCGATGGATTTTCCACCTCGCGTAGGCCGATGTCCAGCATTTCAAATACGCCGATCTCGTTGGTGGCGCCAAACCGGTTTTTAGCTGCCCGGAGGATACGATAGGTCATGTGCTGATCGCCCTCAAAATAGAGAACGCAGTCCACCATGTGCTCCAAAACCTTTGGCCCGGCAATGAAGCCCTCCTTATTCACGTGGCCGATGACAAAAACGGTGATATTCCCCTCCTTGGCCAGCTGCATAAGCTTCATGGTGCAGTCCTTCACCTGGCCGATGCCGCCTGCGGGGGAATTGATCTCCTCATTATACAGAGTCTGGATGGAGTCCACGATCAGCACATCCGGCTGCTCAGCCTGGACACATTCCAGAACATCGCCCAGATTGGTCTCGGAGAGGACCAACAGGTTGTCGCTCTCCGCCTGCAGGCGCTTGGCCCGGAGCTTCAGCTGGTGCACAGATTCCTCTCCGGAGACATAGAGCACCCGGAACTGCTCGCCCAGCTTTTTGCAGATCTGCAGCATCAGTGTAGACTTGCCGATACCGGGAGCGCCGCCCACCAAAACCAGCGATCCCTTCACCGCTCCGCCACCCAAAACACGGTCCAGCTCTCCCATGCCGGTGGAAAAACGGATCTCCTCACCGTCACTCATTTCTGTAATGCTTGTTGCCTTTACAGCACGTACGACAGAAGCGCGAGTACCCTTCCCGGTCGAGATCTTTCTATCGGGCTGCTCAACGATGGTGTTCCAGGCGCCGCAAGCGGTGCATCGGCCGGCCCATTTGGGCGTTTCATTGCCGCACTGTGTGCAATAGAACAGGGTCTTTGTTTTCATGGCTGTTTTATCTCCGTTCTGCTTTGTAGATACCCGGACGCGATGGCAGCAGATAGGCGAAGCTGATGGCTTTCCGATTGGAGAAGCTCTGCCTCCCCTGCGTTGGACAGAAATCCACATTCCACAAGGATGCCCGGGCGCTGTATCTTATTCATTAAAAATATGGAATCGTCTATTTGCTTGGCGTTTTTTTCGTTATTCCGATTGATGCTTCCATTCAGCGCCTGCTGCACGGAAACGGCCGTGCTCTGCGCCGGATCGACTGTATTATAAAACACCTGAGCGCCCCGTACTCTGGTTCCGGGAAGGCTGTTTTGATGGATACTGATAAGAAAGCTCTGCCCTGTTTCGTTGACCAGCTTTACCCGGTTATTCAGGTCCGAGACTTTCTTTTCCCGAAGCGTTTGCGCGCTGTCAGAGTAGATGGCGCTTTCGCCTGTGCGGGTCAAAAGTGTCGTTTCCCCTGTAAAAGCAAAGAGCATATCCAGCTTTTGCGTGATCTGCAGGTTGATCGTGCTTTCCGGCACGCCGGAAGCCGATACAGCACCGCCGTCTTCCCCGCCGTGCCCGGCATCCAGGATCAGCACCGTCTGCGCAGGCAGCACGCTCGCTGCGGCGGCGGGCTTGTCCCTTTGCGGCAAAAGCGCAGCTATGCCGGCGAAAATCAGCAGCATACCGACGAATATCAGCAGAACAGTTCTCTTTTTCAGCAACACGATCACAGCGCCACTCCCCTTTCGGGGCATTGTATGCGGCGGACTATTTTTATATTCTATCATATTTTACCGGAAAAGAAAATCCCCTGTCCCCTTTTCTTTGGCACCTGCATAGGATGGATTGTTCCCAATACCTATGGAGGAGGAAAACTGATGTATTCTGAAAAATCAGCGGCCTGTTCCGGTGCGGAAGGCAATGTATCCTGCACTGCGGGCCAGGGCTCGCTGCCGGGAGGCTGCGCATCGCTGGCCTTTCCCTATATTCCTATGCAGAACCAGAATCCGAAGCAGTACGATAAACGCGAGGCACTGCAGCAGGGCACACTGTTTCCGGGCCTGGATCTTCCCTTTCATCGGGAGCTGAAGACGCGTTTCCCGGCTGTAAACAGTGGCCTGTCTGAGCTTATGGCGTTGGACTTTGCCGTGGACGAATTGGGCTTATACCTAACCACACATGCCGACGATAAGGAGGCCCTGGAGCTTTATTGGAGCTATATTGCTCTGGCACAGGAGGGGCGAAAGCGTTACCAGGAGACCTATGGGCCGGTACTGCAAACCGATATCACCCCCGGTGGCTATCGCTGGCTTGAGGATCCGTGGCCCTGGGATGAAGGAGGAAATAGCTGATGTTTGTGTATGAAAAAAAGCTGCAATATCCCGTACGCATCGCCAACCCTAACCCGAAGCTGGCGGCGGTGATTATCAGTCAGTACGGAGGCCCTGATACCATTAAACTATAATAAGGGAAAAGATACGGACGCTTCTCCCATGGCAGGCGTCCGTATCTTTTTTA
>CAKTIW010000002.1:0-115236 GCA_934566025.1 uncultured Oscillospiraceae bacterium | reverse complement strand
CCCCCTACGATATAACTACTTCGCGGCTCGATTTTTCGGTTTGGAAAAGGATGAAAAACCTTGCCAGATAACCGAAAGCCCTTGATATACGGGGCTTTTCCGGTTTGTCGTAATTATACCGTAAGGGCATACATTCGCAACCTTGGCGCTGGAGAACGGCATGGATGTGAAAACCCTCTCCGCTATGCTGGGCCATGTGTCGGCGGCCACCACGCTGGACATCTATACTCACATCACCGACGATATGCGGCTCACAGCCGCCGCCAACATCGACCGAAGTATCGGCAAAGCGGCGCCGCAGGAGGACGCTTCGGAGCCGGGGCAGGAAACTGCCCCAGCCACAGCGGAAAAGCCGAGAATGACCGACTTCAAGCCCTATGTAGGCCGCAAGCGCAGATCCGGCACGGGCTGTGTCAGCGAAATCAATGACCATCTCTTTGAAGGCCGCTACTCCCCCAAATGGCCCGACGGCAAAAAGCACGCCCGCAATGTCTACGCCCGTACCCGCGAGGAGTGCGAGGAGAAGCTGAAGGTGCTGATTGTGGAGATGAAGGCGGAGATTGCAGAGGCGCAGCGGCTGAAAGATATGGGCGAGGGCGATGGGCAGCCGTCGGAGGAGAAGAAGGGCAAGCGGGGAAAGAAGAAATAATTAAGTGAAATGCCGCCTTGAATACTCAATACTCAAGGCGGCATTTTTAGTTACATTCAAAAACTATTTTGTATTTCTACGAGGGTACCCTTTATCTTCACGCAAGGCCCTTACCGACAACTCCTCTTCATCAATCTCTCTAATTGATGCGCCTTCGCAGTCAATGCAAATATTACCTTGATTAAGAAGACGAAATTCCATTACTTGAGCGGTATTTTCGGGATCATCAAAGTCAAATGAAATAAGAATTTCGCAGTCAACTTCTACTTCAGCATCTGTGAAATCTATATCAGCATATGCCATATAGAAATATTCTCTGTCAACGCTATCCCAAATTGAGTTCTCCTCATCAAATACTTCAGCATAGCCAGAAACTTTAATTGTGACATTGGTGCTTAGCAGTAAGCTATCACGGGCAATCTTTAGCGGGATAAAATTATCGCTAACACAATCGACCTTTACAGACTCAATTTCCAGCTCGTTGAGGTTTTCGTAATCATCAAGTTCAAAACATTCACATTCAACTTTCTGCTGTGCGTTTGAAATTATTTCTTTATATGCACCTCTGAAAATTTGGCTGAGCATTTCTTGACTTAGTATGCTATCGATATTGCTGATTTTAGTTAGCGCATTAGAAATAGAATCGCAGATTATGACATCCTCTATCTGATTAAATGCGGTCGTCCAATCACTGTCTTTAGATATGACCAGCAAGATATCATTTGGATGCTTTTCAAGGTATTTTCTTGTAGCATCAAAAACAAAGGCATCTGGAAATTCAGCTTTCTTTTTGCCAGACATCGCAAAAGGGGCTTGGCTATTAAAATAAAGTTCAAATACAGAAGCAGGGTCACCAAAATCAAGGTGAATCGCATCCTGGTAATATTGTTGATAAGATTCGAAAAGTTTAGTTTGAATATCCAACTCCGAAATCTTGGAAGACAAAAGTACATCATCAAGTCTGTAATGTTTTAAAGTGCTGGTACACTTGCGAAGCTGAGTAAGTAGTGATTGATAGTCTTTAAATATGCTGGAATCTTCAATATGTTTACGAATCTCATTTTCAAGCACGGGGTGCGTTAACAAGGCAATACCTTTCTCATCTACTGTCGAGAAAAAAGAGGGAAGCAAACTTTTTACTATGCCAGGGAAATCACTATTTGCTTCCCTAAAGGCACATGTATCAATTAAAATTAGAGTTATCCGATTCTCCTCGTTCATATTTGTTTCCCTTCCCGCTGCACTTTTAGTATAGAATGATTCTTTACGCAAGGCGCAGGGCAACTGAGTTACCGTCGTTATAGCATTACATAGAATCATTATATAGTAATTAAGCATGCCTGTCTACATATTTGGTCTGCACTTTCTGTGCGAAAAGTAAAGTTACTTAGTCGACTTGACGGAGTTCGCATACAGCTAAAAATAGAGGACAATCTGATAACTCGTATAATCGTTTCACACTTTGCACAAGAACTGTAGAAAAGGTATGTTAAGAATAGCAGACTCAGATTCTGCGCCGCAATAGACAAAGAATAAGAAAAACCCCTCTGAAATTAGCAATTTCAGAGGGGTTTTGGTCCGAGTAGTGCGGCTCGAACGCACGGTCTCCTGGTCCCAAACCAGGCGCGATACCAACTTCGCTATACCCGGATATTCAATTTCTGCCATTATACCACGGCGGGAGGGAAAATCAAAGATTTTTCTGTCTGTGGTCATTTATGTGGTCAAAGCCGCTTTTGTGCCGCCTTCAGCAACCGGGGAAAATCCCGCAAACGCAGGTGTCGCAAGGCTTTGCGGCGTTTCGCTTTCTCCTGTCTCGGATACCGCCACGGCACTCCCAAACCAGGCGCGATACCAACTTCGCTATACCCGGATATTCACTTTTCTGCCATGATACCACGGCGAACGGTAAAAATAAAGTTTTTTCTGTCTGTGGTCATTCCTGTGGTCAAAGCCGCTTTTATGCCGTTTTCCGCAATCGGAAGAAATCCCGCAAACGCCGGTGCCACAAGACTTTGCGGCGTTTCACCTCACCCTATCCCGGATACCGCCACGGCACTCCCAAACCAGGCGCGATACCAACTTCGCTATACCTGGATAAAGATACGCCGCCCGCTTCCGGGCGGCGTATCTACTATACCAGCTTTTTTCTCCGCTTGCAAGGGAAAAATTTGTCCTGGCGCCTTTTGTATTCCGGAGGCTTTTTCTCCCTGCCGGATTACAGCCCCAGCGCCGCCTTCAGCTCGTCCACCCGATCGGTCTTTTCCCAAGCCACGCCCAGGTCCTCCCGGCCCATGTGGCCGTAGGCCGCCAGCTTACGGTAGATGGGCTTTTGCAGATCCAGATCGCGGATGATAGCCGTGGGCCGCAGGTCAAACACCTTCTCCACAGCCTCCTCCAGCTTATCGTCGGACACCTTGCCGGTGCCGAAGGTCTCCACCAGCACGCTCACGGGCCGGGCCACGCCGATGGCGTAGGCCAGCTGCACCTGGCAGCGGTCCGCCAGACCCGCAGCCACCACATTCTTAGCCACCCAACGAGCCGCGTAAGCGGCGCTGCGGTCCACCTTGGTGGGGTCCTTGCCGGAGAACGCGCCGCCGCCGTGGGGTGCGCTGCCGCCGTAGGTGTCCACGATGATCTTGCGCCCGGTGAGGCCGCTGTCGCCCTGAGGACCGCCGATAACGAATCGGCCGGTGGGGTTCACATAGATCTTAGTGTTCTCGTCCAGCAGGTCGGCGGGCACGGTGGGCTTGATAACCAGCTGGATCATATCCTCGCGGATCTGCTCCAGAGATGCCTCCGCGGCGTGCTGGGTAGACAGCACCACGGTATCCACCCGAACGGGCTTGCCGCTCTCGTCGTACTCCACGGTGATCTGGGTCTTGCCGTCGGGGCGCAGATAGTCCACCAGTCCCTGCTTGCGCACATCCGTCAGGCGCTTGGCCATTTTCTGCGCAATGGAGATAGCCAGGGGCATCAGCTCCGGGGTCTCATTGCAGGCGTAGCCGAACATCATGCCCTGGTCGCCGGCGCCGTTGTCCAGAGCGGCATCGCCGGAGCTTTTCGCCTCCAGGCTCTTATCGACACCCAGAGCGATGTCGCCACTCTGCTCATCGATATTGGTGATAACGGCACAGGTATGGCCGTCGAAGCCGTACTTGGCCCGGTCGTAGCCGATGTCCAGCACCACCTGACGGGCAATCTTAGGGATGTCCACATAGCAGTTGGTGGTGATCTCGCCCATAATGTGGATCAGCCCCGTAGACGCGCAGGTCTCGCAGGCCACGCGGCCATGGGGGTCCTTCTCCAAAATCGCGTCCAAAACGGCATCGGAGATCTGATCGCAGATCTTATCAGGATGCCCCTCGGTAACGGATTCGGATGTGAATAATCTTCTTGCCATGATTTTTTTGCTCCTTTTCGTATAATATTTGCAAATCCCATACGATAGCATCGACTGGCGGGCAAAAAAGTGCGCTTGCCCTTGTCAATCAATGTGGTTCGGAGCTATGAAAAAAACACGCTCCGGCGTTCGACGGATCGTGCTTCAAAATCGCTCCTCATCTGTCGAAGGACGAATGCGGGACTATCACTTCCGCATTCAGCATACTCGTCGGATTTGGCACCTTGCAATGCAGGTTGCCGTGGTTTCATCGGGCCGTTCCCTCAACCACTCTTGATAAGGTATTCAGTTATCAGGGATTTTCTATGGTTATTATAACAGATGTCCCGCTTCCTTGTCAACGGCCGTCTCTCTCCTTTTTTAACAAAAAAAGCCGTCAAGTTTCATCTTTCTGTACAAAAATTAAATTTCTTCCCTCTGCTGCCCATGGGTCACCGTGGCGCACAGGCCCGCAAAATACTTGTAAAAGGGCACCAGTAGCTTGAAATTCTCTAAAATCTCCTCCGCCAGCTCCGGCTGGAAAATCTTCTCGTCCAGGGGCAGCTCATGGGAAAGAGTAATGGATTTCTTCTGAAACCAGGGCCGCAGGCGGTCGCTGACCTCTCCCCTGCTGCGGGCGTAGCTGTCGCCGTTGAGGGTGAAAATATTTTGCTTCTCAAAGCCCCGGACCAGCTTCTCAAATTTTGCCGGATACTCCTGCAGATCCCGGCGAAATGCCTCCATCAGCTCCGCCGGTGCCTGCCAAAAGCCCATGCCGTAGCTGTAATACTCCGGCGCGATCTCAAAGTAAAAGGTGGGCCGCCCGGTCCAGTCCTTGTCCCCAGTACGCACGCAAAACCACAGATGATCCTTGTACGGTCCCCGGCCAAAAAGCCGCCGGGCGTCCCGGTAAATCCGGCTCATTTTCAGCATCAGCGGCTCCCGGGGCAGCATCGCCTGCACGCCCTCGTAAACCTGCTCCCCCAAGGCCCGGGTGGGCTCTAAAAGCTGGGTCTGGTACTGCTCCTTGTGCTCCAAAAACCACCCCCGCTCATTGTTAAAGCGGATGCCCCACATAAAGTCCACCGTCTCCTGCGTATAGCCCTGAAACATACGTCTCCCTCCTGCGTTGTCTGTAAATTTACCATAGTATATCCCTTTTCGCTGCGAAAAACAAGAGTACGCCCGCCATTAAACCGGCAAAACAACACCTCCGGACTTGCGCCGCACCCCATGCAAAAAACTGTCATTGCGCGGCCAGTGCGCACACTGGCCGTGGCAATCCGTCTCCCCAAAGGCTCCCCTGCGTAAGGGGAGCTGTCAGCCGTCAGGCTGACTAAGGGGTCGCCCCCACCACACCCCTTGTTGCGCACACAGCGGGGTGTGGTCACCCCGCCCCACATTGTATTTCCCCCGCGCAAAAGGACGGACGCCAATAGCGTCCGTCCTTCCCAATTCTGCAAAAATTATCTGTTATTATACGCCTGAATGCCCAGGGCCAGCAGATCCATGGCCCGCTCCAGGTCCGCCTGCTTGAGAACATAGGCAATGCGAATTTCGTTGATGCCCTTGCCGGGGGTGGCGTAGAATCCGCCGCCGGGGGCAAACATCACCGTGTCACCGTGGTCGTCAAAGTGCTCCAGCAGCCAGATCTGGAACTTCTCCGCATCGTCCACCGGCAGGGCGGCCATGGCGTAAAACGCGCCCTTGGGGCACTCGCACACCACCCCGGGGATCTCCTGCAGCTTGCGCATCACCGTGTCCCGGCGGCGCTTGTACTCGTCCCGGACGGCGGCGAAATATTCCGGTCCCACATCGTACAGAGCGGCGGAGGCCACCTGGTCGATGGTAGGCACGCACAGGCGGCACTGGGCGTACTTCATGGCGTGGGCCATCAGCTCCTTATTTCGGGAGATGAGGCAGCCAATGCGCGCGCCGCAGGCGGAAAAGCGCTTGGAAACGGTGTCGATAACAATGACATTTTCCGCCGCGTCCTCAAATTCGCCCAGAGACTGCAGCGGCTCCCCGGCATACACGAACTCCCGGTAGGCCTCGTCACCGATGATGAACAGGCCATGCTCCTTGGCAATGTCCACCATCATGCGCATCTCCTCCGGAGTCAGCACGGTGCCGGTAGGGTTGCCGGGGTTGGTACACATAATGGCCCGGGTGTGCTCATTGATCTCCGCCTCGATCTTCTTGCGGTCGGCGTAGTGATACCCCTCCTCGGGCTTGGTGGGAATGGGATGGATGGACGCACCGCAGGTGCAGACCATGGTATTATAGTTGGGATAAAACGGCTCGGGAATGAGAATCTCGTCCCCGTCGTCCAGAATGCAGTTCATGGCGATCTGCAGGGCCTCGGACCCGCCGTTGGTAATGAGAATATCCTCCGGTGCAAAATGCATATCCAGCTTGGCGTAGTAGCCGCGGATAGCCTCAATGAGCTCCGGCACGCCGGGAGACGGGGCATACTCCAGCACCGGCTGGTCAAAATGCTTCACCGCGTCAAAATAGGCCTTGGGCGTCTCAATGTCGGGCTGTCCGATGTTCAAATGATAGATCTTCTTGCCTGCTGCCTGGGCCGCCACCGCATAGGGATGGAACTTCCGCATAGGGGACAGACCGCATTTTTCCACTTTCGTTGAAAACTTCATACTGGCACCTCCTATTGTACTTCACACAGAGAAAATTCTTCTCCATATATATCATACTCCAGCCGTCCGAAAATAACAAGCCATAAATCCTCCAAAAAAGCGCCACAAGGGAAAAGCCCTTGTGACGCTCTAAAAAAGCCTCGCAGAGTTTGCGTCCGCAGACGCAAAAAATTCAAATCATTTTTCACCGCGACATGCGCGTGGGGAAAAATACCTCTCAGCC
This sequence comes from uncultured Oscillospiraceae bacterium, assembly GCA_934566025.1. Lineage (GTDB taxonomy): Bacteria > Bacillota > Clostridia > Oscillospirales > Oscillospiraceae > Vescimonas. Next base: position 108,325 of record CAKTIW010000002.1, on the reverse strand, counting down.
TGCAAGTGTGGAATTTTGAGCCATGGGCTCAAAATTATGCGCGCAGCAGACTGCAATCCCTTTGGCAGAAAAAACGAAGTTTTTTCGCCAGCAGCGGCTCTTAGTTCATCTGCCGCCGACGGGAGAGGTTCACCGTGCCGTCCTGCATGGCGTTCAGGGACTCCAGGCTCTTGCCGGTGCCCTCAGCCACGCAGGAGATGGCATCCTCGGCCACCTGGGTGTGAATGCCGGTCCGGGCCTCCACCAGCTTGTCAAAGCCCTTCACCAGGCTGCCGCCGCCGGTCATGACGATGCCGTTGTTGGAGATGTCGCCCACCAGCTCCGGGGGGGTGCGCTCCAGCACGCTGTGGATGGCCTCCAGAATGCGCTCCACCGGCTCCTCAAAGGCCTCCAGCATCTCGGAGGCGTGTACGGTAATGGTCTTGGGCAGGCCCGTCACCAGGCAGCGGCCCTTCACATCAATGCTGGCGTCCTCCTCCTGGGGATAGACGCAGCCGATCTCGATCTTCATCTGCTCGGCGGTGCGCTCGCCCACCAGCACATTGTGCTTGCGGCGCATATACTTCACCACGGCCTCGTTGAACTGGTCGCCTGCCACCTTGATAGACGCGGATTCCACCACGCCGGACAGGCTGATCACCGCAATATCGCTGGTGCCGCCGCCGATGTCCACCACCATGTGGCCGTCGGGCAGAGCGATGTCGATGCCCGCGCCGATGGCAGCCGCCACAGGCTCCTCAATGAGGTACACCCGCCGTGCGCCCGCCTGGATACCCGCATCCACCACGGCGCGCTCCTCTACCTCGGTGATGCCGGAGGGCACGCAGATAATAAGCCGGGGCTTAAAGAAGAAGCTGCTGCCGCCGGAAATTTTGCGCATAAACTCCTTGAGCATCCGCTCGGTCATGTCGTAGTCGGAGATAACGCCCTCCCGCAGGGGACGAATGGCCACGATGTTGCCGGGGGTACGGCCCAGCATAGCCTGGGCATCGGCGCCCACCTTCAGCAGCTTGCCGCTGTTTTTGTCGATGGCCACCACCGACGGCTCGTTGAGCACGATGCCCTTGCCCTTCACATACACCAGAACGGAAGCCGTTCCCAAATCAATACCAATATCCTTTGCCCATGCACACATAGCTTTGCACCTCATCGTTTCGTCAAAATATGGTCGCGGCGAAATCCGCCGATTCTTACCTAAAGTAGTATTATAGAGTGTCTCTTTCCATTTTGCAAGGGATTCTCTTTCATTTTTTCAAATTGTTCCCGTTTGTTTACAAAATAGTCACCAGCAGCCACAGGGGCACCGTCACCGCCGCGCATAGGGTGGAGAGCATCACGCACCGGGTGGCCAGTCCCCAGTCCCCGCCGTACTGCCGGGTGAACAGGGCGCAGCAGCTCCCGCAGGGCATGGCCGAAAGCAGCAGCAGGGTCTGCCCCGCCGCCGTCAGCTCCCCTATGCACAGCCGCCAAAGTCCCAGCACCGCCGCCGGGATAAGGACCAGACGCAGGGCCGCCAGAGCCCAGGCCTTCCCGTCCCGGACCAAGGTACGCAGATCCCCCTCGCCCAGCTGCGCCCCCACTAAAAACAGCACCATGGGCGCCGTGGCGTCCGCTGCCATAGACAGGGCCTTGGCCACGAATTCCGGCAGTCTCAGCCCCGTGGCAAACAGGAAAAAACCTATGGCCACCCCCGCCAGTCCCGGGGATAACAGTCCCCCCAGGGCCGAGCGCCGGGGCCGGCCGCACCCGGTCTGGATCAGCAGAATGCCCACCGTGAAGATCAGCACATCGTTTACCAGCTCCACAACGGAGGCCAAAAACAGCATCTCCTCCCCCAGCAAAAGCCGGATAAGAGGCATACCGATGAGTCCTGTATTGGCAAAGGCGGCGGCAAAGAGGAGGATGCCCCCGGGCACACCTCCTATTTTACCCACCTTCAGCCAGATCCATGCGCAAGCCGCCCCCAGGGTGATGATTACCAGGGCCCACACCGCCGCCTGGCCCGCCTGCCGCACCAGCTCCCGGTCGGCCTGCACCCGAGCCATGGCGTCCACCACCATGGCCGGCCACAGAAAATTCACCAGCACCGAGGACAGTCCCTCCACCTGCTGGCTCTGTAAAATTTTCTTTTTTGTAAAAAGGTAGCCCGGTATCGCCAGCAGCAGGAAAACCCCCACCGACGAAACCGCCTCCAAAAACGCCCGGGTCTGCATCTTACTTCTTTTCCTCCGCAGCCGCCAGAGTCAGGCACAGCACATCCTTAGCCCCGGCCTCCTTCAGCACCCGTACGCACTCGGCCAGGGTGGCGCCCGTGGTGCGGATGTCGTCAATGAGCAGCAGTCTTCTCCCGGCAAACCGCTCCGGCTGCACCGGCTCATATACGCCCAGCACGTTGGCCCGGCGCTCCTCGGGGCTCTCGATGCCCGACTGAGCGGGGTTGTCCACCACCTTGCGCAGGGTCTCCAGGGGCTCCGTGTGCCAGTCCACGCACAGGGACGCAGCCAGATAGCGGGCCTGGTCAAAGCCCCGCTTTTTAAGCCGCTTTTTGCTCACCGGCACCCAGGTAACGGCGTCAAATTCGCCGGAGAAATGCTCCGCCGCGCACTGGGCCATCATCTGTCCGAAGCAGGACACGGCCCCCATTTTCCGCCCGAATTTAAAGTCCAGAATGGCCTTTCGCACCGAGCCGTCATAGTAGAGGGGCGCGGCGCACCGGGCAAAGCCCGCCTCCTCCACCGCCCGCTCCCCGGTATAGGGCAGGGACTTTTCACACTTATCGCACAGCAGGTCCTTCCCCGTCACCGCCCCGCAAAAGGGGCACCGCCGCGGCAGGAAAAAGTTCAGTATACCCCGCTCCGCCTTGTCTAAGGCCTCGTTCAAGTCTGTCATGCTCACGCTTCCGTTCCTCCCTCTTTCAGTCTCCGGCGCAGGCCGCTGTACCGCCGGGCGCGGCGGTCGTTTTCCGCCATCTGTCCGGGGATGGTGTCATCCCCTACTATAATCAGCAGCTCCCGGGCCCGGGTCATAGCCGTGTACAGCACCCCCCGCACCAGCAGCCCCGGCGCCGCCGGAGCTGCCAGCAGGATCACCGCCTTGTACTCGCTCCCCTGGGCCTTATGTACCGTAATGGCGTAGGCCATGTCCAGCTGATTCAGCATATCCGCGGTGTATCCCACGGTGCGGTCGTCAAACCGCAGGGTCATCAGCTCCCCGGAGGGGTCTATCTCCTCCACGGTACCCACATCGCCGTTAAAGATACCGGCGCCCATGGTGCCGTCGTCCTTTTCCCACAGCACATCGTAGTTGTTTTTGGTCTGCATCACCCGGTCGCCCTCCCGGAAAATCAGGTCGCCGAACTGCTTTTCGTTCTTTGTCCGGGACGGTGGGTTCAGCGCCGCCTGGAGGCAGCGGTTCAGCTGCACCGTGCCGCACTCGCCCCTGCGGGTGGGGGTCAGCACCTGAATATCCTCCGGGGCAATGCCCATTTTTTCCGGCAGCCGGGTCTTGCACAGCTCCACCACCGTGCTCACCATCCGCTCCGGCACCCGGCGGCACAGGAAGAAAAAGTCCCCTTGGTTGGTTTTCAGGTCCGGCCCGATGCCGCCGTTGACCAGGTGGGCGTTGCGGATAATATAGGACTTGTCCGCCTGGCGGAAAACCTCCGTCAGGGCAACCAAAGGAATCCGTCCGCTGCGAATGAGATCGCCGAACACATTCCCCGCCCCCACCGAAGGCAGCTGGTCCGCGTCGCCGATCATCACCAGCCGGCACCCGGGCCGCAGAGCCGACAGCAGCGCCTGCATCAGCGGCAGGTCCACCATGCTCATCTCGTCCACCAGCACGGCCTCCGCCTCCAGGGGGTCGCTCTCCCCCTTTTTGTATGTCACCTGGCCCGTCAGGTCGTTATAGCTCATGCCGAGACACCGGTGGATGGTCTGGGCCTCCCGCTCACACAGCTCTCCCATCCGCTTGGCCGCCCGTCCCGTAGGGGCCAGGAGCAGAATGTCCAGCCCCATTTTTTCAAACAAATGCACAATGGCCCGGGTCGCCGTGGTCTTGCCCGTGCCGGGCCCGCCGGTGAGCAGCAAAACCCCCGACTGGGCCGCCAGCACCACCGCTTCTCTTTGCAGCGGCGCGTAGCGGATGCCCTGGGTCACCTCCATTTCCTCAATGACCCTGTCCACGCCCCGGACCTTTCCATAGGGGAAGCGCAGCATGGAGAGCAGCTTATTTGCCACAAAGCACTCCGCCTCATATAGCTCCGGGGTGTAGCAACCCAGAACACCCGCCACCTGCTCCTGGCGGATGGCTCCCTGCTCCACCATGGTATCCAGGCACATCTCCACCTGGTCCGGCGGCAGGCCGATCAGCTGCGCCGCCGCCCACAGGAGCTTTTCCCGGGGCAGGAACACATGGCCGTTTCCCTGGTTGTGCTGCAATTCATACAGCAGCGCCGCCTGGGTGCGGCAGGGGCTGTCGCCGTCAAAGCCCATACTCAGGGCCATCTCGTCCGCTCGGGAAAACTCCACCCCGAAGCTCTGCCCGGTGAGCAGATACGGGTCCTCCCGGAGCCTTTGCAGGGCCTGGGCCCCATAGACCCTATGGGCCTGCACCGCCAAATGCACCGGCAGGTCATACCGGGCCATAAATTCCATGGTCCGCCGCAGGCCCGTCAGCTCCCGAAACGCCTGGGAAAGCTCCATCGCCTTTTTGGAGGTGATGCCCTTGATGCGGCTGAGCTTTTCCGGCTCCTCCTCCAGCACCCGGAGGGTGTCGGTGCCGAAGTTTTCCACCAGTCGCTCCGCCGTGGCCTGTCCCACCCCCTTGAGGATGCCGGAGGAGAGATAGCTGACGATCTCTTCTTCCTCCCGGGGCAGGCGCCGCTCCACCTGCTCGCAGGTGATCTGCGGCCCATACAGCGGATGGGTGATCCATACCCCCGTCACGGTCATGCCCTCGCCGGGGGCGGCGTAGGGGATGCACCCCACCACCGTCACCACTTCTCCCAGCTCCGTCAGCAGGGACAGCACCGTGTATCCGTTTTCCTCATTCTGGAAGATCACCGACTGTACGGTCCCCTCCACTGTGCATCGCTCACCCATGGTCTATCCTCTCTACTCTATGATCTGGTCCAGTTCCGCCCGGTCCAGCACCATGATTTTGTCAAATCGCTGCGCCAGCAGCTGCGCCCGGCGGACTCCCTCCGCCGTCAGGCCGCAGTCCACCACGGCAATAGCCGCCGAGCGCCCCAGCTGCGTCCGTACATCCAGCAGCGCTCGGACCCAGCCCTCCAGGGCCTCTCCGCCGCCGCAGGCGGGCAGCACCAGCACCGCCGGCACCTCCATGCGCCTGCCCCGGAGGAACACCCCCGCCACCAGCCACACCAGGGCCGCAATGCCCACCGCCGCCAAAAACGCCAGCACGCTGTTTCCCATCCAGTCCACCGTCATCACCTCACACCAGTGTATGACCCGGCTATCTGAATGGTTATTTTTCCAGTACCTTTTTCAGATATTGCCCGGTGTAGGACTTTTCGCACCGTGCCACCTCCTCCGGCGTGCCCACTGCCACGATCTCGCCGCCGCCTACGCCCCCCTCGGGGCCCAGGTCGATGAGCCAGTCCGCAGACTTGATCACATCCAGGTTATGCTCGATGACCAGCACCGTGTTCCCGCCGTCCACCAGCCGCTGTAAAACCTCCAGCAGCTTCTTCACATCCTCTGCGTGAAGGCCCGTGGTGGGCTCGTCCAGGATGTAAAAGGTGCTGCCCGTGGACCGCCGGGAAAGCTCCGTAGCCAGCTTCACCCGCTGCGCTTCGCCCCCGGAGAGGGTGGTGGAGGACTGGCCCAGCTTCACATAGCCCAGCCCCACATCCATCAGCGTCTGCAATTTCTCCGCGATCTTCGGCAGGGCCGCGAAAAACGGCAGCGCCTCCTCCACAGTCATCTCCAGCACCTCGGAGATGTTCTTACCCTTGTAGCGCACCTCCAGGGTCTCCCGGTTGTAGCGCTTGCCGTGGCACACCTCACAGGGTACATATACATCCGACAAAAAATGCATCTCGATCTTCAGCAGACCGTCGCCGCAGCAGGCCTCGCACCGCCCCCCCTTGGTGTTAAAGGAGAATCGCCCCGGCCCGTAGCCCCGGGCCTTAGCCTCCTGGGTGGAGGCAAAGAGATTCCGGATTTCGTTAAACAGATTGGTATAGGTGGCGGGGTTAGACCGGGGCGTCCGCCCGATGGGGCTCTGGTCGATGCCCACCACCTTGTCCAGGTATTCCATCCCCTCTATCTTCTTGTGCTTGCCGGGATGGGCCTTCATACGGTTCAGCTCCACCCCCAGCTTTTTATAGAGAATTTCATTGACCAGGGAGCTTTTCCCGCTGCCGGAGACCCCGGTGACACAGGTGAAGGTCCCCAGGGGAATAGAAACATCAATGTCTTTCAGGTTATGCTCCGCCGCCCCGTATACAATGAGGTTGTGCCCGTTGCCCTTTCGCCGCACCGACGGCACCGGGATAGACCGCTTCCCGGACAGATACTGCCCCGTCAGGGAATCCGGGTTCGCCATGACCTCCTCCGGGGTCCCGGCGGCCACCACCCGGCCCCCATTGCTCCCCGCCCCGGGGCCGATGTCGATGAGATAATCCGCCGCGCGCATGGTATCCTCGTCGTGCTCCACCACAATGAGGGTGTTTCCCAGGTCCCGCAGCCGCCGCAGGGTAGAGAGCAGCTTGTCGTTATCCCGCTGGTGCAGTCCGATGGACGGCTCATCCAAAATATACAGCACTCCCATAAGGCTGCTGCCGATCTGGGTGGCCAGCCTTATCCGCTGGCTCTCGCCGCCGGAGAGGGTCCCGCTGGACCGGGACAGGGTCAGATACCCCAGGCCCACCGACTGCAAAAACCGCAGCCGGGACCGAATTTCTTTCAAGATCTGCGCCGCGATGATCTGCTGGGTCTCTGTCAAAACCAGCCCGTCGAAAAACACGATGGCCTGGTCCACGGACAGGTCCGTCACCTGGTAGATGGACTTCCCGCCCACCGTCACCGCCAGGGCCTCCGGCCGCAGCCGCTGGCCGTGGCAGTCCGGGCAGGGACACTCGCCCATATATTCCTCCAGTTCTTTGCGGCTGGCGTCGCTCTGGGTGTCCCGATAGCGCCGTTCAATGTTGTTAGCCAGGCCCTCAAAGGCCTGGTGCAGCACGCCCTTGCCCCGGGGCTGGTCGTAGTGCAGCTCCAGCTTTTCCTCCCCGGTGCCGTAGAAAATGACCTTCTTCACCTCCGGAGACAAATTCTTCACCGGTGTCCGCAGGTCGAAGTGATATTTTTTCGCCAGGGCCTCAAAATACATCCGGCTGATGCCGTCGGAGCGGATGGAGTTCCACCCGCTGGCTACCACCGCCCCGTCCAAAATGGACAGGTTCTCGTCCGGTATAATCAGCGCCGGGTCCGCCTTCAGCTGCATCCCCAGGCCCATGCAGGTGGGGCAGGCGCCGAAGGGGCTGTTAAAGGAGAACATCCGGGGGGTCAGCTCCTCAATGGAGATGCCGCAGTCGTCGCAGGCATAGTTCTGGGAAAATTGCAGGTCCCGCTCCTCCCGCAGGAGGTTCACCGTCACCAGTCCCCCGCTCTGCCCCGCCGCCGTCTCCACGGAGTCCGTCAGCCGCTGGCGGATGTCGGGCCGGACAATGAGCCGGTCCACCACGATCTCCACCGTGTGCTTTTTGTTTTTCTCCAGGGGAATTTCTTCCGTCAGCTCGTAGAGGTGTCCGTCCACCCTTACCCGGGAAAAGCCCGCACGCCTTGCGTCCTCTAATACCTTGGTGTGCTCCCCCTTGCGTCCCCGCACCACCGGGGCCAGCACCTGGATGCGGGTCCCCTCGGGCAGGGCCAGAATCTGGTCGATGATCTGGTCCACCGTCTGCTGCCGGATCTCCTTGCCGCACTTAGGGCAGTGAGGCGTGCCCACCCGGGCCCACAGCAGCCGGAAATAGTCGTAAATCTCCGTCACCGTACCCACGGTGGACCGGGGATTCTTGCTGGTGGTCTTTTGGTCAATGGAAATCGCCGGGGAAAGCCCGTCGATGTAGTCCACATCGGGCTTATCCATCTGCCCCAGAAACATCCGGGCATAGCTGGACAGGCTCTCCACATACCGCCGCTGTCCCTCGGCATAAATGGTGTCAAAGGCCAGGGAGGACTTGCCGCTGCCGGAAAGTCCCGTCATCACCACCAGCTTGTCCCGGGGAATGGTCACATCAATATTCTTGAGATTATTCTCCCGTGCGCCCTTAACAAAAATATGATCCTGCATGGTTTCTCCTTTGCGCTGAAAAAGATATAGGCTCTCGGCTCAAATGAGCCCCACCCATATTCCGACTGCTATCAATACTACTCCCGCAATTCTACCTGCGGTCTTTGCCCTTTTGTAACCCAAAAAAGCAATGGTCTCCGGTGTGGTAAACGGCAACAAGAAAACATCTATACCCATTATGATAATGCCGATCCCCACAGTCAAAACGCTCTTTGTAAACGCACTGACCGCAATGGCCAAAAGCCCTAAGAATATACCGCCCGCAAAATACTTGACCCAGCGTTCATCCTTCTCATTTTCGTCCTTATAGCTTTTCTCGCACCCATCGCTGCAAAAATCCAGCTCACCCTTGACTTCTTTTCCACAATATCCGCACTTTCTCATATTCCCATCCTCCGTTCATCCCCAAACTTTCATATCCCCATGTTCCCATCCGTAGGGGCGACCCTCGCGGTCGCCCGCCCCACCGCACTTCCTGTAATGTGTCATTGCGAGGGCGCAAAGCGCCCGTGGCAATCCGTAACCCCCAAGCACTCCGTAGGGGCCGATGATCCTGTTGCGGTGCCCAAAATTTCCGCGCTGCCTTACGGCGGACGCTGGAAATTTTGACCGCGGCCACTCGCTCACTTCGCTTCCTCTGCCACTGGCAGCGCTCAGTTCGCTCCCCACATCGGCCCGCTCTACCGCACTTCTTGCAACCGTGCGTAGGGGGCGGCGTCCCCGACGACCCGCTCCACCGCACTATCAATCTGTCCGTAGGGGCGGGGTTCTACCCCGCCCGCGGGAGGGGCAGAGCCCCTCCCCTACGCACTTCATGTTCCACTCCGTAGGGCGGGCTGCCCTCAGCCCGCCGCCCGGACCACCACCGCACCCCATGCAAAAAGCCATGTCATTGCGAGGGCGCTCTGCGCCCGTGGCAATCCGTTCTCCTCTTTCACTCCACAATAATATCCGCCGTCCCGGCCCGCAGCAGCGCCATCAGGTCCTTGGGGTCGCACACCACCTGGTATCCGATCTTTCCCGCCGAAACCGCCACCCGGGCAAGGCTCTCCGCCGTCTCGTGAAACACCGTGGGAAACTGCTTTTTCATTCCCACCGGGCTGCACCCGCCGTGTACATAGCCCGTGAGCCCCAGCAGCTCCTTCTGGGGCAGCATCGCCACCGACTTCTCCCCCACGGCCCGGGCCGCCTTTTTCAGGTCCAGATTCTCCGCCACCGGGATGTCAAACACATAGTATCCCCCGGACGCACCCTTGCACACCAGGGTCTTAAATACCATTTCCACATCCAGCCCCACGGCCCTTGCCACGCTGACTCCGTCGATGGCGTCCCCCTCTCCGTGGGGATAGGTCTTTGCCGTGTAGGCAATCTTCTTCTGCTCCAAGGTGCGCATCACATTGGTTTTTTCCTCTTTATTCTTTGCCATCATGCTCCTCCTTATGTCAAGGCCCGAATTCCCTCCAGCACCAGCAAATGGGCCGGATAAAACACATAAAATGCCCGGCGCAGGCCCCTCGGCCCCGCCTGTCCGTTATAAAGCCAAATCACCGGCAGCGCCGCCACGGCGAAGATCTGTATAGGCATCTCCCCGCCGAAAACCGGCATCGTCAGGCTCCCCATGCCCAGTCCGTTCACCGCCGCCATGGCCAAAAGCAGCCACAGCTTCGCATATTTCCCGTCCCGGCAAAGGTACAGCAGCGCCACGGTCACCACGCCCCAGCCGCCGTAGTCTGTCCTCAGCAGCTCCCCGGCGGCAAAGCCCGCCGCCAGCACCAATCCGCAGCCCGCCCAGCGTCCGAAGCCCCGCTCCCGGCCCAGTGCCTCCAGTCCCCGAAGCGTAAGCAGCGCCAGGCAAAAGGTCCAAAGCACATTTTGCCGCGCTGGGTCGAAAACTGCCCCGTTTTCCAAGTTAAACGGTATCTCCGACACCACCGCCAAAATTGCCAGCCGCCGGAAATATCTCCCAAAATCCCGGGTATGGGCGTAGCCCTCGGCGATAAAAAACGCGAAAATGGGAAACGCCAGCCGCCCCACGCACCGCAAGGCCAGCACCTCCGGCAACATGATCGCCCCCACATGGTCCGTGAGCATCAGCGCCGCCGCGATACCCTTCAGCGCCCCGCCGTCAAGCCCTCTGCTTCGCTCCATCCGCTTCCTTTCCGCTTGCCAGCAGCATCACCGCGCCCAGCACACACGCAACGCCCAGGATCATCCACCCGGTCATTCTCTCGTGAAACACCACCACGCCCATCAGCGACTCCACCACCGGCTCGATGTTGGTGATGATGGACGCCCGGCCGCTCTCCACGCCCTCCAGGCCCTTGGTATACAGGTAATACGGCAGCGCCGTGGACACCACTACCACCAGCACGCACCCCAGCGCCCCCTTAGGCTGCCGCAAAATCGGCCCCAAGGCCGAAAAGTCCGCCAAAAGCACCGACCCCAGCCCTGCCACCAAAAAGGTCCAGTAGATCATGGTGTAGCTGCTGTAATGGGCCATGCCGTAGTGGGCGAACACCGTGTAGCTGGCGTAGCATAGTCCCGAGGCCACCCCCAGGGCGATGCCCGGCAGGGAGGCCGTAGCGCCCCCGCCCAAAACGCCGCTGACCAGCACGCAGCCCACCAGCGAAATGCCCAGGGCCGCCAGCTTCCGCCCCGTGAGGGGCGTTTTCCACAGCACCGCCGAGATAAGCACCACAAACGACGGCGCCAGGTAGAGCAGGATCGCCGCCACCGACAGGGAGCATAGGGTCTGACACTGGAAATACACAATGCTTAAAAGCAAAATGCTCACCAGCCCCGACCCCAGGAAAATAGGCAGGTGCCTTAGCTTAATGCGAAATACCTCCCGGTGCAGCAGGCCGAATACCACCGTCAGCACCACCAGCGTTCCGAAGTTACGCACGAACACCCGGTTTCCCAGACCCATGCCCATCTGGGTCAGCATGCGGTTGGACAGCCCTATGCAGCCCCAGCAAATACCGCTGAGCAAGATAAATATGTACGAAATGCTCTTTTTCATAAAACGCCTCCGCGTTTCCTCTTCAGCGTGTCGAAAAAGTCTTTTCGCCCCGCTGCCTAAGTTTTTGAATCTTTTTCAAAGTTTCAAAAACTATTGATTTCAATGGTGAGGGACACCCTTCTTGGGTTTCCCTCACACACCCTTCCTTACCATTATCGCAAATCTTATCACTTTATCGGCAGCCTCTTCTCTTTTTCTTAGCAGCCGGCCGCCGGGCCGCATATTCCTCCACCGGAAAGTCCTCGATCTGGCTGTCCGCACGCAGATACAGCGGATGGTGGGGATGTCCCGCCGCCGAAACCCGTCCGCACTTCACCCACCGGGCCCCATGCTCCTGGCCAATGGCAATCATCTCCTGCAGGCAGTCCCAAAGGTAGTCCCGCTTTTCGATGACGGTCCCCCAGGCCGCCCACACCGTGGGCCGCTCCGAAAGGGACAGAATGTAGTCAAAGGCCCGCATATTTTCCCGGTGCAGCTCGGCGTTCAATACCCACTCCATGTCATCCGGCGAGGTAGCCCGCTGGGCGTATACATTGAACATGATAAAGGAATCAAATCCGTTTCCCAGGGCGATCCGCTCCACGCTCTTGAGGGTGGGGTCCAGGGCCCCGGGTCGGGCGGTGGAGGGGTTGATGCCGATGCAGATCAGGGGGTTTTCCCCCCGGGTCCCCAAAATATATCGGTACTCCGTGTAGGTGTTCGGCACAAACAGCCATTTCTCCACATCGTATTCCTGGCTTGGCTCCAGGGCCCGCCGGAGCTGCCCGTCAAAGCCGATGTCCCCCAGCGTGCGTATGTCCATAGTCGGTATGTGCTGCATACTGTCTCTCTTTCTTTATAAGCGTACCTAAAAAGCCTCGCAGAGTTTGCCGCCCGCAGGCGGCAAAAAATTCAAATCATTTTTCACCGCGACATGTGCGTGGGGAAAAATACCGCTCAGGCTGCAAGTGTAGAATTTTGCCGCTTGCGGCAAAATTATGCGCGCAGCAGACTGCAATCTTTTTGGCAAAAAATCGAAGATTTTTCGCCAGGTCCTTTATTTTTGACCCCGCAGCTCAATGATTTGGTCGCGGAGCAATGCGGCGTATTCAAACTCCAGCATCTTGCTGGCTTCCTTCATTTCCTTCTCCAGGCGGCGGATGGTCTCCTCCCGCTCCGCCTCCGTCAGCTTACGGCGGGCCTTCTTATTCTCCTCCTCCGCCGAGTGGGAGATCTCCAGCACCTTTCGCACGCTCTTGCGAATGGTTTTCGGCACGATACCGTGGGCCTTGTTGTACTCGTCCTGCTTTTTCCGGCGGCGCTCCGTCTCCGTAATGGCTGCCTTCATAGACGGGGTAACGGTGTCCGCATACAGCACCACCAGGCCCTCGGCGTTTCGGGCCGCCCGGCCGATGGTCTGAATGAGGCTGGTCTCGCTGCGCAAAAAGCCCTCCTTATCCGCATCCAGAATGGCCACCATGGACACCTCCGGCAGGTCCAGGCCCTCCCGCAGCAGGTTAATGCCCACCAGCACATCGAATTCGCCCAGCCGCAGGTCCCGTATCAGCTCCATTCGCTCAATGGTGGCGATGTCCGAGTGCATATACCGCACCCGCAGGCCCAGGCCCTTCATATGCTCCGTCAGGTCCTCGGCCATGCGCTTGGTAAGGGTCGTCACCAGCACCCGCTCGTCCCGGTCCGCCCGGACGCGAATCTCTGCCACCAGGTCGTCGATCTGCCCGGTAACGGGCCGCACCTCCACCCGGGGGTCCAGCAGGCCCGTGGGCCGGATCACCTGCTCCACGATCTGATCTGCGCCGTTTCTTTCGTAGTCTCCCGGGGTGGCCGAAACCAGCACCACCTGGCGAAACCGCTCCTCAAACTCCTCGAATTTCAGGGGCCGGTTATCGAAGGCACAGGGCAGCCGGAATCCATAGTTCACCAGGCTCTCCTTCCGGGCCCGGTCGCCGTTATACATGGCCCGCACCTGGGGCAGGGTCACATGGCTCTCGTCCACAAACAGCACGAAGTCCTCCGGGAAGTAGTCCAGCAGCGTCATAGGCGGCGAACCCGGCTCCCGGCCGGAGATGACCCGGCTGTAATTCTCAATGCCCGTGCAGTAGCCCAGCTCCCGCATCATTTCCACATCGTACCGGGTCCGCTGGTCAATGCGCTGGGCCTCCACCAGCTTGCCGTTGTCCTCGAAAAACTTCTTCCGCTCCGCCAGCTCCCGCTCGATTTCCTCCGTAGCCCGGGCCATTTTCTCCTTGGTAGTCACATAGTGGCTGGCGGGGTAAATGGCCACATGGTCAATGATCCGCTGGGCCTGACCGGTAACGGGGTTAAACTCGCTGATGCGGTCCACCTCGTCCCCGAAGAACTCCACCCGGATGGCGTATCCGTTGGCATACACCGGGTAAATCTCCACCGTGTCCCCCCGGACCCGGAACATATTCCGCTCAAAGGCCACATCGTTGCGCTCATAGCGAATTTCCACCAGCTTGCGCAGCAGCTGGTCCCGGGGGTATTCCTTCCCCCGGCGCAGGGAGATGACCATGTTGGCGTAGTCAATGGGGTCGCCCAGGCCGTAAATGCACGACACCGAGGCCACCACGATCACATCCCGCCGCTCAAAGAGAGCCGCCGTGGCGCTGTGGCGCAGCCGCTCGATCTCGGCGTTGATGGATGCGTCCTTTTCGATAAAGGTATCCGTGTGGGCGATGTACGCCTCCGGCTGGTAGTAGTCGTAGTAGGAGACGAAATACTCCACCGCGTTCTCCGGGAAAAACTCCCGGAACTCCTCGCAAAGCTGGGCCGCCAAGGTCTTGTTGTGGGCCAGCACCAGGGTGGGCCGCTGGACCTTTTCGATGACCTTGGCCATGGTGTAGGTCTTGCCGCTGCCGGTGACGCCCAGCAGCACCTGCTGGCGCAGCCCCGCCTCCAGCCCCGCCGCCAGCTTCTCAATGGCCTGGGGCTGGTCGCCGGAGGGCTTGTATTCCGATACAACTTTGAATTCAGGCATGGTTTTCTCCCAATTTTCTGCAATAATATAGCATCTTATTATTGTACCACAATTACGAAATATGTAAATATAAAATTTAAAACAAATGTTCTGTTTTTGTTCTTTTCCCTCTCCGCCTTCCCCGGCCGTTGCCAAAGGGGCCGGCGTTTGCTATAATACGAAAAAAAGCAAAGGAGTTTTGGCTATGTTTCTGGACTTTTCTTCCATCCCCGAAACCGCCGTTCCCCACTTCAAGGGCGGCGAAGGGCAGGCGCTGGTGCGCAAATATGAGGACGCGCAGGGCAAGATCCTGCAGCTGACCCTGCCGGCGGGCAGCTCCATCGGCTCCCATGTCCATGAGGGGAATTTTGAGGTGATGTACTTCCTCTCCGGCACCGGGGTCTGCACCGATGACGGCCTGGCCGTGGACGTCCGCCCGGGCATGACCCATTACTGTCCCCCGGGCCACAGCCACAGCGTGGTCAATACCGGCTCGGAGCCCTTGGTGATCTGGGCCGCCGTCCCCAACGTGAAGTAAGGCGCCCCATCGCCCTGCAGGCACTTCTTGTGCTTTCGTAGGGGGCGATGAAGGCATCGCCCCGCCCGGGCTTGCATCGCACTCTTTGTGCTCTGTCATCACGAATCAGTGCGCAAACCGGCTGTGGAAATCCGTATTTCCATTGCATGTGCTCCTTGCTGCGTTTCCGTAGGGGCCGATGCCCACATCGGCCCGTCCCACCGCACCCTTTGTTCCCCGTCCGTAGGAGCCGGCGGTTGCCCACCGTCGTGCCAACCGATTCCCAACCACTGTCGTGGTCGCCAATCGGGGCACTTCCTCGAAATCGCCTCGCCCGGTCCTGCACCGCACGTCTTGCAGCGATGTCATTGCGAGGCCAGTATACGTTGGCCGTGGCGATCCGCCTCCCCGCCCCCTAAAAAAATGCTTGCCACCTTTCGATGGCAAGCATTTTTTCTTATCTCACAGACGCTTTTCCAGGTTCTCCCGGATGGCGGCGATAAACTCCTCGCTGGTGACGGCGCGGGCGGACACGCCCGCATCCACCAGACCCACCAGATCCTTGGTCATGGTGCCCTGGCTCAGGGTGTCGAAGCACGCCCCCTCCAGCTGGCCCGCGAAATTCTCCAGGTCCTTCAGGCCATCCAGCTGGCCGCGCTTGCGCAGAGCGCCGGTCCAGGCGAAGATGGTGGCCATGGGGTTGGTGGAGGTCTTCTCCCCCTTCAGGTGCCTGTAGTAGTGCTGGGTGACGGTGCCGTGGGCGGCCTCGTACTCGGTGGTGCCGTCCGGGGAAACCAGCACGGAGGTCATCATGGCAAGGCTTCCGAAGGCGGTGGAGACCATGTCGCTCATCACATCGCCGTCGTAGTTCTTGCAGGCCCAAATGAACCCACCCTCCGAGCGGATGACCCGGGCTACGGCGTCGTCGATAAGGGTGTAAAAATAGGTGATGCCCAGCTTTTCAAACGCCGCCTTGTAGTTTTCAAATTCCTCCTCAAACACCCGCTTGAACTCGCCGTCATAGACCTTGGCGATGGTGTCCTTAGTGGAAAACCACAGGTCCTGCCGGGTGTCGATGGCATACTGGAAGCAGGAGCGGGCAAAGGAACGGATGCTGGACTCCTTGTTGTGCTGGCCCTGCCAGACGGCGGGGCCGTCTACCTTTTGGACGGAAACGGTCTGCTCTGCGCCGCTCCGGCCCCGGAAGGTGAGGACGCACTCGCCGGGCTCGGTGGTGTATAGATCCACGCTCTTATACACATCCCCGTAGGCGTGCCGGGCGATGGTGATGGGCTTTTTCCAGTTCTTCACAACAGGGTGAATGGAATCGATGAGGATGGGGGCGCGAAACACCGTGCCGTCCAGAATGGAGCGGATGGTGCCGTTGGGGCTCTTCCACATCTGGGTCAGCTGCGGGTACTCCTCCATGCGCTGCTTGTTGGGAGTGATGGTGGCGCATTTTACGGCCACACCCAGGCGCCGGGTTGCATTGGCGGCCTCCACCGTCACCCGGTCCTCCGTCTCGTTCCGGTGCAGCAGGCCCAGGTCATAGTATTCCGTTTTCAGGTCCACAAAGGGCAAAATCAGCTGCTCCTTTATCATGGCCCAGAGGATGCGGGTCATCTCGTCGCCGTCCATCTCCACCAGGGGGGTGGTCATTTTGATTTTCTCCATGGTCTCACTCCTTATTCCGGGCGGCGTAGTAGTTCATGAGGCAGCCGTCCAAAATGATCTCTTTTTCATCCGCCGTCAGACCCTTGATGTGCAGCAGCAGGTCGTGGACGCTGCCGTCCCGGCAGATGACCTTGGCGGGGATGTCCTCCCGGCCCTGCTCCACCGCCTGACGGATGTGGGGCACGAACACGCAGTCGCCGCTCTCGTAGTCGAAGGGCGTGCCCTCGTCCAGCGTGAAGGGCAGGATGCCCCAGTTGATGCAGTTGCTGCGGTAGCGCTTGGTGGCGAACTGATAGCAGATATTGGCAAAGCCCCCCAGCACCTTCTGGCAGGAGGCGGCCTGCTCCCGGGCAGAGCCGTCGCCGGGCTTATTGGCAAAGACGCAGGAGCCGAACTGGGTGCTTTCCGCCAGCCGGTCGGCATCGCCCACCTGAGAAAGCACCTGACGCAGATGCTCGCTCAAGGTCCCCTCTCGCCGGGCCATTTCCTGCCGGGCCACAGCCTTGGACCTATCTACATACTCCGGCACCCGGCGGCTGAGGGTGAACTCAGCCAGGCGCAGGGGATTGCTGCGGTAAGACGAGGTCTCCCCGGAGGGGATCAGCTCGTCGGTGGTGGTCACCGGGTCGTGAATCACCGCCGCCAGCTCCACCAGCAGGTTCTCGCTCAGCTGGTACATCTTGGGCCAGTCGGTGATATTGGGGCCCATCTGCAGCTCCACAGAGGGGTCTGCCTTGCCGAAGCCGTAGTATACGCGGTTTTTATACACGGTATCATCAAAATGATATTCGTGGTGTACGGGGGTGTAGTCCAGGTCAGTGGCCGGGGTGATGCGTCCGCCGTTTGCGGCGGTGGCGGCAATAGACCGGGCATCCATCAGGCACACGCCTGCAAACTGTCCCTCGCCGGGCTTGCTGCCTTCCCGGTTGGGGAAGTTCCGGGTGGTATGGCGCAGACTAAGGCCGTTGTTGGCGGGTACATCTCCCGCACCGAAGCAGGGGCCGCAGAAGCTGGGCTTGATAATGGCCCCGGACTCCAGCAGATCCGCCGTGGCACCCAGCTTCATCAGCTCCAGGGAAACCGGCACCGAGGTGGGATACACATCGAAGCTGAAGGCTCCGGACCCGGTAAATTTGCCCCGGAGGATGTCCGCCGCCTCTGCGATATTGTCAAACAGGCCACCGGCACACCCGGCGATAACGCCCTGGTCGGCCCACACGCCGCCGTCGTGAATTTTGTCCGTCAGGTGGGGGTCCGCCTTGGGGAAGCGCCGCCGGGCGTCGGCCTCCACGCCCTTGAGGATCTCCTCGGCGTTGGCCAAAAATTCCTTGATGGTATAGGCATTGGAGGGGTGGAAGGGCAGAGCGATCATAGGCTCCACCTTGTCCAGCTCAATGGTAATGTACTTGTCATACCAGGCAACCTCTCCCGGGTGCAGGGGCTTATAGTCCCCGGGGCGGCCATGGGTACGGAAGAAGCCCTCCGTCACCTCATCCGTCTCCCAGATGGAGGAGAGGCAGGTGGTCTCGGTGGTCATCACATCAATGCCGTTGCGGTAGTCAATGGGCAGGTCCCGGATGCCCGGGCCGCAGAACTCCAGCACGCAGTTATTTACAAACCCCGTCTCAAAGGTGGCCTTCACCAGGGCGATGGCCACATCGTGGGGTCCCACGCCCTTTTTGGGCGTTCCGGTGAGATACACCAGCACCACCTTGGGCATGGGTACATCCCAGGTGTTTTTCAGCAGCTGCTTGGCAAGCTCCGGGCCGCCCTCGCCCACGGCCATGGTGCCCAGGGCGCCGTAGCGGGTGTGGGAGTCGGAGCCCAGGATCATCTTGCCGCACCCGGCCAGCTCCTCCCGGGCGTAGGAGTGGATGACGCTCTGATTGGCGGGTACATAGATGCCGCCGTACTTCTTGGCGGCGGACAGGCCGAACATATGGTCGTCCTCGTTGATGGTGCCGCCCACGGCGCACAGACTGTTGTGGCAGTTGGTCAGGGCGTAGGGAATGGGAAATTCCTTCATGCCCGAGGCTCTTGCCTGCTGGATGATGCCCACATAGGTGATGTCGTGGGACACCATGGCGTCAAAGCGCACCTGCAGCCGCTCCGGATCGCCGCTTACATTGTGGGCCTGCAGAATCTGCCAGGCCATGGTGTTCTCCCGGGCCCGGGCGGCGGGCACCCCGGTACTCTCGCAAAGCTGCCCCTTTTCCAGGAAAACGCCCTTATCAAAGCACTGGATCATACAATATCCTCCTTGCGTAAAACCAATTCAAACTACTATATCACACTTCGCGGCATTACTCAATAGGCATGGCCACCTGGGTGACAAATTTACTTTTGTCCGTGTGGTGGGGCGGACCCTCCAGGTAGATGTTGCGGCAGGTGCCCTTGAGGCGCAGGCCGTTTTCCCGGGCGTAGGCCATCATCTTTTCCCATATCTGCGGAATTTCATCGTAGTCCCCGTGGAAGAACATACACACCGCCTTTTCCGCGGGCCATTCCTCCACGAATTCGCCGTGGCTCCCCTGGGGCACGGCCACGCAGAATCCCACCTGGTCCGGCTGCGCCAGCGGGTAGTCGATGAAGTACATTCGCTTGGCCGTGTCCGTGCCGTATAACCGCATAGCCGCCGGTATCACATCCCGGAATATCTCCTTTCGCTCCTCCACCGTGGGGGAGGCGTAGCGCCGGACATACACGGTTTGGGCGGGGATCTCCATTACTTGGATGGCACCCTCGCCGCTCTCGGTGACGCGCAGTCGGAGCTTCTCGATGCAAAGGTTCAGCTCGTCGCGCATTTTCTCCAGCCGCCCGATGATGTCCCGCAGGTCGGCCTTGCCCTCAAAGTAGAGCTTTATTTCGTCCAGGGAGACGCCCAGGGACTGCAGGCGGCGGATGGCCCGGATGCGGGTGAGGGTCTCGGGGGTATAGTAGCGGTTGCCGCCCTTGCCCTCCTTCACATCGGGGCACACCAGCCCCTTGTCCTCGTAGTTGAGCAGGATGCGGCGGGTGATGTGCAGAGACTTTGCCACCTCGCCTATCGACAGTAAATGCGGATTGTTGTTTCTCATGGTTTCTCCGTTCGCTTTCAAAAAATTTCGGTTTTTTTCAAAAAAAGGCTTGCATCGTACACCGGTGTACGGACTATACTCCATTATAAATGAAATGTCAAAATTTGCAAGAAAATAAATTGGGTGAAACCCATCCCAAGGAGGAAGAAGAATGAAAAAACGCATAGGAAGCCTGCTCATGGCCCTGGTCCTGGCCCTCAGCCTGGTCCCGGCCACCGTGTGGGCAGCGGACGATCCGATCTCGGTCGGCACCTTCGAGGAATTGCAAGCAGCAATTGCCAGCGAAGCCGACACCATCGACATCGTCGTGACGAATGACATTGAGCTGACGCAGGAACTGACTATCTCCAGCTCAAAGAAGGACATCACCATACGAAGCCAGGAGGGCAGCACCTATAAGCTGCTGCGCTCGGCTTCCTTCCAGGCCAGCGCAGACGACTATAAAACTGAGTATGCGTTCCGGGTGAGATATGGTAAGCTGACCTTCCAAAACATCATCCTGGACGGCAATAAGGAGAATGTAACGGCCAAAAACACATTCGTTTTTGTGACCGGCTCCAATGACACGCAGCTGACCCTGGGCCGGGGCGCTACCATCCAGAACTGCGCCTCCACCGGCTACGGTGCCGCCGTCTATGTGTCCCTGGGCAAGCTGGTCATGGAAGAGGGCAGCGCCATCAAGGACTGCACCACCAGCTACCAGGGCGGCGCCATTGCCATGATCTATGAACCCTGGAGCAGCTCCTCCACCTACGCCATCACCTTCACCATGAAGGGCGCCACCATCTCCGGCTGCTCCACCACCGGCACCAACAGCAAATACACCCAGGGCGGCGCCATCTTCACCAGCGGTCGAGTGACCATGGACATTCAGGACAGCACCATCGAGAACAACACCGCCAACGGTAACGGCGGCGCCATCTATGGCGAGACCAGCAAAAACTCCGGCGATATTGTCCTGAACCTCAGCGGCACCACCATCACCGGCAACACCTCCGCGGAGCTGGGCGGCGGCGTGTACTTTAACGGCACCACCTTCACCGTCAGCGGTGTCACCGACATCACCGGCAACACCGGCAAGGCCAGCTCCAACAATGTGTACCTGACCGCCGGTAAGACCGTCAGCGGCTCCGGCCTGGCCGAGGGCAGCAAGATCGGCATTTCCGGGGCGAACATCCCCTCCACCCTGGTCACCGGCTATGACGACGACAGCGAAACCGGCTATTTCACCGCCGACCGCACCGACACCAAGCTCAAGGCTACCACCACCGGCGGTCTTGAGCTGGTGGGCAAGGAGGACCACACCCACTGCATCTGTGGCCGTACCGACTGCCAAGAGACCGGCACCGGCCATGGGAAGATCACCTGCAAGGGCGTCAGCAGCCTGGACCTGATTAAGACTCCTGGCAGCTACTACCTGCTGAATGATGTGAACCTCAAAGATTCCGGGACCTGGAATCCCCCCTCCGGGGTCACCCTGTGCCTCAACGGCCACGCCATCCACGCCAAGTGGGAAACGGCGGCCATCAATTTGGAAGACGCATGGGGGTTTAGGTTTGACCTCACCGACTGCGGCACCGACGGCAAGATCACCGGCAACATTAACGCCTGGGACAGTGTCGACGAGGCCAGCGGCGTTGTCATCGGCGCCAGAGCCACCTTTAACTTCTATAACGGCAGCATCTGCGACAATACCCTCGACTCCTATCAGACCGGGCTCAAGGCGGGTGCTGTGGAGGTCAACGGTACATTTAATATGTATGGCGGCTCCATCAAGAATAACCAGGGCACCAGATGGATCGGAGCCGAAAGCTATTATGTCGGCGGCGTCCTGGTGACCTCCTCCGGCGTATTTAACCTCTATGACGGTGAGCTCTCCGGCAACAGCTCTGCCCACAGAGACCGCGCCAGCGGCACCTTTAACGGCGGCGCTGTGAATGTAAACGGCGGTAAGTTCAATATGTACGGCGGCGTTATCAAGAATAATACCGCCGGTACGAGCAAGGCGCTCAGCAACGGCGGCGCCGTCTATGTCGGCAGCAACGGCACCTTCACCATGACCGGCGGCGAGATCACCGGCAACACCGCTACCCGCAACGGCGGCGGCGTGGCCGTGAATAACGGCACCTTCACCATGTCCGGCGATGCCAAGATCTTGAACAACTCCGCCAAGCAGGACTATAACTCTATCGAGCACCTGGGCGGCGGCGTCTATGTGGGCGAAAAGGGCACCTTCACCATGAGCGGTAACACCAGCGTGGAGGGGAACCTGGCCCGCGCCGGTTACGCCGACAGCAACGCCCAGGGCGGCGGCGTCTATGTGGCCAGCGGCGGCACCTTCACCATGAACGACAACGCCTCCATCAAGTCCAACACCATGAAGGAGCAGTATACCAACACTGCGAAGAGCGTCCGCGGCGGCGGCGTGTTCGTAGGCGGCACCCTGAACCTGGGCGGCGGCTCCATCGAGGACAACACTGCTGTGTATGAGGGCGGCGGCCTCTATCTGGACACCAAGGGTACCGTGAACCTGGGCACCGGCACCATCATCGTCCGGAATAACACCTCCGAAAAGACCACCGGGCACAACCTCTATCTCCCCGACGCGAAGAAGCTCATAGCTCCGGCGGGTCCGGCGGACGGCAGCAGCATCACCCTCTCCCTGCCCCTGGCGCGCATTCAGAAGGCAGAGGGTACCGCGGTCATCACCAACACCGGCAAGGATATTTGTAACGGCGACAAGCGCTTCGCCTTCGAGGCGGAAAAGATCACCCTGGTCCGTGACGGCGACGGCGAAGATGTGCTGGCCAGGATACCGGCTCACACCCACGATGGCATTACCTACACCCCCGTCTATTCGCTGGCCGAGATCCCCAGCAATGCCACCGGCAATTATTACCTGCTGCAGGATTCCAAGATGTCCAAAACCGTGACCGTGGGCGCGGACAACACCGTAAATGTCTGCCTCAACGGCCACAAGAGCGAGCCGGTCTTCTTCAAGAATAACGGCACGCTGAACATCACCGACTGCAAGCATGGCACCGCAACCCCCGGCTACATCACCGGCTATTCCTACAGCTCCGGCAGCAACAACATTGAAACTATCTCCGGCAGTACACTCAACCTGACCAATGTGACCGTGAAGGAGAAAACCGGCAGCACCTTTATCTCGGCTACAGACGCCACCGTCAACATCAGCGGCTGCGAATACTCTAATAACAAGAGCGGCTTCCTGGTGGCCTCCACCGGCAGCAAGGTCACGGTAACAGACAGCACCTTTAAGAATAACACCATGGGTGCCCCCACCCTCTGGTTCACGGACAAGGGCGCAACCACGGGCAGCTTCACGGTGAAGGACTGCAAATTCACGGGCAATACCAATACCTACAGCAATGTAAATTACGAAACCAGCCGGGGCTGCGCCATCAACAGCGGCTGCCCGGGCACCACCCTCATTGAAAACTGCACCATCACCGGCAACACCACCACCGGCGACGGCGGCGGCATCTACCTCTACGGCAAGGGCACGGCCACCATCAGGGACACCACCGTTGAGGATAACGAATCCCAGTGGCACGGCGGCGGCATCGCTGTGAACAGCGCCAACGCCCCCGTTTTCACCGGCACGGTCGTGGTGAAGAACAACAAGTCCAAGATCCCCTATAACCCCTACTACGCAGACATGACGACCGTTGTCACCTGCAATGTTATGATAGGCTCCATAGGCTCCCGCTGCACCATCACCACGGACAGCGGCTTCAAGGCCGGCGCCAGCAAAATCGGCCTTAGCGCCTGGGATATTCCCTCCCTGGTGGTTTCGGGCAACACCAGCACCAGGGGCTTCTTCGCGGACGACAGCAGTTTTGTCCTGCGGCCTACCACCAGCACCTCCGGCCCCCTGCTGACCTCGGGCAATACCGGCCTGGAGCTGTGGCACAACGGTAAGGGCCACACCCACTGCGTCTGCGGCACCGGGGAAAACACCGCCGACAGCACCCACACCCACGAAAAGCTCAACTGGATCGGCGTTACCGAGCTGAAGGACCTGCCTGCGGGCAACTACTACCTGCTGCGGGGATATTCCGAAGCCTGGGCCCCCACCAAGGACATCAACCTCTGCCTCAACGGCTTGGGCATCAGCAGCGGTGCCGGGGACAACGCGATCATCGATGTGGATGACGGCAATGATGTTGCCGTTACTGACTGCAACGAGAGCAAGCCCGGCACGATCAGCGGCTATGGCTGGTACTCCCGGGATGTGTATGTGAAATCCGGCTCCACCTTCACCCTGTGGAACGGCAAGCTCACCGGCTATGATACGGACCTTAGCTCCAGCTACAATATTCTGAGTGGCGGCGCCGTGAGGATGAATGGCGGCAAGTTCGTCATGAACGGCGGCTCCATCAGTGCCTACTCTAAAAGCGGCAACGGCGGCGTGGTGGATATATATAGCGGCACCTTCATCATGAACGCCGGTTCCCTCAGCGGCAAGGCCCTCAACGGCAGCGGCGGCGCCGTGTATAACAAGTATGGCAACTTCATCATGAACGGCGGCACCATCACCGGCAAGGCCGCTGAAACCGCTAAAGATAATGGTTCCCGCGGCGTTTCCGGCTACGGCGGCGCTGTGTACGGCGAGTATGCCATCATCACCATCAACGGTGGCACCATCACCGGCAGCTCCGCGGTTGAGGGCGGCGGCATCAACGCGAAGAAGTCTACCCTCACCATTGGCAAAGCCAACATCACCGACAACACCGCGGCGAAAGGCGGCGGCGGCATCCACGCATACGAATGCGCCCTCACCATTGACGGCACCACCATTACCGGCAATAACGGCGGGGATAGCCTGGGCGGCGGCATTTATATTTCCGGAGCCAAGGGCAGCGGGACCACAGGTGAACCCTATATCCCTGCGGTCATCAAGAATGCCACCATTCAAAATAACACCGCTAAATGCGGCGGCGGCATCAGCACCTCCGGCCCCGTGAAGATCAGCGACACCACCATCACCGGCAATACGGCCACCAAGCTCGAAAACTGGGGCGGCGGCGGTTTGAATGCCCGTATCATTCCCAAGAGCAGCAACAGCAACGGCTGGGTCTTTGAGCTGTCCGGCAAGGTGATCATCACCGGCAACAACGCCGAAGGGGTGGACAACAACCTCTATTTCCCTGAAGTGACTGCTGGAACCATGCTGCCCTCCGTCAACGGCCTCACCGAGGGCTCCGCCATCGGTGTCACCACCGAGGTGAAGCCCCTGAAGGACGATGGCACCATCGAACCCGTCTATATCACCAGCGACGCGACCAGCAAGGATTATTTCACCAGCGATGAGGGCTATGAGGTGAAGCTGGATACCGGTAAGAATCAGCTTTATATCATCGCCGAGTCCAGCACCGTCACCGTCACCCCGGGCGAGAACATGACTCCCTCCGGCGACCTGAAGCAGACGGTTCTGAAGAACAGCCCCATTGCGGCTGTGACCATCACCGCCGCAGACGGCTATTACTTCCCCGAGGACTATGCGGCCAATCTGTCCAAGGACGGCATCACCGTCACCCGTGACAGCCTCACCCAGATCACCGTCTCCGGCACCCCCACGGCGGAGGATGTGACCCTGACCCTGCCCGCCGCCACCGCTAAGACCACCCCCGCCGCTCCCAGCGGCCTTACCGGCGTGGCTCCCAGCAACTGGGAGGCCGTGGACGGCAAGATCAGCGGCACCAAGGCCACTATGGAGTGGGCCACCTCTCCCGACAGCGACACCTGGACCCCCTGCACCGAGGGCTCTACCACCGTAGGCGGCCAGGGCACCTACTATGTCCGCGTCAAGGCAACGGATATTTCCTACACCTCCGATGCCGCCGCCGTGACCGTGCCCAAGTATTTCAGGTCCATCGACTTCCCCCGCCCCGGCATGACCAACTTCCCCTATGACGGCAACGAGCACACCCTCTTGGTTCCCGGCGAGGGCTACACCGTCAGCGGCGACACCAAAGCCACCGACGCGGGCAGCTACACCGCCACTGTGAAGCTGAACGAGGATAGATACCAGTGGAGCAGCACTGTCACCGACAACACCATCTCCTGGACCATCTCCAAGAAAGCGGCCCAGGCAACCGACTTCATCTTCGCTGCCCCCAAAAACCTGATTTGGGACGGCAATGCCAAGACCGCGAACATCACCCTGAACGCTCCTCTGACCCTGGGCGGCTGCAAGACCTCCCTGGTGTATAAGCAGGGGAATACGGTGGTGGCAAGCCCCACCGATCCCGGCACCTACCAGGTGTACCTGGTCATCACCGGCGACGGTAACTTCGCTGCCACCGATGGCCTCACGGCAGATAGCTGGACCTTCACCATCACCCATCCCGCCGATCACCAGTGGGGCGAGTGGGAACATAACGACACCCAGCACTGGCGCACCTGCCAGGTGCCCGGCTGCACCGAGGAGCAGCGGGCTGCGCACACCACCGACACCCCCGCCACCTGCACCGCCAAGGCTGTGTGTACCGTCTGCCATGCCCAGTATGGCGAGTTCGATACCCACAACCATCCCGCAGCCAAGGTTACCTCCACCGCTGCCACCGCTCCCACCTGCGGCGCTGCGGGCAACCAGGCTTATAGCTATTGCGCCGACTGCCACAAGTATTTCAAGGATGGCGACAGCAAGCTCTATGACGGTGCCAGCGCCTTTGACATCCCGGCTCTGACCCATAAGAACGCTAAACAGACCAAGGCCGTGGCTCCCACCTGCGAGGTGGGCGGCAACCTGGCCTATTGGTACTGCGCCGACTGCGGCAACTACTACGCCGACAAGGACGGCAAGCTGGATTCCACCACCGCCTACGACAGCAACGAGACCTTCCTGAAGGCCGCCCTGGGCCACGACTTCTCCGGCCAGCCCTATAAGACCAGCGCCACCGAGCACTGGCAGATCTGCAAGCACGACGGCTGCACCCAGGAGACGGCCCACGAGACCCACACCGGCAATGAAGCCACCTGCGTAGCCGAGTCCAAGTGCCAGGTCTGCGGCTACAAGCTGGCGGATAAGGACCCCAATAACCATCTTCCGGCCCACAAGACGGAAGCCAAGGCACCCACCTGCACCCAGCCCGGCAACGATGCCTACTGGCACTGCACCGACTGCGGCAAGTATTTTGCCGACAAGAACGGCGACATGGATACCGCCAAGGCTTACGACACCAACGCTTCCTTCCTGAAGTCCGCCCTGGGCCACGACTTCACCGAGAAGCTGGTGGATGATGCCCACCTGAAGAGCGCTGCCACCTGCACCGAATCCGCCGTGTATTACTACGACTGCTCCCGCTGCGATATCCACAGCACGGACAAGACCTTTGAGAACGGTGATCCCCTGGGCCACGACTTCACCGAGAAGCTGGCGGACGCTGCCCACCTGAAGAGTACTGCTACCTGCACCGAGTCTGCCGTGTACTACTACGACTGCTCCCGCTGCGATACCCACAGCACCGCGGATACCTATTCCTATGGTGATCCCCTGGGCCACGACTTCACCGAGAAGCTGGTGGATGATGCCCACCTGAAGAGTGCCGCTACCTGCACTGAATCCGCCGTATACTACTACGACTGCTCCCGCTGCAATGAGCACAGCACCGCGGACACCTATTCCTATGGTGATCCCCTGGGCCACGACTTCACCGAGAAGCTGGTGGATGATGCGCACCTGAAGAGCGCCGCCACCTGCACCGAGGCCGCCGTGTACTATTACGACTGCTCCCGCTGCGACATGCACAGCACGGACAAGACCTTCACCGATGGCGACCCCTTGGGCCACAGCTATACCAAGGAGGATACCGGCGCCGATCACCTGAAGAGCGCCGCCACCTGCACCGAGGACGCTGTGTACTATAAGAGCTGTGAGCGCTGCGGCAAGAACGGCACGGAGACCTTCATCGCTGCGGATACCGCTTTGGGCCACAGCTATACCCGGGAGGATACCGGCGCTGCACACCTGAAGAGCGCCGCCACCTGCACCGAGGACGCTGTGTACTATAAGAGCTGTGAGCGCTGCGGTAAGAACGGTACGGAGACCTTCACCGCCGTAGGTACCGCTCTGGGCCACGATTTTACAGGCCAGCCCTATCTGCATGACGAAACCGGCCACTGGCAGACCTGCAAGCGCGATGGCTGCGATGTGACCTCCGCCGCTGAGAAGCACATCTCCGACGAGGGCAAGATCACCAAGGAACCCACCGCTGCTGTGGAGGGTGAAAAGACCTTCACCTGCACCGTCTGCGGCCTGGTGCTGCGCACCGAGCCTGTGGCGAAGCTGGCTCCCACCATCGTGGAGGGCGCAAACGGCAAGCACCAGTCCGGCGCCAATACCGATCTGACCTTCCGTTCCGATGCCTCCTTCGAGGACTTCCTCTCCGTCAGCGTGGACGGCAAGGTGCTGGACAAAAACCAGTACACCCTCCGGGAAGGAAGCATTCTGGTGACGCTGAAGGCCGACTACCTGAGCACCCTGTCCGTGGGTCAGCACACCCTGGGTGTGAACTCCGCCTCCGGCACGGCTGAGACTGTGTTCACTGTCACCGCTGCACCCGCCGTGGTGCCCACCGGTGACACCGCCGGCCTGACCCTGTGGGTTTCCCTGGCAGCCCTGTGCGGCCTGGGCGCCCTGGCGATCGTCTCCCGCAAAAAGCGCGAGAATGGCTGATGCCCGGCCCATTAAGGACAAATGACCTATAGCAAACCCGCCCCGGCCTTTTTGGAAGGCCGGGGCGGGTTTTTATAAATAAGCGGTTTCTTATAATTAAGCGATCAAACGATCCTTTATAAATAAGCAGTTCTTAATAATTAAAAAAGACAGGTTTTTCGTTCCGGTCTTTTCTTTCAGAGCCGGTCTGCTATGGCCTCATAAAACCCGCGCAGCCGGGCGGGATCAGCGCCGCCGGTCTGGCCCAGGCGGACAGGCTTGTTGGTACCATGATAGTCACTGCCCGCCGTCACCAGCAGCCCATGACGGTCCGCCAGGGTGAGCATGATGGACCGCTGCCGGTCCGTGAAGGACCAGTAATAGCACTCCAAGCCCATAAGTCCCGCCGCCTTCAGCCGCGACACCCGGTCCGCGACCTCCTCCCGGGAGAGGTTTTGGGACCCGTCTGCCAGGATGCCGTGGGCCAGCACGGGGATCCCCCCCGCACGCAAAATGGCATCGATGGCGTCCTCCGGCGTTAAAAGCGGCTCCGTATCCCGGTACCCGGAAAATACCTCAAAGCCCTCCATTTTGGTCTTTACATAGCCTTTTTTCAGCAGCATAGCCGCAAAATGGGGCTTGCCGGGATTTTTCAGAGCCAGCAGCTGCGCCTGCTCCTCCTCCGTGAAGGTAAAGCCGTACCGCTCCGATAGATACGCAAAGCGATTCTGCATCTTCAAAATGCGGATATGGTGGGCAAAGTCCGTAGCCTCCCGGAGGGAGGGCTTCTCCGCGTCGAAGCCGTAGCCCAGCACATGGTACTTTCCCTGTCCGTCCCGGCAGGAGAACTCCACGCCCTCCACAAAGGCCGCGTCCCCCGGTGCCAGCAGCGCCCGGACGGCGGCGCAGCCCTCGGCGGTATCGTGGTCCGTCAGGGCAAAAATATCCAGCCCGGCGGCCCGGACGCTCCGCAAAAGGGAGGCGGGGGTATCGGTACCGTCGGAATATACACTGTGTATATGCAGGTCCGGGTTTTTGAATACTATGGGCTTCATTGGGCGCTCTCCAGTTCCTTTTTTCTATGATCTGCGCCGGCCCGCCTCTCCCGCAGCAAAAACGGCAGGTGAAACAGCGTCACCAGCGCTGCGCCCAGGACCACCAGGCGCAGGAAGTAAACGTACCATCCCCGGTCCAGATTCAGGTACGGCAGGCCCTCCATAGGCGGCCGGGCCACATACATGAAGTTGGTGCCGTAGGCCGACAGGGCCCCGTTTACATAGAGCACCCCGAAGGTCAGGGCCGTAAGGATGCCCAGGTTCCGCACCAGTGCCCGCCGGCCCAGCCGGGCCTGGCCGGAGAGGAGCAGATACAGGGAAAACCACAGCAGCCCCGCATGGTACACAAAGCACTGGTAGGCGTCGATCTGCCCGAAATCCGTTCCGTTGGTGGGGATCAGGAGGGCGCAGAGACTGCCAAGGGTCCCCATGACGGCCACAAAATCCACAGTCGCCTGCCGCCCCCGGCCCTCCCGGCCGAAGGTGATGTAGGCAACGGTGAATATCATCATGCTGCACAGGTGAAAGGGCAGGGCCCCGGGGTCCAGGGTCATGCCGCCCAAGGGATTCTCCCGCATATTGCTCAGGATCTTGCTGACCTCGCTGAAAACGCAGAGCAGGGTCATAACGGTCCCGGCCCGGCGCAATGTCCAGTTCTTTTTGCGGCTGAGGAGCGTCATGGCGGCGATAAACGCCGCGCACAGCGCTATCCAGAGCAGATGTTCTCCGGTAAACATGGTCTTATCCTCCCCGTATAGCGTCCGGGCCCAAAGGGCCCGGCGGTTTCTCTTTTCTATCACTGTACCACGCATCCGCCGGGATAACAAGAATTTTGTCGCTTTCGCGCGGTGGCTTTGCCCTCAGGCCCCGGCGATCTGCCGGGCGAACTCCGCCGCACGATCGGCTATGCCCGGCAGGCGCACCAGGCTCCCCCGCTCGTTGGCCGTTTCCAGCAGGCAGAAGTGGGGCGGCAGGAAAAAGGATTTATTCATGTTCAGGGCCGAAATCAGCTGCCGGGCCAGCAGGTCGCCGCCGGAGTAGCCGGAGACCACCAGGCCGAACAGCCGCTTATCGTAAAACCGCTGCTGGCGGAACAGGGCCGTCAGGCGGTTGACGCAGGCGGTAAGATTGGCGGAGAGGGCGTCGTTGTAGTTGGCGCAGAGCATCACCAGCGCGTCGCACCGGCGCACGGCGGGGTAAACCTCCTCCACCATGGGGCCGCTGCCGTAAAAGCAGCTGCCCTGCTCGCCGAAGTGGAGGCAGGCGGTATAGCTGCAGCCGTTGCAGTCGGGCACGGTGCCGTTGCGCAGGCCGATCTCCTCCACCGCTATCTCCGATGGTAGATTCGTGCGCACCAGCTCCCAAAAGGCCAGGGTATTGGAGGTGCTGCGCTGAGAGGCATGGAGGGCCAGGACGCGGCGGATGGGTCCGGGCTTTTCCCAGGTCAGCAGCCGGTCTATCAGCTCCGAAACCGCCGCCCGGAAGGCCGTTTTCTCGTCTACGCCGCCGATCTGCGCCTGGACCCGGAAATTGCGCATAGACCCAGTGGCCTCCACCAGAGGGCGGCCCAAAAAGGCGCAGCCCGCCTGATTGGCGGCAAACACCATGTCCCGGGCCACATCCTTGGTGTAAAACTCCCCCACCCCGGTGACAATGACGCCCGCCACGCAGCCGGTGAGCAAAGTCGGATCGCGGCGCAGACGGGAGAGCATACGGTAGTAGGTCTCGCTGCAGCCCCCCTCGTCCAGGGCCACGGCAAACAGGAGCCGCCGCCCCCGGAGGCCGTCCAGGTCCCGCTCCGGGTCGGCAAACACGCTGCCCGGAGGCAGCAGAGGCGTGAGCAGCTCCTCCAGGGCGGGACTGTATTCATTTTTCGGCAAAAGAACGGTCAGCGGCATTTTTACCCCTTCTTTCATAGAGACTGTCGAAAAAGGTCTGTCATTGCGAAGCCAGTGCGCACACTGGCTGTGGCAATCCGTTTTGAAAAATTGGATCTCGGGTGTTTCCTTGCAGATTTCAGGCGCTAAGGCTACGGATTCCCACGTCGCTTCGCTCCTCGGAATGACAGAGATAGAATTTTCGCCAGTTTATTGAATGGCCTTTAATTTTTCCTCTGTCTCCTTCAGGCGTGAAATGAGAGCCGCAGGCAAGGGCAGGCGCTCAAATTCCACGCCCCGGGCGGTCAGGCGGTTGCGCCCGCCCATGAACACTCCGCCTAAGAAAGCCGACGAATAGTGCCACTCCCCCCGCAGGCACGAGAGCAGGCTCAGCGCCCCGGAGGAAAAGGCCGGGGCCACATAGGGCTTGAAGCCCAGGCGGCGCATTTCCAGGTTGGCGTGGGCCACCCGCTCCGTCAGCTCTCGGGAGAGGGCGTCATCGTAATGGGAAACGGAATTGGCCAGCACCAGATCCTCCCCGTGGGGGCCAAAGCTGCGGCCATCGGTGAGGAAATCCGCAAACCGGGGGTCCTTTTTCGCAAAGTAGACCGCCCGGGCGTTCATCACCCCCAGGCCGAAGCCCCGGATCTGGTGGGGCAGCAGCCCCATCCCGTCTAAATGGCCGTCCTCGTCCCGGTTGCTCTCCAGCAGAGCCGCCCGGCACAGGGGGTCCACCGGGTCGCTGACCACGCAGAAAAGCCCCTTGTACCGGGCCTGGCGGGCTTTTTTCGCGTACAGGGCCACCAGCTCCCGGTTTAGCTGATACTGGGCCATGCGCACATCCCCGTCCTTCACCGCCGTGTCCGGCACAAACCGGGAAGCGCAGAAGAGGAACACGTCCCCCGCAAACAGCGCCTCCGGCCCGATGACCTCCACCGGGGGCAAGGCATCGTATGCGCCGGGGAGGTTTATTTGATTCAGCTCAAACTCCCAGCGCTGGGGCACATTTTCCCGCAGGTCGCAGATGCCGATGGAGGAGATAACATCGCCCCCAAGCAGCCGCAGCCCCATAAGGAGCGTAGCGCCCACGTCCCCCAGGCCCAGGAGATTCACTCTGTATTTTTCCTTGCGCGGCAGGGGCGAAAGCAGCTCCTGCCACCGGGGATACAGGCGGTTCACCGCCCGGACCCGGCCAGACCGGATGGCCGCCGCCAGGTCCGCCGGGATCTCCGGCCCCGGGGCGGCGCACAGGGTCTGCACCCCCTCCTTTTCCGTCAGCAGGGCCGCGTCTGTCACAGGGAAGGTCTCCCGGCCTGCGAGCATATCCCGGGCAAAGAGGAATATCACCTCCCCCGCCGGGGGCAGGGCATCCATTTCTTCATAGGGCAGCGTCTCCCACGAGCAGAGGGTGTACGCCCCATAACGGTAATATTTCATTGCTTGCTCTCCTTCCGTCCGAAGCGCATACGCCGCAGCAGCTCGATGTCATCGTCCAGGTAGGTGGAGGCGGCGCGGCTGAGGTCGTAGGTCATGCAGCTGCCCTTATCCGGGCACAGGGGCAGGATCACCGCCTCGCTGAGGCGGCTGAGGGTCAGGTTTCGGGCAAAGGCCCGGCGGTACTCCGTCTCCAGGGCCAGGAGGATATTCCGGGCGTTTTCCACGCAGCAGAGGCTCAGGGCCCAGGCGGTCTCCGGGTCCAGCGGCTCAAACTCCGGGGAGGCGTAGGGCAGGATGCGGTTTACGGACGGCTGGAGGCCGCCCTCCGGCCGCTGGCTGCGGCGGATGGTGTCGCCGCCGATGAAGGGATAGAGGGTGGACTCCACGAAGCGCATGCGCAGGTTGGGCAGGTAGTAAACGCCCTCCGCGTCGTAGCCCAGGCGCTCCATCAGGTCCCGGCCGGTGCCGGTGAGGTAGCCCACCAGGACCTTTTTCACCTCCGTCCCGGTGCCCCGCAGCAGCGGGTCCAGGCGGCGGATACGCTTGCCGTCGTGGAGCACATCGTCCACCAGGATGGCGGGGCGGTCAAAGGCCCGGATGGTGCGCACCTGGTCCTCCAGGGGCGAATAATCGGGGTAGGCCTCGATGGAATAGGACGACAGGTCCGGCTCGTACACCTTGTCCGTGCGCAGGGTCTTGGTGACGGTGTTGGGCACGATGACGCCACGCATGAGCTTGCCGTAGGGCACGC
The DNA here is from genome assembly GCA_934566025.1 of uncultured Oscillospiraceae bacterium. Lineage (GTDB taxonomy): Bacteria > Bacillota > Clostridia > Oscillospirales > Oscillospiraceae > Vescimonas. Next base: position 74,936 of record CAKTIW010000002.1, on the reverse strand, counting down.
ATATATCGGGGCCCAGCTTTCGGGGCACCGTCTGCTCCTCGGGAACGCCGTTGCACTCGGTGATGCGGCGCAGAAGCCTATGGTAGATGACTCCGGCGGACAGGCTCAGCACCAGGCTCCCGGGCTGCAGATGGGTGAGCATCTCCTGGAGCCGGCGGTGGGCCGCCGACACTGCCGCCTCCACCCCCGGGGCCGTGGACAGGGGCGGCTTGATGGTGGTGCCCACATTGTTGCTGAGGATGATGGGCTGGCGCATATCCACCGCCAGGGCGGTGCGGGACACGCTCTCCGGGGTGGGCAGAAAGCCCTGCAGGTGCAGCTCCTGGCGCACCCAGGCATCCGCCGGGCCGTCCAGGGGATTATAGATGGCGTAGGTGTATTCCCGGCCCAGGGCCAGGGTCAGCACCTCCGTTAAAAGCAGCTGACCCAGCTCCCCCTGGCGGGGGGAGGCGGGGAGAAACAGGCCGCTGAGCAGCACCGTCCGGCCCCCGGCGTTCTGCCGGGCGTAGGCCGCCAGCTCCGCGCTGCCCAGCCGGGAGAACAGGTGCTGGGAATCCATGCAGCAGTAGCTGGCCGCGCCCAGGACGGTCTTTTTTTCTCCGTGGCACAGCAGCAGAACATCGTCGCCGGTGCGCAGCAGGCCCCGCAGGACACTCTCCGCCGCGGCGGCGGGCAGGGCCCGGCGCAGCAGCGGCTCCAGGCGCTCATCCCCCGGCGTGCAGGGGATAAACTCCAGGTCCTCCGCCCGCAGCACCGGCTTATCCAGGGGCTCGCGCAGATACAGGCTGTGGCGGTAGATGAACTCCTGGGCCATGGGGTCGATAAGGTGGGAGATGTCGCGGTTGGCGTCCACCGCCTCCCGGATGCGGGTGGAGCTGATCTCCTCCAGCTCCTCGGGCAGGGTGAGCTCCAGCACATGGCCGTTTATGCACCGGTAGTCTGCCGCCTCGGCGCCCGCCCGGCGGAAGATCACATGGTCGAAGCTGTGGATGGAGTCCGCCTGGGCGGGCTTTTGATAGGAGGAGGCGTGGGCCACCACATCGCTGCCCACTACAATGGAGACCTGACGCGCGGGGAAGGCGGCGCGCAGGCGGCGCAGGTTTTCGGGATTGGCGATATTCACCGGGAAGTCCTCCGGGAAAATATGCACGTAGAATTCGTCCGCCACCGACATGGCCGCGATCTCACGGCGGATGCGGTAGGGCTGGGTGCGCTTGGACCAGGAGAATTCGTCGATGGCCAGCAGTACCTCAAACCCCGCGTCCCGGATGGAGCGGACGATACCCTTATGGGACAGGGTGAAGGGGTCGAAGGTGCCCGGGAAAAAGGCGATGGGACGGGGCGGCTCGAAGGCGATACCGCCCTGGAGCAGCTCCTGCTCCACCAGGAAGCGATAGAGCTTGCCCAGCATGGCGGCCCGGTAATAGAAGGTAAGGCCGTTTTCGTCCGCCGCCTCGCACAGGGCCAGGATACGGCGCACCGTAAGCTGCAGGGCCCGGCACTTTTCCTGCCGGCCCAGGGACCCGGAGCCGAACACATACCGCCCCAGCAGGTACATGGCCTCCTGGCGGGTGCCGGTGTCGATGCCGGCGGTGCCCTTCATCAGCATGCCCAGCAGTCGCCGGGCCCGGGAGCGGCGCACGCTCTCACTCTCCGGGAAGCGGCCGGAGTAGGCGGTGTAATCCTCCAGGAGGACGGCGGCGGTATCCAGAGCCGAGGCCACGATGTGCCCCTCCGAGGAGGAGAGGGAGGCCGCCAGGCTCCCCAGCAGCTCATCCAGCTGCTCCGGAGGCAGCCACAGGGCGAAGCGGCCCAGATAGTCGGGGATATACTTGGCAAACTCCTGCTGGCCCAGCTCCAGGCCCCGGCACAGCTCCACGGCAATCTCATTGCGCTGGTCCACGCTCAGCAGCGGCGCCAGCTCCAAAAGGGCCGAGCCGGCGGTGTGGCGCACGGTGACCCGGTCACTGACCTTGATGAGGTTGGAGAAATGGGCTGCGATGTGCAGCATCTGGGCTCCGCCGGCGTGGGCGTGCTCCGTGAGCAGCAGGATGTTCACCCGCTTGACGATCCAGGGGGTGGCGGTCTTCAAGTTATCCAGGAAGATCTCCGAGATGGTCTCATCGGGCAGGCGCACGGTCTGCCCGTTCAGCAGACGGCTCCGCAGCAGGGTCAGGGAAACGCTGTCGTCGCAGTGCATCTTCTTCAGCGCTGCCCGGGCCCGCTCCCGCTGGGCCGGACCGGACAGGAGTCGGCGCAGCAGCAGCGCGTCGGCGGTGCGGATGGTCAGTTCGCCGGAGCGCACCGCGCTCTCGGCAAAGCGCAGCAGCGTATCCGTCTGCGCGGCGGTGCAGCGGTCCAGGGGCATGGCGGCAAAGGTATCCAGCAGAAGGAAGGTCACGGCAGGCTCCATGCGCCCCGCCGGCCTGCAATAGGCCAGCAGGCAGTCCAGAAACCGCTCCTCCCGGCCCCGGCAGTGCTGCAGCAGGGAGTTGACCACAAACTTCAGCGTGTAGCCGATCCAGCTGCGGTGCTGGGGCATCAGCTTATGGTCGGGATAAATGATCTGCTCCAGGCACTGCTTCCACTGGGCCAGATCCGTCAGGGAGCCGGACACCTTGCTGTCCGCCGGGCGCTCCTTTACATAGCCTGCGTGGAAGTCGGCAATGATGGCCCCCATCAGGGCCGCCGCCTGACGGCGGATGTCGCCCTCCCGGTGCATCAGGAGCTCATAGAGAAAGGCCAGGGTCTCCACCTTCTGCGGCAGGCGCAGGTACAGGGAATAGGACTCGATGACGCCCAGGTAGGCCCGCAGCCGCCGCCAATCCGTCTCGCCCCGGGCCTGCTCCAAAAGCTGGGCGAAGCTGCGCAGCCCCGTGAGCCGGTCCATGATCCGGATGTTGTGCTCCACGCACACCAGGCGCAGCACCTCCAGAGCCTCCTCATCGGTCATCAGCGCCGCCTGCTTTTCCCGGCGGGGCGGCACGGTATGGCCCCGGAGGGTGATATCCACCCCCCGCTCCACCAAAAAGCGCTCAAAATCCCGCAGGCGGGTATAAACCCGGCGGTAGCGCTGCTTTTTGGCCTCGTCCACCCCGTCCAGCTTGTTCAGGATCACCTGAAACGCCTCGGCCAGGGTGGAAATATGGGTGATCTCCCGGCCCTGGGAGTCAAAGGTCTGCTTTACCCGGAAATCCGCATAAATCAGCAGCAGCGACTCCACGGAGAGATAGTCCGGCTCCAGGTCCCACACGGAGTGATTGGCGGCCACATGGCCGATCTCCGTAAGCTTGCGGCGGCGGAACCACAGGTCGGTATAATAATAGTGCAGATAGGGCACCCGCTCCCCGGGGCGGCAGCCGAACTTGCCGATATCATGGCCGGCGGCGCTGCCGGACACCAGGGCCAGGTCCACGGGCACCCCGGTCTTTTTCAGCTCACGGCCCATGGTCACGGCAATGTGATGCACCCCGGCGATGTGCTCCAAAGCCCGGAAGGGCGTCACCTCCAGCCCCAGGCGCATCAGTTCATACACATACTCCCGCTTCCACAGCCGCAGCATCTGCTCATAGCTGGCGGCGCAGGGACTGTCCGCCAGCTCCGCATCCGCGATAAAGGCGAAATCATACATGGGGTCAAAGGGCAGGACCTCCCGCTGGGCCGCAAACAGCACCTGCAGCACCGAAAGCAGGAAAACCGCCCCCGCGCCGCAGGTATCGTCCTGCTCCCGGCCGGGAAAAAGCAGGCCCCGGGCAAAGGAAAAGGTATACAGCAGCCAGCCCTCCTGAGGCTCCCGGGGGCACAGCTGCGCCAGCTCTCCCCGGCAAAGCTCCACGACCGCGGCGCAGCGGATGCGCCCAGCGCTGACCAGGGGCGCAAAGCGCTGCATATAATTCTCCCGCTCCAGGCTCTGCAAAAATTCCGCCCGGGTCTCAAAATAATTGGCCGCCGGGCGCTTCTGCAGTCGCCGCAGCAAAAGCGTATTCATCTGCCGGATTCGCTTTTTATTCATACTCACACCCCCGCACTGGCGTTTTTTTCTTGTCTACTATGCTACCACAGCCGCCGCCGGATGTAAACTCCGATGGGGCGGAAAATCCGCATTCCCCGCTGGCCGGGATATTCTTTTTTTCACCGGAGAGGGATTAATTTTTTATTGCGCCGCTAAATTTCCCGCGTGCTGTCTTTACACCCCGAAGATACCGGGCGGCAAGCGGTTTTTCGGTCCTTCTTTATCCCTAAAAATTAACAGAGTTCGACATATTATTTACATGTTTTTAGCTTTTTCCCTATTTTATTGGCAACAAATTTACGGAAAATGGTGCTATAGTTTGAGCATCAATTTTTGACGATCCGGACGTCGAAAAGAAGAGAAAAAAGAGAAATCGCTTTTACAAAGGAGTGTGTTTTTGTGGCTACATTTATTATCGGCCTGGTCCTTTTGATCGGCGGTGCCGCACTATACGGTCGCTTCTGTGAAAAGGTGTTCGGTCCTGATGATCGCAAGACCCCCGCCTACACCAAGGAAGACGGCGTGGACTTTGTTCCCATGCGCGGCTGGAAGAACAGCCTGATTAACCTTCTGAACATTGCCGGTACCGGCCCCATCATCGGGCCCATCCAGGGTATTCTGTTCGGGCCCATCGCCTTTTTGACCATCCCCATCGGCAACATCATCGGCGGCGCCATGCACGACTACTTCTCCGGCATGATCTGCCTGCGTGACGGCGGCACCCAGATGCCTGAGATGATCCGCCGCTATTCCCCCAAGGGTATCTATAAGTTCTATAATATTTTTGTGTGCGTCATGCTTCTGCTGGTGGGCGCGGTGTTCATCTACACCCCCGGCGACATTGCCGCCACCCAGGTCTTTGGTTTCAGCGGCAAGGCCAGTGATCCCACCACCTGGATCATTTACGGCGTGATCTTCCTGTATTACCTCATTGCAACCGTGTTCCCCATCGATGCCATCATCGGCAAGATCTACCCCATCTTCGGCGGCATCCTGCTGTTCTCCGCCATCGGCGTGTTCATCGGCATCTTCATAAAGGGCTTCCCCCTGCTGAACATCTGGGACGACTGGGCTTCCCCGGTCCTGACCGTGGCCAGCACCGGTAAAACCTTTACCTATGCGGACTATTTTGCAAATGGCCACTTCCTGCCCATCTTCTTCGTGACGGTGGCCTGCGGCATCCTCTCCGGCTTCCACTCCACCCAGACGGCCATCATCTCCCGCACTATGAAGAGCGAGAAGCAGGGCCGCAACACCTTCTATAACATGATGGTGCTGGAGGGCTTCATCGCCATGGTCTGGGCGGCCGGCGCTATGGGCGTTTACAACCTGGCTCTCCAGAGCCCCGAGGCCACCCTGGCTACCGGTACGGTGGGTGTGGTGTGCAAGCAGCTGCTGGGCAGCGTGGGCGGTATCATTGCGCTGATCGGCGTTATCGTTCTGCCCATCACCTCCGGCGATACGGCTCTGCGTGCTCTGCGTCTGAGCCTGTCCGAGACCATGCACATCGACCAGTCCACCAATGGCAAGCGTATCCGCCTGGCTCTGCCCATTTTCGCACTGGTCATCGCCATTCTGGTATTCGCTAAGACCAACGCCAACGGCTTCATGATCCTGTGGCGCTACTTCGCCTGGGCCAACCAGACCCTGGCTCTGTTCGCCCTGATGTGCATTGCCGTGTGGATGTTTGAAAACGGCAAGGCTAAGTGGGCCTGGATGCCCATGATCCCCGGCGGCTTCTACGCATTCATCTGCGTCACCTACATCGCCAACGCACACATCGGCTTCAACATCCCCTGGACCATTTCCTACATCATCGGTGTTGTCTGCGCCGTGGCGTATGTCATTGCCTGCTGCATGTACGGCAAGAAGCGGGCAGCGCGGAAGCTGAGCATGAACGGCTAAGGAATTCTCTTTCCTCAAATATTTTTTCTAACAGGGAGTAAGGCTCCCCGGCAAAAGCCGGGGAGCCTTACTCCGTATTTACTGAAAGCTCCGGGCCGCCGTATACGGCGGCCCGGAGCTTTTTCGCCTCTTTTTACAGCTGCCGCAGCTGGCGGCAGAGGAGACGGCTCACGGCATCGGCAAACCAGCCTACAGAGGGGATGCGCTCCATAGCCTGGCCATAAATTTTCCGGGCGTCGGGCAGCTCCCGGTCGCTGCCGGTGAAGATGCACACCGGCCGGATACCCCGGCGGCGGAGGAGGGCAGCCTCGGCGGCGGTATCGTCCACGCCCCGCTTGCCGCTGTAATTGTAGCCCCCCAGGGGCAGGTTTCCGATGGGGATGCGCTGGTCGTCGTTGGGGCTGGCGTCGGACAGGATCAGCAGCAGCCGGTTGGGGCTCTGGGTCTTCTGCATGAGCCAGGAAACGGCCCGGAGGGCCAGGCCGTCCCGGTTCCACCCGGCGGAAACATAGTCGAAGACCCGGTCGTTTTCCTGGGGCTTGTCATAGTCCCGGAGGACCTGCAAGACCGTGCAGCCGCTGACCGAGCAGAAGGAAATGACCCGGACGGGGATGGCGCAGCGGGTGAGGCTCTCCACGATGATGTAGGCCTGGGTGGCCAGCTTCTCCTGTTGGCGATTTTGGGAGGCGGAGCCGTCCAGCAGGATGTCCACGGAGAGCTCACCGGGCTGAGAATCGTCCCGGCGGGAAAAGACGCGCTCGTCCCCCAGCAAACCCGCCCGCCAGGCCACTTTTCCGCACAGCTGCCCCACCCGGCTGGGGGTGGGATCGTCATCCTGGGTCAGGAGCAGGGTGTTCTGCAATTTCTGGGTGAGCCGGGCCACGGTCAGGCGGTTTTGGGTGAGGTTCTTCTGGTAGTAGGCCCGGTTTTTCTCCCGCTGGCGGCGAAAATTCTGCACATCCCAGGCCGCCTCCGGCGCCACCGGGTGAGCGGTTGGGGCACCCCTGGTAAAGTGCAGATGGCAGCTGCGGTGCGCATCCGTACACAGCTCCTGCTCCGCTTCCCGAAGCTGAGAGGGGGTGAGCATGGAGGCACCGAAGCAGCTCTCCACATAGCGGCGGAGGATGGGCTCCGGGGTCTTGCCCTGGAGGAAGCTAAGAAGGCGCAGAGGCTTGCCCTCTCCCCCGCCGCCGTCGCCTTCCCGGGGATCGCCCCGGCCCAGGGCCCGGAGGGCGTTAGGGCGGATGAGGCGGATGCCGCCGCCCTTACCCACAATACTGCGTCCGGCAAAGGCCGCCCACTGGCGGTCGGTGACGCTGCGGCGGGGGCGGTTATAGAACTGGAACAGCAGCTCCTCGGTGTAGTTGATGACCGCCTGCTCCTTCCACTCTGGAGCAAAGTCCAGGGCGGTGAGGAGCCGGGAGAGCCAGGGGTCGCCCGGGTCTTTTCCCGTGAGGATGCGCTGGGCCCAGGCGGCCCGCAGGCTCTGGGCGCTCTCCCGGGGGTCCTGGGGGTGGGGCTGGGACAGGAGGCTCTGGGCGTAGGACCGGCGCAGGACGCTCAGGGCCGGGCGGTCTTTCCCGGCCCGGGCAAAGACCGCGTGCTCCAGGCCCAGCCAGAACACATCCGTATACAGGCCGCCCTTGGGCTGCTGCTGGAAGCTGTGGAGCATGGGCTGGAAGCGGGCGAAATCGTAATGGTCGTATGCCAGGCCCATGACGGTATTCATATAGAGGTCGGCGTCGCCCTCTGCGTCGAAGGCCGCCTGCTCCGGGCGGATGTCATAGCGCCCGGCGCCGTTCCAAATTTGGTTGTAGGCCCGGCGGCTCTGCAGTTCTTCCCGGTCCATGGTCAGTCTCCAAAGAGCTGGGAGCGGTCGGCCTTTTCGGGGATGCGGGCCCAAACCGTGTCCGCCGCCAGCTGCTGCTCGAAGGGCTCAAAGGCCTTGTTGATAACGCCCAGGCGCAGGGCCTGGCCGGCGCTGATGCCCTTTTCCATCAGGTGCAGAGCGGAGAGGAGGCCACGCAGGTCCAGGGCCTTGGTGGAAATTTCGCCGCTGTCGCACTTTTGCCGCAGGTCCCGGAAGAGGGCGGCGAACTGCTCCGCCCACTGGTCTTTCAGCGTGGGGAAGCTGCGGCGCAGGAGCTTTATCAGGTTTTCATCGGAAATGATGGGCATATCCAGCACCACGAAGCGGGAGACCAGGGCCTCATTGAGCTCCCGGGTGCCGGCGTAGCCGTAGTTCATGGTGCCGATGAAGCGGGTAGAATCATCCAGGTGGATGCGCTCGTAGCCGGGCACATCAATGACCCGGCGGTGGTCCAGGGTGGCGTGGAGGACGGCCAGGGCCTCGTTTTTGGCCATGTTCACCTCGTCCAGCACGCCGAAGCCGCCCAAGCGGGCGCACTTGCAGACGGGCCCCTCCCGGAACTCCACCCGGCCGTCCCGGAAGGTATCGGCCCCGATGAGGGCGGCAGCATCTACATTCACATACATGGAAACATCCCACACCGGGCGACCAAAGACCGCCGCCAGATTCTCAGCCAGGACATTTTTGCCCGTGGCCTTGGGGCCCGCCAGCAGGAGGTGCTCCCCGCACAGCAGGGCCGCGGCGGCGCTTTCCCAGATCTCCCGGCCATAGTAGAGATACCTTGGCCGGGGAAGGCGGTCCGCCGCCTCCGCCGGCGCGGGATGGGTGTCGCGGAAATGGCGGATCTCCTCCAGCAAGGCGGGATCGACGCCTTCGGTTTGCAGCTCTTGGAAGATGTTCATGGTGGATACCTCCTGGGAAATTGGGATGGCCGGGGAAAAGGAACTCCCTTGGTCAGGGCAATTATACACCTATTGCGTGCAAAGAAATCGCCAAGAAACGGTCTTTTTCCCCTTTTTATCCGGCAAAATAAACCATATCCGGCCCGAAATTTTGTCACAATTCCTTAATGGGAAAGGACTTGCGCCAAACAATGTCACATGGTATAATCTAATTGAACATTCATTCAATATTTAAGGAGTGTCTCCTATGAATAGCGCCCTGCACCAGAAGAAAAAAGAAGCCATCATGGAAAAATGCTATGAATGCTACGCGGAAAACGGACTCACCGGCACGGGTATCAAGGCCCTGGCAGAGGCCTGCGGCTGCACGCCGGGAAATCTGTATTCCTACTTTAAAAACCTGGACGACCTGATCGTGCAGTCCACCGCCTACTGCATGGCCAAGGTGGAGGACGACTTTATGGCCCAGGCCCCCACCGACCCGGCGGACATACAGCGATTCATCGAGGAGGTCCCCTACTGGACGGCCCGCATGCACGGAAAAAAATACCGGCTGATGTACCAGGTATACACCCTGCCCAAGTACCGGGAGTACGGGAAAAAGTTTTTTGAGGGCGTCAACGAGCGGTACACCCAGTATGCCAAGGAGCTGGAGCCCAAGATCGGCATCCCGTACACGGTGATCACGCCGCTGATCTTCATATTTGTCCGGGCCAGCGTACACTACGCCATGTTTGAAGACGAGTACTACCTGAAAAGCCAAATGGCCGTGCTGAAGCAGGCCGTGGAGCTGTTTATCAAAAAATACAAGGTATAAACGGGGAGGAATGGACGCTATGAAAAAGAGCAGGATCGTGTTTTTATGCGTTACGGCTCTGGTGTGCGCCCTGGTTTTTGCCGGGTGTGCCCGGCAGAACACGGCCAGCACGCTGGAGGTGCAAAACAGCGGCACAGCCATTCAGTGGAAACGCAGCGACGAGACGGAGTGGCACGACCTGGTGGCTCTCAGCGACCTGATGGGCGCGGCGGGCCAGGACGGTAGGGACGGCGCCGATGGCGTGAACGGGGAAGACGGCGTGAGCGGCAAGGATGGGGCCGACGGACAGTCCATTGAGGTACGCAGGAGCGAAAGTGCGGTGCAGTGGCGCTACGCAGGCGGCCAGTGGCAGGACCTGGTGGCCCTTAGCGACATCACCGGCCCGGCAGGCATGAACGGCGAAAAGGGCGAGACCGGCCAAAGCGGCGCAGACGGGAAAACGCCGGAGTTCCGGGTGGAAAACGGCGCGCTGCAGTGGCGCTACGCGGGCGACGCGGTCTGGCTGAATCTGTATGACCTGACGGCCCTGAAGGGCGCGGACGGCAAGAACGGGACCGACGGCGCCGACGGTGTGGGCATTGCCAAGACGGAGATCAGCGCCAGCGGCGAGCTGCTGATCACCTACACCAGCGGCGTCACCGTAAACCTGGGCAAGGTGGTGGGCGAAGACGGCCGGGACGGCATCGACGGCACCAACGGCAAAGACGGCACGGATGGCACCGACGGCAAGGACGGGGCCTGCCCGGGGTATTTCTACGCCACAGGCGTCACCGGCGACCGGACGCTGGACCGCCCCATTGGCTTCTCTGTGAAAACCCAAAGCGGCGGGCTGGTCTATTATGACTGGAGCACCAACAGCATCACCCTGAAAAAGGGGCACACCTACAATGTGTGCTTCAGCGGCAATATATGGGTCAGTACCAATGGCGGTAACAAGGAAACGGATTTCTATGTGTGGCTTACGGACGGATACCAAGAAATCAACGCCATGTGTTCCACCCAAATAAAGGCCCTTGTCCAGGATAAAAAATTCTTCCAAATGCAGGTGCCCATGACATACAACCGCCTTTATGTAGTGGACAGCCAGGATGTTACCCTGCGGTATAATCTGGTAAAGGGAACCAGCTACACCTACATAGACTCTTTCACCTGTGATCTCACCATCACAGCGCTGAACTAAGGAAGGCTCCATCATGAAAAGAAAAGTCTTAGGCCTGCTGCTGGCGGCGTGTATGCTCCTGTGCCTGGTGCCGCTCTCGGCGGGGGCGGCGACAAGCGGGAGCATCATCGCCCTGGGCACCTCTGCCCTTCCCGGCTATGACAGCGAAACCGGCAGCTATAACTACATCTACTACGGCAACTGGAAGGGCGAGCCCGTCAAGTGGCGGGTGCTGGACAGCAAGACCAACACCGGCGAAGACGGCCTGTTCCTGCTGAGTGAGGTCCTGTTCGGCAGGACAAATGCCGGCGGCATCTTCTTCAACGGCAACGAGGGCGCCACCAACGCCTGGCAGACCAGCAGCGCGCGGCACTGGTGCGTGAACGAATTCACCGCCTTCACCGACGCGGAATACAGCGCTATTCTCGCCACCTATAAATCGGACGCAAAAAACGGGGGCAACTTCCCCGCTGTCGCAAATATTCTCAGTGGCGACAAGGTCTTTTTCCTGTCCGCTGCGGAGGCCACCAACAGCGGCTACGGCTTCTCGGATGATGCCTCCCGCGTGGCCTATTATAATGGCAACGCTCGTTCGTGGTTCCTGCGCTCGCAATATGTGGAAGCCGGCTATGCCACTATCGCCGCTGCCAGTGGCGCGCTGCGCAGGTGTTCCATCGCCACAGGCAGCGGCACGGCGCGGCCCGCCATGAATATCACCGCAGACCAGATCCTGTTCTCCTCCCCCGCTGTGGGCGGCAAAAAGGCCACCGGCTTGACCGCCGTGGTCGGTGGCATGGGAAGCGAGCAAAAGCTGACCATCGTGGACAGCGAACGGGGCGGCTTTGCGGTCATGGCCAGCCAGCGCAGCGGCAATATTCTCCTGTTCACCTACGACGGCGCGGCCACGGGCAGCAACGAATACCTCTCCGCCATGGTCGTATACGGCGGGAAAGTGACCCATTACGGGCGGCTCAAGAATTTGAAGGAGGCCTCCCAGTTCGGCGGCACCGCCATGGTGACGCTGCCCGATGGCTTTGACACCGCCAAGGGAGACCGGCTGTACATCTTCAACGAGCAGTGCAACGGCGACTACCAGACCGACTACGCCAGCCCCCTGCGGGAGCTGTCCGGGGCGGCTCTGGCGGGGAACACCTTGCAGGTGAAGATCGGCGAGGATAATTTCTGGTATGTGTCCAATGACGGCGGCGAGACCTGGACCTCCCTGGGGGTGAAGGCCACCGGGGCCGACGGTAAGGACGGCGTTGACGGCAAAGACGGGCTGGACGGTAAGGACGGGCTGAATGGCATCGACGGCAAGGACGGGCTGACGCCGTACATCGGCGAGAACGGCAACTGGTGGATCGGCGAGACGGACACCGGGGTGCCCGTGACCACCAAGGGCGAAAAGGGCGACCCCGGCGCGGCGGGCAAGGACGGCATCGGTATCGCCAAAACCGAGGTGAATAAGGACGGCCAGCTGATCGTCACCTACACCGACGGAGCCACGGCCAAGGCGGGCAAGGTGACGAGTGCCGCCGGGCGCGATGGCAGCGACGGCGTGAGCATCGTCAACGCGGAGATCAATGAAAACGGTGAGCTGGTGCTGCTGTATTCCGATGGTCGAAAGGTGGTCCTGGGCAAGGTCGTGGGCCAAGACGGCAAGGACGGCGTGGGCATCCAAAAGGCCGAGATCAACGAAAACGGCGAGCTGGTGCTGACCTATACCGATGGCCGGGAGGCGGTTTTGGGCAAGGTGACGGCCACGGCGGACCACACGCTGGTCATTGTGGCGCTCTGCCTGGGCGGCGCGGCGCTGGCGGGAAATATCGCCCTGGGGTGTTATGTGCTGGCACGGAAGAAACGGGTGCCAATAGAATTTTAACAGGTAGTTTTCCGATTTTGGAATGGAGCAAGGAGCTGCGGATCCGGATGGATCCGCGGCTTTTTGCTTTTCCCGGGCCGGGCGGCGGGGATACATACACCCGGGGCCGGGTGCATAGGGTAGGAAAAAAAGAAAGGTGGAATTTTTATGTCGCATAAGCCCGTCCGCGTGTTCCTGGTCCGAAAGAAAGCTCTGTTTGTCGCCGGGGCGCTGCTGGCCGCCGCCGCGGTTTTCTGCGCGGTGAATCTGCCGGCGGCCATCACCACCGCCGCCGCGGCCCGGCAGCTGCCCATTTACAGCGTAGAGCGGCCGTCGGAGGAGGGGAAAAAATACTGCGCCATCTCCTTCGACGCGGCGTGGGCTGCGGGAAAAGTGCGGCGGGAAAGCATATCTCCCGCCGCATGCTTATAAATTAGGGACGAAGACGGAAAGGAGGCCTATTTTATGGAAAAAAGTACGGCGCAGATCACCGTTGTACGCAGCTATGTGGGGACGCAGACGGCGGAGGAGCTGCTGCGGGAGCTGGTGGAGGCCCATGTGCGGGCGGGCTGAGACGATGGAGGCGAAGCTGCCCACGGCTCTCTATTGCCGCCTGTCCCGGGAGGACGGCGACCGGGAGGAGAGTGACTCCATCGGCAACCAGCGAAGTCTGCTGGAAAATTTTGTATCCGGGCACCCGGAGCTGACGGTGCGGGCCTGCTACATAGACGACGGCTGCACTGGCACCCATTTCCGGCGGCCCGGCTTTCAGCGGATGATCCGGGACATAGAGGACGGAGCCATCCGGTGCGTGGTGGTGAAGGATCTGTCCCGCTTCGGCCGGGACTACATTGAGACCGGGCGCTATCTGGAGCGGTGGCTGCCGGAGCACGGGGTGCGGTTTATCGCCGTGACGGACGGCATAGACAGCAGCCGGGGCGCCTACGACATGATGGTGCCGCTGAAAAACCTGTTCAACACCCAGTACGCCCGGGATATCTCCCAAAAGGTCCGGGCTGCGCTGCACGCAAAACAGCAGCAGGGCCAGTTCATCGGGGCCTTTGCCGGATACGGATACCGGAAGGACCCCCAAGATCACAACCGTCTGCTTGTCGATCCCCCGGCGGCGGAGGTGGTGCGGCGCATTTTTACCCTGTATGAGTCCGGTGTGGGGAAGGTGGGTATTGCCAAGGAGCTCAACGCCGCGCACATCCCCTGCCCCAGCGAATACAAGCGCCTGACGGGGGAAAAATACCGCAACGGCCGCCGCCTGCCGGGCACCACCTACTGGACCTACGCCACCATACACCGGATCCTGCAAAATCCCCTGTATATCGGAAGCCTGGCCCAAGGCCGGGCGGAACGGGTGCAGATGCACGGACCGGCCCGCCCCCGGGACCGGAAGGACTGGGCGGTGGCGGAGCACGCCCACCAGCCCATTCTGGATTTGGCCCAGTGGCAGCGGGTGCAGGCGCTGCTGCGCTGCAACGCCCGGACGCCGGCGCTTACCGGGTCCGTGAGTCCCTTTGCGGGGCTTTTAAAATGCGGGGACTGCGGGCGGGCCATGGTGAAGACCCGGCGCAGCGGCGGTATTTATTACACCTGCGGCTCCTACCGGCGTTACGGGGCCGGGACATGCAGCAGCCATACCGTGGCCCAGGAGGAGATCATCCGAGTAGTGCTGGGCGATCTGAACCGGCTTCTGGGGCGCACCGAAAGCCTGCCCGAGATCGTGGCGGCGGCAGCGGCGCGGCAGGCCCGGGACTGCGCCTCACCGGTCACGAAGCTGCAGGAGGCTCTGGAGCGGGTGCGGCACCGGCGGCAGAGCGCCTACGAGGACTACCAGGACACCCTGCTCTCCCGGGAAGAATATCTGCGCTACCGGGGCGACTACGACCGGCAGGCCCAGGCCCTGCAGGCGCAGATAGAGGAGCTTCGGCGGCAGGGGGAGGCGGAGGAGCCGGCGTCCGTTCCCTGGGTCAGGGATCTGCTGGAGACCGGGCGGCTGCAGGTGCTGGACCGGGCCACCGTATCGGCCCTGGTGGGGCAGATCCGCATTTACGAGGGCGGGCGCATGGAGATAGACTACCGGCTGGCGGCCTCCTGCCGGGAGGCGATAGAGCCATAGGCACGCCCACCCATGGCGCCGCGGCAGGCAAAAAGATCCGGAAGCCAAAGGGCTTCCGGATCTTTTTAATGGATGGCTTAATAGTTTTCCTCGCGGATCTCAAAATAGCTCTGGGGGTGGTTGCAGGTGGGGCAAACCTCCGGCGCCGCCGTTCCCACGACGATGTGGCCGCAGTTACGGCACTCCCACACCTTGACCTCACTCTTGGAAAAGACCTCCGCCATTTCCACATTGTGCAGCAGGGCGCGATACCGCTCCTCATGGTGCTTTTCGATGGCAGCTACCAGACGGAAACGCCGTGCCAGCTCCTCAAAGCCCTCCTGCTCGGCGGTCTTGGCAAAGTCCTCGTACATATCCGTCCACTCGTAGTTCTCGCCCTCGGCGGCGGCCAGCAGGTTCTCGGCGGTGCCGCCGATGCCCTCCAGCTCCTTAAACCACAGCTTGGCATGCTCCTTCTCGTTCTCGGCGGTTTTCAGGAACAGGGCCGCGATCTGCTCATAGCCCTCTTTCTTGGCCTTGGAGGCAAAGAAGGTATATTTATTGCGCGCTTCCGACTCGCCGGCAAAGGCCGCCAGCAGATTCTTCTCGGTCTGCGTACCCGCGTATTTCGTTTTCTTCATAGCTAAACTCCTTTCCGCAGCTTTGTCTATGACAATAGTATACACGTTTTTTCTCCTATTATCTGTAGCAAATGCCACAGATAATAGATTTACTCCTCAATTTCCGTGAGGGCATCCTCAATGGACTTGACGCTGACGGGCTTGGGGATGTAGCCCGTCATACCCGCCTCCCGGCAGCTGCGCCGGTCGCTGGCGAAGGTATTGGCCGTCATGGCGAAGATGGGGATATCCCGGTCCGGGCGGCTGCTCTGGCGGATGAGCTTGGTGGCCGTTACGCCGCCCATGACATCGGTAAAGCCCTTCACAACGGACATGCCCAGGCCCGTGCCCTGGATCTTGGACACGCGGCTGTCCTCAGCCCGGGTATAATCCTCGCAGATATGCTGGATGAAATCCTCGCTCATGCCGATGCCGTCATCGGCGCAGGAGAAGCGGTAGCGGTCCTGGGGCAGGGCCTCCAGGTGCAGGTCGATATGGCCGCCTACATGGGTATACTTGATGGCGTTGGAGATGATATTGATGAGGATCTGCTTCAGGCGGTTGGCATCGCCCACCACCACACGGTCCGCGCAGTCGCAGGTGACGGTGAGCTGCTGGTCCTTTTTCTCCGAAAGGGTATGGAGCATTTCCACGCTCTCCTGCAGGCACGCCGCCGGGTCAAAGGCCTCCCGGGCCAGCTCCACGGTGCCGCCGGGCACGATGTCCACCCGCAGGCGATTCTGCAGATCGTCCCGGGACAGGCGCTGGGCCACATAGGACATGAGCAGGGCGCCGTCGGCCTTGCCGCTGAGGACCATATCCTTGCACTGCTCCGCCGTATCCACAACGGTGAGCCGGGCATTGGGCCAGACAGCAGAGACGATCTCCCGCATGACGATATGATCGTCGTTGGTGACCAGATTCTCGATCCGATCCGAGGCGCCGCGCCCGCGCAGAACGGAGGTCGTGGTGGTCAGGTAGGGCTCCGCGGCCTTATAGCCGGTCACTCCCTCACTCTCGTAGCAGCTATCCATATCCATCCAGATATCCACGGCACCGGAGGAGATCAGTGACTCATACTCCTCCTTGGTGGACACCGGAACGATCTCATAGGGCAGATACAGCTTCTGCGCCACCGCCTTGAAGATATCGGCGGCAATGCCGTGGGCCTCGCCGTCTTCATACCAGGAGTAGGGATCCGCATCCGGGTCCATCACCGCGCGGATGGGCTCGCCGCTCTCCTGCAGACGATGAAGCAGAGCCTGCTCCTCTTGGGTAAGCGTCCGGTTATCTTCCACCGCGCCGTAATACTTATTATACAGTTCCGTGCGCCAGTTGGGCTTTTCCTCATTCATGCTGTCTACGGCGGCATCCAGCCGGTCGATGAGAGCCTGGTCGGACTTGCGGGCCATCATGTAGTACGGCGTCTCGCCGAAGTTTTCCACGGTGCGCTCATCCTCGGGGATGTGGATATAGCTGTTGACCAGGGCGTCTACCTCTCATAGCCATAGCCGGATCGCTTTCCGTTTTCGTCCTGCATGTGGTAGCAGTCGAAGGCGAAGAAGGCGACCTTATAGTTAGGCGTATCCTGTGTCGGCACCGCGTAGGCGCTGACCGGGCACAGGGTAAAGAGCATGAGCAGCAGGCTCAGAGCCGCTATGGTTCTTTTTATCACAGTTCATTCCCCCTGGATCGTACGGCCTTCCGGGGGCAGGAAGATACCCGCCGGAAAGGTCCTTATTGGCATCAGCTTGCGCTCTCCGCGCAGAGGCTCACAAAGTGGGTCACGGCCGCGTTGGCATCCGCGATCTCTCCGGAGAGCAGGGCCTGGGCCGTCTTGGTCAGATTCTTGCCCACGGCGGAGCTGACGGTGCCGTCGCTGACGGCGGAAAGCTCTACCTTTTCGATGCTGTTAAGCCCGGCATAGCGCTCATCGGTGGTGACCTTGGCAACGGAGGGCACGCCCTTGACGGAGGCCAGGGTGTTCAGCTCGTCCTGCCGGGCCATGAAGCGCAGGAACTCGATGGCGTAGTCGCTGTTTTCGCTCTCCTTATTGACAGCGAAGCCGTACCAGGGCTCCTGGTACTCATAGACGCCCTTATCACCCAGGGGTGCGTACGTAAACTCATAGGAGAAGGGATTTGCGGAGAAGGACTCGGACTTGGACTCGCGCTTTTTCATGCCGCTGACCTTTTCGGTGTCGCAGACCCAGAAGGGAACGTCCCCTTCAAAGAACTTCATGATGGCGCCGTCATAGTTATCCTCGGGATAGGTGGCATTGACCTCCTGGGAGAAGTAGCCCTTCTCCTGCAGCTGGGTCATGCGCTCAAACACGGCCTTCATCTGGGCGGCGCCGGAGGCATCGCCATCAGTGACGGCCTGGAGAAGCTTGGCATCATTGGCCAGCATGGCCATGCCCATGTCATAGCAAAGGCTGCTGACGGCCGACTCCGGACCCTGGATGGGGGTGTAACCCTTCTGCTGCAGGGCATCCAGCACGCTCAAAAACTCCGACCAGGTCTGGGGCACGGCCAATCCCTCCTTCTCCAAGAGGGTCTTATTGACCACAAGGCCCTGGAGAGTCTGGCCCATGGGCAGGCTCAGGAGCTTGCCGCCCCACTTATTGGCCTGGATCATCTCCTCAGACACAGCGCTGACGTCCAGGCCCGCGTTCAGAAGATCCACACAGTAGTCCGCAGGATAGCCGCTGGAATTGGAGGTCATAAAGATGTCCACGGGGTTATCCAGCAGAAACTGGGGATCGTCGCTGCCGCCCACCTGGTTATAGGTGATGGCCACATTGGGATAATACTCGTTGAAATGGTTGATGACCTGGTCAAAGGCCTCAAAATTGCCGAAGAACACCGCTGCATGGAGCTCCATGGCCTTCTCCGTGTCCAGACGGGGGCTGAACTCTGCGCTGACGGCGCTGCCGGAATCGTCCTTGCTGCCGCAGGCGGTCAAAAGCATCAGAGCGGCCAGCACCAGGGCCAAGATCTTTCCCGTTTTCTTCATTCTTATATCCTCTTTTCTTTTTATCAGCATGGCCGGCCGTCGCTGCCGTTCTTTCTGGCGAGCAGCAGGCGGATCGCAGCCAAAACCTTATCGATCTCCACGGGTTTTGCCACATGGGCATCCATACCGACCTCCAGGCACATCTGCACATCCTCGGCGAAGGCATCCGCCGTCATGGCGACGATGGGGATGCGGCGCAGGTCCTCCCGGTCGCCGGAGCGCAGCTCCCGGGCCGCGTCGCGGCCGTTGAGTACGGGCATCTGCACGTCCATGAGCACCAGGTCGTAGGTGTCTGCCGGGGCCTCCAGCAGCCTGTCCACGCACTGGCGGCCGTTATCCGCCCGGTCGCAGCGGATGCCGTACTGATCCAGCATGGCGGAGATGATCTCCCAGTTGATGTCGTTATCCTCGGCCACCAGGATATGCACGCCGGTCAGGTCGCCGCTCAGCTCCGCGCTGGTCTTTTCCTGCAGAGCCGGGTCCGGGGCAGGGGCGGCCACCAGGGGGATGCGCACGGTGAAGGTGGTGCCGGTGCCCCGGGCGCTTTCGCACAGGATGGTGCCGTTCATCAGGTCCACCATCTGGCGGACGATGGCAAGGCCCAGGCCGGTGCCCTGCACCTTATCGATGCGGGTATCGGAGACCCGGGTAAAGGACTCATACATGGTCTTCTGGAACTCCGAGGACATGCCGATGCCGGTATCGGCTATGACGAAGCTAAGGGTCGCGCCGCCGTCCTGGGCCGGCTCCTCCCCTACCTTCAGGTCGATCCGGCCGCCGGGATTGGTGTACTTCACGGCATTATTGAGCAGATTCAGGTAGATCTGTGTCAGGCGCAGCTTATCACCCAGGAGCCAGGGCTCCGGCAGATCCCCGTAGCGCACCGTCAGCTCCAGGCCGTGGCCCAGAGCCTGGGAGCGGGTGATGCTCTCCAGCTCGGTAATCATTTCCCGGACGGCGAAGGGCGCGGGGTTGAGGCTGATACGACCGCTCTCCACCCGGGATATATCCAGGATATCATTGATCAGGGTGAGCAGGTGGTTGCCGGACAGGGATATTTTCCGCAGGCACTCCCGCACATAGTCCGTATCGCTCATGTGGCTCTGGGCCAGCTCCGTCATGCCCAGGACGGCGTTAAGCGGCGTGCGGATGTCGTGGGACATGGAGGAGAGGAACTGGGTTTTGGCCTGGCTGGCCCTTTTGGCCACGTCGGTGGTAGCCCGGAGGCGGCGGTTGAGGCCCAGAAGATACACCCCGTCTATGCTGGCGATGAGCAGCAGGATACCCGCCACCACCAGGGCAATGGACAGGTCATCGGAATCGGAGGCCAAAACCGAGGCAGGAATATAGCCCAGGATATCCACTCCCTCAAATTCGCTGAGGCGGGAGTAATACCAGAGGCAGTCCTGGCCCCGGGAATCCTTCAGCTCCAGCAGGCCGTTTTCCTGATCGGCCAGCTGGTTTATGATCTTGTCGATCCCGTTATAATCATTCTCGAAGTTATAGCCCCGGATGAACTCGGCAAAGTTTTCCGAGCGCATGGAGGTGGAGGGGATCACATAGTCGCCGTTGGTGGCCACCAGGCCGATCTCCGCGGAGGAGTAGCTCACCGGGAACAGCCACAGTTCCTTCATGCGCTCAATGGGGATCACCCGCAGCAGCAGGTAGTCCTTGTCGGCGCCGCTTTCCTGGCGGAGGGTGACCCGGAGGCCTACGGCGACGACATTGCGGCGGGTCTCCCGGATGGAGTATTTGCTGAGAACATACTTTTCCCCGTTATATATTTTTCGGATACGGGCGATGGTCTCGTCGATATTGGAGGTGTCCTTTTCCAGATAGAGCTTATAGGTCTCGATGACGTTGGTGCCCTTGGTGGTCTTTGTGCTCCAGGCATCGAAGGTGTCCATGTCCAGGAAGTGGGCCTCGCAGTCCGATGAATCGCTGATATCGCGGATATACGACAGGGCCTGGTCCATGGTCATGTGCTCCTGCTGGATATAGGCGGCGAGCTGGAGGCCTCCTCCAGCTCGCCGGAGAGGTAGCGCACGGAAATGCTCTTCATGGTCTCCACCGTGTTGCAGAAGTTCTCCCGCTGCACCTGCTCCTGAGAGGCGTGCACACGCTGGGTATACCACACAACGAAGAAGACCAGCGCCGCCATGAGCAAAACATTGCACAGGGCCAGGACGACCTTCCCTATATCATTCTTCTGTTTTTCCAGAATCTCCATGATCGTATGCTTCCCTCTTACTTCTTACGTATAGTATGATCCGGCACTTACAGGGCCGGCGTATCCCGGAAGTTGATGAGGCTGGCCACTCGGTGCAGAATGATCTGTGGGCGGTAGGGCTTGGGCACAAAATCCGTGGCACCGTGCTCCAGGGCCGCGATCTCGTCGGACTCGCTGTCGTTCTGCGTGGTGACGATGATGGGGATCAGGGCCAGCTCCTTATCCTGCTTGATATGGGTGAGGAAGGTGAAGCCGTCCATCACCGGCATCATCACATCCAGCAGGATCAGGGCAATATCGCCCCGGTGATCCTGCAGAAGCGCCAGGGCCGCCTGCCCGTTTTCCGCCGTGAGGACCGTATAGCTCTCCGACAGGATCGCCGCCAGGATATCGCGGTTGATGGCATTGTCCTCCACCACCAGGATCTGTTTCTTTAAAGCCATATTGATGACATCCTCACTGAGCCGAGAGGAAGGCACCGATGGTGTCCACGGCGGACCGGTAGCCCTGCCGGACCGCCTCCAGCAGGGCCGCGGTCCCGTCCGGCAGAGCATCCGCCTCCAGACGCAGCAGCTCCGTCAGCCGACTGGCGGACTGATACAGCTTGCCAAAGCCCAGATTGGCGCACACGCCCTTGAGAGTATGGGCGGCGCTGAAGGCAGCCTTGCGGTCCCCGGCGGAGGCCGCGCTCTCCAGGGCGGCAAAGCTGGGGTCGCTTAAAAAGGCGCCGATGAATCTCTTGATCAGGGCGTCGCTGGGTATGCGGGAGCGGACATCCTGATAGTCGCCCCCCAGGGTCTGATAGCAATTTTCAATGGTCATGGTCGTTTCTCCTCGCTTATATAAAGCTCCGTCACCGGCGCGGTCAGCTGCGCCGGATGCAGGAACCCAGTGTATTCTTCAGGGTATCCATATTGATGGGCTTGGCGATATGGGCGTTCATGCCGGCGTCCAGCGCGTCCTGCACGTCCTTGACAAAGGCGTTGGCCGTCATGGCAACGATGGGGATGATCTTGCGAATGGCCCGGGCCGCATCCAGGCCGTTCATGCCGGGCATCTGTCAGTCCAGAATGATGGCGCTGTACTCCCGGCCCGCGTCGTACTCCTTCTACACAAGGGCCACGGCCTCCTCGCCGCTGTAAGCGGTGTCGAAGTCCACGCCGCTGTCGGCCATATTCTCCTTTACGCCGTCGCAGACGGATCTGTCGTCATCCACCAGCAGGATGCGGGACATATTGTGGTGCTCCCAGAAGTGCTCGTCCGCCTCCTCATGAGGCAGGCGCAGGGGCAGCTCCACCGTGAAGGTAGACCCCTTGCCCAGTTCGCTTTCCAGCTCGATGGTGCCGCCCATCAGGTCGATGATGTTCTTGGTGATAGCCAGGCCCAGACCGGTGCCGGTCTCCTTATTGGTGGTGCTGTCCTCGGAGCGGGTAAAGGGGTCGAAGATGACCTTTTTGAACTCGTCGGTGATGCCGTAGCCGTTGTCCGACACCACGAACTGGAGGCGCTCCACCGAAGAGGACGAGCTGCCCAGGTCCGTAACCACCTTGGTGGCGGCGAAGTAGTAGGGCCGGGGCGCGAACTGGGCAACGATACGGGCGTTATTCACCGGAGAGAGGGAGACGCTGGGGATCACGTCCACGCCGTAGCTGTTTTCCGGGAACTCGAAGAGCTTTTCCGTGGCGGCGTTTTTCAGCAGAGGACCCATCAGGTCCACCTTGCCGCTTTGCAGGTCCTGCAGGGCGCTGCCTACGGCCTCGTTGCCGTCGTCACTGCCGTAGGGCACATAGTCCATGACCCAGCCGGTGTACTCGGATATCTTTTCCAGATAGTCGTAGTTATAGCCGGTGACCTTTCCGGAGTGGCCGAAAAAGCTCATACCCTCCTGGGTGGGAAAGGCGACCTTGATGGTCTGCCGGCCGGTATCCTCCGCCCAGGCGCAGGAGAACGACAATAGCAGGAGTATGCCTGCCAGCACAGCCGCGGGGATTCTCTTGAGCTTTTTATTCCACATATCTTGTCTCTCTTTCAGGTCTTTCTCTATAAGCTTATCTTAACAATTTCTTAGCGTTAAAACATGTAAAAAAGATAGGTAATGAAGTTGGTCCCCTAAAGGGCACTCCATCCCCTACCTTTTTATTGTTTATAATATCACAAATTTCCAGATATGATATCGTTTATTATTATATGCTATCCACAAAAAAAGCTATTGCAATATTTTACAAATTTTTAATATTTTTCTGTATTGATTCAACATCTCCGCTATAACGCAGCCATTCAGCGCGTTAAAAAAGCCTTTTGGTCCCCTGCCGGGCAGGACGCTACCGGGTCAGAGCGGCGGTAAGAGCCCGGTCCAGCTCCGCCAAAAAGCCCTGGAGCTGCGGCGTGACCACCTTGCCCTGGTGCAGCACCATCTGGACGGACTGGGTCAGATCCCACTCGGCGACGGGCAGACGACACAGGCGGCCGGCCTCCACATCGGCCCGGACGGTGTACCAGGGCAGCAGAGAAATATACTCCCCCTCCAGCAGCAGCTCCCGGGCGGCCTCAGCACTGGGCAGGCGCAGAAACGGCTCGCACTCCACATGGCGCCGGGCCAGAAAGCTCTCAAAGTGGCCGTTGTAGGGGGCATTCTTTTCCATCATGACCAGCTGGCTGCCGGACAGCTGCCGGGCCTCCACCTTTCGGCAGCACGCCAGCGGGTGCGCGGGGTTTGCCACCAGCACGATGGGCACCTCCGTCTGCTGCCATATATTCCACTGGCCGGGGGTAAGGGGATCTCCGATGACGCACATGGCATCAATAGACCCCTGCTGCAGCAGGTGGGTCAGATTCACGGTAGTATCCACCAGCAGCTCCACCCGCACCCGGGGGAAGCGGGCATGATAGGCCGGCAGCAGCGGCTTCATCAGCAGCTCAAACAGGGAGTCTGTGATGCCGATGCGCAGAGAGCCGCCCAGGGCGGTATCGTCCTTGCCGAAATTCTCCACCGCTGCCACCGCCGCCACGGCGCTGCGGGCATAGGGCACCAGGGAGCGGCCAAAGTCCGTGAGGTATACGTTTTTGCCGATGCGGTCAAAGAGGCGCTGGCCCAGCTCCTGCTCCAGCTGGCGGATCTGCACGCTCACCGCAGACTGGGAATAGCCCAGCTCCGCCGCAGCTTTGGTGATGTTCTGCAGGGACGCCGCCAGCAAAAAGGTGTTCAGATTTCGTATCTCCATAAGGCGCACCTCCTTCCCTTTCAGAGTATCATATTTTGTGGAAAAATCAATGAATTTCTTTAATAAATATCATAAAAACTATTCGTTTTACAAATCCTGCTGCCCGGGCTACAATGAGCCTGTAAAAAATCAAGGCGCCCGGCGCCGTACTATAACAAATACGAGAGGAGCACATTCTCATGGAAGGAAAACTGCACATCAATACCACCGCCGTGCATGGCGGCGCGCGGAAGGACGATACCTTCGGCGCCATCAATGAGCCCATCTATATGACCTCCAACTACCGCATCCCCACCGACGGCACGCCCGTGGACTGGAGCGGCATCCACAGCAACATTTACCAGCGCAACCGCAACCCCAACCAGATGGTGCTGCAGGACAAGCTGTGCGCCCTGACCGGCGCAGAGGACGGCGCGGTGTTCGCCAGCGGCGTGGCTGCCCTGGCCGCCGTATTCACCACCACCCTGAACTCCGGCGACCACGCCATCGTGTCCGAGGTGTGCTACAGCGCCACAAACCTGCTGTTCCGGGAGTATCTGCCCAAGAAGTACGGCGTGGAGGTGACGCTGCTGGACACCACCGACACCGAGGCCGTTCGGGCCGCTGTGCGCCCCAACACCAAGCTCATCCACGTGGAGACTCCGGGCAACCCCACCACCGGCATCAGCGACATTGACGCCATTGCGGAGATCGCCCACAAGGCCGGGGCGCTGCTGAGCGTAGACGCCACCTTCGCCGGCCCCGTGTGCATCCGTCCCCTGTCTCACGGGGCAGACCTGGAGATCCACAGCATGACCAAGTACATCAACGGCCACGGCGATTCCCTGGGCGGCTGCGTTCTGGGCCGCACGGAGCTGATTGACCAGATTAAGGAGCTGGCCATGGTGAACTACGGCGGCATCCTCAGCCCCTTCAATGCCTGGCTGGTGGCCCGGGGCCTTACCACCGCTCCCCTGCGGATGAAGCAGCACAGCGCCGTGGCTCTGGCTGTGGCAGAGTTCCTGGAGAGCTGCCCGGCTACCCGGTTTGTGTGGTATCCCGGCCTGAAGAGCCATCCCCAGCATGACCGGGCGGAGAAGCTGATGCACGGCCAGTACTCCGGCATGATCTCCTTCGACCTGAAGGGCGACGAGAAGCAGCACGAGAAGTTCCTGGATGCTCTGCACCTGGTGACCCATGCGGTCTCCCTGGGCGATGTGGAGAGCCTGATCGTCTACTACGATAAGAACAGCGACAAGCTGCCCCACTATCCGGCCATCTATCAGGAGGGCTTCTTCCGCTTCAGCATCGGCCTGGAGGATGCCGAGGACATCATCGCCGACCTGACCCAGGCCATGCAGGCCGCCGGCATGCTGTAAGCAGCCCGGTTTTTCCCGCAAAGCTGACGAAAGCTTCGTTTTTCATCTTTTCTCTCTCTTAAAAGTCAACAGGCAGACGCGCGAGCGTCTGCCTGTTGGCTTTTTTGTATCTCTTTTGGGGGCCGGCCGACCGGTCAGGCCTTGTCCGGCTCCTCCGGGTCCGACGGACCGGTATGGCAGTAGGCGGCAATGGTAGATGTCACCTTCTGCATCTCCAGGGGCTTGGCCAGGTGGGCGTTCATCCCGGCGGCCACGCACCTCTCCGCGTCCTCGGCAAAGGCGTTAGCCGTCATGGCCAGGATGGGGATGGTCCCGGCATCGGGACGGTCCATTCCCCGGATGGTCCGGGTGGCCGTAAGGCCGTCCATCACGGGCATCATCACGTCCATGAGGATGGCGTCAAAGGTGCCGGGCGGCTGACTTTCAAACAGATCCACCGCCTGGCGGCCGTCATGGACCTCCGTAACACGGGCACCCTGGTCCTCCAGGAGCATGCGGGCGATCTCGGCGTTAAGCTCGTTATCCTCCGCCAGCAGCAGGTGCAGGCCCCGGATGCTGGCCTGCCGGGCCGGGCGGTTTTCCGGCAGGCGGGCAGGCTGCTCCGCCAGGGTAAAGGGAAGCGTGACCACAAAGGTGGATCCCTGGCCCTCCACGCTGGTAATGCGGATGGTGCCGCCCATCTGCTCCACAAGATTTTTGGTGATGGTCATGCCCAGGCCGGTGCCCTGGTAGACACTGCGGGCATCGGACCGCTCCTGGGTAAAGGGCTCAAAAATATGCTGCAGGAACTCCCGGCTCATGCCGATACCGGTGTCGGTGATGGTCCAGCAGTAGGTCACCACGTCGCCCTCCAGGCCCAGGCAGCGGACGCTGCTGGTGATCTTGCCCTGGGGCTTATTATACTTGATGCAGTTGGTATAAATATTCAGAAACACCTGGCGCAGATGCAGGGGGCTGCCGTAGACATAGGGATACGGCAGCGAAGGCTTCTCCCGATCAAACTCCAGGGTGATGCCCTCATCCGCGGCTCTCTGGCCCACAATGGTGACGATCTCCTGGGTCAGATGCGGCAGGCTCAGGGCCTCCTGGGTCAGGTGTACCGTGCCGTCCTCCAGCTTTCTCATCTGCAGAATGTCATTGATCAGGTCCAGCAGATGGTTGGCAGCCACCTCCATCTTCTCGTGGTTTTTGCGCACCAGGGCCATGTCGTCGAAATGGGCCTGGTCGATCTTCAGCAGGCCGATGATTCCGTTGAGGGGCGTGCGGATATCGTGGCTCATGCTGGAGAGGAACCTGGTCTTGGCGACGTTTGCCTTCTCCGCCTGGAGGACAGCCTCCCGCAGCTGCTCATTTTTCGACTCCAGGGCGGTGGTATAGCGCTGCTGGTCGGCCAGCTGCTTTTTCTGATAGACCTGCTCCGTGCGCCACCACAGCATGTGCACCGTGAAGGCCACCAGCAGATAGATCAGCAGCGTATAGAGCATATTTTTCGGCGCGGTGCTGAACACCTCCCGCTCCGTCATGTAGGCGAAGATATAGTAGCTCTGGCTCTTATCCATCAGGCCGAAATCGTGGCTGATGGCAGAGTTATTATTGCTGGCGTGCACCAGCTTTTTGCCGCCGTTTTGCTCCATGATCTTTGTGAGGATGGGCATTTCCCCGGTATCGGCCCCCACCAGGGTCTCGTCATTGGAGGCGACGATCTCCCGGCCGCTGCTGATCACGATGGTGCAGTCATGCTCCGGCTCGTAGCCGGACACCAGGGTGCGGACGGAATTATTAAAGGTATTGGCAAACTCCGAGGTCGTGTAGTAAAAGCCCACGATCACGCCCCCGGCATCGGTCCGGTTCACCGCGGCCAGGTCCACATGGGCCTCATCGGGAAGCTCCTCCCGGGCTGCATAGACCTTCTCCGGAAAGTCCATCACATCCAGCAGGGCGCTTGTATCCACCAGGGCCAGCAGGTCCTCCGGGGTGAGCTCAATGCGGCTGGTCTGGGCTGCCACGGTCCCGTCCGGGGCCAGCAGGATCAGCCCGTCCAGATATGTATCCTGTGCGTACTCCGGCAGCGCCGACGCGCCCCGGGCATCGTACTGCAGCCGCCAGCGGACCGCTTCCACGCTCTCCGTGACACGGATGAGGCTTTTGGACTCCGAGCCCAGGTCCCGCAGCTGGCTGCTGTTGCACTGCTCCTTGATATACTCCACGGCGGTGAGCAGCTGTCTCTCCGCCGAGGCCATGTCCGCTCTGGCGGCAATAAAGGTGGCTGCCAGGAGCAGAAGAAGGCCCACCAATATCTCCAGCAGGAGAAACCGCTTCCACCGAAAGGTCTTCTTTTTACTCTCCATTCCCGACGCCTCCCAAATACCGCTGCACGTCCGACAGGTAAGTGCCGATGATCCGGGCCGCCGTGCCGTCGGCGCGCATATCGGCCAGAACGGCGTTCAGCTGCGTGTGCAGGCCCCGGGTATCCTCCTTATCAAAGGCCACGCCCAGGCCCACGGTCTGCAGAGGCTCGTCCAGGATGCGGAAGGTCAGGCCGGCCCCCTCCATGAACTCCTGAATGGCCGTGTCATGGGCGGCAATGGCATCCACATAGCCCTTGCTCAGCAGAACATAGATCAGATCCCGCTTCTGCACGGAGATCACCCCGTGCAGCGGGGGCACCGTGCCGTCGTGGCTGCGGAAAATGTCCTCGGGCTTTGTGGTGGACTGCACAGCCACCACCTTATCCTCCAGATCTGCAAGGGTATAGATGTCGCTGTCCGGCCGGACCGCCACCACCTGGTGGCTCTCCATATAGGGGCCGGCCCAGTTAAACTGATCCTCCCGGCCATCTATGGTGAAGCTGCTCCACACGCAGTCGATCTGCCCGCTGCGAAGCAGGTCCTTCTTCTCCTCCCAGTTGATGATGACGAACTGCGCCTGATAGCCCATGCGGCCAAAGGCCTCCCGGGCCAGCTCCACATCGATGCCCGTCATATTGCCGTCCACATCCACATAGTTGAAGGGCGGGTAGTCGTCGCAGCCCACGGTGATCACCGGCAGGTCTCCCGCCGACACCGCCGAGCGGCCGGATGCCGCTTTCGCGCACCCGGTGAGCAGGCCGCCCAACACACATACAGCGCACAGCAGTGCCAGCATCCGCCCGGCCCGCGCCGCTCTTTTTAAACACTTCTTTTGCATAAGGAATCTCCGGTAGTATATATGTCGAAAATTTCATGTTATTATACTATGGATGCGGCCAAAAGTCTACGGATAATTTTCGTTTTCTCTCTATTTTTGGGGGAAATCACAGAAAGAGCGGCGCCGCCGAAGAGGGTCACCGATCCTGCCAGCGGATCTCGCCCTGGGTAAGGAGCGGATAGCGCGTCAGCTGCTGGGCCTCCAGGTCGCAGCGGTGCATATCCACGGCTGTGATCTGGTGGTTGTCATAGGTGGTGTAATAGTAGATCCCCCGGTCGGCATTGCAGCAGGAGGTGTAGATGGTCATCTCGTACTTGCCCGGCGCCACCTGGCAGCAGCCCCGCTGCTGCTCCACCGAACCCAGAATGTGGAAAAACTGGCTGACGCTCTCCCGCTCCCCCTCTCCGGACAGGGAGCTGAGACGGGTAAAGGCCGCCTTTACAAAGCGGGACTGGCTGGACAGGTCCCCGGGAAGGCCCAGGCCGCCCATGCCCCGGCTATACAGCTCCAGCGGCAGGGCCGAGGCAAAGGTCCCCTCCGGCTGCCGGCAGGACAGGCCCGGATAGTTGTTCAGAGCGAAGAGCTGCATGGGGAAGGGCGGGTTATTGGTGAGCACGCCTACGGGATCGTCATACACATGCAGGCCGTCGGCCATGGACTCCACCACGATGCACGCGTCCCGGTCCGCGATCATCCAGTGCAGCTGGGCCGCAGGCAGCTGCGGGCTGAAGGGCTCCGCCGTCAGCTGCAGGCCCGCCAGCTTTGCCCGGGCCTCCCGGACGGAGGCGCACTGGCTGAGGATCCAGGGGATAAATTCATACTGGGCCACAAGTGTCGCTCCGGCCCCGGCAGAGGCCCCGTCGGCGTACACGGCGTTGCCCACGAAATTCAGCCCCGCCATGCCCAGGCCCTTTTCGTTGACGGCATCGTAATAGAGGGGATAGCCCTCCGACACAAAGGCCATGCCGATCATGGCATAGTGGCTTGGCAGGCTGCCGCCGTGGCGGAAGGTCAGGGGATAATTCCTGGGCATTACGGTGATCTCCTCCCCGTAGGAGAACTCATAGTCCAATGTCCTGCCCATGTAAAAGTCCTTGGTTTTATAGGTTGCCGCTGTACACATATTTTTGTACCTCTTTTCGTGATACCTGTATTATACCGCAAGGGGGTGGCAAATAAAAGGTCTTTTGTCGAAGCGGTGCGCCGCACTTTTCCCGCACCCTGGGGGAACGAGGACACCCAGATGCTCATCGACATCCTGGGTAAGTACCAGGTAAAGGCCACATTCTTCCTGGTGGGCGACTGGGTGGACAAATATCCCGAGTCCGTAAAGGCTCTGCATGAGGCGGGGATGGAGGTGATGAATCACTCCAACCACCACGACCATTACAACACCCTCTCCGCCGACCAGATCATCTCCGACGTCACCGCCTGCAACGAAAAGGTCAAGGCCATCACCGGCGTCGCCCCCACCCTGATCCGCTGCCCCTACGGCGAGTACGACGACCATGTGATATCGGCCATCCGCTCCATGGGTATGGAGCCCATCCAGTGGGATGTGGAGCCGCTTGCAACAGGGTAAAGTCCTTGTCGCGCAACAACTTTTCGGTGAAAAAGAAGCCGGTGCGGCTGCACCGGCTTCTCCTTTATCGCTTCCGTGTTTTTATGCCGGCTGCTCCTTCCGGAAGCTCCGGCGCAGGTAGACCAGGGGGCTGTAGCGCCGCTGCAGCCGAGCGGACAGGTTGTTTTTACCGCCGGACTCCACCTTTTCCAGCAGCGCGTAGATGGTGCGCAGCTCATGGGGCTGCAGCTCCTGGCCGCCGAACAGAAACTTCTCCAGCAGCGACGCCACCCTTGTATATTCACCAGGCTGCACCAGGGGGAAGGTAATGGCAACGGCCCAGTCGGTTTGCCCGGTGCTCCAGCCCAGGCAGGCGTCTATGCCGCAGGCGGACAGGATGCGCAGCAGCTTTCTGCGCAGCAGGCGGGTCTTCTGCCGGGGGGCAGCCCGGCGAATCGCCCTGTCCTCCAGGCGGATCGCCAGATAGCGCAGCATCTCCGCCGCCAGGAAAAGGACCGTTGCCAGCACCAGCAGGCAGCTCAGCAGACCTGCCAGCACCAGAAGCAGCTGCTTCAGGCCCATCACAGTCTCCTGCAGGGGGGACTTTCCGGTGGTGCCGCCGCCCTCCGCCTGGGAGGAATCCCTCTCCGCGTCATCAATGGCGGCGGTCTTGTGGGTGGCATCCGGCAGAGCCACCATCTGCTGCAGGGTCACGGCATCGAAATAGTAGCCCGGGGTCACATCCACCGGCAGCCAGCCGATGCCGTCAAAGTACACCTCCGCCCAGGCATGGGCGTTCTGCGCCGTCAGCGTCACGGCCTGGGAGGCGCTGCTGCGGGCCATATCCGCCGAGACATAGTAGCCCTCCACATAGCGGGCTGGGATGCCCCGGCTGCGCAAGGCCTGCACCGCCGCGGAGGCATACAGGACTGCGTTGCCCCGGCCGGTGCCCGTAAGCAGGTCCAGAACATCGGCGGAAAGGGTCCCGTCCGAGGCGGTTTCCGTGCGCTGGCTCAGCACCTGGCGCACCCGGTTCACGGCGCTGTAGATGCTGTCGCCGTCCTCCTGGGCATCCGCCCAGAACAGCTCCTGCAGCACAGGCGCCAGCTCCTTATCCACGGCGGTATAGTTCCGGAAAACGAACTCCCGGTACACCGCCTCCGCCTGGGCGTAGCGCTCCTGCTCCTGGGTCTGGGGCTCCGCCACCCAGGAGGCCCGTACCGTCAGCTCCGCCGGATAGGCCGAAGACAGCTCCGTTACGGTATAGATCCGCGCGCCCAGCAGGCCCTGGGGCGCCATGCGGGTATCCTTTACGTCCTTGGTCTGGGTGCCGCTGACGATCTCCACGGAGGAGGGGGCGTACAGGTACGCCCGGGAGCCTCCGCTCACATTCAGGTAGACCCGGTTTCTCTCCGGCTCGTTTTCGCACAGAGCCATGGTCACTGCCACGGCGCTGTTAAACTCCGCATCGGTGGGGCAGGTGCTGTCCCGATGGGCAATGCCCAGATCCGGCAGCAGCACCGTGTCATAGTGGGCGGGGTCGCTGGCCTGGCGGACGATCAGCGTGTCCATCTTGCCGGAGAGCTTCCAGTGGATGGAGCGCACATCGTCGCCGGGCACATAGTCCCGCACGTCAAAGGTCTCGCTGGGGTCATTTCCCCGGTGGCGGCGGACCATCTCCTCCGTGGTGCCGGCGCTGAGCGCGTCCTCGGAAAAGGTCAGCTGCAGCGCCACCGGCTGGGGATAAAACACCGTGCGGCACTCCCGGCACGGCGCGCACCGGGCCAAAAACAGGCCCAGCGGGTCCGTAAGCTGCACGCTGAGGCAGCGCACCCGGGTCTCGCCGCTGAGCCGGGCGGTCACCGTGGTCTCAAAGCCGTCCCGCAGGGCCTGCAGCGGAAGCTGCAGGCACAGCTTCTCCACCCGGTCAGGCAGCACGCTGCTGACCTCCAGCTCCGCCACGATGGCCGAAGCCAGCAGGATCGAGCCCGCCAGGCGCGAGTGCAGCCGCAGGGACACCTGCTGGCCCACCCGGCCGCCGGAGATGGTCATCTCCAGCTGAAGCCTGCGGGCATCCGCCTTCAGCAGCAGAGCCGAGGCGATCACCGCCACCGTCAGGATCAGCGCCACCCACAGCAGATAGGTCGCGCTGAAGAAAAACAGCAGCACCAGCAGCGCCGCCAGAGACGCACAAAAGCCCGGCAGACGTTTTCCGGCGGCCATCAGCGGCCCTCTCCGGCTTCCGGCCGGACCTGGGTAAGGATCTCGGCCAGCACGTCCCGGTCGGTCAGCCCGTCCACACGGGCCTGGGAGCGCAGCATCAGACGGTGGGCGCACACATCGGCAAACACCGTCTGCACATCCTCGGGCACCGCATAGTTGCGCTCCCGCAGGACCGCGCAGGCCCGGGCCATCTTCACCAAAGCCGACACGCCGCGGGGAGACACGCCCATCTCCACCATGGGATGGCTGCGGGTGGCCTCGCACAGGCGAATGGCATAGCTCAGCAGATCATCCGTTGCCCGGACGGAACTGAGATACTCCTGGATCTCCAGGATATTCTGGGCATTGGTCACCGGCTGCAGGGCAGAGAGCAGATCCTGATAGCGCTGGGCATTGAGGATCTTCATCTGGTTGGCAAGGGAGGGGTAGCCGATGCTCAGGCGCACCATGAACCGGTCCAGCTGGGACTGGGGCAGCGGCTGCGTGCCGGATGAGCCCACCGGGTTTTGGGTGGCGATGCATATAAACGGAGACGGCAGGGCATGGGTCACGCCGTCCACCGTGATGGTCTGCTCCTGCATCACCTCCAGCAGAGCCGACTGGGTCTTGGGGGAGGTACGGTTGATCTCGTCGGCCAGCAGCAGCTGGCAGTTGGCCGCGCCCTCCCGGTACTCAAACTGATTGGTCTCCCGGTTCAGGGCGGTGAAGCCGGTGATATCCGAGGGCAGCGTGTCGGGGGTGAACTGGATACGCTTGTTCTCCAGCCCCAGCACCTTGGAAAAGGCTCTGGCCAGGGTGGTCTTGCCCACGCCGGGGCAATCCTCCAGCAGCACATGGCCACCGGCGTAAATGGTCATAAGCACCTTCTCAATGATTTCATCCTTACCGATGAACGCCTTGCTGATCTCCGCTACGATTTGTTTGGACTGCTGAACGATCATGCCAGCTCCTCCTCTTTCTTATCATCTATACGGTCTATATAGGCAAGATCCGCGACCTTGCCCTTGCGGGCGGACAGCTCCTCCACCGGAGAGACCTCCTCCGTCTCCCCAGCTCCGGCAGCCTCCCGGCCCTGCAGTGTAAACTGGAATGTAAGCTCCTGAGTGGGCTCCACGCAGAAGAGCACCTGACGCACCCGGTTTTCCGCCGGAAGCAGGATGCGCTCCATTTCCGCGCGCACATCCTCATCCGATGCGTCGGGACCAA
Source organism: uncultured Oscillospiraceae bacterium (assembly GCA_934566025.1). Lineage (GTDB taxonomy): Bacteria > Bacillota > Clostridia > Oscillospirales > Oscillospiraceae > Vescimonas. The sequence goes on along the minus strand of CAKTIW010000002.1, from coordinate 41,683 downwards.
GCTTGGCCCGCACGGCGTTCTCCAGGGCCTCCGCGTTGGAATAGCCCGCCATAGGCGCCGTCCAGAACTGGATAAAGGTGGCCAGGGCGTCCTCATCCTCCATGATCACATCGGAGCAGATCACCTGCACCCGCTCATCATCCACGCCGAAGCTGAAGGGCGTGCCCTCCTGCCGCACATTCAGGCCGAAGATACCGCTGCTGTCGGCCATATACAGATACAGCACGTCGTAGGGGTCGTCCTCCTGGAAGGTTAGGCCCGCAAAGGCATCGTGCTCTATCGCCGCCAGGGTCTCCGGCACCGTTACCTGCCGCAGCTCCGGGCTCTCCCGGAAGGCGCCCGAGGCAATGAAGTCCAGCGCCCAATTCTGGGGCAGGTCCAGCTCGTCAGAGCTCAGCGCCGTCTGGCTGCCGATGTTTCTCGCCGCCACCAGGGTGATGAAGTCGTTTTCATCGATCACCACCGTAAAGGGACGGGTGACCTGAGAGGCTTCGGGCATCCCCAGCAGCACGCGCATACGGTTTTCGGCCTCCAGGATGATACCGTCCACCTTGTCCATCTTTTCCTGATAGCTCAGGCCCGGGTTGTCCCGGTCGATCTCACTCCACAGGACCTGGAAGCCGGTCTGCTCTCCAGCCGCCGGATAGCCCGCCAGGTTGTACCGCCAGGCCAGCATATACTCTTCCTCCCGGCCGGCGGGCACGGTGATCTTCAGCTCGCCTGCCGCCTCCTGGTCAGACTCGAAGTAAAACGGCGAGCCGTAGCCGAAGTTGGTCAGCTCCGGTATATAGTAGCCGATGAATATCAGCTCCCGCACACCGCTGCCGGAAAACAGCGACGGCTGAATGGCCGAGCTCAGGCGGAAGTCGCCAAAGGTCACGGTATGCAGATTCACGCACCCGTACAGCGCCTCGTCGCCTATATACAGGCCCAGGTCCGGGGTGCCGGGGATCACTATATTCTCCAGCTGACCGCAGGACTTGAAGGCCCGGTAGTCGATGGCCAAATTTTCCGGCAGGGTCACGTCCCGGCCCAGGTCGGAGTTCATGAACGACATCTCATCGATCCAGCCCAGGCTGGTAAGCTGGTCCCAGTTCAGGGTCAGCACAGCGTCCTCCGCTCTGGACTTGGTGTCCATAAAGGTGCAGGAGAAGATCTCTATCGTCCCGGTGGGCAGCGTTACAGGTCCGTAAGCCAGGCTGCCGGCCCGCAGAGCCAGCCAGGGCGTGCCGCTCTCATCGGTGGCGTACAGCACCTGGGTGCCGCCGCAGTCCACCAGCCGGTAGCCGGTGATGCCGGCCGCGGCGTTGAAGCTGGTCCAGTTGCGGTTATATCCCTGGGATTCCGTGGGAGCAAACAGGAAGCTGTTGCTATAGCCCAGGACCGTCAGCTCCAGGTCCGGATCCTCCAGGCGGATATTGGCGGCGTTGCTGGCCACAAAGCGCAGAGAGCTGCAGCCGTCAAAGGCGTCCGAGGACAGCAGGAACCGGTCCTTGGCCCCGATCACCACGCCCTGCAGGGCGGTGCAGTCGGCAAAGGTCTCATAGCCCACGGCCTCCGTAGCCTTGGGCAGCGAAACCCACTGCAGGGAAAGGCTCCCCTTAAACAGGCGGTCGCCCAGCACGGCGGCAGGCTGCATACCCTCCGCCGTGGGGAAGATACCGTTAAAGTACACCAGATCATCAGGCACAGCCAGCAGCAGTGGGCCGCCATCTGTGGGCAGATAGGTGTAGCCCTGATACTGCTCCACCATCCGCACGCGGATAGCCTGGCCAGAGCTCTGGGCCAGAGCCTGGGCCGCCGCATACTGCTCCTGGGAGTAGCAGGCGATGGTCAGCTCCTCCAGCGTGGCAAAGCAGCCCTCTTCAAACAGGGGCATGTGGCCGTCGGTAGGCAGCAGGAGCACGGCCAGCTCCGTCTTCTCTGTCAGCGCACCGGCCTCCACACCCACGGTCTCGTTGGGCAGGGTCACCCAGTGGGCGCTTTCCCGGGAGATCTCCGTGAGCCACATATCCGTTGTAAACAGGAAGCCGTCCTGCAGGAGGTAGCCCCGGTCGATGTTCTGCTCCCACTGGCTTCTGGCGGAGACCACGATGCCCCGGCCCTGCAGGGTCGTGCCCACCGCCGCCAGATAGTCGGCCACCATGTCGTCGGGCACCACGATCCTTGTGCCGCTGCGCAGGCGGGTATAGTTGATCTCGGGAATATCGTATTCGCTCTCAAACTCCAGGATCAGGGTGCTGATGTGGTTCTGGTGGGGCAGGATCACCTTGGTGATGCCCCCGGGCACCACCAGCTCCCGCCTCTCGGTGGGAACGCCCAGCATCTGGGTCATTTCCGCGTTATAGAGGATCCCGTCCTGGGCGGTATAGCGGGGATTGCCCTCGGCCACCGTATAGCCCCGGGTCACCTGCAGGCCCCGGTCATTGAGCAGGAAGTCCTCATCTATGGAGGCAATGCCGTCGGTATTCACATAGAGCACCGTCTCCGGCAGGTCCAGATAGTCCGCCGTCACTCCCGGATAATAGGGGAAGTCCACAGCCTGGACGAACTGCGGCACCTTCAGGTGCGTTACATAGTCGTTTACCTTGTCGGCGCCCAGATAGTCGGTGAGGGTCTGCAGCGCCACCCACTTGGCGTTGAATTCGCTCTGGCCGCTGGGCAGCACCTCCATATCCGGCTTCATCCAGTACTCCCTGGACTCCACCTGATAGTCGCTGCTCAGCTCCACCCGCTTGCCCGGCTCCAGCACGTACCGCCCCGGGCCCGGGTCATAGAGGATGGGGGCCGGCAGGCCGTCCACCATCCAGCCGGGGAACAGGGTGGTCAGCCGGGTGCCCTTAGGGCCGATCATCTCCCGCTGGAACTCCAGCAGGTTCATGCCGTCGGACCAGGTGTCCAGGTACTGGGCATAGGGATTGAGCAGGTCCTCCTTGCCGATGAGCTGCCCCTCCTGGGTCAGGGCCTCCCGCAGCACCAGGATCCGGGACTTCCAGAGGCTGTATTCCACGCCGGGGCTGAAAACGCCCGTGTATTCCGTCCAGTCGTCGCTGAGGCGGAAGCGGTAGGACACATAGATGATGATGTAATTCTGGTCCGTCGGCATGTCCACCGGGAAGTCCGTGATGATCTCGTCGGAGAAATAGCCGAAGGAGACGCCGGTGATCTTTATATAGCACTTAGACTCGTCCTTGCCCTCCTGGTAGAGGTCGTCCAGCGTCCAGTAGTAGTTCACATAGTTGTCCTCGTCCAGGACAAAGGCCTCCAGGCTCTGGAAGATGGTGTCCACGTTCACATTCTTCTGGCCCATATACAGGCCCTCGCCTGCGGCCTGGTTGGCGGAATAGGCCTGCCGGATGTTCAGCGTGTAGTTTCCGCCCTGGCTGATATTCTCGCCGGTATTTTCGCTGTAGTGGAAGTCCTTCTCACCGCCGTAGGTGGGGCGCACATAGTCGGTGTTCAGCTTGTCCTTGGAGGACGAGCCGTAGCCCGGAATGGGGCCTTCGCTGCTGCCGCCGCCCTGGCCGGAGTTATTGCCGGAGCCGCCGCCACCGGGAATGATAATGTCGGCGCCGCCGTTTCCGGGCTCCACAATGTCGACCACATTGCTGGCCCCGGGGCCGCCGGTGGCTCCTCCGGCGGTATCGCCGCCGGAAATGGCCGTGCCCGCGCCGTCGGGCAGGGTCACATCCCGGTCAAACAGGACGCCCGAGCTGCCGCCGTTCTGGTTGGCCTTGTCGCCGGCGTTGTCCTGCTTCCAATAGGAGTCATCGCTGTCGGTCTGATTCTGGTCCGCCTTGGTGGTCTCCCGGTCGGGAAAGAGGATCTGGTTGGAGTTCATCTCCCGGTTGGAGGCAATGAGGCTGAAGCCCTGCCGGCTGGCGAAAATGCCCCAGACTACGCCCACCGCCGCTACAAGCGCCGCGCACAGCAGCGCTGCGGACAGTTTTCTTTTCACTGGACCATCTCCTTCGTCTGCAGTTCTTTCTGAATGATTCTCATCAGCCCGTCGTAATCAGTGGGCTTGGTCAAATGTCCGTTCATCCCGCTCTCCCGGGACAGACGCTCGTCCTCTACAAAGGCGTCGGCCAACAGGGCGTAGATGGGGATCGTCGCCGCGTCCGGCCGGTCCTTCAGGCCCCGGATGGTCCGGGCGGCGGTGCGGCCGTTCATCACCGGCATCTGCACGTCCATGAGGATCAGCGTATAGGTACCCGCAGGCTCCTTCCGGAAGCGCTCCACGGCCTTTTTGCCGTTTTCCTCCACATCCACCTGCACGCCCCGCTGGCTGAGGATCTCCACGGCGATGAGGGCGTTGATCTCGTTGTCCTCGGCCATGAGGACCCGGCAGTTCAGCTTCTCCGGCACAGGCTCAGGCTGCTGCTCGGCAGCGGTCTGCTGGGTCTGGTAGGTCTCCTCCTGCTCGGCAGTGGCCACCGGCAGCGACAAAAACACGGAAAAATCGGAGCCTACGCCCTTGGTGCTCTCCACCACGATCTGCCCGCCCATCAGCTTCACCAGCTGGTCGGAAATGGCCATGCCCAGGCCCGTACCTCCGTAGCGGCGGGTGGTGCTGGCGTCCTCCTGCTCGAAGGGGTCAAAAATGCGGGAGATAAACTCCGGGGCCATGCCGATGCCCGTGTCGTGCACCCGGATCATCAGGTCCACCATGCCGTCCCGGCACATCATCTGCCGGAAGGTCACCCGGACCTCGCCCTGGCTGGTAAATTTAACGGCATTAGACAGGAAGTTGATGATCACCTGTCCGATGCACAGCTCGTCGCCAATGACCCGGTCCACGGTGAGTCCGTCGTATTCCACCGCGTAGGCCACACCCTTGGACTCCAGGGTCTTGGCGAACATATCATACAGCTTCCCGGCAAAGGTGTGCAGGCTGAATCAGTCCGGCTCCAGCTCCACCTTGCCCGCCTCGATGCGGGACATGTCCAGGATATCGTTGATCAGGCTCAGCAGATGCGCGCTCAGCTCATCCGTCCGGTAAAGGTACTGCATGGCCGGGTGGGCAGGCTCCAGCTTGTCCTCCGCCAGCTTCAGCTGGCCGATGATGCCGTTCATAGGCGTGCGGATCTCATGGGACATGCGGAAAAGGAAGCTGGACCTGAACTGGCTGGCCTTTTCGGCCTCCTCCCGGTGGCGCAGGTATTCCTCCTCCTTGCGGTGCTCCTCGGTATTCCGGCGGAAGATCAGCAGGTCTACGCCCTCTTCCCCGTCCCGGTGTACCTCGCAGCTGAGCCACTGGTCATCCTGCATGGCAAGCTCTCTGCGCAGGGACCCGCTGCCGTCCCAGGCCCGGTAGTCCCGCCAGAACAGGCGGCTGGTCTCGCTGTCCTCGGCAGCGCGCAGCAGGCACTCCACGTCCTCCTGCAGCTTCTCCAGGGTAACGCCCAGCAGGCCCTCCAGAGCGCCCACGGCCCCCAGGGGCATCAGGTCGCTGCAGCGCAGGGCCAGGCAGACCTCGTCGGTCTGGGCAGCAAGCTCCTTCAAAAACAGCCGCGCTCTCTCCGGTGCGTCCGTCCCGCGCCGCGCCGCCCGGCGCCGGCGGGCAGGGATCACCCCCAGCAGCAGAACTGCCGCCACGATCTCTATACAGCCGATCAGTACCAGCGGAAAATATCGACCCATTCGGATCATCCATTCTGTAAAAGCACTCACCCAAAGCTCCCCTCTGCCGAAAGCAGTATTCTGCTTCTTTTTTCGCAGTCTGTTTCAGCAAAAAACTTCCATTATTATTGAGATTATGGTATATTCTCTTTCATGCTGCATTGCAACAGGTCCCGCAAATTTTTTGTTAAATTGCAAGGAAATTTGTCACATTCCCCCGGCCGGATCCGCAGGCCCCGGCAGCTCCTCCCGGCTCTCCCTTTTTCGCCGCTGCCTCCGCGGCAGGCGGAGATCTGTTGTTTTTTGCGACAAAAAATGCTCGCCCGCTCCCTGCCGCCAAGGGGCAAATTTTACAAAAAATGCCAAATTTACAAAAAGGCTGTTGACATTTTCCGCCCCGGCTGTTATTCTCACAGCATCACAAACGCGATGACACAGAGTAGTAAGCAGGGCGATGCTCTCAGAGAAGTGCCGGGTGGTGCGAGGCACAGTGCGATCCAACTGCCGAACTGGCTGTATAGCGGCTGCGTTGAACCCCAGTAAACGCAGACGGGCGCTCCCGTTACAGTGCAGGAATATGATGGTATTCCGTTGAGTGTGTTTCGCGTGCAGCGAAGCAAAGAAGAGTGGTACCGCGGAGGGTTTTCAGCCTTTCGTCTCTTCTGCCAAAGGGCAGGAAAGACGAAAGGTTTTTTGTTTTTCTGCCAAACACCCAATCATTTTTGCAGGAGGAACAAAACAATGAAAACGACCAACAAAAAGATCCCGAAAACCCCGTTCATAGCCGCCTTTTCCGTAGGCGCCGTGCTGTTCTCGGCCCATGCGGGCGGCGGCTTCGCCACCGGCAACCAGGCAAACACCTACTATGTGGGCCTGGGCTGGACGGGTATCCTCTCGGCCATTGTGGCCATGCTGCTGCTTACGCTGACCATGCGTGAGGCCATGATCATGTACAACTCCCGGGGCCTCAAGAGCTACAAGGAGCTTTTCGAGACCCTCTACCACCCCTTTGACAAGTTTGAGTGGGCCTTTGAGATCTTCTTTTACATCATGGTCCTGATGGCCGTGGCCGCCGCCATCTCCGGCGCCGCCTCCGCCCTGAACAACTACTTCACCCTGAACTATTACATCGGCGTAGTGGTGGTAGGCGTCATCGTGCTGACCCTCACCATCTTCGGCGCGGGCATCGTCCGGGCCGCCTCCACCTACATGGGCATGGCCATCCTGGTCACCGCCATCAGCATCTACGTCATCGGTATCTTTAAGAGCGACAGCAGTATCTTCTCCGTCCTGGCCGCCGACTTCCAGACCACCGGCTTTGCCAACATCCCCAAGGCCATTCTCAACGCCTTCACCTATGCGGGCTTCCAGTGCGTGACCCTGCCCACCATGGTGGCCTGCGGCACCACTATGAAGAACAAAAACGGCTGCGCCAAGGCCATGTGGATCTCCTTTGTCATGAACGCCGTGGCCCTGGTCCTCTCCGTGTTCATGCTCCTCAGCTGGCAGAGCGTGTATACCTCCATTGAGGGCGGCACCACCATCCCCACTCTCACCGTGTGCAAGGTCATCGGCATGCCCGCCATGGTCGCCGTGTACGGCACCTGCCTGCTCCTTTGCCTCATCTCCACCGGCGTTACCACCATCTTCGGCTTTGTGGCCCGGTTTGAAAAGCTCCGCATCTTCAGCGGCATCAAGTCCGCCCCCGCCCGCAGCGCCATCGTGTCCGCCTTTATCATCATCCTCTCCATGACCATCTCCATGGCCGGCCTCACCAACATCATCAAGTACGGCTACGGCTACTGCGGCTACCTGGGCATCGCCGTGGTGGTGGTCCCCTTCCTCACCGTGGGCGTTTATAAAAACCGCAAGTACTGCCGCGAGCACGCCTTTGCCAACGCCGTGGAGGAGACCTGCCAGGCGCCCCAGGCGGAGACCTGCGCCGACACCGCGGCCGCCAATTAAAACTACCAGTTTATCGGATCTGTATTATTAAATGAGGTGTTATTTATGCAAAAAGCTCTTTTCCCCGGTTATACCGTAGGCCCCGATGCCTACGAGGACATTGTGAACGTCTGCCCCGCTTACGGCAAAAAGGCCGCCATTGTCGGCGGCAAGCACGCCCTGGCCGCCGCCGAGGATAAGATCCGCAAGGCGGCGGAGGGCTCCGGCATTGAGATCATCGGCACCTTCTGGTATGGCGGCGAGGCCTCCCGGGAGAACATGGACATGCTCCGCCCCCAGGTGGCGGAGGCGGACATGATCTTCGCCGTAGGCGGCGGCAAGGCCATCGACACCTGCAAGGTCCTCTCCCATGAGACGAGCCGCCCCTTCTTCACCTTCCCCACCATCGCCTCCACCTGCGCCGCCTGCACCAGCCTTGGCATCGTATATCATCCGGACGGCAGCCTGCGGGAGTACTCCTTCTCCAAGATCCCGCCCAACCACATCTTCATCGACACGGAGATCATCGCCAATGCCCCGGTGCGCTACCTGTGGGCCGGCATGGGCGACACCATGGCCAAGCACTATGAGTGCACCATCTCCTCCCGCAACGATATCCCCGCCCATTCCGACGCCATGGGCATTGCCCTGAGCACCATGTGCGCCGAGCCCATCGTCCGCTGGGGCCAGCAGGCCATGGACGACTGCCGGGCCCAGCGCATCACCCCGGAGCTGACGGAGATCATCGAGGCCATTATCATTTCCACCGGCTTTGTCTCCAACTTCGTGCAGGTAGACTACACCACCGGCATGGCCCACGCCATGTATAACGGCTTCACCATCCTGCCCTCCACGGAGGCAAACCATCACCTCCACGGCGAGGTGGTGTCCTACGGCATCCTGGTGATGCTGACGGCGGACAAGCAGTACGAGGAGCGGGACCGGCTGATGCGCTTCAGCAAGTCCATCGGCCTGCCCACCCGCCTGGCGGACATCCACGCAAGACCCGAGGACCTGCCCGCCGTAACGGAAAAGGCCCTGGCCGGCATCGATGTGCGGGTGTGGCCCTACCCCGTTACTCAGCAGATGCTCATCGACGCGGTAATGGAGCTGGAGCAGGCCCAGCAGTAAGACAAACAAGGACCCCCGGCGCACCGAAGCGGTACGCCGGGGGTCTTTTTATGCATTTACAGGGGAGACATCAATACGGGACAACGGCGCGGCTGCTGCCGTACACACCCAGGTACACATCGCCGCCGGTGATCTGGTAGGCGTAGTGATAGCCGAAGGCCTTGGCCTCGCTGGCGTTCAGCGCACCGTCAGACAGGGCGGACTCCACAAAGGCGTTCCACTGGGTGGGGTAGTCGTGGGCCAGGTCAATGCCGTAGGCATAGAGGTTCAGCACGTCGCTGCTGGTGAGAGTCTCAGGCACCGTAGGCAGCTTACTCTTGTCAAACCAGCTGAACTTGGCGCACAGCTGATAGAAGGGATTCAGATACATACCGGAGTTATAGAAAGCGCTGTCCACATGGTCGTAGGCGTCCTTGATGAGGGTCTCATAGCGCTCGGTGCCTGTCTGCTCCAGCAGGGATCCCATGGCCACCACAGCCACGGCCATAGAGGGGAAGGTGTAGGGACCGCCGCTGCTGTGGGTGTGGTAGCCGGCAGCCGCGGTGTCCACGGTGTTGAAGTACTTGATAGCCAGGTCCCGCTGGGAGGCAATGTCCGCCGGGAGGGTCAGGCCGTTGCGCAGAATGTACTCATAGTAGGAGGAGAAGGCGGAGGCAAAGTTGATAACGGTCATGGCGTCGGTATAAGAGATATTGCGCAGGCCGGAATTAGACACCACGGACACTGCGCCGTCCTTTTCCTCAAACACGCCCTTGAGGTAGTTGGCAATGCCGGCGGCGCCGTTATAATACTTGTGGTCGTCGGCCAGCACCCGCACATAGACGGAGCCGAAACACCGAGCCGTGCCGAAGCAGCTGGCCGTACCGAAGCTTACGGACTTGGTCAGCTGGGCCACCTTCGTCATCGTCTCGTCATAGGCCCACTTGGAGTAAATAACAGTGTCGGCGGTGAGGGCGCTGTTGAAATCAAAGAGCTTGGTGCAGGCTTCGTCGGCGTACCAGTTCAGGAAGCTGCCCACATTGCTCTGGGGGAAGTAGAAATTCACCTTGGACCCGGCGGGCAGCTTCACGGTTTTCTCGCTGCCCAGCTCCTTGAAGGTGACGGTGATGATCTTGGAGGAACCGGCGTAGATGTTGGTGCACACGTCGCCGATATACCAGTAGCCGTCCTCGCCGATGGTGGGGGTCAGGCCGTTGGCGCCATTGGTACCATTGGTGCCGTTGGTACCGTTGGTACCGTTTTTGCCGTCCTTGCCATCCACACCATTGGCGCCGTTCAGGCCGTTGGCGCCATCCTTGCCGTTCACGCCGTCCTTGCCATTGGTGCCGTCCTTACCGGCCTCGCCGGTGGCGGACACGCCCATGGACTCCCAGGTGGCTCCCTCGTCATAGGAGACTTCCCAGTAGTTGTTCTCGGGATTGATGCGCAGGCGGGGCATGATGACCTTGCTTGTGCCGCAGCCGGTGAGGCCCACGGCCAATGTCAGGACCATGCAGATAGCCAACAAAAAGCTGACAAGAGATCTTGCTTTCGTTTTCATACAAATAAACTCCTTTTCTTTTAATGATCTTCCCTTACGGGCATGGGGCGTTTTCTCTCTGTACATTCCCTCCCAGCCGTATATTTCGCCAGGGCGGCGATAGGTCGTGAAAAGTGGCGCTCCGGGGGCCGCTCTGCCATCCCGGCGCAAAAAAACGCAGCAGCCCGAAAGCTGCTGCGGCCGATTTCCACACACCAAGACGGCCTGCCTCCGTTACGGGCAAGAGGCTGACCAAACATAACATTCAAGCAGGTCTCCTGACTTACGCATCCTCAACCCCGCACGCCTTCTCGGGACAGATCCCAATGGCCGACTTTCGTCCTGTGCAGAGTCTCCGCGCTTACAGTGGCGGTACCGTTCGGGATTCGCACCCGATTCTCTATTCTTCGCCGCGCCCCGCATGGGCTGGGCGACACTCAAATGGTCTTCACTTTTCCTACTCAGAATAGCATCCGGAGCATGCTTTGTCAACTTGATTTTGCGGACATCGTCAGAAAGCCTCGAAAATCGGGGAATACGGCTCACTTTATTACAAAAATATCTTGCAATCCCTTTGAAGCAGTGTTATAATCTCCGGGTAAGTTAGATGGGGCTAACTATTTTTTATCCCCAGTAGTTAGTCAGCCTTAACCGCAGAAATATCTACGGCCCCATAGAAAAGAGGACGCTATGACAGACAATGAGAAGAATTTTCTGCAGATCGTGGACCTGAAAAAGGGCTACGGCACCGGCGAGACCCGGCAGGAGGTGCTGCGGGGCCTGAGCTTTTCCGTGACCAAGGGGGAGATCTGCGTGCTGCTGGGCCCCTCCGGCAGCGGCAAATCCACCCTGCTGAACATCATCGGCGGCATCGACAGCGCCGACGACGGCTACATCTCCATCAGCGGCGACAAGCTCCGGGACATGAACGAAAAGAGGCTCACCCAGTACCGCCGCAAGCATCTGGGCTATGTGTTCCAGCTCTATAACCTCATCGGGAATCTGAACGTAAAGGAGAACATCGAGACCGGCGCCTACCTCTCCGACGCCCCCCTGGATATCGACGAGCTGCTGCACACCCTGGGTCTCTACGAGCACCGCTATAAGCTGCCCAACCAGCTCTCCGGCGGCCAGCAGCAGCGGGTGTCCATTGGCCGGGCCATTGTGAAAAACCCCGACATCCTCCTGTGCGACGAGCCTACCGGCGCACTGGACTACACCACCTCCAAGGAAATTTTGAAGCTCATTGAGGACATCAACAAAAAGTACGGTAACACCGTGGTCATGGTGACCCACAACGAGGCCATCCGGGGCATGGCCGACCATGTGGTGAAGCTGCGGGACGGCCAGGTGCGCAGCAACGAGCACAACGACCGGAAGATCCCCGTGGCCGACCTGGAATGGTAAGAGGTGCGCACATGAAGAGAAAGATCAAAAATCCCCTGAGAAAGCGGGTGGGCCGGGAGCTGCTGGGGGATTGGCGGAAATACCTGGTGGTGTTTCTGTTTCTGGTGCTGACCATCGGCTTCGTCTCGGGTATGTATGTGGCCAACGAGAGCATGATGGCCGCCAGCCGCTCCGGCGTGACGAGCTACAAGCTGGAATACGGTCACTTTGAGCTCTCCTCCCAGGCTGACGACGCCCTGCTGGCGGCCATCGAAACCGGTGAAAAGGCCAATGTGAAGCAGTTCTACCTGGACAAGGCCCAAAAGGAGCTGGACGAGAAATTTAAAGGTGAATTCGACAAGGAGTTCGATGCCAAATTCCAGGAGGAGTTCACTTCCAAGTTCCGCGCCCAGTTCGACCCCGCCTTTCAGGAAAAGTTTGACGCCCAGTTTGAGGCGGGGGTGCTGCAGCAGCTCTTAGCCTCCGGCGCGAACCAGCAGACCGCCCAGGCCATGCTCCCTGCCGCCGTGGCCCAGGCCAAGGACAGCGGCACCTACCAGACCGCCTACGACGAGGCCTACGCCAGCGCCTATGACGAGGCTTATAAGGCCGCCTATGAGGAGGCCTATGCCAGCGCCTATGACGAGGCCTACCAGGAGGCGTATAAGACGGCCATGAAAGAAATCCAGGACGAAATTGATGAGAAATACGCCGACGCAGAGGAGAAATACGAGTTAAACGACCCCGATTTTAAACCCGTCCCGGTGACGGTGTATGAGAACTTCTTCCGCAACGAGGCGGAGGACAACGACAACGACGGTCAGAGTGACGGCACCGTCCGGGTCTATACCCGGACCCGGGACATCAACCTGGCCTGCCTGCTGGACGGACGATTTCCGGAGACGGCAGAGGAGATTGCCATTGACCGAATGCACGCGGACAATGTGGGCGTGCAGGTGGGAGACACCATCACCGTAGGCGGTCAGCGCTTCCGGGTGGTGGGTCTGCTGGCCTATGTGAACTACTCGACTCTCCACGAAAAGGCTACGGACCTGATGTTTGACGCCCTGCAGTTCAATGTGGCTATGGTTACGGAGGAGGGCTTCGGGCGGCTGAGCGAGACCGTCCACTATGCCTACGCCTGGCTATATAACACCGCCCCGGCGGACGAGACGGCAGAAAAGGCCCTCTCCGACGACTTCATGACGGCCCTGCTGACCCAGACGGTGGTGGCAGAGAACGACCTGGAGGACTATGTGCCCCGCTATGCCAACCCCGCCATCAACTTCGCCACCGACGACATGGGCTCCGACGAGGCCATGGGCGGCGTGCTGCTGAATATCCTCACGGTGATCATCGCCTTCATCTTCGCCGTGACCATCAGTAATACCATCGCCAAGGAGGCTCCGGCCATCGGCACCCTGCGTGCCTCGGGCTACACCCGCTCCGAGCTGACCCGGCACTACCTGGCTATGCCCGTACTCGTCACCTTCCTGGCCGCCGTGGCAGGCAATGTCCTGGGCTATACGGTGTTTAAAAATGTGGTGGTGGGAATGTACTACAACAGCTACAGCCTCCCTACCTATCAGACCGTTTGGAACCCCCAGGCGTTTATCAAGACCACGGTGATCCCGGTGGTGCTGATGTTCGTGGTGAATCTGCTGATCATCACCCGGATGATGCGCCACACACCCCTGGAGTTTTTACGCCAGCAGCTGAAAAAGACCCGGCGCAAAAAAGCCATACGCCTGCCGGCCTGGAGCTTCTTCGGCCGCTTCCGTCTGCGGATCATTTTCCAGAACGTGAGTAATTATATCATTCTGTTCGTGGGCATATTCTTCGTGATGGTCCTGCTGGCCATGGCCGTGGGCATGCCCAGCGCCCTGGCCTATTACCAGGATAATTCCCAGAATATGATCTTTGCCAGGTACCAGTATGTGCTCCGGGGCTATGAGGACGAGGACGGAAACGCCGTCACCACCGCCGAAAGCTCGGCGGAGAAATTCTCCATGGCCTCCCTGGTGCGCAAAAGCGATGTGCTGGACGAGGAGGTGTCGGTCTACGGCGTGGAGCCGGGCAGCCAATATGTCCATTGCCCGGGTCTGACGGAGCTCAGCGGTAACCGGGTCTATATCACCCAGAGCTTCAGCGAAAAGTACCACATCCAGGTGGGCGACACCGTGACCCTGGACGAGAAGTACGAAAATAAGCGCTACGAGTTCACCGTGGCGGGCCTGTATGACGGCACCCAGAGCATCGCCGTGTTCATGCCCATCGGTCAGTTCCGGGAGACCTTTGACCAGGACGAGAACGCCTTCTCCGGCTTCTTCTCCGATACAGAGCTTACGGACCTGGATAAGGACAACGTGGCCACGGTCATCACCATCCGGGATATTCAGAAGATGGCAGACCAGCTGGACCACTCCATGGGCTCCTACATGACCTACTTCCAGTATCTGTGCATCCTGCTGTCGGCGGTGATGATCTACCTGCTGACAAAGCTCATCATCGAGAAAAACGAAAACGCCATCTCCATGGTGAAGATCCTGGGCTACCAAAACAGCGAGATCGCCCGGCTGTACCTGCTGAGCACCACCATCGTCCTGGTGCTGGCGGACGCAGTGAGCGTATTTTTGGGCGTGGCCGTGATGAAGGCGGCCTGGCAGGCCATCATGGCCAGCTACAGCGGCTGGTTCAGCTTCCGCATGGAGCCTATGGGCTATGTAAAGATGTTCGTCTTTGTGCTCATCGGCTATCTGCTGGTACTGCTTCTGGACTTCCGCCGCATCCGGAAGATCCCCATGGACCGGGCGTTGAAAAGCGCGGAATAACGCCCCTCCCGCCGGCGCTTTTCCCTTTCCCTGGCCGCCCCTTGCACCGAACTGCCGAAACCGGCGGCTAAAACGGTCCCTCCGTGCATTGATTTGTAAAAAATGTGCCGGGAGTATTGACGTGGGGCGGGAATTGGCATATTATGAACATATATTTATGAGGGAGGTCGCCGCCATGATGCCTTATACCGCTTCCTGCGCCTGTGCATCTGTGGGTCAGTGCGCCCATCAGGCCTCCTCCCGCGCTTCCTACGGCTTTCAGTGCAGTGCGTTCTTTAGCGCACTGCACTTTTTTTGCTTTTGCTTTTTTACCGGCCAGGTAAGCCCCCAGGAAGCCCGTGTTTGATCGCCGCAGCACCAAGCGGCATCCAAGTTATCGCAAACGGCTTTCCCCTGGGGGAGAGCCGATTTTTTATGTATGAAAGGTTGCATTGTTATGAGTCAGCTGGATCAGATCCGAAACGAGATCAACGAAATCGACGTCAAGATGGCCGCCCTCTTTGAGCAGCGCATGCACCTGTGCGAGCAGGTGGCCGCCTTCAAGCAGGAGCGGGGCCTCTCCGTCCGGGACGCCGCCCGGGAGCGCGAGCTCATCGAGCGCAGCACCGCCTGCATAGAGAGCGAGGTCATCGGCTCTTACTACGCCCAGTTTCTGCGCAAGGTCATCGACCTCTCCTGCGCCTATCAGACCCGCCTGATGGAGGGGATGCAGGTGGCCTACTGCGGCGTGGAGGGTGCCTATGCCTACATCGCCGCCCGGCGGATGTTCCCCCAGGCCCGCCTGGTCTCCTACCCCGACTTCAGCCAGGCCTACCACGCCGTAGAGCGCGGTGAGGCGGACAGCGTGGTGCTCCCCCTGGAAAACAGCTATGCCGGAGAGGTGGGCACGGTCATGGACCTGCTGTTCTCCGGAGAGCTGTTTATCAACCAGGTGCTGGATTTTGACATCACCCACAATCTCCTGGGCGTCGCCTCCGCCACGGCAGGCACCGTGCGCACCGTCGTCAGCCATCCCCAGGCCCTGCGCCAGTGTGACGACTACATCCGCAGCCACGGCTTTAAGACTGAGTCCTATGCCAATACGGCCATGGCCGCCCAGCGGGTCCGGGAGGCAAACGACCCCACCCTGGCCGCCATCGCCTCCGACGAGGCGGCGGAGATCTTCGGCCTGCAGGTGCTGGACCACAACCTGAGCACCAGCCGCAATAATACCACCCGCTTCGCCGCCCTCTCCCGCACCCGCAACCAGCCCAAGACCACCGGCAAGCGGGAGGATGAAAACTTCCTGCTGGTATTCACCGTGCAGAACGACGCCGGCTCCCTGGCCCAGACTCTGAACATCATCGGCGCCCACGGCTACAACATGCGCACCCTGCGCAGCCGCCCCATGAAGGACCTGTCCTGGAAGTATTTCTTCTATGTGGAGGCCGAGGGCAGCATCAACACCACCAACGGCCGCGAGATGCTCCAGGAGCTGTCCGCCACCTGCGCCAAGCTCCGCCTGGTGGGCTCCTACTACGCCAATAATATCTGACTCAGGAGGCACTGCCATGATCATTCCCGTCTCCCTCCGGGAGGAAAGCTATAACATTTTTATAGAGCGCGGGTCCATTGCCCGGGCCGGTGAGCTTCTGGACCTGGCCCGCCGGGTCCTGGTCGTAACGGACAGCGGTGTCCCCGCCGGGTATGCCGCCGCCGTGGCAAGAGCCTGCAGGCAGGCGGAGATCTGCACCCTCCCCGCCGGTGAAACCAGCAAAAATTTTGATAGCTACCAGCTGCTGCTGCGCTCCATGCTCCGCCTGGGTATGAACCGGGGCGACTGCGTGGTGGCCGTAGGCGGCGGCATGGTGGGCGATCTGGCGGGCTTCGCCGCCGCCACCTATATGCGCGGCGTGGATTTCTATAATGTCCCCACCACCCTCCTGTCCCAGGTGGACTCTTCCATCGGCGGCAAGACCGCCATCGACATGGACGGGGTGAAGAACATCGTCGGTGCCTTCCACCAGCCCCGCTCCGTCCTCATCGACCCGGATACCCTGGCCTCCCTGCCCCGGCGGCAGGTCAGCGCGGGCCTGGCCGAGAGCGTGAAAATGGCCATGACCTCGGACGCCGCTCTCTTAGAGCGTATCGAGAGCAGCGCCGATCTCACCGCCGACCTGCCGGAGATCATCGCCGCCTCTCTCACCATCAAGCGGGATGTGGTCCAGCAGGACCCCCACGAGCACGGCCTGCGCCGGGTGCTGAACTTCGGCCACACCGTGGGCCACGCCATCGAGAGCAGCCAGGGCGGCCGCCTGCTCCACGGGGAGTGCGTCGCACTGGGGATGCTCCCCTTCTGCGCCCCGGAGCTGCGGCCCCGCCTGTCCGCCATCCTCCGCAAATGCGGCCTGCCCACGGAGGTGGAGACCACCCCCGAGGCCCTGGAGCCGTATCTGCGCCACGATAAAAAGGGTCAGGGCGCGGCCGTGACCGCGGTGGAGGTAGACCGGCCCGGCTGCTTCCGTTTCGTCACCCTGACCCCCCGAGAGATCCTGCACCGTTTGGAGGGAGTACTGCTATGAAAAACACATTCGGCCAGTCCGTTACCCTGACCCTGTTCGGCGAAAGCCACGGCCCCGCCGTAGGCGCGGTGCTGGACGGCCTTGCCCCGGGCCTGCCGGTGGAGGAGGACTTCATCCGCCGCCAGCTGGCCCGCCGCCGGCCCACCACCGCCATGGACACCCCCCGGCAGGAGTCGGACAATTTCCGCATCCTCAGCGGCGTATGGCAGGGCCGTACCACCGGCACGCCCCTGGCCATCGTCATCCCCAATGAAAACACCCGCAGCGGCGACTATACCTACGGTCTGGCCCGCCCCTCCCATGCGGACTACGCCGCCTACTGCAAGTACCACGGCTTTGAGGACTGGCGGGGCGGCGGACACTTCTCCGGCCGGGTCACCGCCCCTCTGGTGGCCGCCGGGGCCATTGTTCTAACCGCCCTGCGCGCAGTGGGCGTCACCGTGGGCACCCACATTCTCCGCTGCGGCGAGGCGTGGGACCGTCCCTTTTCCGATATCCCCGGCGACATCGCCGCCCTGCAGGAGGCCCCCTTCCCCACCCTGGACAGCGCCGCCGGGGAGTCCATCTCCCGCCAGATCCTGTCCGCCAAGGCCGACTGCGACAGCATCGGCGGCATCACCCAGACCGCCGTGTGCGGCCTGCCCGCCGGCGTCGGCGAGCCGTGGTTTGACAGCGTAGAGAGCGTTCTCAGCCACGCGGTCTTCTCCGTAGGCGGCATAAAGGGCATCGAGTTCGGCAGCGGCTTTTCCGCCGCCGGGCAGCGGGGCTCCGCCTTCAACGACCCCCTGCGCATGGAGCAGGGCCGGGTCGTCACCCAGACCAATCACAACGGCGGCGTAAACGGCGGCATCAGCAACGGCATGCCCGTGGTGTTCCAGTGCGCCGTCAAGCCCACCCCGTCTATCGCCCGGCCCCAGCAGACGGTGGATTTCCTCCGGGGCGAAAACGCCCAGCTGACCATCCACGGCCGCCATGACCCGGCCATCATCCGCCGTATATGCCCGGTGCTGGACAGCGTCACGGCCCTGGCTGTGTGCGACCTGCTGGCCCAGCGCTTCGGCACGGATTACTTCACCGGGGAGGTGAACAAATGACCTGCGGACTCATCGGGCGCAAGCTGGGCCACAGCTACTCCCCCCAGATCCACCACGCCCTGGCGGACTATGACTATAAGCTCTGGGAGTTGGAGCCGGAGGACCTGGCGAATTTCTTCCGCCGCCGGGACTTTACGGGCGTCAACGTGACCATTCCCTATAAGCAGGCGGTCATCCCCCTGCTGGACGACCTCTCCGACACCGCCCGTTCCATCGGCGCGGTGAACACCGTGGTCTGCCGGGACGGCAGGCTCTACGGCGATAACACCGACTTTGCCGGCATGGCGGCGCTGATAAAGCACATCGGCCTGGACCTGTCCGGCAAAAAGGTGCTGATCCTGGGCACCGGCGGCACCTCCAAGACCGCCGCAGCCGTGGCCCGCAGCCTGGGCGCGGCGGAGGTGTACCGTCTCTCCCGCAGCGGGCGGGACGGCGCCCTCACCTACGAGGACGCCCGGCAAAACCACGCAAACGCGGACGTTCTCATCAACACCACCCCCGCCGGCATGTATCCCTCCGTGGAGGGCTGCCCGATAGATCTGGCCGTCTTCCCGCAGCTGAGCGGTGTGGTGGACGCAGTGTATAACCCCCTGCGCACGAATCTGGTGCTCCAGGCCCGCAGCCGGGGCATCCCCGCCGAGGGCGGGCTCTACATGCTCTCCGCCCAGGCAGCCTATGCCAGTGCCCTCTTCCGGGGCTGCCGGGCCACCCAGGCGGAGATCGACCTGGCCTACCGGACCGTGCGCCGGGAGATGGAAAACCTCGTCCTCATCGGCATGCCCTCCTCGGGCAAAAGCTCTGTGGGGCAGGTCCTGGCCGCGCACCTGGGCATGGCCTTTGCCGACAGCGATCAACTGGTGACCCAGGCCATCGGCATGCCTATTTCCGACTACTTTGCCCTGCACGGTGAATCCGCCTTCCGGGACAGGGAGCAGGCGGCCATCGCCTCCATTGCCTCCACCGGCGGCCAGGTCATCGCCACCGGCGGCGGGGCCATTTTGCGACAGGCGAATGTCACCGCCCTGCGCCGCACCGGCCGTCTGGTCTTTCTCGACCGCTCGCCGGATAAGCTGCTGGCCACGGCGGACCGTCCCCTGTCCTCGGACCGGGAGGCCCTCCGCCGCCGCTATGAGGAGCGCTATGACCTTTACCGGGCCGCCGCCGACCTGCACGTGGACGGCAACGGCACCGTGGAGGAGACGGCGCAGCGCATTGAAAAGGAGTGGGAGCTGTGAAAATTCTTGTTTTAAACGGGCCGAATCTGAATATGCTGGGCATCCGGGAACCGGGGATCTACGGCCACGCCACCTATGCCGACCTGCAGGCCCTGATCCGCGCCCACGCCGAAAAATGCGGCGTCACCGTCTCCTTTTATCAGTCCAACCATGAGGGGGCCCTGGTAGATACCATTCAGCAGGCCTACTACGACGGCATCCAGGGTATTATCTTCAATCCCGCCGCCTATACCCACACCAGCGTGGCCCTGCTGGATGCCCTGAAGTCCGTGGCCATCCCCACGGTGGAGGTGCATATCTCCGATGTCTCCACCCGGGAGGATTTCCGCCAGCGGAGCTTTGTGCGCAGCGCCTGTATCGCCACCGTCATGGGCAAGGGCTTCGCCGGCTACTGCGAAGCCATGGACATTCTCCTGAAGGAGGCGCAGAAGCCGTGACCGTTACCATCACCCCCGGCGTGCCCCGGGGCACCGTCTCCGCACCCCCGTCCAAAAGCTGCGGCCACAGGATGCTTCTGTGCGCCGCCCTGGCCCGGGGTACAAGCCATATCCGGGGCATCTCCCGAAGCCAGGATATGGCCGCCACCCTGGACTGCATCCGCGCCATGGGCGGCCGGGCGCAGTTGGAGAGCGGCACCGCCCTCATCACCGGCACCGGCGGCCATGCCTCGGCAGATGCCGTTTACCCCTGCCGGGAAAGCGGCAGCACCCTCCGCTTCTGCATCCCTCCGGCCCTGGTGCCCGGGGGACAGGCCGTGTTCACCGGCACGCCCCGGCTGCTGGAGCGGGGCATCGGCATATACGAGGAAGTCCTCCCCCCCGCCGGCATCCGAATTGAAAAAAACATGGGCGGCATCGCGCTCCAGGGGTCACTCCAGCCCGGAAGCTACACCCTCCGGGGCGATGTGAGCAGCCAGTTCGTCTCCGGACTGCTGCTGGCCCTGCCCCTTCTGGGGGGCGACAGCACCCTGCGGGTCCTCCCGCCGGTGGAGAGCCGGCCCTATATCGACATCACCCTGGATGTGCTGTCCTCCTTCGGCGTTTCCGTTTTGGAGCGGGAGGAAAATCTCTTTTTCATCCCCGGCGGGCAGCACTATGCCGCCCGGGACGCCGCCGTGGAGGGCGACTGGTCCAACGCCGCCTTTCTTTTCGCCCTGGGCAGCGGCGTACAGGTCACCGGTCTCCGGGAGGACAGCCTCCAGGGCGACCGGGTCTGCCGCCGGATGCTGCGGCAGCTGGAGTCCCCCGGTGCGCAGCTGGATCTCTCTCCCTGCCCCGACCTGGGGCCCATACTCTTCGCCGCCGCGGCCCGGGGCCACGGGGCTGTGTTCACCGGGACCCGCCGCCTGCGCATCAAGGAGAGCGACCGGGTAGCGGCCATGGCCCGGGAGCTGGCCAAGTTCGGCGTGGGGGTGGAGGCGGAGGAAAACCGGGTGGCCATCCATCCCGGCGGCATCACCGCCCCCCGGGAAACCCTGGACGGCCACAATGACCACCGCATCGTCATGGCTCTGAGCGTGCTGGCCGCCTCGGTAGGCGGCACCATCTCCGGCGCGGAAGCCGTTTCCAAAAGCTACCCCGATTTTTTTGAAGTGCTGCAGTCCCTGGGCATCATTGTTACATCCCAGCCCTGACAGGTGCAGGACCCTTCATCCATAGAAAGGAATAATCTCCCCATGAACATGGAATTCAAGCGTAAGCTGCCCACACCCCAGACCATCCGGGACATGTACCCCGTTTCCCCGGAGCTGGCCCGGCAAAAGCAGACTAATGACCGGGCCGTGCAGGACATTCTCACCGGCCGGGATGGCCGGCTGATGCTCCTTATCGGTCCCTGCTCCGCCGACCGGGAGGACGCGGTGCTGGACTATGTGGCCCGCCTGCGTAAGCTGCAGGAGCGGGTGCAGGACAAGATCCTCCTGGTCCCCCGCATTTACAGCAACAAGCCCCGCACCACCGGCGACGGCTACAAGGGCATGCTCCACCAGCCGGACCCCAACGGCCAGCCGGACATTCTCAAGGGTCTCATCGCCACCCGAAAGCTGCACCTGAAGGTGCTGGAGCAGACGGGCTTTTCCGGCGCGGACGAGCTTCTGTACCCGGAAAACTGCCTGTATCTGTCGGATATCCTCTCCTATGTGGCCATCGGCGCCCGCTCGGTGGAGGACCAGCAGCACCGGCTCATCTCCAGCGGCCTGGATATCCCCGTGGGCATGAAGAACCCCACCAGCGGCGACCTGACCGTGATGATGAACTCCATTAAGGCCGCCCAGCACCCCCACACCTTCCTGCTGTCCCAGTGGGAGGTACACAGCAAGGGCAACCCCTTGGCCCACGCCATCCTGCGCGGCTCCGTGAATAAATACGGCCGCGCCCTGCCCAATTACCACTACGAGGACCTGCGCCAGCTGTGCGACCTGTACGCCGGCAGCGGCCTGGCAAATCCCGCCGTTATCATCGACACCAACCACTCCAACTCCGGCAAGCAGTGGGAGCAGCAGGCCCGTATCGCCAAGGAGGTGCTCCACAGCACCCGCCACAGCGAGGATATCTGCCGCATGGTCAAGGGCCTGATGATCGAGTCCTACCTGCTGGACGGCAACCAGAAGCCCGAGGGCGGCGTGTACGGTCTGTCCATCACCGATGCCTGCATCGGCTGGGAAAAGACGGAGCAGCTGGTCTGCGACCTGGCCGATCTCCGCTGATCCCCCTTCTAACCCATAAGTAAAAGCCGCCCCGGTGGGGCGGCTTTAAACCTGTCGAAAATTCCTTCGGATTTTTCTGACAAAAGGCTTGCCGCCTGCGGGCGGCAAACTCTGCGAGGCTTTTGCTTTTATTGAAAAAAGGGAGACGCGGCTCTGCGCCGTGTCTCCCTTTTTTATCCGGGCCTTATCCCGTGATCTGGTTTTGAATGTCACACAGGAGGAAAACAAAGTAGCTCTCCGCCGTGTACTCGCCCACCGGGTCGCCGTTTGCGTCCAGGCCGGTCACCTTGGCGGCCAACCGGTAGTTGGAGAGGATCTGCTGTGCAGTCACCCCGCCTGCGGCCATCTGTCCTTTCACATAGTCCAGATCCACCGTCAGCGTGTACCGTCCGTCGGCCTTCCAGTCCGTCAGAGTCAGAGTGCCGTTCCCCGGTGTCAGGGAGGCGATCCGGCCCAGCATGGATGTAGTGCCGTAGGCGTGGGTCGTCAGGTTCTTCTGGTAGACGAAGAACTCCACCTTGGCCGACACGATCTTTTCCCGGTCCGTCTCCGGCACGGCGCTGAAGTCCGCCGTCAGGTCGAATACGATCCGCCCGCTGTCCGTGCTGTCCTGGATGCCGCCCATGTTGATGGCCTGGTGCTTGCGGTCCACCGGGATCACCGTCAGCTTCACCGGCACGGCGCTCTTAGCCACAAAGGTGCTGGTCCTGCCCGTCAGCTTACTGCCGCTGGTATAGTGTGCCCGGTCGCCGGAGAGGTAAAACTCATCGTACATGGTGTAGCTTTTCCCCTCGGAAAACACCCCGTTAAACTCCGCCGCCGACACATCGGAAAAGTCCAGCGTAAGGGTAAAGCTGTCTTGCAGGCTGTCCTGGTTGTTAGCCATGGCGACAATGTCGTCGATCTCATAGCGCAGGGACGCGGCTGCGCCGGTAAGGCGGCTGGCCATCAGGGTATTGCCCGCCGCGTCCGTAAGCAGCACCTTTGTGCCCGCCGGCAGCGACACCGCCTTGTTGTTCTCGTCCATAATGGTCAGCACATGGGTGCCGTAGATCTGCCGGTCCTTCATGGCGGAGATATAGTTGGTGGGGAAGGTCACCTGTACGTCCGCGTTCACCACCAGCTCCTTGCCTGCCACATTGGAGAAGGTAGCCGAGGACGCCACCAGCTTCAGCTCTCCCGTGGCCTTGTTCCACACGTTCACCGTGCAGGGGTTTCGGGTGGGCTTTACGATGATGTTCCGGTCGTTTTCCTCCACCTGGGCCCGAAGGGTGAACTGCTTGAGCTCATCCTCCGCCTCCTTGGGGATCACCGTCACGATATACCGCTCCACGTGCTGGCAGTCCGCATCCGTACACAGGTGCGCCTTCTCGCTGAGCTTATTGGCTACCACCTCCGATAGCAGCTTCGGTGAAAAGTCCGCCTCCGTCTCGCTGGTAAAGTTCTTGAAGTCGATGGAGTAGGTGTCCTCCTGGGCGGTGTAGTAATAGCTCTTGAAGCCGTAGGCCCCGGGGCTGTTCAGATCCACCAGCACGAATTTGGTCCCGGCGGTAAAGGCGTTCTTCGTGCCGCCGGAGCTGCCATCCGGGGTGCCGGAGTCGATCCGCTTGTCAAAATTGAAGTTCTCGATCTTCTTAGCCGTGTCATTATACGCATACTCCACATACAGGGAGTATTTACTGCCGGCAGACACATCAATGGAGGTCTTCGGAGCCGTCAGGAAAGAGCTGAGCTGGTATACCTCGCCCTCCAGAGCAGATATATAGGACTTGTATTCCAAAATCTGCGGGTAATATACCACCACATTCATGGAGTAGGTCTGTGTGGGGACGGCACTGGAAGAGAATGTCAGTGTCAGCACCGTCAGGGATTTGTTCTCCGACTCCAGATCATCGTACTTACCGGCGGTGAACTTCTGCCCATCATACAGCACGCTCCCCTGCCCCGCCGCTTGCAGGGTCAGGGTACCGTCGCTTTCGAGGGCATAGCGGTCCGCCTGGACCGTAAGCGTATAGGCGCTTCCCATAGCACCGAACCCGCCGCCTGTAAGCAGATTCAGGAAAGAGGACATGGTCTGCTGGGTAGCCCCGTTGATGGAAAGCACGGAGAGGTCTGTATTCTGCGTAATGTTCAGCTTACCCGCTGTCAGGGCAGACAGGGTTTTTATGCCCGTGTCTGTCAGCTTTACGCCCTTGTCCTTCCAGGCGGCCCAGCCTTCCAGGTTGGCATTGAGATAGTCGGGCGTGGCACTGCCCTGCGTCTTAGTCACCGCGTCGCCGTTGAGCTTGTCCGTTGTCACAGGTGTAACGCCATGGTCACGCAGCGCCTGCGCCGGAGTGTAAACCGTGTTGTTTTTGTCGAAATACTCCGCCTCAAACACCGACGGCGCACCGTACCCGGCAAAAATCACCGTGGTCTTTCCGCTGCTCTCCGTAACAAACCTTTTCTGCTGATTGATATTTGTTCCGGCCTCGCTGCTGAAAGCAAGGATATTAGCTGTCCCGGCATTCTTGTACCCGATCAATCCGACTCTCTCGTAATCCGTCCCGGTCACATCGGATGGCTTCGTGGTCTCCATCTTCAATATGTCGGCAAAAGATTTCGCAGGACTTCTGAAGGCCATGTCATTGTCCTTCATCAATATATTGCAGCCGTTCAGGACGCCACTTTTTTCGATGGTGTCCACGATGCCCCCGGCACTTATTTTGCCTCTATTCCCGCTGCGGAGCATATTGTCCGCAAAATACAGGCCATCCAGCGACACAGGCTTCCCGACCGTGTTGAAGATCCCGGCCAGCGAGCTGTCAGTCGATTGTATGTAATTGCTGAATACCTTTATGTTCTGCAGGGAAGTGGATGCGCCATCAAAGCCCCGGAGGACACCGGCCGCCCTACTCCCCGCAATGATGCAGTTGGACACCTCTGCGTCTGTCACATCCACGGAAATCTGGTTCACATGCCCCAAAAGTCCGCTGGCGAACACGGAGTCGCTTGAATTCTTGGTCGCCAAAATATACACCGGGGCAGACGCACCGCCGGACACCCTTACCCTCTTTGCAACGACAGTATTTGCGCTGTCGCCTTGCACATGCCACGGGATCAGTCCCGCTGAGCAGGAGCGGCCCATGATGTAAAGGGGATGATTTGTGGCCTGAACGCTGAGGTTCGTGAAGCTGTAATTAGCCCCGATCTTACCCTCGCCCACAACGCCGCCGCCATTGTTGTATCCCAGGATCACGGTGGAAGCCGCATCGGAGCGGATGGCGCTATTTTCAATGCTGACCTTGCTAAATGCAATGCCCGCAAAGCCACCTGCATTGCCATCCGAAGCAGTCCCGTTATATCGGGTGTACATGGCATAGGCCGCCGCGTTTTTGATCTTTTCGTATACTGCACCCCTAATGTCGGCGGTGCTTTTGGCATAATCGGTAGGTGCCGTTTTGTTATCCAGCGCCGTGCCGGAAAACACAACCGACCCATCCAATGTACAGTCTGTAAAATCCAACGATGTTCCTGCTCTTCCTACAAAGCCGCCCGCATCAAAGTTACCGATGCCGGAATACTGCTTTGAGGAGGTGCAAAGAACAGCCGTTTTCAATATGCTTACACCCGTCATGGATAGGGAAAAATTATTCAAGGCTGCGCCCACAATACCGCCCGCGTAAATACTGTTACTATCATAATATTTCCCGCCGGAGGTGTTCATGACCTGAATAACGGAATCCTCCACATACACATCCTTGAACCGTGCCGCGTCATTTGCGTGTACCCGCAGATAGCCAAACAGTCCGCCGGTGCTCAGCACGCCCTTGGCATCCAACCCGGTCACATGGCAATGGTTCACCACATAGGGTATGCTTTGTGCTTTCCAGTCGTACTCCTCGCTGGCCACAAATCCGGCTGCCCAACCGGGAGAGCGCACCGTAAGGTTCTCGATTTCAGCCGTGTCAAAATAAGCGTTCCGGGCATAGCCCATGTATCCGCCTACGCAGAACGCAGTATTGGAAACCTTGTCCGTTACCTCATTGCCGCTCAGGTCTACAAATCCAAGAGCCATTTTGCCCGTGAGCTTGATGTCGGTAAAGGTGATGGTGTTATCAGAATTTCTCCTTTCTTCAACCAAGCCCAGATTCTTAAATGCGTCCGGCTCATATGCATTCTGTGCCTTATAATACTGCTTTATTTCCGTGTGCAGCTTAATGACCGTTCCGGCCCGCCCTTGCTCATTTTTTGAGCCGGTCACTTTTTGGATACTATAGCAGTTCGTATTCCCAAAGGGGCTTCCCAGGCCCCGGAATGCATTGGGATATTTGCTCAGGTCATATTCCGCCGCTGTCAGCTCCAGAGAAAGCTCTGTCCCGCGCATATCGGATGGGGAATTGATCCCAAAGTAGGACAGGAACAGGCTCTTGCCTCCTCCGCTCAGGTCATCCTCGTACCGACCCTTTGTGATGCTCACCGCAGCGGGATTTATTTCTCCTACTGCGTGATAGTCACCGTGGCGGGAAAGGGCTCCCTGTCCATACCCAAGATAATTGGATACATACTCCAGCGCGCCGCCGCTCATGGCAAAGCCCAGCATCAGCAGGTCGTCGGTATCGGCCACCGTAATCTTATATAAGCCGGTGCTTTCCCGTCCGGTCGTGCAGCCCTGGGTCAATCTATCGTTGGTAATGACGGGAATGGAGAAATTCTTCCCCGTGTTGTCATAGGTTTGGTCGCTGGAGATGGCGTAGCCGCTGATGACCTTGCCCACATAGGGGTTGTAGTAATAATATTCCCCATAGCTGGCCATATCCACGGGTACCGCGCCCAGCTTTCGCAGAGACACACCACCGCCGGAAATCAGGCCCACATAGCCGCCATATACCGAGGTGATATGCCCCGCCTGCAATTTCTCCACCTTTACGGATACGGAATCAATCAAATTATCCCCGCCGACGATCCAGCCGATAACGCCGCCGAAATGGGTTGTGCCTGTGGATGCGGCAGTAGTGGAGTCGATGGTGCTGGTAGCCTTATTGGCGCCGAATACGCTCCCCGACAGTCCTACATTTTTATAGCTCAGCTCCAGTCCGTACACCGCGCAGCCGTTGGCCACATTGATAAATCCGCAGTAGCCCGTGTTGCCCACATTCGTGTTATCCGGCAGCTTAATAACGGTCCCATTACCCGCAATGACCCCGTGGAAGGGATATTGCTCCGTTCCGATGCCTGTGAACTCCATATCCGTCAGGTCAAGAGGTCCCTTGATCTTGAAGTACGCTCCCCGCAGATACTCCCGCAGCGTCTCCGCCTTCAGGGTCTTCGTCTCGCTCTTCAGCGTGCCCGAAGCCGATGCGGTGTACACATCACAGCCGGTATAGTCCAAGGCAGTGCCGCTGGCCTTGGGATAGTTGATGATCCACTCCCGCTGGAACGAATACGAATTGCTCATACTCACCAGCTTCGCCAGTTCCTCCAGCTGTGCAGCTCTTTCGATGATATAGGGGTTCTCATAGGTGCCCCAACCCTGGTCAAAATTCACACTCTTGCGGTTTACCCGCAGGATGGTGCCGCCGTCCATGGTGGTAAGCACATAGGGCATATACCCGGTAGAAAATGCTGTGTTTGGTTTTTGGGTATTACCCGCGCTGGTGGGGTCCACCAATATCTCCTGATCGTAATACTCGTACTGCTTGGGGTTGGTAGAAATTTCCGTACCGTAGGTCACGGCGTTCTTGTGATTGCTACCGTCCCAGTCCTCCGCCAGATTGAAGTTGTAGATGTATGCGCCCGTGCCGTTCACGCAGTTGATGGCCTCAAAGTAGCTGGCCTTGGTGAAGATGGACTTCCCTTCCTCCGCCGCAAAAACGATGTTTTTGAAAGTCACGGAGATGTTGGAGGAGGCCGTACCGTTGTTCTCCTTAGCCACGCCGCCCTTGCCGATCAGCGCGCTGGCCGCCTTGCCCGTGTAAGTGTTGTTCTTGGCGGCCTTCTCATAAGTATCCTGCGTGTACTGAGAAACGGAGGTAATGGTGCCGATGACATTGCTGCCAATGGTGTCTATCAGCAGCGGCGTGGCCGCGCCGTCCACCGTCAGGCCTTCAAAGAACACCTTTTCCACCTTGAAATTGGCGTCCGCCGTCACCGTGGCGGTCCGATTACCCACCACCTTACCGCAGATGAACGCGCCGGAGCTGCCATTCACCGGGAAAATTTTCCCGCTCAGGGTAATATTCGTAAGCGAAGCGGTGACACTTTCGTTTGTGGCGATCACATCGGACAAAATGCCGCTCTGAATGCCGAACATCTGCCCCGTCCGGGGCAGGCCCGCCACCGTATAGCCAAAAGTCAGCTTCTTTCCGCTGAAGTCAAAGGTCACCCCCTCCTTCTTCGTAGGATAGAAGGAGTAATTGGTCATGTCGATGTCCTTGCTGGCCCCGGTGATGTCCGTGATGGCCGTGGGGAAGCTCTCCCCCCGCACATAGTCCGGCAGCGCCCCCTGCACATAGTCGTACACATGCCAGTAGATCACTTCCGCCGGGGTCTTAGCTGTTGTGCTGGGCTCATATTTCGTCACCGCCTTGTCCAGCCGGGCGATGTTGAAATAATATCTTGTATTGCTGTTTTGCCGGGCGGAGATCATGCTATACCAGCCGCTGTTTTCGGGAATCTGGCCGATATTTGCGCCTGTCTCCACCGAAACCAGTCCGCCGGTGGCAGCAACATTCATAGACGCACGGGAAGCAATATTCTTGCCCACGAACAGGTCAAACTTGCTGGCCATCACGCCCTGGAACCCCGACGGGTCGCAGTTGACCACCACAAACGCATTGGTGCCATCTCCCACCAAAATGCCCTTCGTGGCATTGTTGGATGTAAAGGTAGAGTCTTTTACGGAGAAGCCGGTATTTACCGTCAGCTTGCCGTCCATGTCGTAAATAAGTCCACCCATAGACGCATTGCCGCTGCTGACCGTACCCTGCCAGGCCCCATCCAGCACCAGCTTGCACTTCTGCACCGTGTGTCCGATCAGGCCCCCGGCAGAGGTGCTGGACGCAGAGGTCACAGACGCTTTTACCGCCTTGGTACCGGTCATGTCCACATTGATGTAGTTATTGCATATTAGGTCGCTAAAGCATCCACCCACATGAGCTGCGGTCACATTCTGATTTTGGGTGATGCTGGCGCTGATGGTATTCCCTGTAAAAATAACATCCTGAGCTATTCCATCTATTCTTCCTACCATACCGCCCAAAAAAACCCGCCAAATGCTGTAGCATCCATTCTCTTGTTGAATCGAAGCGTTGGTGGTGCTGTTTGTGATCTTAACAGTAGCTTTTTGGATGCTACCCACAAGGCCGCCCACATAGATACTTCTTCCGTCAGTAGCAGCCCCTTGGGACAGGTTGATTTTCAATAGTGTGTTGCACTGGTCAATGGTAATACTATTAGTCGCATAACATGCCAAACCTCCGAAGAAAAATCCCTCTGGTGCATCCGCATAGTGCCTCACATCTCCGTCCACAGTGAGATTCTTCACCGTCGCCCCAGACAAGGCCGAGAATGCGCCCATAAATTTGCGCACATTCACGCCGCCTTTGAGGATACCAACATTGGCATTATCTTCCGTATTCGACCGCGCACTCTCGCCATGGGACAGCGTCAGGGTTTTGTCGTTGCCGTTGATTGTCCCGGTGAAAGACATAATTTCATTGGCCGGCGTAAACTGCTCCACGCCGCTGCCCCGCAGGTCAACATCCTCTTTCAGAGTAATGGTGGCAGAAAGTGGACTTCTAAAATTGTGCTCCCTGATATTGTTTACACCGCTGACCGCGCCGTGGGTGTGCAGCGTCAGGGCCAGCTTGGCCGCGTCCGCCGCCGAACTCAAGGTAATATTGGCCGAAGAAGTCAAAGGATTCTGCACAGAGACTGTATGACTTGCGGCATCAAAGGCCAGGATATGCAGCTTATCATTGCGCAGAATCTGCCCGTAGTTGCCCACATCGTTGCTGGCAAGTGTCCCGGCGCGGGTAAAGGAGTAGCCCGCGTCCGCATAGAGCAGCGAATTGGTCTGGGTGCGCACAATATGTCCGGAGCTGGCGGAATTGTCCGTGATGGCCCCGGCCAGGCGCAGCACCGTTCCGAGCCCGGTGTCAGAGACCAGCACCGATGCCTGCCCATTATTCGTATATGTGATGCGGCCTACATCCAAAAGTGCTTTAGCCGCGGCCTGCCCCACCAGATCGCCGACGCCCGCCTGCAAAGCGGCATTCATGGTGTTATTCAGCGTGAGGTTGTCCAGCTTGCAGTAGGCGTTCGTCTCCACGCAGCCCACAGCGCCGCCCAGGGTGCCGGAAAAACCGCCGCTTGCAAAGGTATTCGTCACCGTCATGCCCCCGCCTACCGTCACAACGGAGTTAGCCTTCACCTTGCCGATAACGCCGCCATAGCTGCCCGCCGCCATGGAATTAAATGTAAAGGCAGAAGCCTTGCCGCTTGTAAGTGTCACAGCATTTTTACCCGAAATCAGGCCGAAATAGCCGCCCACACTGTGGCCTGCCGCGCCGGTTCCGTTGAAGGTGGCGCCGGTCACGGTCACATCGGTGAAGCTGGCCGCTTCCTTTGCCGTAAAGCTGCCGATGAAGCCGCCCACGTTGCCGCTTTTGGCAAACCGGTTATTCTCCAGCACAAAATTCCCCGCCGGAGCGGCTGTGGCCTGGCCCACCGCCCCGCCCAGGGCGGGTGTGGCCTCCGTGGAGGTAAAGGTGCTGCCGGAAACGGTGCAGCTCTTCCCCGCCGCCACGGCAAGAACGCCCTCGGACCGGCCCGCCGCGCCGCCGGCGTATGCGCCGCTGGCGGTAAGGCCGCTTACCGTTATATTCTCCGCAAAATTCACCCTGCCCTTTTCGCCGTTCACGCCCACCAGGCCCGCGGCATAGCTGCCGGCGGCGGTGACGCTTCCCGTATAGGTGCTATCGGAGCTCACGGTCAATATCCCATTGTTTTCGCCCGCCAGCAGCCCGGCGTTTCCGCCTGCCGCCGTGGACACCAGCAGATCCATGTCCCCTGTGGTCACGGACACCGCCGCCCCCTGGTCAATGGACCCGAACAGGCCGCCCACCGTGCCGGCCGTGCTCTCCAGCGCGTACTGGGAGCCTGTCTCGAAGCAGGCGCTCACGTCCACCGTGCAGGCGCCGCTGCCTGTGACCTGGGCCGCCACCAGACCGGCGGCCTTGTCCGTCTGCACAACGCCTCTTACGCTGCCGTCGGTCCCCTGGTTCCTGGCCGCAAAGCGGAATCCGCTGATATCCAGCGCCGTGCCGGATTGGGTGATGGTCAGCTTTTCGCACAGGGAAAAGGGCCCGTCAATATGCGCCCGGAGGTTAATATTGGCGGCATCCGTTGTAACGGCGCCCTCGTTGGACAGGTTGTTGAACAGCACCTTCCACCCGGTCATCTTCAGATAGGTGGAGCCGGTCACATTGGTCATCAGGATCTTTCCCTTGAAGGGAATGTCCTCCGTTCCAATGCCGTAAAAGCTGTTTGCCAGGTCCTCCTCCGTGTTGCCCGTGGAGGCGATCTTCAGCTCAAAGGTATCTCTGGCGGAGATGCGGAAGGTGTACCCCTCCAAGCTGTCCGTCTGGGACACCCGAGCCAGGGTGTTAAAGCCTTGGACCCCGGTGATATTAAACTCCTTTTCTCCGGTGCGGGTGATCCCGGCGTAGGTGCCGTCGATCGCCAGACCCGTTATGTTGGTCACGTCCAAGGGATACGCCGCCGGGATATCCGCCGCGTAGGCCCGGCTCCGCCCAAAAAGGAGCAGGCCCAGTGCCGCCGCCACCAATACACATACAGCCGTGTAAAGGGCAGGCGTCCTGCGCTCTTTATAGATTCTCTTTCCTTTTTTCATATAGCTCCACCCAATGCCTGCGTAGTTCTTCTGTCATTTTCGTCGGCTCAAGTCAGCTGCTGCCACTGAATACACCCGTCCAGGTCCGTCCAGGTCAGGGCCGGACTTGCCGTGTACCACGGGTCAGCCGCCTCCTCCACCCCCTGCACGCGCATAAACGTCAGGGTGTTGTAGTAGTTGGCCTCCTGGGGGATGTCGATGTATCTGTCAAAGCCGTCCGTGCTGTTTTCGATCTTCTGCACCTGGCCCGCCAGCTCATTGTGCTCCATCAGCGTCAGATACGCCGACTTCCACATAAGGCGCATCGTTCCGCCCTCCGGCGGCTCGCCCATCATGGAGATCACATAGGTAAAGGCCGCATAGTCCTCTATGTCCGCCTCCCCCGCCGTCCGCTCAAAGTAGGTCTCCACATGAAATCCCTCCGACCGGGACGGCACGATGCATGCCCCCAGCATCCGGCTGGCCATGTAGCTGGGCTTTGTAGGCACCGCCGCCAGCAGCAGGTTGGGGAACGTCGTCAGGTCGTCCTCCGTCCCGGCGTTAAAATTCACTCGCACCGATACCTCCATGGCGCTTCCCCCTTTTAAGGTCGCGGAAAACACCGGCTGGCTGTGGTCCGTGCCGGAGATATCCACCGTCTGGGACGCGCCGTAGGTAATGGTATAGGTCTTCCCGGTGGTGTCCTTGTCCAGCCAGGCGTATACGTCAAAGGTCAGGTCAAAGTCGTTATATTCGCCGGTAGCCCGGTCGTAGTTATAAAAGCTGATGATCTTCTCCACGGACCCCTGGGGCCGGACCACGTTGTTTTTCGCGTCCTCCATCCGGGATACCGAGCTGAGCGTGTCGCTGGAAAAGCAGTTTTTCCGGTTTACGAACACGTCCTTGAAGTTGCCCTTCCCGTAGTAGGCCGCCAGGGCCAGGCTGGCCGCTGCCAGCAGGGCCAGGCCCGCGCACAAGATCACCCGCCGTGATCTCCGGCTTTTTTTCATGTGCCCTGGTCCCCCTTTCCGGTGCCTCCCTCGGTGATGATATACACCACGTCCGTCTCCTTTTCCAGCTCCGCCTCGGAGATGTTCTCCTTCCAGGTCACCTGCAGCACGTAAAAGCGGTAGGCCTCGGTGTTGTTGAGCTTGGTGTAGATGTCCGTCCCGGTTTTCGTGTACTCGGAAAATGCGTCGTCATAGATCTTGTATACGCCCCTATTCAGGTGCGTCTGCTGGTAGGTCTCGTCCGTGCTTCTGTCCTTGCTGTAGGTAACGTCGGCCTTCCAGCTCCCGTCCTGGGTGGTGTAGTTGAAGTAGCAGTCGCTGCCCTCCAGGGTGCGCATCTCATATTCGCTGCCCGTAGGCCTGTCCGTAATGCCGGACACCGGATACAGGTCAATGATCATGCCTATGTTCTCCGTGTAGATCACGCCCAGCTTGTAGTCCTCCACCGCTCCCTCATAGGCCGGAGCTACGCAGAACAGGGCGTTGTAGGTCTTGTTGATCTGCAGGCCGTCCAGGTCAAAGGAGACCATGTTCTGCAGCTTGTCGTCCTTGATGTAGATGATCGGCGGCATCTCCAGCTCCAGGTCGTGGGAGCGGCTGCGGTTGGCCAGCACGAACCAGGCAAAAACCGAAAAGGACAGCACCCCGGCCATGATCACCACCAGGATCAGCCTGTATAAAACTTTTTTTGTAAACGGTCCCTTTTTTGCCCTCATGGCAGCTTACTCCTCCTGTACGGTCAGGTCAAAGCAGATATGCTTCAGCGTGGTCCCTATGATAGAGTCGGCCTTGTTATAGCCCTCGTCCGAAATTTCTCCCTCGTCGAACATCTCCGCCTTGTGTTCATCGCTTCCATAGTAGCCCGCGATCTTCGCCCGGTCCTCCTGCGCAATGAGCGTGCCGGTGTCCGAAAAGATGTCGCTGTACCAGGCCACCCAGACCCAGTATACCGTCACCGGCTGCTCCCGCTCCTGGGCTGAAACGGCCATCGGCTCGCCTGCGGGGATCCACCCGGAATAAACGCCGTCGTCGCTTTTCTCTTTGAACAGCAGCAGATGGGCGTTGATCATCTGCAGGGCCTGGGTCTTGCGCTCCTCCGGCACCCCCGCGTAGAAGCCATCCTCGCTGTCGTAAAAATTATTATTCACCACCGACAGGGTGTAGGAAAAGTCGTAGGTCTCCGCATTGGGATCATACACGTAGAAGGTAAAGCTGCCCGCAACGCCGGGCCGCAGCTCCTCCACATCCTCGCCGCCGAAGTGCTTCATATCCGCCGACGGCTGAGACACGGCGATATTCTCTCCGCCGCTTTTCGCCCGGATCTCCAGATCGCCCTTAGCCGACACCTGCATGCCCGTAGCGGATACATCTGTGCTGTCTGAGAACCAGCCCAGGCCGATGGTGGCCGCTAAAATCGCAAAAACGACCAAAAATGCCGCCAGCAGCATGCCCAGAAGCGCCGAATTCTTTTTTGACACAGCTTTCCCTCCCCTCCGGTGATTTGTGTTTTTTTACCCTATAAAAGGTCAAAAACGCTGCAATATACAAGATATTGCAGCGTGGCTGACTCTTTGTTATAAAAAGTCCCGATAGCTTTGCGTCGCCGCCTTACGACGGTTTTGCCCAAATCATTCAGTTATAGCTCATCCCTTATATGGACAAAAATATACTCCTTAACTCTTGTGGATAATACCACATTTTTACAACTCTGTCAACGGTTTTCGCCCGATTTTTTATGCCAAAGATCTCCTCTTTTTCCTGGCCCGGCCCCGTGCGGCGCTTTCACACCCTCCAGTGTATCTCCGCCGTGTCCTCTCCCAGGTCGATGCGGCGGATCAGCTGCGCAGCCACCGCCTTTTTCCCCTGGAAGGAAAGGGTGGAAAAGTCGATCCTCCGGGCCGCCGCCTTCTCCTCCCGGTCCCGCTCCAGCACCAGCGCTTGCCGCCGGCCCTCAATGCTCTCCAGGGCTTTTTCCAGGTATGTGACCGGCAGCGCCGGGCTGCGGGCAAAGGCCTCCAGCAGGCGCCGGGCCTGCCGCTCCAGCTCCGCCAGCCGCCCGGTGCAGTCCCCGCCTCCGGCGCCGTCCCCGCCCCCGGGACATTCCTCCAAAAGCGCCTGCACCTCCGCCTGCACCCTCTCCTCCAGCTCCGGCAGCTTCACCCCAATGACCGCGCCGCACCGGGCCAGATTGTACCGCCCGCTGCAGTGCAGATACCGCCGTTCCCCGTCCCGGGCCACGGAAATGCTGTAGCCGCACCCGGCGCACTTCAAAAGTCCCGAGAGCCAGGTGTGCTTTCCCTGGCCGCTGCGCCCCAGCTGCCGGTTTTTCCGCAGCTTCTCCTGGCACCGGAGAAACAGCTCCGCCCCCACCAGCCCGGGGCTGCTCAGCACCGACAGGGTCCTCTCCTCTCCGCCCCGCTTGCCCACCAGTAAAAGCCCGTGCTCCCCGTCAAAATACTCCGCCGGGTCCGCCACGCATGCCCCATCGGCCAGGTAGTGCAGCCGCACCTGCTCGTCCGCCCGCACGTAGACCGGGTTGTGCAGCAGCCTGGACAGGCCCACGCTGTCCCACACCGCCCGTTTCGGCCCCGGGATTCCCTCCCGGCTCAGCTTTTTGGCCAGGCCCGAGAGGGACATCCCCTCCCCGCCGTATTCCCGGAAGATCCGCCGCACCAGGTCCGCTTTTTCATTGGGCACCAGCGCCGGCACCTCCCGGCCCGCCCGGCCCATCCCCCGTCCGTTGTCAAACCCCAGCGGCGCCGGTCCCCCGGGCCACGCCCCCAGGGCCGCCCGGCGGTAGTAGTTGTCCCGGACCCGCTGGGCAATGGTCTCCCGCTCCAGCTGGGCAAACACCATGATGATGTGCAGCATGGCCCGCCCCATAGGCGTGGCCGTGTCAAAATTCTCGCTGACGGACACAAACTCCACCCGGTTGGCCTGCAGCACCTGCCACAGCTGCCCGAAATCCGCCACCGACCGGGAAAACCGGTCCAGCCGGTATACATAGATGGCCCCGATCTTCCCGGCCCTCACGTCCCGCATCAGCTGCCGAAAGGCCGGGCGGTCCGTGTTCTTCCCGGAGTAACCGGCATCCTGATACACGCACAGAGTCCGCTCCCCGGCCATCCGCCTGCACAGCTCCACCTGGCCCGAAAGGGAGAGGCTGTCCTTTTTCTCCACGGACTGCCGGGCGTACACCGCGTCCCTTCTGCTCATGTCTCCCTCTCCTTTTCCTCCCGCTCCAGCGCCGCCAGGGCCGCCGCGCACTGCCGGTACGCCTCCTCCAGCCGCTCCTGCCTCTCCCGGTCCGATGCATACGCCGGGTGGATATTTTTCACTTCCATCCTCTCCTCACCTCTGTGCAAGGCTATGCGCCGGGGCAAAAAAAGATGCCCCGGGCACCTCCCGAGGCATTGCGTATAGATCTGTACCGGTTTATTTCCGCAGCAGCTTCTCCTCTTCCTCCCGCAGGAACATAATGAGAAAGCTCACCGTCAGCAGCCCGCAGGAGAGCCATATCGTCCTCTCTCCCCAGTGCAGCGTGGCCACGCTCCCCGCCCCGGCCCCCAGGGCAAACAGCAGCACCACGCCGAAATAGGTCAGCGCCTTGTGCAGGATCTCCCTGTCCCGGGTGTGAAAGTAGGCGCACAGCGCTTCTGTGCCGCTGCGCATGTTGCCGATGCACATGGTGCTGGCATAGACGTGGCCCCGGACCTTGCGGAAGGTCTGCACCTGCATGGCGCACACAAAGGACACCACCGCGTTGGCCGCCGTGTTCATAGGCTGGGGCATAAAGCCCACCGTGATCAGAAGCAGGATCTCCGCCAGGATGATCAGCTGCCGCCAGTGCACCTTTTCTATGTGCTTAAACCGCCGGTGTACGCACTCGGCGATATAGATGCCCAGCATAAACGACAGCAGCGGGATCAGATACCGCAGGATCTGCTGCCAGTTCCCCTCAAAGAGGTTGGTGCTCAGCAGCACGATGTTGCCGGTCTGGGCGTTGGCAAAGACCTTGTCCCGGCAGCAGTAGGTGTAGGCGTCCTGCAGCCCGCCGGATAGGATGATGAAAAGGGCCGTGATCATGGAGTCGGACATCTGGCCCCGGTGCTTCAAAGTCATGGCCGCCTTATTCCCCCTGCTTCACCACCGGCTCACCCGTCCAGTAGATCACATAGCACTCCTGCATCTCTCCCATGTAAAAGAAGATGTTCTCGCCCATCTCAATGTGCTCGCCAAAGGTCAGGTCCGGCACAAACAGCCGCCCGCTGGTGCGCTTGGGCCCCTTGATGGTCAGCCCCTCCGCCGTGGGATTTTGGCGCAGGGCATTGGCCGCCTCCTCCAGGCCGGGAAAGTGCAGCGTTTTCTCCAGCTGCGCCAGCTGCGTCTCGCCGCTGATGTATACCAAATGGTCCTCATTCTTAAACCAGTTTATACGCATTGTATTTTTCCTCCAATTTTCTACAATTTGTATATAAAAATTGCTATTTTCCTCAGCTTACGGCGATCCTCGGGCGGATCCGCTTCCGGTACAGCCGCACCCAGCAGACCAGCAGCACCGTCAGCAGCAACAGCCAGGAGGCCGGGTAGGACAGATACACCCATGTCACCGGCATAGTCTGCGTGTTGATGGCAGCCACCCAAGCCAGGCGGAAGGCACAAGTGCACAGCAGATTGATGACCACCGGGATCAGCGGGCTGCCGCAGCCCCGGATCGCGCCGGTGAGTATGTCCGCCATGCCGAAGATAATGTAAGGTGCCGCCACCAGCCGCAGCCGGATCACACCCGCCGCCAGCACATCCGGATCCTGGTTGTAGATCCGCAGCAGCGGCTCGCTCCACACGCAGGCCACGGTGCTGAGGATAGCCCCGGTGACCACGCCGCACAGCAGGCACTTTTTCAGAATGTCCTTCACCCGCTCATATTTCCCCGCGCCGATGTTCTGGCTCAGGAAGGTCTGGGCCGCCTGGTGGAAGGTATTCATAGCCACATAAATGAAGTTATCGATGCTGCCGGCGGCGCTGCACCCGGCCACCACAATGCTTCCGTAGGCGTTGATAGCCCCCTGGATAGCCACGTTGGACAGGCTGAACAGGCATCCCTGCACGCCGGCGGGGATACCCACCTTGGCCATCAGGAGCAGGCTCCGGCGCTCAAAGCGCAGCTTCCGCCAGGAAAAGCGCAGGGCATCCGTGGTGCGCATCAGGCACAGCAGCACCAGCACGGCGCTGAGCACCTCGCTGATCACCGTTGCCAGGGCCACGCCCGCCACATCCATTTGGAACGTGATAACAAACACCAGGTTCAGCACCACGTTCACCACGCCGCTCACCGTGAGGAACAGCAGCGGCCGCTGGGTGTCGCCCCGGGCCCGCAGAGCGGCCGCGCCGTAGTTATAGAGCATAATGGCCGGCGTGCCCGCGAAATAGATATGCAGGTACGTCAGCGCCAGGTCAAAAATATCCTCCGGGGTAGACACCATGCGCAGGATCCATGCCGCCCCGCCGAAGCCCAGTCCGCCCAGGACCGTGCCGCCCACAAGGGCCATGGCCACCGCCGTGTGGATGGCCGCGGAGATCTCCTTTTCCTTGTCGCCCTCGCCGATGTACCGGGCAATGACTACATTCACGCCCACAGCCATGCCGATGAGCAGATTCACCACCAGGTTTACAATGGCCGTGGTGCCGCCCACGGCGGCCAGGCTTGCGTAGTTCGCGTAGCGGCCCAGCACCACCACGTCCGCCGCGTTAAAAAGCAGCTGCAAAATGCTGGATGCCATCAGCGGCAGGCCAAAAAGCAGCAGCTTTTTCAGCAGCGGCCCCGTAAGCATGTCAATCGAGCCGCCAAGCCTCCTTGTTGTTCTTTCCATATTCCCCTCTCCGCGGCCGCCGGTGGCAGCCGGGTCTCTCTGTTTATAAATTTATCCCGTGCCGCGCAGCGCCCCATGGAGTTTTCCATAGAGCGCTGTACTATCATTATATCTGATTTTTTTAAAAGCTCAAGAGGTCTTTTGCAAAATATGCCCCGGGTTTTTCTCAGGCAAACAGCGCCAGAAACCGATCCAGTCCCGCCGTAACGGTGATAAGATACGCCACATAGACCGCCAGCATCATTATGCCCTGCCAGCGTCTGAATTTCCCCGCAAAAATAGTGGGCACCACCGCTATCAGCGTCACCACGATAGCCACCGGGAAGTCCAGGTAGATGTTCTGGGCGGAAACCGGCAGCTTGCCCCCGTATACAAAGGAGCACACCGCCAGGATCAGCGTCGTGTCGATGACGTTGGCGCCGATCACATTGCCCACGGACATGTCCGCCTGCTTTTTCACCAGCGCCGCAATGGCCGTCACCAGCTCCGGCAGGGACGTGCCCACCGCCACGATGGTCACCCCGATGATCGCCTCCGAAACGCCCCAGGAGGCGGCGATCTTGCTGCCGTTGTTTACCAGCAGCTGGGACCCGGCCACAATGCCCGCCGCCCCGGCAGCCACCAAAAGCACGTTGGAGAGCACCGTCTTTTTGTTGATCTCCGGCCGCTCGTCCTCGCTCAGCCCGCCCTGTTCGTTTCTGGCGGAGCGGATGTTTTCCGCAATATACAGTGCAAATACCAGCAGCAGCGCGGCAGCGCCCGTCAGGGGGAAGTTTCCGCTCAGGGAAAAGCCGAACAGCACGCACACCGCCGCCGTCAGCAGCAGGCCCTTGGGCGCAAAGCTCTTCCGCTCCACCTTGCCCGGCATAAAGATAATGCTCACCGCCAGGATCATAGCCGTGTTGCATATCACCGAGCCGATCCCGTTGCCGATGGCCATGCCCACCTTTTCCTGGGAGGCGGCAATGTAGTCGCCCACCTGGGCCGTGAGGATCCCGTGGCCCTCCACCGCCGCAATGGTGGACACAATGATCTCCGGCAGCGTGGTAGCCATGCTGACCACCGTTGCGCCGATAATAAACTTAGGGATCCCGGTGGCCTCCGCCACCCAGACCGCGCCGTCCACAAACCAGTCTCCGCCCTTCACAATGAGCACAATGCCCACCGCAAACAGCACATACATCATGATATTTTCCACGAAATCCTCCTCATGTCCTTTTTGCCGCAGGCAAAAAAAATGCGCATGGACTGCCCATACACAAACAGACCGCACGCGCGGCTATAGGCCCGCCCATGAGTCTCATCAATTAAGATACCATCGATTGACAAAGGCAGACACGGTTTTGACGGGCAGAAATGCGCCCATACTGCGTCATGCCCCTTGGAAATACGGCAAGTATTCCCGGCAGGCCCTTCCTTGTCTGGACACATTTCTGCGCGGCAAAACTGCTTAGCACCTGCCGGCGATGTATTTTCGAGCGATTTTTGGCTTTTGAGCCGCAGGCGGGCTGGCGCCCGCCAAGGTGAGAAGGGCAAAAAGCGCCGCAAAGGCGCGCTGGCAGGCGTGTTTGCCTTTGTTAATCGATGGTATGCCAGGTAAAAACGCCAGTATGTTGACATATCGCGCTTTTTACACGCCAACTACTCCCTCATCTCAAGTAACCTATCATATTTCCCCCCAAATGTCAACGGGAAATACCCTCTTTTCCCTCATTTTTTCACCGCGTCCTTCTCCCCCGGTCTCCCGATAAAAATGCAGGTAGCAAACGTTGTAAAATTATGGTAATATATCGGCAGAAACCCGGGCATACCCTTCGTCTGCCCCAGAAAATAAATAAGGAGATCTTTTATGGATGTAACACAAGCGATCACCGGCCGCCGCTCCATCCGCGGCTTCAAACCCGAGCCCGTCTCCCGGGAGACCCTGCGGGCGGTCTTATCCCTGGCCACCAGGGCCGTTTCCGCCGTCAACGCCCAGCCCTGGGAGTTTTCCGTGGTTTCCGGCCAGGTCCTGGAGGCGATCCGCCAGGATAACATCGCCTCCTATGACCGGGACCAGCCCACCGACATTCCCGATATCACCGTAGACGGCATTTACAAGCAGCGCAGCCGGGAGATCGGCAAGGCGCTGTTTGCCGCCATGGATATCCAGCGGGGCGACACGGCCCGGCGCAGGCAGTGGGGCCAGCGGGGCCTGCGGTTTTTTGATGCCCCGGCGGTGATCATCCTGTGCATGGATCAGGCGCTGGATAACACCACCTTCCGCCTGGATATGGGCTGTGTCATCCAGAATATCTGTCTCGCCGCCATGGAGTACGGCCTCGGCACCTGCGTAGAGCTGCAGGCAGTTCTCTATCAGCAGACCCTGCGCCGTCACCTTCATATCCCCGAAAGCAAGCGCATCGTCTCCGGCATAGCCATCGGTTATCCCGACTGGGACTTCCCGGCAAACCAGGTGGTAAGCACCCGTGTACCCATTGACGAGATCACCGCCTGGCACGGCTTTTGATTCCCGCCCATTCTTTTGCTCTATAACGCAGGACCGGCACGATGTATATCGTGCCGGTCCTGCGTTTTAATAGGAGTCTATGGAAGAAAGAAATTTCATTTTCCGGATCAAAAGTGGTCTCCCATCCCCGATGACAGACGCGTGGGGCCACCGAAGTGAAGTGCAAAAGATTTTTGGATCAAGATAAATCAGGAAAAGTAGAAGGTAGTTAGGTAAAGGAGAGATGATGGCTTGGTACGCATCTGTCATCGGGGATGGGAATGGAAAAGAAAGGTGTCGGTTTTACTGAGCAGCCTTGGCGGCCTTGATGGACTCGATCAGCTCGGGAACGACCTTGAACAGGTCACCCACGATACCGTAGTCGGCCACCTCGAAGATGGGAGCGGTATCGTT
>CAKTIW010000001.1:0-153823 GCA_934566025.1 uncultured Oscillospiraceae bacterium | reverse complement strand
TTCCATGGAAAGCATGATAGCCATTTCAAGCCGCCGGGGCGGGGGAGGACGGCAGACCTTTCCCGTCCCGCTTTCCATGAGCCGGACGGGACGATGTAGGCATCGCCCCAATGACAGCAAAAGCAACAGCCGCAAGGCGTTTACATAGAGAGAAGAGAAATAATTACAAGGAGGAAAAAGAAATGAAAAAACGAATTCTTTCGTTTGTCCTGGCGCTGGTGCTGGCGGTCTCGCTGCTGCCGGTCAGCGTGCTGGCAGCGGAGGATGCACGCTTCGTTCTGAAGGCGGACGGGCAGGCCGTGGCGGTGGAAAAAACGCCGATCACGGGATATACAGGCGGAGGACGCAACGACAGTGCGACCTTCCCCATATACAGGGCATCCATTTACGAGAGCACCCAGAAAGTGCAATTCGAAGCAAAAGACTCGAATATTTGGTATATCGCTGATCACACATGGGGGAGACCTTTCTCAATAAAGCAAAAGCAGAATCTTCCTTTGAGTCTTCTGCTAAGAAGTACATACGCGTATGTTGTTGATGTAACGAATACGGATACAGCGAAGGGTCCTGTGTTTACACTCGAGGGCGGCAAGGCCATCACGGATGTCATCGATACGACCGCCAAGAAAACCGCTTATATGGAGTTTACGGATGGCGCTAAGGCCTTTTACGGCCTGATTCTGGAGATCAAGGCGGGCTCCGCGCCGGTGGAGGATGAAAACGCCCCGGTGGTTGCGGGCGCTACCCTGGAGCGGATCACCGGCTCCGTCTACGGCTCGGCCACCAATGTCTATCTGGCAAAGCTGCCCGCCGATGCCGCGCAGTTCTCCGTGACCCTGCAGAGCGACGAGTTTGTCAGAGCGGGCAGCAGTGCTACTGCCAAAGCGCGTAAATACTATGTTTCTCAGGCGTATTTGGACAGCACCGATTGGTACAATTCCCTTGACGCCGTAATGGAAGACCGTAGGGCCTACAATGGCTACAGGAGCGTCGAGGAGATGCTGCAGTACTACGATGGCGGTTACAGCTCAAAGGAGGATTTTCTGAAAAGGGGCTGTGGCTGTGAAACCCCTGCGGCATTTTGGGACAAAACATACAATTTTGTAAAATGTGAGACAACGCCCTTGACCATGCAGACCGACAATCTGGCGGCGATGCGGGCAAAGTTTTTTAACGAGCTTTTCGGCTCCTCCAGCGTGAAGTTTGACCCCACCTTGGAGTTCCGCCTGCTGGAGGTTCATACGGATTCCACCCTGATAAAGAACATACAAAGCCCCAGCTACGGCGAGGGTAATCCCCGCAGCGTGCTGCTGCTGCAATTCGGCGAGCCGACCCCGCTGGACAAGACCGCCCTGCAGCAGGCCATCGACACCGCGCCCAAGGCGGAGGACGGGAAGTATTATACCTCCGGCGACCGCTATAACGGCAAGGCGGCGGACACCATCCTCAACGATGGGAATGTCGGCTGGGACGGCAGCTTCTGGAAGGAGTACCAGAAGGTGCTGACCAGGGCGAAGGAAGCTTTAGATACCGCCGATTCCCAAGAGAAGCTGGACGCCGCAGCCGCCGCCCTGCAGGCCGCCATCGCCAAGCTGATCCCCACCGACCGGGTCAACGCCACGGCGCTGTACGAGACGGTCACAGGCGAATGGGTATGGGAGCCGAACGGGCCCTCCGACTACGCACTGCGCAACAAGAAGACGAATAATCTGGGGGCAAATGTGGAGGCCGTCAGCGCCGACAACACCACCCCTGGCACCTATGCCGCCTTCCTGGCAGACAAGGCACAGGGAGAGGCACTGCTGGCGCAGCTCTATGATGAGAGCGGCAACCCCACTGCCGCCAACACCGCCGATAAGCAGGACCTGGTGGACAAGCTGGGAGCCGCCAAAAGCCGGCTGATCCATGTGGACATCTACGACCGGGCGCTGAAGTACTTCTCCGACCACAAGGCGGAGGCGCAGGCCCTCCTGTCCCTCTATGACCCCGCCAAGCTGAAGGCAGAGGAGTACACGGCGGCCAGCTGGAAGGCCTACACCAATGCCTATGCCGCCTTGCAGGCGGATCTGGCCTATTCCCTGGGCACCGCCGGCACCTATGAGGATTATCTCATGCTGCGGGGCTTCTGCGGATATTATGCAGACAATGACGCGGGACAATGGACGCATTATATCGCCCATATCGACGCGCTGAAAATCGCCCGGCGGCAGCTGGCCAGCACCGTGGATGTGGAGATCTCCTTCACCTATGTGAATAACTTCGGCACCCGGTACAGTACGGATCTCAGCCGGGCGACTATGGCCTACACCAACGACAGCCTGACCCTCACCGGGGGCAAGGATACCCTGGCGGACGCTCTGACAGCGGCGGGCATCACCTTTGACAAGCAGGATGTGTACCTGCCGGGTAGCTCCCGCAATGACAGCGACATTGACCCCTATTTGGCGGTGATTGTCAACGGCGAGAGCTACGGCATTGTTCAGCTGAGCCAGCTGAACAAGACGGACGCCGCCACCATCCGCCTGCACAAGGACGACCGGGTGCGTGTGGCTCGTGTCCCCGCCCCCACGGCGCTGACGGAGGCCTC
The DNA here is from genome assembly GCA_934566025.1 of uncultured Oscillospiraceae bacterium. GTDB lineage: Bacteria > Bacillota > Clostridia > Oscillospirales > Oscillospiraceae > Vescimonas. The sequence continues at coordinate 151,236 of CAKTIW010000001.1, read as the reverse complement.
CTCCGGTCTGGACAGCACCGCCATCTCGGAGGGGGTTGCCACGAATGCATCCGCCTACCAGGGCAGCCTGTCCCTCATTGATGTGACGGCTCCCACTGAAAAACCGCAGGTGGGCGACAAGGCCACCATCACCGCCACGGTGACGGGCGCCGACCCCACGGTGCTGGGCACCGCCAAGAGCGCTCAGGGCATCACCCTGTTCATCAGCGCCCCCCAGCAGACCGAGACCTTCTCCCAGCCCATCTATAAAACCGCCGCCATCACCGGCGAGGACGGCAGGGCGCAGTATGTGTTCACCCAGCCGGGCTGGTACACCGTGGCCATGGTGAATGTGAGCAAGGACGACCCCACCTTCACCAGCGTGTATAACGAGGTGACCGTCGGCCAGTATCCCTCCCTCTATGCCGGCGGCTGCACCATGGTGTATGTGGCGGAGGCGGCAGACCCCGCCGCCGTGCTGCAGCGCTGCCGTGCGGAAAATTTGGCCAAGGCCAAGGCGTATTTCGACGGCTTCCACGACTATGACTTCCCGGCGGGCATCTACACCGGGGAATTTGTCAAGCAGTATCAGACCCTGGTGGAGCGGCAGAATGCCCAAACCGACCTCACAGTGCTCATGGGCATCTTTGATGCGGACTTTGCCCTGTTGCAGGGCGTGGGTGCCAGAGCCTATGACCACGCAGCCGTCATCGCCGCCCTGCGGAAGAATATGTCCTATCTGCCCAATGATTTGAACGAGCTGAGCGAGAGCAACAAGGACACGGTAAAGGCCATTCAGGCCGCCTATGCCGGACTGAATGACCATCAGAAAAAGCTGCTCAACAGCAACGAAATTCGCCTGCTGGACGAGCTGGCCAAGCTGGACGCCAACAAGCTCAAGGCTGTGGCTAAGGTCACCGTGGAGGTAAAGGTGGACGGAAGCCCCCTGCCCTCCTGGAGCGGCACCGGCGGCAACGCCTACAGGGGCTGGCCCTGCCTGACCTGGAGCGATACCCCCAACCCGGACGGCTCTGTTCCCACCCCCAGCTGGGCTACTCTGCCGCAGACTACCCAGGGTGCCACCTTGACGGATGTCAAGGCCGGTGACCTTGTGTTCATCCGCCGCTATATGCCCGACCACACCGACGAAAAGTACTGGCTGGTCTGGTCGGCAGATAACGGCCAGACCTGGGAGCTGGCTGAGGAGCAGACCCTGGGTGAGTACAGTGACTACTACCTGGCCCGCTGCGCCATTGCAGAGGATGTGGCCGACGGCAGCACCGTGACCATCCTCATTAAGACCATTTCCAAGGACGAGTATATCCAGCGCACCGGCGACACCCTCCTGGCAAACCGTCAGGCAGCTATTTCCCGCCTGGACACCCTGAAAAACACCCTGGGCGACAAGGCTACCGCTGCCTATAACGAGGGCGTGGCCAATATCCGGGCCGCCACCTCCGCCGCGTCCATTGACCGGCTCTACCAGGCCGCCGTAGTGGCCATGCGTGCCGCCGCCAATAACTACGGCAAGGTGCAGGTCATCGTGGAGAACACCACCTATTCCAAGAAGGACGGAGCACCTTGGGCGGGCACGCTGGTGGATACATGGGTCGATCTGTCCGCCGACAGCACCATGATGTCCTGCGTGGCCGCTGCGCTGAAAATCAAGGACGCCACGGTGGAGGGTGTGGAGAGCAACTACATCTCCTCCATTAACGGCCTCGGCGAGTTCGACGGCAACAAGAGCGCCGGCTGGATGGGTACCCTGAACGACTGGTTCGTCAACGAGGGCTTCGGTGCGTTCACGGTGAAGAACGGCAAGCTGGCGGACGGCGATGTCATCCGCGTTATGTTCACCTTGAACGGCTATGGCACCGACCTGGGCGGCACCTGGGGCAATTCCGACACCACCCTCAGCGCCCTGAAGGTCACCGGCGGTAAGCTGACCCCCAATTTCGTCTCCGGCGAGGCCGGCGGGCGGTATGACTATACTCTGGTCATCGACGGCGACAGCGGCAGCATCCGCCTGAGCCCCACCGCCGCCAACAAGAACTTCCAGGTCAAGGCCTTCCTCAACGAGAAGGTTACCGATAAGACCGAGGGCAGCAGCTTCTTCAAGCGCACAGAGAGCATCCCCGTGAAGGTGGGCGACACCATCTATGTGGGCTGCGGCGCCAAGGGCTGGCTGAGCATGAATAATCAGAGCGGCAATACCCAGAGCAACGACGGCACCTGGTATGTCCTGCATGTCGTCAGCGCCGACACCGGTGCGGACTATGTCGTTGGGCTCATCGACGACCTGCCTGCCGCCGTGAAGTACGAGAACTATTCCGCCGCCGAGGACGCCGTTTCCGCCGCCCGGGCTGCCTACGGCATCCTCAGCAAGACCGAGCAGTCCAAGGTGAGCAACCTCGCCAAGCTGGAGAAGCTGGAGCAGGCCATTGCGAGCTTCCGCTCCGTGGACACTCTCAAGGCTCAGATTTCCGACCTGCCGGAGGCCGATAAGCTGTCCGTGGCCGACAGCCAGGCAGTGGCCGCCGCCGAAAAGATGTTCGTCGCCCTGACGACAGAGCAGAAGGACTGCCTCACCATCGCAGAGGTGGAGAAGGCCGAGGCCGTGTTTGCCGAGATGAAGAGGATCCTGGAGGCACCTATCAAGGACGCTGAGGCCAAGATCGACGCCATCGGTGAGGTTACCCTGGAGAGGGGCGAGGCCGTCCTCACCGCCCAGGCCGCTTTCGACGCCCTGACCCCCGAGCAGCAGGCGCAGGTGAGCAACGCTGACAAGCTGCAATCTGCCGTCACCAAGCTGGCTGCCCTCAGAAAGGCAGTTTTGACCGAGAAGCTGGACGAACTCTACAAGACCACCGGCGACTTCATGGGTACTCTGGGCACCCCCACGGTGAACTCCACCGGCGGCGAGTGGATGGTCATCGGCCTGGCCCGCAGCGGCCGCCCCGTGCCCGCCGGGTACTATGACAATGTGGTGGAGTATGTGAAGGCCAAGGCTGACGCCAATGAGCGTCTGCACCGGGCGAAGGTCACCGACAACGCCCGGGTGATCCTGGCCCTGACCTCTATCGGCAAGGATGTCACCAATGTGGGCGGCCACAACCTGCTGAAGGGTCTGGATAACATGGCCTATGTGCAGACCCAGGGCATCAACGGCCCCATTTTCACCCTTATTGCCCTGGATAGCCATAATTACCCCACTATGGGTGATGTGACCCGGGAGAAGCTGATTCAGGTCATCCTGGATGCCCAGCTCAACGACGGTGGTTGGGACCTCAGTGCTGAGAACGCCGACACCGATATGACCGCTATGGCCATCCAGGCCCTGGCACCTTACTACAAGACCAACGAGACCGTGAAGGCCGCTGTGGATAAGGCTCTGGAGGCTCTTTCTGCCCTGCAGCGCAATGACGGTGGCTTTGGCAGCTGGGGCACCGTGAACAGCGAATCCTGCGACCAGGTCATCGTGGCCCTGACGGCCCTGGGTATTGATCCTACCACCGACAGCCGCTTTGTGAAGAACGGCCTCACCGTCCTGGATGCTCTTGCCAGCTTCTATGTAACCGGCGGCGGATTCCGGCACACCGCTGGCGGCGACCTGGACGGTATGGCCACCGAGCAGGGCTACTACGCCCTGGCGGCCTACTACCGCTTCGTAAACGCCCAGACCCGGCTCTATGACATGACCGATGTGGCCATTCAGACCGGCGGCAGCAATACCCCCGCCACCGGCGATACCGGCGTGCTGGTGTGGGTCATCGCCCTGCCCGTGGCAGCGGTCGCAGTAGCCTTCGTGCTGGAGCGTAAAAAGCGGGAGGCGTAAGGCAAAAGTGAAAACCTCCGCAGTATAATGAAAAAAGCTCTGGGACTCCTTGTTATGCAGGGAGCCCCAGGGCTTTTTTGCACATGCAGTTGTAAAAAATAATGTGTTGGAGGGGAAGAATATTTTGAGCAAGTACAGGAGAGAGGAGCATTTCTCCTCTCGACGGGAGACAGAATATCTGGTATACTGGGAAAGAGCACTTGGCTGAGATCGTATGTGACGGGAGGAGAAATACCATGCTGATGAATTCCAATGAATATCTGCATATCGTCGAGGCGGTCAAGCAGGAGATCCGCACAGCGCAGTATCGCGCGGCGGTCAGCGTCAATCGGGAATTGTTGGTTCTGTATCACTCCATCGGTGAGGTCATCAACGCCCACAAGACATGGGGCAGCAGATTCGTGGAGAACCTTGCCGCTGACATTAAACTTTCTTTCCCGGATGCTACGGGATACTCGGTGAGAAATCTAAAGTATATGGCGAAATTTGCGTTGCGTTTTCCGGACAAGGAAATTGTGCAAGCGGCACTTGCACAAATCACTTGGTATCATCACATTGCCCTAATGGATAAGGTGAAGAACCCAGAAGAACATATCTGGTACGCCGAGCAAGCTGCACAGAACGGCTGGTCGCGCAATGTGCTGGTTCATCAGATTGAAAGCGGCCTGTATCAGCGGCAGGTGCTGGCAGAGAAGGTATCCAACTTTGGAAACCGCTTGCCCTCTCCGCAGAGTGAGCTTGCTACGCAGACCATGAAAGATCCCTACATCTTTGACTTCATCCCGTTCAAAGCGGACATGGTGGAGCGTGACATTGAACGGGCGCTGGTCAAGGATGTGACTAAGCTCCTGCTGGAGCTGGGGACGGGCTTTGCCTTCCTTGGCAATCAGTACCACTTGAATGTGGGCGGCGATGATTTTTACATCGATCTGCTGTTCTATAATCTCAATCTTCGCTGCTATGTAGTAATCGAACTGAAAACCGGCGAGTTCAAGCCGGAATACGCAGGACAGCTGAATTTCTACCTCTCGGCGGTGGACGGCATTCTAAAGAAAGAGCAGGACAATCCGTCTATTGGCCTGCTGCTTTGCAAGAGCAAAAATGACCTCGTAGCAGAGTATTCACTCAAAGATATGAGTAAGCCCATCGGCGTCAGTGCCTACCAGATCACCAGCAGCCTGCCGGAGGAACTGGAGAGTCAGTTGCCGTCTGTGGAGGATATTCAAAAGCGGATCAAGGGTGAGAAAGAGTGATGCTATGAGCCGGGATATATTCCGTGAGAATCACTTGTGGCAGTATTTGTGATGAAGCACTTCATGCTGGCTGATGAAGATGCGTGGAAGCTGTTTTCAAAATATCTGGAAGAGGAGGATGCTTGAATATGTCACCCGAACGCAAGAAAATTGATGAGCTGGCCGAGCGGGCGGGAGGGTATTTTTCGCTGCCCTCCGAAGATAGCATGGCTTATACGGGGCTGCTATTTGATATTTGCCCGCAATTTGGCATCCGCTATTATACGGCGACCAAGAAAGAACGCTATTTTGTGGAGGAAGTGACCCGTGTCACTTGGGCAAAGCAACAGGAGGAAAAATCTGGAATCCCCCAGAATATCCGCCCCGCATTTTCCGCTTGACCCACATTTTGACCCATACGGGAAACGACTGCGAAAATATAGAGCCGTCGGGCGGGAGAGTTTTTCTCCGCCCGGTGGCTCTATACTTTTAGAAAAGCACCCTTTTATTGTCTACAGCAGTGCAAAATGGAACGATTTTCGCCCCGCCAAAAGTTGACCCACACCGATGCTCTTTGCGGCGCTGACCCACACCTTGACCCACACGGGGAAACGAACGGGTGGAATACATGGAACAAAGAGTTTCCGACCGCATCCTTTTTGCGGTAAAAATGCCCACAAAGCCTTACAAATCAAGGGCTGGGAGGGCATTTTATCACTTGGTAAGGATGAGGTCGGCGGTTCGAATCCGCCCAGCAGCTCCAAAAAGCCCTGTAACCATTCGGTTACAGGGCTTTTTATTTGTTTTCATCCCCAACTGTGCAGCATGGCGCATCCACAGGGATCTATAGACCTAAGTCGGCTGCATTGATCGCCTCGGCATCCGCAGCGGGGAACGCTCGGGAGAAGAGCGTATAGTCGCCGCCGGTGCCCTTCAGGAATATATAATAGGTGCTGCCGGAGTCCAAATTCGGAGGCAGGCTGATGTAGGCAGGCACAGCGTCTGCCGACCCCTTCAGCACGGAGACGGTCTCCGTAGCGTAGAGAGAAGCGTAGGCGTTGGCGTTTTGCTCACCCCATACCCGGACCTGGGCCACCACATCCGCCTGAGCGGACACCTCCCGGATATTGTCGGAGTCAGACAGAGCCACCGTAGTTCCCTTTTTCGCCCCCAGGATCCCGCGACCCACTGCGGCCGTCACGGCATCAGGGAGGTTGGTCAGGGGGAGGGACATGTCGTGGCCGTTCACGGTGATGGCAGCTTCCGGGGCGTCAACGTCCAGAATTAAATCCTTTACAACGGTTGTGTAGATGGTGTGGGGATAGAGGGCGCTTTCACCGGCGCAGAGGAAGAGGTAGTAGCTGTGGCCCTCCACATAGCCGCTGTTATAGGCGTCGTACGGGGGTATTGCCGTTGAGATCTTCGGTGACGCTGAATTGATAGATCTGAACGGCCCCGTCAAAATCCTCTGCGGATTCCAGTTTAGCCCGGACGATGTTGCTGGTGTAGCGCATCACATCTTCCAGAGAGGTGAGATCCTCGGCGTATGAGAATTCCACCGTATAAAGCCGAACATTACCGGCCGGAGGCGGGATAGGGAGTCGGCTCGTCGGTACGGCCCAGGAGGTAGTCCACGCTGGTTGCATAAAAGTCTGCCAGACGGAGGAGCACATCGGTGGGGATGTCCCGCTTGCCCATTTCGTAGTAGGAATAGCAGACCTGCGAGCATTGCAGATAGGCAGCCAGGTCCTTTTGAAGCAGATCCCGGTCCTCCCGCAGGTCACGGATGCGTCTATACATGATGTTGTGCCTCCTTTTTGGGTATCACAAAAAGTATAGACAAAACAAATTGTTTTATTGACAGATAAAACAATTTGTTATATCATGAAAATACAGAAATAGATGAAGCATCGTTTTGTCGCAAAAAATGGAAAACAAATACTGACTACAAACAGGGGGATAAAGCATGGAAAACATCTCTGGAACGGCTATTTTCAATATCGCAAAAGGACTTGAAAAATATCAGCGGATCATGCACGAACTGCACAGAACGGATGTATCTGTGGACGCAGAATTTCAGAGGAATTTTAACGGTTTTTACAGAGTGCGGCAGAGAAACAAGGCATTTTATCAATGCTACTACGGATATATGGAAATGCAGAAAGATAACACCGAATTGACTTTCCGCGAGGTTTTGCTGCACCTGTATAAGCAAACGGGGCGTATGGAAGCGTCTTTCAGCAGCAAGCTGCTGGCGACAGTGCGTCCGGAAATGCCCATCTGGGATGCCATGGTGCTGAAAAATTTGGGGTTGAGAGCACCGTCAGCCTACGCTGAGGGACGGGCGGATAAAATTGTGGGGTTATATGACACCATCTGCCAATGGTATCAAAGCAGTGAAGCGCTGGAATGTGGGGAACAATTTGAGAGATTGTTTCCGGGAACGAATTTAACAGCTACAAAGAAGGCAGACTTTATCCTTTGGCAGACAAGGGGGGAGTGAAATGCTGCTTTTATGTGCAGGCTTTGCATTACTTATGTTAAGAGTTTTGCTGAAAATCGCATTATTCATCCCATGGGTGCTGATTGGATTTGTCCATAGCTTATTGAAGCATAAATGAGGGGGAAAAATAATAGGGGCCTTTCCGCAGCCTGGAAGAATCCTGTTCATGCGCGTCGTTTGGAATGATCCCGTAGGGGCCGATGCCCCCATCGGCCCGACCTCACCTCTTCACAAAAAAGTCCCGTTCCGATGTTTGACATCGGAACGGGACTTTTTCAATTCAATTTTATCACAGCTGCCCTCACAGCTTCGTCACCATGGGGATCACCATGGGGCTGCGCTTGGTGTGCTTATAGAGATAGCTGCTCACGGCGCTGCGGACGGCCCGGGAGACCTCGCCGTCGTCCCGACGCTTCCGGGCGGACATGGCATCCACCGTCTTTTGAGCCACATCCCGGAGCTGATGCAGCAGCTCCTCGGACTCCTTCACGTACACAAAGCCTCGCGTAACGATCTCCGGCGGGCAAAGCAGCTGGTGGTCGTGAGAGGACATGGGGAGCACTACCACCACCATGCCGTCCTCGGCCAGGAGCTTGCGGTCGTTGAGGACCACGGCCCCCACCTCGCCCACACCGGACCCGTCCACGAACACCTCCCCGGCGGGAACGCTGGTCTCGCACTTGATGTGCTTGCCGGTGATCTCGATAACCGAGCCGTTGTCGGCCACCACAATGTTGTTGGGATTCATGCCCATGGATTCCGCCACGCGCTTGTGGATCTGCAGCATGCGCTGCTCGCCGTGGAGGGGAATGAAAAACCGGGGCTTGGTCAGGGCGTGGATGATCTTCAGCTCCTCCTGGCAGGCGTGGCCGGATACATGGAGCATATCCGCCTTGTCATACACCACGTCCACGCCCTTGCGGAACAGCTCGTTGATGACCCGGCCCACCGTCACCTCGTTGCCGGGGATGGCGGAGGCGGAGATGATCACCTTGTCCGTGGGGCCCACGTCGATCTGCTTGTGGGTGGAGAAGGCCATGCGGTACAGGGCGCTCATCTCCTCGCCCTGGGAGCCGGTGGTAACGATGACCTGCTGCTCCGGGGGCAGATTTTTCAGCCGATTCAGGTCCACCACGGTGCCCTTAGGCACCTTCATGTATCCCAGCTCCGTGGAGACCTTCATGATATTCTCCATACTGCGGCCCGTGACGGCCACCTTACGCCCGCAGGCGTGGGCGGCGTCGATGACCTGCTGGATGCGGTGAACATTGCTTGCAAAGGTGGTGACGATGATGCGCTTTTTGCAGCCCGAGAACTGCCGGGCAAAGGTCTTGCCCACGGCCCGCTCGCTCATGGTGTACCCGGGGCGCTCCACATTGGTGGAGTCGGCCAGCAGGGCCAGAACGCCCTCGTGGCCCAGAGCGCCGAAGCGGGCCAGGTCGATGACCTCCCCGTCAATGGGGGTGGAGTCGATCTTAAAGTCGCCGGTGTGGACCACCACGCCCATGCGGGTGCGGATGGCAAAGGCTACAGAGTCGGCGATGGAGTGGTTTACGTGGATAAATTCCACCTGGAACTTGCCCGCCCGTACAGTGCTGCCCGGCTCCACGGTGATGATCTTGGTGGAGTCCAGCAGCTTGTGCTCCTGGAGCTTCAGCTTGATGAGCCCGGCGGTGAAGCGGGTGCAGTAGATGGGCATGTTCACCTGCTTGAGTACATAGGGAATGGCCCCGATGTGGTCCTCGTGGCCGTGGGTGATGAACAGGCCCCGCAGGCGGTTGTGGTTCTTGATGAGGTAGCTGACGTCGGGAATGACGCAGTCAATGCCGTACATATCGTCGCCGGGAAAGGCCATGCCGCAGTCCACCACGATGATCTCACCACCGTATTCGTAGGCGGTCATGTTTTTACCGATCTCATTGAGGCCGCCCAGGGGGATAATTTTTAATTTTTCTGCCATAAAAGTTATTGATTCTCCTTTTTAATTCCGGGGTCGCGGCGGGCGGGAAAGGGCGCAAAAAATGCGCAGTAAAACAAAGACGCTCCGCCTGCGTCGGGCCCTGCATCGCCCTGCGCGGCGGCGGAGGACCGCCTGACCGTGACCGTAGTTTGATTTTTTCGGGGGATAAGCCCCGTTTATCGCATCGCGGCATCCACATTGCCCGCGAAAAGATACAACATTATAGCATAGTATACCACAGCCATTACCATTTGTACACCCCCAACCGTACCGGCGTTTTCATCCGGTTTCGACAGGCGGGAAAAAGCCCCCCTGGCGCGGAAAGAAACGCTTGTATGCCTTGTCCTGATATGCTATAATACATAAGATACTGGGTCATTATGTGCTTGCGGCAAGGAGGGCAGTCGATGAACGAGAAGATCCGAAAGCTTGTGCGGACAAATATGATACTGTATGTTTTGCTGCTGCTCCTGTTTGCCGCCGCAACGGTGAAGGTCTCGCCGCCGCTGGCCGTGGGTGAGGCCGCGGCGGCGGTGCTGGTGTGGTACCTGAGCCACCGGCGCAGCAAGGCCATGCAGCAGCAGCTGCACCAGTATGTGGAGCGCATCTCCGGCGGCGCCGATACCGCCAAGACCAGTAATATGCTTTTCGCGCCCATGCCCATGATGGTCTTTAATCCGGACAGCGAGGATGTGCTGTGGGCCAACGACCTGTTCACGGAGCTGCCGGGGGTAGGCGAGGATATATTTGAATCCCGGGTCCGCCATGTGGTCCCCAATTTCGAGACCCATTGGCTCCTGGAGGGAAAACCTGAGTACCCGGGCCTGTTCACCTGGAACGACCGGCGCTACCGGATCTTCGGCTGCCTTTCCAAGCCCGAGGGCCAGGGGCAGCTGGGGGTGCTGGCCACCACCTACTGGATGGATGTGTCGGACATGGAGCACATGCGCGCCACCCTGGAGCAGACCCGCCCTGTGGTCGCCATTGTCATGATCGATAACTACGAGGATCTGATGAGTGCCTGCCCGGAGGGGAAACGCTCGGCGGTGCGGGCAGCCGTGGAGGAGAAAATGGATCAGTGGCGGGGTGCCAGCGGCACCATGCTTCTGAAATATGACCGGGACCGCTACCTCATGATCTTCACCGAGAAGCAGTATGAGGTGTTCGCGGAGGGCCGCTTTGCCATCCTGGACGAAGCCCGCACGGTGCAGGCGGCCGAGGGCGTGTACGCAACCCTCTCCATCGGCGTAGGCCGGGAGGCGTCTGGCTTCGACGCACTGTTTAAAAATGCCAGTCTGGCGCTGGAAATGGCTCTGAGCCGCGGCGGCGACCAGGCAGTGGTAAAGGACCGGATGAATTTCGAGTTCTACGGCGGCCGGGCCAAGGCCACGGAAAAGCGCACCAAGGTGAAGTCCCGGGTCATGGCCAATGCCCTGGGCGACCTGATGGACGAGACCGAGCACGTATATATCATGGGCCACAAGTATGCCGACATGGATACCCTGGGCGCGGCGGCGGGCGTGTGCGCCATGGCGAGGAAAAAGGGAAAGATCGCCCGCATCGTGCTGGATATGGAGAATAACTCCGTGGGCCCCATGCTGCGCAAGATCCGGCAGCTGCCGGAATATAAGGATGTGTTCATTGGCGGCGGCGACGCCTTTTTGCGGGTCCAGCCGGACACGCTTCTGGTGGTGGTGGATACCAACCGTCCGGCCAGCGTGGAGTCCGAGCCGCTGCTGGAGAGCTGCAACCGCGTGGCGGTCATCGACCATCACCGCCGGGGCAGCAGCTATATCGAGAAAATGGCTCTGAATTATCACGAGCCCTACGCCTCCTCCGCCAGCGAGCTGGTGGCGGAGCTGCTGCAGTATATGCTGGAGCCGGGCGACCTGCTGAAAACGGAGGCGGAGGCCCTGCTGGCGGGCATCGTGCTGGACACCAAGAACTTCACCAACCGCACCGGCGGCCGCACCTTCGAGGCGGCGGCGTACCTGCGCCGTGCCGGAGCGGACACCCAGGACGTGCAGCGTATGTTCCAGAGCGACCTGGCCTCCATGATCGACCGCTACGCCATCATCCGGCAGGCGGAGCTGTATCGGGAGGATTTGGCCATCGCGGCCATCCATGAGGAGTGTGAGCGGGTGACGGCGGCCAAGGCCGCCGACGAGCTGCTGACCCTCAGCGGCGTGCAGGCATCCTTCGTGTTCTATCCCAAGGACGACGGCGTGTATATCTCCGCCCGGTCTCTGGGCGAGGTAAATGTGCAGGTCATAGTCGAGGCCCTGGGCGGCGGCGGAAACTCCAGCAGCGCCGGCGGCCAGCTGCCCGGCGTTACGGTGGATCAGGTGCGGCAGAAGCTGCTGCAGACCATTGACAAATATTATGAAAAACCCAACCAAGGAGGAACCAATAAATGAAAGTTATCTTAAAGGCCGATGTAAGAGGCAAGGGTAAAAAGGGCCAGATGATCGAGGTGGCCGAGGGCTATGCCCGTAACTTCCTCATGCCCAAGGGCCTGGCTGTTCTGGCCACTGCCGACGCGGTGAACACCATGCGCCTGCAGGAAAAGGCCAAGGCCAAGGCCGATGCCGAGGCCAAGGCCGCCGCGCTGGAGATCGCGGAAAAGCTCAAGGGCATGCAGGTAAAGGTGCCCTCCAAGGGCGGCGAGGGCGGCAAGCTCTTCGGCGCCGTAACGGGACGTGAAATTTCCGCCGCTCTGAAGGAGCAGCACGGCGTGGAGATCGACAGCAAGAAGCTGGTGCTGGACGAGCCCATCAAGAGCTTTGGCAGCTACCAGGTGAAGGCCAAGCTGGGCTTTGAGATCAGCGGCACGGTGAACGTGATCGTCACGGAGGAAAAGTAAGAAATCGACCGGAAAGGAGGTCTCCCTATGCCTATGGACGAGCTGCTGAGCCGGGCCATGCCCCATTCTCCGGAGGCGGAGCAGGCGGTGCTGGGGTCCATGCTCATCGACGCGGACTGCATCAAGGACGTGATGGACCGGCTCCAGCCCCAGGATTTTTACCTGCGGCAGAACCGGGAGATCTTCGAGACCATTTACTCCATGTTCCTCTACTCCAAGCCCATCGACGGCGTGACGGTGGCCCGGGAAATGGAGAAAAACGGCGTATACCGGGATGACACTCGCGCCTATCTCCTGCAGCTGATGGAGGTGACCCCCACCTCCGCCAACGTGATGGAGTACGCGAGCATCATCCGGGATAAGGCCCTGCTGCGGGCCATGGCCAAGGCGGCGGGAGATATTTCCGCCATGGTCCAGGAGGGCGTGGGCAGCGCCGGGGAGCTGCTGACCTCGGCGGAGCAGAAGATCTATGCCATCCGCCAGGGCCGGGGCGCCCAGGAGATGACGCCCATCGGCGCTGTGCTGGAGAATGTCATGGAGCAGCTGGCGAAGCTCACCGCCGGCTCGGAGCCGCCGGGCCTTTCCACGGGCCTTTCCGCGGTAGACCGCAAGATCAACGGCCTGAATAAGTCCGACCTGCTGCTGCTGGCCGCCCGGCCCGGCATGGGCAAGACCAGTATGGCGCTGAACGTGGCCCTGTCGGTAGCCAAGGCGTCGGATAAGACGGTGGCTATCTTCTCCCTGGAAATGTCCAAGGAGCAGCTGGTGACCCGTCTGCTTGCCAACGAGGGCCTCATTGAGAACACCCGTCTGGCAACCGGCAACCTCCGGGAGAGCGACTGGGAGAAGATCGCCCTGGCGGCTTCGGTACTCAATAAGACCAACATCCGTATCGACGATAACCCCCTGCTCACCGTGGCGGATATGAACGCCAAGTGCCGCCGCCTGGAGAATCTGGGTCTGGTGGTCATCGACTATCTGCAGCTGATGACCTCCGCCGGGGGCAAGGGCTACAGCGGCGAGAATCGCCAGCAGGCGGTGTCGGATATCTCCCGTATGCTGAAGATCATGGCCAAGGAGCTGCAGGTGCCGGTGCTGTGCCTGTCTCAGCTCTCCCGTGCCAATGAAAAGCGGGAGGATAAGCGGCCCATGCTGTCGGACCTGCGTGAGTCCGGCGCCATCGAGCAGGACGCGGATATCGTCATGTTCCTGTACCGGGACGACTATTATAATGAGGACTCCGAAAAGCGGAATATTGCCGAGTGCATCGTGGCCAAGAACCGCCACGGCGAGACCGGCAAGGTAGAGCTGCGCTGGATGCCGGACTACACTGCCTTCAGCACCCTGGAAAACCGCTACGAGGAGCAGGGATAAGGCTATGGATCTGATGCCTTTTATGAAGCGGCACAATATGCTGCCGCCCCCGGGCGGACGGATATTGTGCGCCGTCAGTGGCGGGCGGGACTCTGTGTGCCTGCTGCACTACCTGTGGCAGCTGGGGCAGCGGGAGGATTTTTCCGTAGCCGCCGTGCACATGGACCACGGCCAGCGGGAAACGGCCCGGCGGGATGTGCGCTTCGTGCAGGAGCTTTGCCGGGAGCGGAACATCCCCTGCGTGATAGAGCGGGTCAGCGTGCCGGAAAAGGCGAGAGAGTGGGGCGTAGGCGTCGAGGAGGCCGGCCGGCGTCTGCGGTATGAGACCTTCCGCCGGGCGGCGGAAAAGACCCGGTCCCACCGTATTGCCACAGCCCACCACGCCGCCGACCAGGCGGAGACGGTGCTGCTGAATCTGCTGCGGGGCACAGGCCCCCAGGGCCTTGCGGGTATCCCCCCCGTCCGTGACAATATCATCCGCCCCCTGCTGGAGACATCCCGGCAGGAGATCGAGGCATATCTGGCGGAAAACGGGCTGGAGCACGTGGAGGACGAGACCAATCAGGACACCGCCCTGACCCGAAATCGGCTCAGGCTCACTATTATGCCGCTGCTCAGGGACTTGTACCCCGGCGCGGAGAGAAGTATATGCCGCACGGCGGAAATTCTCCGCCGGGAGGAGGACTGCTGGCAGGCGCAGGTGGCGGCTGTCCTGCCTGAGCGGGGCACAGAGATGGACCGGCAGACCCTGCTGGACCTGCCCTATGCCCTGCGCCTTCGGGTCCTGCGTGCGCTGACGGAGCGGACAGGCACCGGCCGAAAGGATTACGGCGCGGTGCATTATGAGTCTATGGAGCGGCTGCTCCACGGCCCCGGCGGCCTTTTACACCTGCCCGGCGGCGTGACGGCCCTGTGCCGGGACGGGACCTTTTCCCTGGAAAGAGAAACGGCGGTCCCGGAGACGGTGCGTCTGCCCATAGGGGAGACCCGTTGGGGTGCATATACCATTTTTTGCGAGAAAACGGATCGGTCCCGCTTGCCACCGGAAAACGCGCTGGCCCTAAGGGACGACGTGCTGATAGGCGGCCTGACCGTGGGGCCGTGCAGGCCGGGCGGCGGACTGTGCCTGCCGGGCAGCCGGGGCCGGCGCAGCGTGAAGCGCCTGTGCGCCGACCGGGGTATTGACCCCATTACACGGGATCAGCTGCCCGCCATTTACGTGGGCGGCAGTCTGGCGGCTCTGTGGCCGCTGGGCACGGATAAGGAATTTCTGCCCCGGGAAACCGACGGCGAGATGATAGTAATTTATGTCAAAAGAGAAACATCAGGAGGAGAGAATGATGGCTAAGAGCAATATGAATCAGGACATTCTGAAGGTGCTGCTGACGGAAGAGCAGCTGCACGCGCGCATCCAGGAGATGGGCGATGAGCTGTATGAGCGCTTTAAGGATAAGGACCCCATGTTTGTAGGCGTGCTCAACGGCTGCTTTGTGTTCATGGCGGACCTGGTGCGGGCCACCCAGCTCAAGAGCGAGGTGGAGTTCATCAGCCTCTCCTCCTATCAGAACGCCACCAAGAGCTCCGGCGTGGTGGAGATCACCCGTGACCTGCAAAGAGACATTACCGGCCGCGACATCATCGTGGTGGAGGACATTCTGGACTCCGGCAATACCCTGCACTTCCTGCGCGGCTACCTGCTGGCCAAGGGCGCGGCGTCCATCACCATCGTGACCCTGCTGGATAAGCCCTCCCGCCGGGAAAAGCCCATCTTGGCGGACCTGGCCGGCTTCGAGGTGCCGGATGAGTTCGTGGTGGGCTTCGGCCTGGATTACTGCCAGCAGTACCGCAATATGCCCTATATCGGTGTGCTGAAGCCCGAGGTATACAGCAAGTGATTTTTACGGCGTAATTTCTCCCGGATCAGGGTGGAAAGGAGGAGCGCATGGACGAAAACAGAGACGGCCTGCAGCCGGAAAACGTACCGGAGGACCTGCCGGAGACTATCCCGGATATCACTCCGGATATTGTCCCGGATATCGCGCCCGAAAGCGAGTTGCAGAGCGTTCCGGAGGGAGGGCAGCCCCCTGCCGGCGCCTATCGGGGCCGCCGCCTGCAAAAGGAGAACCGGTGGGGTAAGCTGTGGAAGGAATACGGCTATATCCCGGTGACCATCGTGGTGATGCTGCTGCTGTTCAAGGTGATCTTTCAGATCGCCTGGGTGCCCAGCGGCTCCATGGAGACCACCCTGCCCACCAAGTCGATCCTCCTATCGTGGCAGCTGCCCTACGCCGTCAGCGACCCCACGCCCCAGCGGGGGCAGATTGTCACCTTCTGGAGCGACGAAATGGGCAAGCTCCTGGTCAAGCGTGTCATTGGCCTGCCCGGGGACATCGTGACCTTTCAGGACGGCTATGTGTATGTAAACGGCGAAAAGCTGGACGAGTCCTATCTTCCCCGGCAGGGGCAGACCGCCAGCGGCAGCCGGGAGGTATATGTGGTGCCGGAGGGGCGCCTGTTCTTCCTGGGCGATAACCGCACCGGCTCCTGGGACGCCCGCTCCTGGGAAGATCCCTTTATCCCGGTGGAAAATGTGCGGTCCCACGTAATGGTGTGCGTGTCCTTCCTCAAGGGCAATAGCTGGCTCGGCATCCGCGGAGTCATGTAAAAAAGGAGATGGATCTGTGACGGAAAGAAGAGTACGACCCGGCAGCCTGCTGATCTTTTTGCTGATGCTGCTGTGTGTTTTCACCCTGGTGCGCAATCTCAGCGATACCGGCAGCATTGCCTATAGCCAGATGTGCCAGTACTTCCGGGAGGAAAAGGTGCAGAGCTTCACCATCACCGGAGATAACCTGAAGGCGGCGCTGCAGGACGGCACCGTGGTCTCCTGCACCATCGGCAGCGTGGAGACCTTTTACAGCGACATGGATGGCCTGGTGCAGCAGCAGATCGCTGACGGCACCGTAAAGGAGCAGAATTTTATCCATCCCACAGATTGGCTGTCCACCGTGCTGCCCTATGTGATGGCCGTAATAGGCTTTGTCCTCATTATGAATCTCATGGGCCGCATGGCCGGGGGCAATGCCGCCGCCCAGGATAAAATGGCCAAGTTCGGCCAGGCCCGGGTCCAGATGCCCGGCCGGGGCGAAAACCGCGTCACCTTCGACGATGTAGCCGGGGCCGACGAGGAGAAGGAGGAGCTGCAGGAGATCGTGGAGTTCCTCCGGGAGCCGGATAAATACCTGCACCTGGGCGCCCATATCCCCAAGGGCGTGCTGCTGGTAGGCCCTCCGGGCACCGGCAAGACATTGCTTGCCAAGTCTGTGGCCGGGGAGGCGGATGTGGCGTTTTTGTCCATTTCCGGCTCCGACTTTGTGGAGATGTACGTAGGCGTGGGCGCCAGCCGCGTGCGCGACCTGTTCGCCCAGGCGAAAAAGCAGGCCCCGGCCATCGTGTTCATCGATGAGATCGACGCCGTAGGCCGCCAGAGAGGCAGCGGCCTGGGCGGCGGACACGACGAGCGGGAGCAGACCCTCAACCAGCTCCTGGTGGAGATGGACGGCTTTGCCGCCAGCCAGGGCGTAGTGGTCCTGGCCGCCACCAACCGTGTGGATATCCTGGACCCGGCGCTGCTGCGCCCGGGCCGGTTTGACCGCCAGGTGTATGTGGGCCTGCCGGATATCAAGGGCCGGGAGGAGATCTTGCAGATCCACGCCCGGAATAAGCCTCTGGCGGAGGATGTGGACCTTTCGGAGATCGCCCGGGGCACCGCAGGCTTCACCGGCGCGGACCTGGAGAATCTGCTCAACGAGGCGGCGCTGCTCTCCGGCCGTCGGGATGAGCCGGTGATCCGGCAGAAAACCATTCAGGAGTCCATCATTAAGGTCATCGCCGGTCCGGAAAAGCACAGCCGCGTGATCCCCCAGCAAGAGCGTCGGCTCACTGCCTTCCACGAGGCGGGCCACGCCGTAGTGATGCACGACCTGCCCGAGCAGGACCCTGTGCATCAGATCACCATCGTGCCCCGGGGCCAGGCAGGCGGCATGACCATCAGCCTGCCGGAGGAAGACCGGTCCTACCTCTCCAAGCGCTATATGGAGGATGAGATCGTGGCTCTGCTGGGCGGCCGCGCCGCCGAGGAGCTGATGCTGGGGGATATTTCCACCGGCGCGTCCAACGATCTGCAGCGGGCCACCACCATTGCCCGGAAGATGGTTGGCACCTACGGCATGTCCAAGCGGCTGGGCCATGTGGCCTTTGACGCAGGCAGCGATGAGGTATTCATCGGCAAGAGCATGGGCCACACCCGCCCCTACTCCGAGAAGATCGCCGCGGAGATGGACGACGAGATCCAGCAGATCCTGGCGGACGGCTATGCCCGCTGCACGGAGATCCTCAAGCGTGAGCAGGATAAGCTGCGGACCGTGGCGGAATTTTTGCTGGAGCACGAGACAATGACCGCCGAGGAATTCGGGGCGGTATTTAAGAAAGAAACCACATAAAATGTGAATAGATCGTCCTATCCCAAAGCAGGATAGGACGATTTATTTTTTCGTTCGGCAAAAGATTATTGTGCAAAATAACGAAAGCCCGTGTCTGCCTGTGGGAGACAGCATATAGCCATTTTTGGGAATTGGACGTCCTATAAACGTATTTGTCCGCGATGTACGGACAAACTGCGGCAAAATCGGAAGAAGAATCTTTCTGAAATCACCAATATATTTAGAATTTTAATGCAACATGCGCACTTGCAATCCAACTTTTTTTCTAATAAAATAAGTACTTGATCATAGACGTGCTGCATGTCGCCTGTGGTCCAAAAGATTTAGGAGGAAGATAAGATGAAAAAGTTGATTGCACTGCTGCTGGCCCTGGTCACAGCTCTGTCTCTGGTTGCCTGCGGCAGCAAGGACAGCGGCTCCGACGGGGACACCGTGAAGATCGGTATCTTCGAGCCCACTTCCGGGCAGAACGGCGCCGGCGGCAAAAAGGAGATCCTGGGCATCGAGTATGCCAACTCCATCAAGCCCACCGTTACCATTGGCGGCAAGGAGTACAAGGTCCAGCTGGTGACCGCCGATAACGCATCCGATGCGTCCAAGGCCCCCGCCGCCGCCCAGACCCTTATTTCCCAGGGCGTGTCCGTGGTCATCGGCACCTACGGCTCCGGCTGCGCCATTGCTGCCGGTCCGATGTTCCGGGATGCTAAGATCCCCGCCATCGGCACCTCCTGCACCAACCCGCAGGTAACCGAGGGCAACGACTACTATTTCCGCGTTTCCTACATTGACCCCTTCCAGGGTGCCGTGATGGCCAACTTTGCCAACAAGGAAAAGGGCAGCGTCAACTGCGCTCTGATCATTGAGTCCGGCGACGACTACTCCGCCGGCTTCGGCAACTATTTCCAGAAGGAAATGGAGCGCCTGGGCGGCAAGGCCACCGTTCTGGAGTTCCAGAAGGGCGAGACGGACTTCTCCACCATCATGGCTACCATCAAGTCCGCCGGGTATGACGGCATCTTCGCCCCCGTGTCCATCGAGACCGCCGCCATGATCATCAGCCAGGCCCGTGACAGCGGCGTTACCTGCCCCATCATGGCCGGCGACACCTGGGATGATATCTCCATCGCCCAGCGTACCGGCGACAAGGCCACCGATATTTATTTCTCCGCTTTCTTCGATGCGGCCGACGAGTCCAACGCCGCAGGTAAGGCCTTCGTAGACGGCTTCAAGAAGTGGGTCGCTGAGGACAAGACCCGCATCGAGAACAACGGCGGTACCGCTGAGGCGGTCTCCAGCGTGACCCCCTGCGGCTATGACGCTTACATGGCCGCCGTCAACGCCATTGAGAAGGCCGGCTCCACCGACGGCACCGCCATCCGGGATGCTCTGGCCTCCCTGGAGGTCCAGGGCCTGATCACCGGCGACCTGAAGTTCGATGCCAACGGCGACGCCATCAAGACCTACGCCGTTATCAAGACCATCAAGGACGGCGACATCGTGTATTACAGCACCTATAACGGCTGATAAGCGCACGGTCTTTTAAAACCACATAGAGCTTCATCGTGAGGGGAGCCCTGCTCCCCTCACGATGTGGATTTGATGACTCTTGCGTTTTCTGCAGACGAGGGACATCCTACCCCCGCCTGCTGAAAGCGCAAGATTCTTATAGAAGGAGGTTTCCGTACTTATGCATGACGCAGCTTACTATATCCAGCTGCTGCTCTCCGGCGTCACGGTGGGCAGCCTGTACGCCCTCATCGCCATTGGCTATACCATGGTCTACGGCATCCTGCGCCTTATCAACTTTGCCCACGGCGATATCTTTATGATGGCGGGCTTTTTCATGGTGTATATTTCCGCTTCCTGCTCCCTAGCGGTGTCCATCCCGCTGGTGCTGCTGCTTACGGTGCTTTTGGGCGTCGCCATTGAAAAGGCGGCGTATAAGCCCCTGCGCACAGCGCCCCGTATGTCTGTGATGATCTCGGCCATCGGTGTCAGCTACTTGCTGCAGAATCTGGCCAACTACATCACCGGCGGCATCGCCCGGGCCTATCCCGATATCCCCTTCCTGACCCAGGTGATGAATGTGGGCGGCCTGCATATCAAGCGCATCACCATCGTCACCCCCATCCTCACCATTGCCCTGGTGGTGGTGCTGGTGATCCTCATCCAGAAGACCAAGATCGGCATGGCCATGCGTGCCGTGTCCCGTGATTTTGAAACGGCGCAGCTGATGGGCATCAAGATCAACAGCGTTATTTCCATGACTTTTGTTATCGGCTCGTTCCTGGCGGGCGTGGCCTCCATCCTGTACTTTGCCAATTATGGCCAGGTCAGCCCCATGATCGGTGCCATGCCCGGCCTGAAAGCGTTCGTAGCGGCCGTGTTCGGCGGCATCGGCTCCATTCCCGGCGCTGTGATCGGCGCGTTCATCATCGGCATCTGCGAGTCCTTCATCAAGGCCAATGAGAATATCGCCGTGTTCAGCAACGCTTTCACCTTTGCCCTGCTGATCGTGATCCTGCTGTGCAAGCCCAACGGTCTGTTCGGTGAGAAACTGACGGAGAAGGTGTAAGCTATGAAAAATACGAAGAAAAGAAATTTGCTGCTGTCGCTGATCCTGGCAGCCGTCTGCATTGCGTTTTTGCTGTATGTGGATAAATTCCAGCACTATTCCATGCTGGCTACGGTGCTGAAAAAGGGCGCCATTTACTCCCTGGTCGCCGTGTCTTTGAATCTGCTCAACGGCTTCACGGGCCTGTTCTCCCTGGGCCAGGCGGGCTTTATGATGATCGGCGCTTATACTTATGGTATCCTCACCATTCCTGTGGCAGATCGACTGGGTGTGTACCAGTACTTTGACGGCGGCATCGTGCAGTTCTGCCTGCCCATGCTGGTGGGCCTGATTTTGGCGGGCATCGTCCCGGCCATCTTCGCCTGGCTCATCGGCCTGCCTGTGCTGAAGCTGAAGAGCGACTATCTGGCTATTGCCACCCTGGGCTTCGCCGAGATCATGCGCGCCATCATCCAGTGGAAGCAGCTGGGGCCCCTGACCAACGCCTCCAACTTGCTGCGCGGCTTTGCCGACTTTGACTCCGTGCTGTTCCCGTTCATCGTGTCGGCCATCTGCATCGGCTTTATTGTGCTGCTCATCAACTCCACCTATGGCCGGGCCTTCAAGGCCATCCGGGATGATGAGATCGCCGCCGAGGCCATGGGCATCAACCTGGCCAAGCATAAGATGCAGGCCTTCCTTATCAGCTCCTTCTTCGCCGGGATCGGCGGCGCGCTGCTGGCTATGTTCCAGTCCAGCGTCCAGGCCAACACTTTTACCTCCACCATGACCTATGAGATCCTCCTCATCGTGGTCATCGGCGGCATCGGCTCCATCACCGGCTCCATCATCGGCTCCTTCCTGTATATCGCCTGCTCCGAGTGGTGGCTGCGTTTCCTGGACGATCCCATGCCCTACCTGGGCGTGAACATCCCCTTCATGCGGGGCGGCTTCCGTATGCTGGTGTTCTCCGTGGTCATCATGATCGTGGTGCTGTTCTTCCGCAAGGGCATCATGGGCGACCGAGAGTTCTCCTGGGACGGCATCATCGGCTTCTTCCAAAAGCTCTTTAAGAAGAAAGAAAAGAAGGAGGTGGCCTCCAAATGAAGAATGTTCTGAAAGTGGAAAACGCCACCATGCAGTTTGGCGGCGTGGTGGCCGTGGATAACCTGAGCATGGAGGTAAACGAGGGCGAGATCGTGGCCCTCATCGGCCCCAACGGCGCCGGCAAGACCACGGCCTTCAACGTCATCACCGGCGTCTACGCCCCCAGCAACGGCCGGGTGTGCTTCAACGAGAAGTGCATCGTGCGCAACCATCCCACCGGCAAGATGAAAAAGACCTACAAGGGCGAGCATCCTACCATGTATACCGCCCATTTTGCCCCGGAGGAGCCTCTGGAGGGCGAAGCGCTGGAGGCATGGAAAAAGGCCCAGAAGGAGCGGGACGAGTACGCCTTCTCCGACCATATCCTGGCCCCCACACCGGATAAGATCACCGCCCAGGGCATGGCCCGCACCTTCCAGAATATCCGCCTGTGGAAGACCCAGACGGTGTTCGACAACGTGCTCATCGCCAAGCACCTGCGCCGCAGCAGCAACCTCTTCACTGCGGCCCTCCACCTTAACAGCAAGGAGGAGGCCCGGCAGCGGGCCGAAGTGCTGGAGCTTTTAAAGCTGGTGGGTCTGGAGGATGTGAAGGACGAGCTGGCCACCTCCCTGCCCTACGGCAAGCAGCGCCGCCTGGAGATCGCCCGGGCTTTGGCCACGAATCCCACGCTGCTGCTGCTGGACGAGCCCGCCGCCGGTATGAACCCCCAGGAGACCCTGGAGCTGACGGAGTTCATCGGCGAAATTCGTAAAAATTTCCACATGACCATCCTGCTCATCGAGCACCACATGGACCTGGTCATGGACATTGCCGACCGCATCTATGTGCTGGACTTCGGCAAGCTGATCGCTCAGGGTACGCCTGAGGAGATTCAGAGCAACGAGCGCGTTATCGACGCATATTTGGGGGTGGTTGAAGATGCTGAAGATTGAGAATTTGCATGTGTCCTACGGCGGCATCAAGGCCCTGCGGGGCATCAGCCTGGAGGTGCCCGACGGCAAGATCGTCACCCTCATCGGCGCCAACGGCGCGGGCAAGTCCACCACCCTGCGCACCATCTCCGGCCTGGTGAAGGCCGACAGCGGCTCCATCACCTACGACGGCCAGGAGCTGCTGGGCAAGCCCATCAATAAGATCCTGGAGACGGGTATCGCCCAGTCTCCGGAGGGCCGGCGTGTCTTTGCCAACCTCTCGGTGCTGGAAAACCTGAAGATCGGCGCCTATCTCCGCAAGGACAAGGAAAACATCGAAAAGGACCTCCAGTGGGTCTACTCCCTGTTCCCCCGGCTGGAGGAGCGGAGCTGGCAGCTGGCGGGCACCCTCTCCGGCGGCGAGCAGCAGATGCTGGCCGTGGGCCGGGCGCTGATGAGCCGCCCCAAGGTCCTGATGATGGATGAGCCGTCCCTGGGCCTGGCTCCTCTGGTGGTGCAGGGCATTTTCGACATCATCCGCACCATCAATAAGGAGGGCGTCACCGTCCTGCTCATTGAGCAGAACGCCAACATGGCCCTGAAGGTGGCGGACCTTGCCTATGTGCTGGAGACCGGCACCATCACCAAGTTCGGCACCGGCGCGGAGCTCCTGGCAGACGAGTCCATCAAAGAAGCCTACCTGGGCAAGAGCAAAAAGTGAAAACAGAAAGCCCATACCTTGCGGTATGGGCTTTCGCTTTTTCCGTTTACACCGTCAGACGGACAGCTCAAAGATCTTTCTCTGGCTGCTCAGCAGCGCGGCGGCCTCGGTGTAGCTGATAGGCTCTGCCAGGCGCAGCACCAGCGCCATGGACACGGTGCTGCCCTCAATTTTAAAGCTGCTCTTCTCGATGACCGCCTTGTGCTCACGCAGCAGCGCCTCAAAGGCGGCCCGGGTCTCCGGGTCGTTCTCCATGCGCACGCTGACGGACTGGGTCACCATGTTGTCGCCCGCCACCGGAAAGCGGTGCAGGATCAGCTGAATAACGATCAGCGTGGCCGTCTCCATAGCCCCCAGCCAGTACATCCCCGCGCCAAAGGCCATGCCCACGGCGGAGGTGGCCCACATGCCCGCGGCGGTGGTCAGCCCCTTGATGGATGTGTTGTGCTTGAAGATCACTCCGGCCCCCAAAAAGCTGACGCCGCTGACCACCTGGGCCGCAATGCGCCCGGGGTCGCTGGCCACGCCCTCATTGGGAAGATCCAGAAAGGCATACTTGGACAATATCATGAACACCGCTGAGCTCACCGCAATGATGCAGTGGGTGCGGATGCCCGCCTCCTTAGACCGCCTGGTGCGCTCCAGGCCGATCCCGGCGCCCGCCAGGCAGGAGAGAATGATCCGGATGAGAAACTCCAGATTGTCAAATATTGTCAGTCCGCTTTCCGGGATCAAGGTCGTGAGGCCCTGCAGCATACCATAAGCTCCTTCCTGATTTGTGCGTAGTTTTCCGTGGCGAAAAAGGCTTACTCCCCGTCAATGCGGTAGCCCCGGCTGCGCAGCACGGCGAAGATCTCCTGAATGTGCGCCTTGTCCCGCGTCTCCAGGGACAGCTGCACCACGCAGGAGCCGATGGCGGCCCGGGTGTTGCGCCGCTCGTGGTTCACGTCCAGCACGTTGGCCCCCATGGAGGATACGATCTCCAGGAACGTGGCCAGGGCGTGGGGCTGGTCGGGCAGTACCGTGGAGAAGTTCACCGTCCGGCCCTCCTTGGCAAGGCCCCTTGTGAGGATGCGCTCCAGCATGGTCACGTCCACATTGCCTCCGGAGAGCAGGGAGCAGACGGTCAGGCCCTCGGTGTTCACCTTGTGATACATGGCGGCGGCGATGCCCACGGCACCGGCGCCCTCGGCCACCAGCTTCTGCTTTTCCAGCACCGTCAAAATGGCGCTGGCGATTTCGCCCTCCGTCACCGTGACCACCTGGTCCACGTATTTTTGGCACATGTCAAAGGTCAGGTCGCCGGGGGTCTTGACCTTGATGCCGTCGGCAATGGTGTCCACGCTGGAGAGGGTGATGATCTCTCCCTTCTTCAGGGACTCAGCCATGCTGGGAGCCCCGGCGGCCTGCACGCCGATGACCCGGCACTGGGGCTTCAGCTGCTTCACCGCGTAGGCCAGGCCCGAAATAAGCCCGCCGCCGCCAATAGGCACAAAGATCATGTCCACATCCGGCAGCTGGTCCAGGATCTCCAGGCCGATGGTGCCCTGGCCGGCCATAATGTGGTAGTCATTAAAGGGATGGATGAAGGTGAGGCCCTCCTCGTCCCGCAGGCGCACGGCCTCGGCGTATGCGTCGTCGTACACCCCGGGCACCAGCACCACGTTGGCCCCGTAACTGCGGGTGGCCTCGATCTTGGAGAGGGGCGCGCCCTCGGGGATGCATATAGTGGCCTTGATGCCCATGTCCCGGGCGGCGTAGGCCACGCCCTGGGCGTGGTTGCCCGCAGAGCAGGCGATGACACCCCGGGCCTTCTCCTCCTCGGAGAGGGTGGCGATCTTGTAGTACGCGCCCCGGAGCTTAAAGGCGCCGGTCTTTTGCAGGCAGTCGGCCTTGAGATAGAAGTCGCAGCCGGGTACGATGCCCTTGGTGGGCACCACCGGGGTGCAGTTGATAACGGGGCTCAGTACCCTCTGGGCGTCGCGGAGCATATCTAAGGTGATCATAGCGGTCCTCCCAATGAAAATAATTTGGCGGGCGGTATGGTGCCCCTGCAATGTGCGCGCCATACCGGTTTAGGAATATCTGTATCATACGGCGCGGCGCGCCCCCTTGTCAATCCCCCCGGGGCGATTTGGCATATTTCGTAAGGGTGAAACAGGGCCGCCGTGAAAAACAGATGGGCAGTGGCCCGGCAGGAAAAGCGGGGCTTGCCTTTGACCCCGGATCGGTGTATACTGTAAAAAACACATAGGGGAATGAAGTGCTCCCCGGGAAACCGAACCGCTTTGTAGGCTGATGACTTCTGCATAGGGCAGGGGGCATCGGCTTTTTAAGCGTTTTTGGAAAGGAGAACAGAGATATGATGGCAAATTGTCTGGCGGTGGGCCTGGGCGGAGCCCTGGGCTCTGTGGCGCGGTATCTGCTGGGGCTGCTGCCGCTGCCCGGCGGCGGAAAATTTCCGTATGCGACCTTGGACATCAACGTGGCAGGCGCTTTCTGCCTGGGCCTCATCGCCGCCCTGGCCACCCGAAGCGGCACCATGGATGCGCGGCTGGCGCTGTTTTTGAAGGTGGGCCTGTGCGGGGGCTTTACCACCTTTTCCACCTTTTGTAACGAGTCCGTGCAGC
Organism: uncultured Oscillospiraceae bacterium; assembly: GCA_934566025.1. Lineage (GTDB taxonomy): Bacteria > Bacillota > Clostridia > Oscillospirales > Oscillospiraceae > Vescimonas. The sequence goes on along the minus strand of CAKTIW010000001.1, from coordinate 125,062 downwards.
TGTTCCAGTCCGGGCGATATTTCCTGGGCGGGCTGTATGTGCTCTTGAGCGTGGCCCTGGGCATGGCCGCCGCGGCCCTGGCCCAGGCGGTGGTGAGATGAACAAGCCGGCGTGCCGAAAAAGTCTTTTCGACACGCCGGCTCGGCTTTGGAGTGGTGAGGGCCGACTGTTCTTACCGGTATCGCAATCTTCCCGCATTAGCGACAGACAAAGGAGACTTTCCTTTTTAGGAAAGTCTCCTTTGCTTAATGCGATTCAAGCCTCTTTTTGTGCGGCCGTCAGAGCCGGGGCATTAAAGGCCTGCTCCAGCACCCGGGGGTCGCGGATGTACTTGCGGAAGTCGTTGCAGAAGGCGGCGTATTCGTAGCCGGTGCAGATACGCTCATCCATCACAATGCCCAGGGGCATCATCTTGCGGCGCAGGTCCCCGGCCATGTAGTTGGGCACGGGCTTGCCCATGCACACAAAGACGCTGGTGGTGCCGAATTCGTAGCAGTGGTGGTAGATGTAGCTGGTCTTGATGGAGGCCAGATTGGTGATAAACAGGCTGGTGTGAAAGGGGGAGAGGTCAATGATCTTCCGGGGCAGCAGACCGTGCTTGTCCAGAAAATAGGCCAGCCCCACCACAAATCGGGGCAGCCCCGGCACGGAGAACATGAACCGGGCAAAGCGGTCGGTGCTGTTGCTCTGCTCCGTTTTTTCGTTGGCGGCGATGACGGCCTTGATCTTCTCGTTCACCGTGAACACCGTGTCCTCCGGCTCCAGATAGATCTTCAGCGTGGTCTCACTGGGAGAGCCGTCAGGCAGCTTTTTCATGATCACGAAGGACACGCAGAAGTGATTCCGCTTGTAGATCTTGCGGTTCATCACAAAGTAGTTCAGCTTGGGGTTTTCCAAAAGCGCCTTGTAGTAGGCGGCAATGATCACGCTCATGTGATTCAGCCGCACGCCCTGGCGCCGGTGGCTGCGGATAAACTCCTTCACCACCTCCTCGTCAATGTATTCGGTGATGGTGTTCCAGGCGTCGTAGCGCTTGGGCATGATGTAGGGAATGGCCGCCACCAGAGGCGGCAGATCCTTTACGCGGGTTCCGTCGGGACGCATAGAGTAGTCCCCCTTTCTGTGTTATTTTCCACGGACTGTGGAGGTTGGAGATCAACGTAAAACGCGGTTTTTATCGGTAGAACTCCGGGCGGCGCAGCCCCGTGTAGGGACGCTTGCGGCGTATCCGGGCGGATTCGTGCAGGTCCAGTTCCGCGTAGAGGATCTGCTCCGAGTCGTCCGCCAGGGCGGCGATGTCTCCGTTGGCGTCCACCACAATGGACTCGCCGGAGAAATCCATGGCCCCCCTCCCGGCCCACCCGGTTGCACATGGCAATGGCCGTGCTGCTGTGGAAGGCCTGCACCCGCAGCTCCCACTGGAACATCTCCGACGGCTCCGCCTTGGTGTTTACCGTGGGGATCAGGATCAGCTCCGCCCCCATAAGGCTCTCCGTGCGGATGCTCTCCGGATAGTGCCGGTCAAAGCACACCACAATGCCGATCTTCCCGTGCTCGGTGTCAAACACCTTGAAGCCGTCGTCCGACGGGGTGTAGTAGTCCTGCTCGTAAAACTGCTCCGCCTGGGCGATGTGGAGCATCTTCTGCACGCCGAGGACGGACCCGTCCTTCCCGATCAGGAGGCTGGCGTCATAAGCGCGGCCCTTTTCCGCCAGCAGAAAGTTGGGGGACACCAGAATGTGGTTTTCCCGGGCGGCCCGGCAGAAGGACTGCACGATGGGCCCCTCCGGGTCCACCCGGAAGGCGCTGACGTCCCGGCCCGGGTATTGGGGAAAAAACTCCGTAAGTTGCACCTCCGGGAAAAGGATCAGGTCGGCGCCGTTTTGGGCGGCGGTCTGTATGGCCCGAAGGCTTTTGTCCAGGTTGGCGGGCATGCTTCCCGCGTTGGACATCTGGCAGAGGGCGATCTTCATAGTACACACTCCTTTTTCCGGCCCCGGGCCGAGTCGGCCCGGGCGGGGACGTTGCATTTCGGGGAAGCCATGAACAGGCGCAGCATGTTGCCCGCCGTGAAGGCCAGATTCTCTCCGGCGTGGGCCATGGCATTTTCCAAAGTGACAGGGGCGGGATTGATGGGGAAAATGGCGGTGACGCCGGAGGCATAAGCGGCATCCATAGGCGCATCACTGGCACCCACCAGGGCCACTACGGGCACGCCCAGGTCCATGGTGCGCCGGGCTACGCCGATGACCACCTTGCCCCGGAGGCTCTGGCTGTCCAGCCGGCCCTCCCCGGTGATGACCAGGCGGGCGTCCGCCGCCAGCCGGTCAAAGTCCGTCAGGTCCAGCACCGTGTCGATGCCCATCTGCAGCCGGGCGTTTAGAAAGGCCACGCTGCCTGCGCCGAAGCCCCCGGCCGCACCGCCGCCGGGCAGGTCCAGCAGGGAGAGGCCCAGGTCCTTTTCGGCGACCTCTGCCAGATGACGCAGGCCGCTGTCCAGCAGGCGGACCGTTTGGGCGTCCGCCCCCTTTTGAGGACCGAATACGGCGGCGGCACCGGATTCGCCGCAGAGAGGATTGTCAATGTCGCACATGGCGATGACCTCCGCCCGGCGCAGCAGGGGAGAGACACCGGCGGTGCGGATGTGGGCGATGCGGTGGAGGGTGCCGCCTACGGGCACAAAGGCCTGCCCGGCATCGTCCAGGAACTCCACACCCAGGGCCGCTGCCGCGCCGCAGCCGCCGTCGTTGGTGGCGCTGCCGCCCAAACCCAGGATGATGCGCCGGGCGCCGCGCGCCAGGGCGTGGGCCATCAGCTGGCCCACCCCATAGGTGGTGGCGTCCGCCACCCGGCGGTCCGCACCCACCAGGGGCAGGCCCGCGGCGGCGGCCATCTCCACCACGGCGGTTTCCCCGTCCGGCAAAAGACCATAGTGGGCGGTGATCTCCCGACCGTAGGGGCCCCGGCAGGGAGCGGCTACTTTTTCTCCGCCCACGGCGGCCAGAAAGGCATCTACCGTGCCCTCGCCGCCATCCGCCACGGGAATGGCGCAGACCTCCGCTTCCGGGTCCAGGCGGCCTATTTCCCGGGATAAAATGGCGCAGATCTCCGCCGAGGACAGGCAGCCCTTAAAGGAGTCGGGTATGATCACATATTTAGACATAAAATCAGCCTCCCGGTATATCCATAAGGCTCAGTGAGCCAGCTTTCTATCCATGCGCCGGTTATACAGAAACATAACGATGCCGGCACCGCAGATAAGGACATAGCCCACCACGCTCCAAACGTCGGGGATCTGGTGGAAGAAGATATAGCCCAGGGCCGCGGCAAAGAGGATCTGAGAATAGTCGTAGACGCTGATCTCCTTGGCCGGGGCGCAGAGATAGGCGCAGGTGATGCCGAACTGGCCGATGCAGGCACTGCAGGCACACAGCAGCAGCATCAGCAGCTGGTAGCCGGTGAGCCGCACAGGGCTCAGAAGGAAAAACGGGAGCGTCATGACCGAGGAAAGCAGCGAGAAGTAAAACACGATACGCAGGCCGTTTTCACCCCGGGCGCCCAGCTTGCGCACAAAGGTATAGGCCAGACCGGCCGCTGCGCCGCTGACGAATCCCGCCAGGGACGGCACAAAGGGCGCTCCCTCAAAGCCGGGCTTGATGATCAGCACGCTGCCCAGCAATGCCGTGAGCACGCCTGCGATCTGCACGGCGGTGGGGCGCTCCTTCAGCAGGAACACGGAGAAAATAATGGCGAAAAAGGGAGAGAGCTTATTGAGCATGTTGGCATCCGCCAGCACCAGATGGTCCACGGCGTAGAAATTCAGCAGCAGGCCGATGGTGCCGAAAACGGACCGGCCGGCAAGGTACGGCCAGCTGCCCTTTTCCGGCTTCAGGGGGATCCGCTTCACGGCCAGCAGCACGCTCACCAGGAGCAGGGCCGCAAAGTTGCGGAAAAACGCCTTTTCGGCGGTGGGGATATCGCCGGCCAGGCGGATAAACACCGTCATCATGGAAAAGCCGAAGGCGGCGATGAGGATACACGCGATGCCCTTGGTGCGGGGGGAGAGTTTATTCATGATGTACGCTCCTTTTCTTTCGGAAAAACGGCAGAAAGCATCCCGCCCCGGGATGCTTTCTGCATGGGTCACAGCTTCTTTTTCTGCAGCACATTGGCAGGCTCACCCAGATATTTTTCCACCACGGTGAACACCAGCACCGTCAGCGCGGCGTTGGGCAGGGGGCAGAACAGCCCCGGATTGGTCATAGACACCATCAACACTCCCACATAATACATGCCGGCCACATAGCAGATCTCTTCGCTGTGCAGCAGCAGCCGCAGGCGGTTAAACAGCAGGATGGTGTACGCGGTCATGCCCATAAGGCCCATGCTGCCCATGACCTGCAAAATGGCATTGTGGTAGAACACCATGCTTCCGGGCACGCCCACGAAAAGGTCGGTGTTTTTCTGGCTGCCCAGGCCGATGCCCAGAAGAGGATGGTTAAAAAAGTCGGCAAAGCCCCGGTCCAGCAGGTGCCAGCGCTCCTCGGTGGGGCTGATGAAATGCTCCGGGTCGCCCCGGGCGCCGAAGAATATGTCGTATACCTGGGAGCCGAACAAGGCCATGACCAGAGCCACCGCCGCCGTTATGGCGAACAGGGACCACAGGGGCAGGGAGCCCCGCTTGACCAGGTAGATAAAGCCCAGCAGCACCATGACCGCGCCGAAAAGCAGGGCGCTGCGGCTGCCGGAGAAAAACATGGCCACGCACCACAAAAAGACCGTGGCCAGGTGCCGGAGATTCCGGGCGGACATATAAAACACCGCCGGCAGAGTGGCCACCAGGATGGTGGCGGCAAAGTTGCGGTAGGGAATACCGGGCAGCTCCCAGCATTTGGAAAACTCCGCCCAGTGGTGCAGGTAAAAGCTGGCAACGGCCAGCACCATGGTCACTCCGATGGCATAGAGCATCTGCATCAGCCGGTACAGAAGGTCATAGCGGCGGGGCATTTCCAGCTCGGACCGCAGCAGGAGGTAGGTGGCCAGTAGCCCCGCCCCCAGGCCCAGCATGTAGTAGATAGACAGCGGGGCGAAGTATTCCGCGGTGGATATGGTCCCGATACCGCCCAGCACCGTGGCCACGGACACCGCCGCCAGGCCCCACAGGCTGCTGCCGGCCACCAGGGGCTTTTTCCAGCGGACAAGGTGCACGATCAGCGCGCCGATGACCAGCGCGGCCAGAGGCGCGCAGGGCAGGAAAACGGACAGGTCGTTATACGCCAGGGTGGACAGCAGGAATATCAGCAAAAACGGGACCACGGCCGACAGAATATCCCGGCAGAACAGCAGCATCCAGGCGCACAGCACCGCCAGCGCCACCGTGGAGGGGACCACGTTCTCCGTTATCATGGAGACGGCGGCCACCGCCACCATCACGGCGAAATAGGGGATGCCGCCCCAAAACTGTTCCGTTTTATCAGTGACCCGGCCCCACAGAGAGTCGGGAGTGGAATGTGACATAAAGCAATGTATTCTCACTTTCATAAAAATACGGTAAGCTGCGCTTTGCCACCTGAGGGGAAAGCTTCCTCACCATACCATTTTCCGCGTAAGAAGTCAAATAGAATTCTCAAGGAGCAGGGCGGGAGACTCAGAACTGGAACAGGTTTAGCCCTATGTCCTCGCTGAAGCGGCGGTCCACGGCGCCGTCGATGATCCGGATGACCATTTCGCAGGTGGCGCTGACGACGGCCCTGTTCAGGTGGCCGCCGAACACCTGGCCCTGCTCGTTTCCGGCGCTCATGTGCAGATGGGAGTAGAAGGCACCGTCCATGGTGTTAATGGTGCCGGTCAGGGAAACGATCTCGAAATTGCCACGGAAGGTATTGGCGTGGTACTGCTTTTCCTCCACGTTGAAAACGCCTACGGTAAAGTCGCCCGTGGCCCCCAGGGCGCTGACGTCGGCCAGCTGGATATTCTCCTGCAGGGCGATATCCTTTACGGAGGCTAAGATCTCCTCGCCCCGGTCGATCCGGGCGATGACGGTATTGCCAAATCTTCTGTATTCCATAACGCTCTCCTTCCTGCCCGGGCAGGCAGACTGCAGCTTTTGCCTGACCAGTATAGCACGGCGGCGTGTGGTTTTCAATTTAAATCGTGCGTTTTTCGGAAAAATGGGGCGCGGCCCGCCTTTCTGCCCGTCGAAAAGGTGCGCGGCACCGGGAAAACTGCCGCCGAATCCTATTGTTTTTTGCCGCTATATGGGTTAAAATGAAGAAACAGCACGAATGTAGAAAGTACTGCGCTATGAAAGGATATGTGACCAAGCTGTGCGACGTGGACAGCATCCAGTTCCCGGCGGAGCTGCTGCAGACGCACGTGGATACGCAGCTTATTGAAAAGGAAATAAACGCCCTGTTCCTGCGCTATGCAAAGCAGAGCGCCGCCGACTGCGCCGCCCAGGGCGACATTGTCCGCTGCAAGGCGGACGAGGCCGGCTACCCCGACGGGCGGCCGATCCTGCTCTTTACCGGCGCCGGGCTGCCCGGCGCAGAGCGCCGCCGTCCAGGCCGCGCTGGGCAAGGCCGTGGGCGATACCTTTGCGGCCCGGCTTATGGGAAAGCCCGTTTCGCTGACCGTGGAGAAGATCATCCGCCGCACCCCGGTGGCGGTGGACGACGCCCTCATCGCCTCATTGGGCATAGACGGGGTCTCCACCGTGGAGGGCTACCGGGCATACCTCACCGAAAAGGCTCTGGCCGACGCAAAGCTGGAGCAGAGCAAGATGGCCATGCACTACCTCATGGACGAGATGATCGGCCGCAGCGAGTATGAATACGACCAGGCGGAGATGGCGGAGCAGCTGTCTAAGCTGCTGTATGAATAAAGAAAGGCGAAATGATGGGAAAGATCAGACTCAACAGCGACCCCGCTGTGGTCGCAAAGATCAGGGCCGGTCTGAAGGAGACCGGCGGCTACTGTCCCTGCCGCAGAGAAAGAAAGCCCGAGTACAAGTGTATCTGCGAGGAATTTAAGGCACAGGTGCAGGACCCCGCCTTTGAGGGCTACTGCCACTGCATGCTTTATTATAAAGAAAAATAAAAAGGAGAATTGACATGAAAAAAGTTTGCTTCTATTCTGCTTGCCGCTGTCATGGTGCTGTGCGTTACAGGATGCAGCCTGTTCAGCAAGGGCGACAGCGTCAAGCTGGGCGACTATGAGCACAAGGATCCCAGCGGCGTGAGCTATGACACCCGCACGGTCCTGAAGAACGAGGACTTCGGCGCGGACCTGGCCGAATACGCCAGCAGCGATGCCTATCCCGACACCATGCTGTATGACGAGAGCGGCAACCCCATCGGCATGTACGACTATGACGCGGCCACCGGCCTTGCCAAGGGCTGGACCAGCCTCACCGACGGCACCTACACCGCCTTTGAAGCGGGCAAAGAGGTGGACCTGGGCAAGCTGGATGAGAGCAAGATGGTCACCATCCCGGGGGATGTGACGGCGTACTTTGTGGTTTACGCCAAGGGCGGCGAGCCCATTGAATCCGACGGCTACCTGATGCTCAGCGACGCCTCCGCCAAGGATACCGTTCTGTCCGCTATGACGGCTGTTTACGGCCTGACATACACCGCCGAGAGCGACACCGTGCTGAAGCTGGTTTCGGATAAGACCGCTATCGCGGCCGCCATGGCCAATGCCGGCCTTACCGACGCCGTTACCGCAGAGGGTTACATCAGCTTCCTGCAGGACAGCTTCGGCGTGCGGGAGGACATGGGCGTGAATCCCTACAAGCCCTATGACGGACACCAGGATCCCACCGACATCGAGTATGACCAGAAGGTGGTGCTGACCGGCAGCGGCCAGGCCGCCGTTACGGAGGATCTGGTGGACTGCGTGGCCTCCCAGACGGATTACCTCTACGGAAAGGACGGCGACATGGTTGCCTCCTATATGTATATCGAGGGCAAGGACAAGGCCTCCACGGACAAGATCGCGGAGATGTACAACACCGCTGAGCGGGTGTCCGACACCGTGATCCTCATTGCCTACACCGGCGACGCGATGTCCTCCGTGCTTGACTCGTACATGGGCTACAACGTCATCAAGGACCACTCCGTGGCCGAGTATACCCGCATGATCGAGGAGACCTTCTTCTCGGTGGTCTACGAAGGGTAAGCCGCAGCTTAGGGCGGATGCCGCAAACAACGGCATCCGCCTTTTTCAGTAGGAGTTAACTATGGAACAGAGAAATGAAAAAAATTCGGGCACCACGTGGAAGGCGCTGTTTTCAACGCTTGGCAAGCTTCGGCTGCCGTGGCTGTGGGTGCTGGCGGCGCTGCTGAAGATCAACCGCTATCACAGCGTGCTGGCCCTGTCTTGCTTTGCTATGCTGCCGCTGAAATACATCTATGTGCTGATCATGGGCAAAAAGGTGCAGACGGCCACCACCCGCTCCTACGACCGCATCGGTGAGCTGACCAGCTTCCTGGCCGACCGCATCAGCCACCTGCCGCTGATAAAGACCTATACCAACGAGCAAAGCGAAAGCGAAAAGGGCCGCCAGGCCGCAAACGGGCTGCTGAAGGCCAATATGCGCCTGGTGCGGCTGGACAATATCTCTGCCGGTATCGCGGCCTTCTTGGATATTTTGCAGAAATTCATTGTAGTGGTGGTGGCGGTGATCCTCCTGCACCGCAAGGAGATCGACATTGCCATGTGGCTGGCCTTCTTCCTGTTTGCGCAGAATCTGTTCCCCACCATGGACGCCGTGTTTGAGTACTGGGTCAGGATCAAGGCCATCAAGGGCTCCTTCGAGCGGGCCAGCGGCATCATGAACGGCGAGGACAAGCCATCCGGCACCGCCGCATCTCCCGAAAACGGTGAGGTGCGCTTTGAAAATGTGACCTTTACCTATCCAGGCACCGACGCCCCGGCGCTGAAAAACGCCTCCTTTACCGTGCCCGACGGCAGCATGGTGGCTATCGTAGGCATGTGCGGCAGCGGCAAGACCACCTCCGTCAGCCTGCTGGAGCGCTTCTATGGGCCCGACGAGGGCAGGATCCTTGTGGGCGACGGCAGCCCTGAGAAGCTGCTGGAGACCTGCCCCACCCACCGCATGATGGTAGAGAACGCATCCAAGGAGGCGGAAATATGAAAAAGATATCCAAACATTTCAGCGTCCTCAAGGGCGTTAAGCTGCCGTGGCTTGTGATCGCCCTCAGCGTTCTGTTTTCTGTTGTGTCTATGAGCGCGGAGCTTACCAGCGCCCAGCTGACGGCCAGCGTCATCGACACCAGCCAGACGGCTATCGACTCCCGGGCACTTCTGCGCTACATCTCCGTGACCGCAGCGGCAGCGGTGCTGACCATTGCGGGAAACTACTTTACCCGCCGGATGGAGGAGACCATCAACCTGCGGGTGCGCTGCAGGATCTGGGAAAAGATCATGCACCTGCCCTCCCGGTATTACGACGAGGACAACGGCAACGAGCTGGTGAGCCGTATCACCTCCGATGCCCAGTCCCCCTCGTCGCTGTTTTCCATGGCGGTGTCCTTTGTGGTGTGCGTGGTCACGGCGGTGCAGGGCTTTATAAAGCTCTATGACTACAACACCATGCTTGCAAACTACTCCCTGCTCATCATCCCCCTGACGCTGCTGGTCTGCTTTATCTACGGCAAGGTCATGTATAAGCTGGGCATTTACAGCACCGTCACCATGGCCGGGAGCCTGGGGTATCTGGCCGAGCGCGTGCGCAACTTCCGCCTTATTAAGAGCGCCGCCGCCGAGCAGCTGGAGAGCGCCAAGGGCAACGCCACCTTCAAGCGGATGTATAAGGCGGAGTTTCTCAACTGGCTCATGATCGCCACCCATCAGCTGGCCTCCAGCCTGTTTTCCATCCTGTTTATCTTTGTCATCTTCGTCATCGGCGGCAGGCTGGTGCACACAGGAGAGCTGACCATCGGAGACCTGACGGCCTTTTACATGATCACCGGCATCGTCGGCCTGCAGCTCATGCAGTTTTTTATGAATGTGGGCTCTGTGTCCGGTATCTTCGGCACCATGCAGAAGATCAACAGCATCGCTGACGCTCAGCCCGAGGCGGAGAGCGGCCGTCCCGTTCCCGAGCTGTGCGCGGACATCAAGCTTGAAAATGTGAGCTTTTCCTATCATGAGGGGCGGGAGGTGCTGAAAAATGTATCGCTGACCATCCCCATGGGCAAGGTGACGGCCATTGTAGGCGGCAACGGCACCGGAAAGAACACGGTGTTTAAGCTTCTTGTGCGGCTGTATGAGCCGTCGGCGGGCACCATTCGATTCGGTGAGGACAATATCGTGGACTACGACCTGATCAGCTGGCGGGACCGCTTTGCCTATGTGTTCCAGAAGGATCCCCTCATCGGCGGCACCGTCCGGGAGAACATGACTTACGGACTGGATCGGGATGTCACCGAGGAGGAGCTGATCGAAGCAGCAAAAAAAGCCAACTGCTATGGCTTCATTATGGAAAAGCCCGGAGGCTTTGACGAGGATGTGGGCCTGGGCGGCTCCAATTTCTCCGGCGGCCAGGCCCAGTGCATCTCCATTGCCCGGGCCATGCTGCGGGGGGCAGACTTCCTGCTCCTGGACGAGGCCGCCAGCAATCTGGATGTGACCAGCGAGGCCCTGGTGACGGACGCCTTGAATAAGCTCATGGAAAACCGCACCACCATTATGATCGCCCACAGCTATGCCGCCACCAAGAACGCCCATAACGTCATTGTTATGTGCGACGGCACCGTGGAGGCTCAGGGCACCCCGGCGGAGCTGGAGGAGACCAATGAATACTACAAACTTTTCAGCAGGACCCTATGACAGAAGCGAGGTACTACGATGACGGAAAATAAGAAATGCACCGACCTGGAGCCCGGCGCCATCACGGCGGGCTTCCGGCTTGAAAAAAAGCAGTATGTCCAGGCCAAAAAGGCAACACTCTACACCCTGCGCCACGAAAGATCCGGCGCACGGCTCCTGTATTTTGACCGGCCCGACCCCAACAAGACCTTTGCCGTCTCCTTCAAGACCCTGCCGGAGGACGACACGGGCGTATTTCACATCCTGGAGCACAGCGTTCTCAACGGGTCTGAAAAATTCCCGGTGAAGGAGCCCTTTGTCTCCCTGCTGCAGAGCTCCCTGCAGACCTTTCTGAACGCCTACACCTTCAGCGACAAGACCATGTTCCCGGTCTCCAGCCGCAACGAGCGGGACCTGTTCAACCTGATGAGCGTGTACCTGGATGCCGTATTCCGCCCCAGTATCTACGAAAAGCGAGAGATCTTTATGCAGGAGGGCTGGCACTACGAGTTTGACCCCGAGACGGGGGAGGCCAGCTACAACGGCGTGGTTTTCAGCGAAATGAAGGGCGCGTATTCCGACGTGGAGCGCATTATGGGCGAGGCCTGCGACCGGCTGCTGTATCCCGACACCTGTTACCGCTTCTCTTCCGGCGGAAAGCCCGAGAACATACCCGACCTCAGCTATGAGAAGTTTATCGCGGCGCACAAGCGCTTTTACCACCCGTCCAACGCCTATTTCTTCCTGGACGGGCACATGGACATAGATGCTATGCTCGCCTACATCGACCGGGAGTATCTCTCCAAGTACGACCGGCTGGTACCGGACTTTGACTTCACCGAGCAAAAGCCCGCCACGGGCTCTGCCACCGTCTATTTCGCGCCGGCCCAGGGGGAGGAGTACGCCCACATGGCCATGAGTAAGCTGCTGTGCCGCTTTGACGAGATCGAAAAGCTCTATGCCGCCAAGATCCTGGCGGACTATCTCACCGGCTCCAACGAGGCGCCGCTGAAGCGGGCTTTTCTGGAGCGGGGACTGGCTCAGGATGTTTCCGTGGAGATAAACGACGGGATCTACCAGCCTGCGGCGGCCCTGGTGGTGCGCAACACCACTCAGGACAAATTTGAGCAGATCCGGCGCTTTGTGCCCGAGACCGTGCGGGCTATCGTGAAGGAAGGCCTGGACCGCAGCGCCCTGCACGCCTGCATCGAGCGCTTCGCCTTCACCTGCCGGGAGATCACCGAGCCCTACGGCGTGGAGCTGGCTATCAAGGCTCTGGACGGATGGCTCTACGGCGGGGACCCCCTGCTGCATATTGATAACGCCGGGGTTTTCGATGCCCTGCGCCGGGAGCTGGATACCGGCTACTTTGAGCGGCTTTTGCTGGAGATGCTGGCCGATCCGGAGGACAAGTGCTATGTCTACGCCCTGCCCTCTCAGACGAAACTTTCCGACGATGCCCAGCGGGAGCGCCAGCGCATTGCCGCCGAGACCGCTGCCTGGGATGGGGAAAAGCGCCGCCGGGAGCAGCAGGCTGTGGAGAAAATGCAGCAGTGGCAGCAGAGCCAGGACGACGCGGAGGTCCTGATGACCCTCCCGGTGCTGGATCTGCGGGATATTCCCCGGGAGGTGGAGCCTCCGGCGACCCGGACGTGCGAGGTTGGCGGGCGGAAGGCCCTGCAGGTCAGCCTGAACACCGACGGCATCGTGTATCTGGACCTGTACTTTGACGCCTCCGACTTTACGGTGGAGGAGCTTCGGATATTGAATGTGCTCAACATCTGCCTGGGCGAGCTGCGCACGGAGCATTTCCCGGCGCTGGCACTGCAGAACAAGATCAAGGCCACCTTTGGCAGTATCAGCGCCAAGACGGACCTTGTTTCCCGCCGGGGCCAGCTGGAAAAATGCACGCCGTATCTGGTGGTTTCCGCCGGTGTGCTGCGGGAAGACCTGGCCGAGGCCGCAGATCTCCTGGCGGAGATATTGAACCACACCTGCTGGAGCGAGACGGATAAGATTGGGGAGATCGTCGCCCAGAGCGACTACGCCCTGAAGCAGGCGCTCATCGGGAACGGCCACAGCTTTGCCGTCACCAAAGCCCTGGCGGCCTTTTCGGCGGAGGATGCGCTGCGGGAGGCCATTGCGGGCGAGGGATATGCCCGGTGGCTGGCGGAGTTTTCGGAGCAGTTCTCCCAGCGGGGAGCGGAGCTGGGCGAGAAGCTGTCGGCTCTGGCAAAACGAGTGTTTACAGCAAACCGACTGTTTGTAGGCTTCGGCGGCGAGGCAGACCCAGCGGCCCTGGAGAGCCTGATAAACGCTCTGCCTGACGGCGAAATGGGCGAGCCTGCCCCTGCACCCGTGTACGCCCCCGACGACTGCACCATAGAGATCCCCGCCGATGTGGGTTACAGCGCCCTGGGCAGCAATCTCTGCGCTCTGGGCGAAAAGTTCACCGGCGCGTGGCCGGTGCTCTCGTCCATGATGACTTATGGCTACCTCTGGAACGCTGTGCGCGTCCAGGGCGGCGCCTACGGCACGGGCATGAATGTGCGCCCCAATGGAGCGCTGTTCTGCTACTCCTACCGCGATCCCAACCTGCCCGGCTCTGCCGCCGCCTTTGCGGAGCTTCCTGCTGTGCTGGAGGAGATGCTGGCGGAGGATATGCCCCTGGACGACATCATCATTGGCACCGTGAATACCACGGACCCGCTGCTGGATCCGGCGGGGCTGTGCGAGGTGAGCTGCCGCCGGTATCTCTGGGGCACCACTGCCCAGGATATCGTCAAGCTGCGCTGTGAGATCCTGGATACCACCGCCGCGGACCTGAGAGAGCTTGTTCCGATGCTTCGGGCCTGCATTGAAGGCGGCGTATTCTGCGCTGCCGGCAGCCCAGATGCCGTCGCATTTGTAAAGGAAAAGTAAACGGTCTATGCATAAAAAGCCCGGAGGGGACACTTGCTGAAAGCGTCCCCTCCGGGTTTTATTATGTCGGATGTATGATGAAGGCCTACCGGGAAACGGAGGAGCTTCGCTGCAGAAGCACGCAGGTCTCCACATGGGCCGTGCCGGGGAAGAGGTCCACGGCGGTGGCGCGGGTGGCCTGATAGCCCTTTTGCGCCAGGAGCTTTACGTCCCGGCCCAGGGTGGCCGGGTCGCAGGAGACATAGACGATGCGCTGCGGCTCCATCTGCGCCATGGCGTCGATGACCTCCGGGGCCAGGCCCTTCCGGGGCGGGTCCACGCAGATCACATCCGGGTGCAGGTCCTCCACCGCCAGCCGGGCCGCGATGTCCCCGGCGTCGCCGCAGAAAAATTCTACATTCTCCACGCCGTTGGCCGCGGCGTTCTCCCGGGCGTTTTCCACCGCCGGGGCCACGATCTCCGCGCCGATGACCCGTTTCGCCCTGTCCGCCATGGTCAGGGTGATGGTCCCGGCCCCGCAGTAAAGGTCCAGCACCAGCTCCGTACCTGTGAGGGCGGCGTAGTCCACAGCCCGGCGGTACAGCACCTCCGCCTGGTCCCGATTCACTTGGTAAAAGGAGGGGATGGACAGCCGGAAGGTGTGCCCGCACAGGGTATCTGTCAGGGTATCCTGCCCCCACAGCGTCCGGTAGCGGTCGCCTAAAATTACATTGCTGCGCCGGGTGTTGATGCCCAGTACCACGCCCACCGCCTCTGGTACCGCCCGGCGCAGGGCGGCTACCAGCGCGTCCTCGTGGGGGAGGCTTTCGCCGTTCACCACCACGCAGATCAGCGACTGCCCCCGGGCGTTGGTGCGCACATACAGGTGCCGCACAAGCCCTGCGCCGGTCCGCTCATCGTATCCCGGCACATGATGCGCCGCCATGTAGCCCCGCAGGGCTCCGGCGGCGGCGTCCGCCTGGGGCTTTTGGATTAGGCACGCCGACAGGTCCGTCACCTGGTGGGTCCGAGCCCGGTAAAAGCCCACTTTCCCGTCGGCGGACACCGGGTACTGGCTCTTGTTGCGGTAGTGCAGCGTCTCTGCCGCACCCAAAATCTCCTCCACCTCCACGGCGCTGCCGCCCAGGCGGGTCAGGGCGTCCTGCACCCGGCGGCGTTTGGCCCACAGCTCCTCGGCGTAGTCCATGTGGCGATAGGCGCAGCCGCCGCACTGGCGGTAGTAAGGGCAATCCGGCTCCCGGCGGTGGGGAGAAACGGTCTGCCAGGCCACCGCTTTGCCGAAAGCGGCGCTCTTGCCTACCTTCAGAATGAGGATGTCGCAGACCTCGCCGCGAATGGCGTTGTGGACGAACACCACCTGGCCCTGGATACGGGCAATGCCCAGGCCCTCGGTGGAGTAGCCCAGAATTTCAGCGGTGTAAATTTGATTTTTCACCAGAGACGACATGGCGGGTATCCTTTCAGCATGGGAGCCACGGCATCACCGTGGCTCCCATTGATAAAATCAGAACTTGAACTTCTCCAGAATCTTCCGCAGGCTGTCTGCGAAGTCGGCCAGGGTCTTGTTGTCCCGACCCTGGCTGCGGCGGATAAGGGCAGCCAGGGCGTCGCCCAGCTCCACCAGACGCTTGTAGGCGGAGGAGATGCGGGGCGCGCCCTCGAAGGCCTTCTTCTTGGGCTCGGGCAGGTAGCCCTGCTCCACGATGCGGTCCTCCAGCAGGTCATAGACCTCGGTATACTGGGGCGCGTGGGCGGCAAAGCCCCGGGCAGCCACATCGGCGGCAAAGGCGGGAGCCACCTCCCGGTCGCCGTGGACCACGAACACGTGGGTGGGCTTGGCGGGGGCAAACTGGTCGATCCAGTTCAGCAGGTGATCCCGGTCGGCGTGGGAGCTGAGGCCCTGGAAATTCACGATCTTGGCCCGGACGGCAATCTCCTCGCCGAACATCTTCACGCTCTGGGCCCCGTCCAGCAGGTGCCGTCCCAGGGTGCCGGGGGACTGGAAGCCCACGAACACCACGGCGCTCTCGGGTCTCCACAGATTGTGCTTCAGATGGTGACGAATGCGGCCCGCGTCGCACATGCCGGAGGCGGAGATGATGACCTTGGGGGAGGGGTCCAGGTTCAGGTTCTTGGACTCATCCACCGTCTCCGTCAGGTGCAGGCCCGGGAAGTTGAACATATGGGTGCCGTCCTTCACCAGGGCCAGGGCCTCCTCGTCCAGATAGCCCCGCAGGTCGCCGCAGAAAATAGTGGTGGCGGCCTTAGACAGGGGGCTATCCACATACACGTTAAAGTTGGGCACGGACTTCACCAGATTCTGGTCCTTAATTTGCCGAATGAAGTACAGCAGCTCCTGGGTGCGGCCCACAGCGAAGGAGGGGATGACCACATTGCCGCCTTTGCCCAGGGTCTCGTCGATGATCTGGGCCAGCTCGTCGGTGTAGCTCCACACCTCCGTGTGGTTGCGGTTGCCGTAGGTGCTCTCCATGACCACGAAGTCGGCCTGGTGGAAGAACTGGGGGTCCCGGATGATGGGCTGGTCCACGTTGCCGATGTCGCCGGAGAAGACGATGGTGCGCGTCTCGCCATTTTCCGTAATGGTCAGCTTCATGCTGGCGGAGCCCAGCAGATGGCCCGCGTCAATGCACTCCACCTGCACGCCCTCACACAGGTCTACCTTCTCGCCGTACTCGCAGGTGGTGACAAATTCCTTCACCCGCAGCGCGTCCTCCACGGTGTAAAGGGGCTCCACCACCGGCCGGCCGGCCCGGAGATTCTTGCGGTTTTTATACTCCGCGTCGGACTCCTGAATGTGGGCCGAGTCCTGGAGCATGATGTCCAGCAGTTGGGCGGTGAGGCGGGTGGTGAGGATGCGGCCCTGGAAGCCCTGCTTTATAAGCATGGGGATGCGGCCGGAGTGGTCGATGTGGGCGTGGGTCACCAGAACATAGTCGATATCGCCTGCGTGGAAAGGCAGGCTGGCGTTGTCCACCTCGTCCCGGCCCTGCTGCAGGCCGCAGTCGATGAGGATCTTCTTGCCGTTTACTTCCAAACAATGGCAGCTGCCGGTAACGCACTGGTCAGCGCCGAAAAAGCTCAGTTTCATAGTGGATGATCCTTTCTTTCAAATGATGCAAAGGGGTCCTTTCACCAATTATATCATTTTCATTTCCAAAGGGCAACAATAATTGCAATTTGCTTTCCCGGCGGGTATAATAGAGAAAAAATCCCCGGAGGAAAAAGAAATGGAACTGTGCTACACGGTCATCGACCCCACGAAAAATATCACGCTCCTGGTCACCACTCCTGTGCCCCGGGATGTGCAGCCCCGGATCGCGGCGGAGCTGCTGCAAAGGGAGCAGGACGCCGAGCAGGTGGGCTTTGCCGAGGGTCTGGCCGCGGGAGCCCCCCGGCTCCAGATGATGGGCGGCGAGTTCTGCGGCAACGCCACCATGTCCATGGCCGCCTGGCTCAATCAGGACCTGCCGGTGGGGGAGAGCCGGGCCCTGACCCTGCCCGTCTCCGGGGCGCCGGGGCCGGTATCCTGCCAGGTGACGCGCATTGACGGCTGCTTCATCGGCACGGTATCCATGCCCCTGCCGGAGCGCATAGAGACCCTGTCTCTCCCGCTGTGCGGGGTGATGCAGAGCCTGCCGGTGGTGTTTCTGCCGGGGATCAGCCATGTGATCGTCCCGGCGGACATGATAAGCCGGGATCAGGCGGAGGAGACCCTCCGGTCCTGGAGCGAGCTGCTCCCGGGTGAGGCCATGGGCCTTTTGCTGCTGGCGGAGGACCAGACGGGCTTTACGCCCCTGGTGTATGTGAAGCCTACGGATTCCTGCGTGTGGGAGCGGGGCTGCGGCAGCGGCTCGGCCTCCATCGCCGCGTGGCTGACAAGCGTGCGGGGGACGGACCAGTGCGTGTCTTTGCGCCAGCCCGGCGGGGTCATCCAGGTGGTCACCCGGACGGACGGCGGCGCGGGCCTCACCGCCCTGACCATCACCGGCACGGTGGCTATCGGCAAGACCAAAAAGGCTAACATAGCCCTATGACTCCTTATTGCAGACCGATTTTTCCCATCGGTCTGCTTTTTTGAGCCCTAAGGCCGCCGGGCACAAGATTTTCCTTTACCTTTTCACCCAAATTTGATATAATGATTTTCTATTATAATACCCGCTTTATGCGCATGTGCCTGAAAAAAGGAGGTGAGCCGGGCATGAAATTTGAAAAGTGGAACCTTCCGGCGGCCGTCCCCTCGGCGGCGGGGCTGGAGGGGGCCGGCTACCCGGCTCTGCTGTCGGCGGTGCTGGCAGCCCACGGCATCACGGACGATGCCGCCGCCCGGGCCTTCCTGCAGATCGACGACACCCTGACCCTCTCGCCCTTCCTGATGAAGGACATGGACCGGGCCGCCGGGCGCATCCGCCGGGCACTGGACGCGGGGGAGCACATCGCCGTTTTCGGCGACTACGATGTGGACGGCATCACCGCCACCGCCATTCTGGTGGACTATCTGCGCCGCTGCGGCGCGCAGGTCAGCCACTACATCCCCCGGCGCATTGAGGACGGCTACGGCCTCTCCGTGGATGCCATGCGCACCCTCCGGGACCGGGGCGTTGACCTGGTGGTCACGGTGGACTGCGGCATCACCGGCGTGGAGGAGGTGGACTTTGCCGCCTCTTTGGGCATGGATGTGGTGGTGACGGATCACCACGAGTGCAAGGAGGAACTGCCCCGCGCCGTGGCGGTGGTGGACCCCCACCGGCCCGACTGCCCCTATCCCTTCAAGCATCTGGCCGGCTGCGGTGTGGCGCTGAAGCTGGTACTGGCCTTGGGCGGGGAGGAAAACAAGGAGACCTTGCTGACCCGGTACTGTCCTCTGGCCGCTGTGGGCACGGTGGCAGACGTGATGCTCATGACCGGGGAAAACCGCACCATCGTAGTCCGGGGCCTTGGCCGCATTGCAGACTGCGACTTCATCGGTCTGCGGGCCCTGCTGCACGAGACGGGCCTGGACCAAAAGGAGGTCACCTCCGTGCAGATCGGCTTTGTCCTGGCGCCCCGCATCAATGCCGCCGGGCGCATGGGCGAGGCGGACCGGGCGGCGGATCTGATGCTGTGCAAGGACCCCATCCAGGCCCAGTCCCTGGCCCGGGAGCTGTGCGAACTGAATCGCCAGCGCCAGGCGGTGGAGCAGGAGATCTATGCCCAGGCCATTGAGATGATCGAGGCCATGCCCGCCGAAGAGCGCAACGCCATCGTTCTGGCGGACCACCAGTGGCACCAGGGCGTGGTGGGCATTGTGGCCTCCCGCATCAGCGAAAAATACGCCTGTCCCAGCTTTATGATCCACATTTCCGGCCACACCGGCAAGGGCTCCTGCCGCAGCTGGGGCGGATTCAACCTTTTTGCCGCCCTGGAGGAGTGCAGCGACCTGCTCCTGGGCTTCGGCGGCCACGAGCTGGCGGCGGGCTTTACCATCGAAGAAGAAAATATCCCCGCCTTCCGGGCCCGGATGAACCGGTGCGTGCTGCGATTCTTAAACGGACGATTGCCGACTTCCGCCCTGGATGTGGACGTGGTGCTGCGGCGGCCGGAGCTGGTGAGCCTGTGGGAGGTGGAGCAGCTGCGCCGGCTGGAGCCTTACGGCAACGGCAACAACCGGCCGCTTTTCTGCCTGCTGGGGGTAACGCTGGACCGGGCCCAGAACGTGGGCCAAAACCGCCACCTGAAAATGCGCCTGTCCAAGGGGACCACGCAGCTGGAGGGCATATTCTTTTCCACCACCGTCCAGCAGTGCCCGGCCCAGCCCGGGGACCGGGTGGACGTGGCCTTTTACCTGCAGGTAAATGAGTTCCGGGGCAGCCGCACGGTGCAGCTGCAGGTGGTGGACCTGCGCCCGTCCCTGCAAAGCTCCGCCCGGGAGGAAGAATCCCTGACGCTTTTGCGGCGGCTGGAGGAGGGAGGACCCCTTTCAGCCCGGGAGGCCCAGCGGCTTTTGCCCTCCCGCCAGCAGTGCGTGGCCGTCTGGCGGACGCTGCAGCAGGAGGTGGCGCCTGCGGGGGCGCGGGTATATTATCTGCCCTTTGTGCGCAGACTTTCCGCAGCCGTTCCGGGCACGGACCCGTTTTTGCACACCTGCTTCTGCCTGGAGCTGTTTTGCGAGCGGGGCCTGCTGCAAAGAGAGATACAGGAAGACACGGTCCGATTGCAGCTGCCGGCCCGGCAGGGCAAGGTGGACCTGGAGCAGTCGCCCTACTGGGCAGCGCTGCTGGAATACAGTAAGGGAAAGTGAGGTCAGCGGATATGAACGTACAGGAAAAATACAAGCGCCTGGAGGAGACGGTCCGAAGCTATAACCCCGGGGCCAATTTTGAGCTGATCCACACGGCCTTTGTCTATGCCGAGGAGCACCATCGCGGCCAAAACCGCAAGGACGGCTCGCCCTTTGTCACCCATCCTCTGGCGGTGGCCCAGATCGTGGCGGAGGAGCTGCACCTGGACTCCGAGTCCATTGCCGCCGCCCTGCTCCACGATACCATTGAGGATACCGACGCCACCCACGAGGACATAGCCCGCACCTTCTCTCCCACCATTGCCGACATTGTGGAGGGCGTCAGCAAGCTGACACGGGTGCAGGCCGCCTCCAAGGCGGAGGAGCAGATGGAGAATCTGCGCAAGATGCTCCTGGCTATGAGCAAGGACATCCGGGTCATCCTCATCAAAATGGCCGACCGCCTGCACAACATGCGCACCATGGAGTACCAGACCCCGGAAAAGCAGCGGCAGAAGTCTCTGGAGACCATGGAGATCTACGCCCCCATTGCCCACCGTCTGGGCATGCAGAAGATGAAGTGGGAGCTGGAGGACCTGAGCCTGAAATACCTGGATCCTGTGGGCTACCAGGAGATCATCGAGGCCCTGGACGAAAAGGCGTCGGAGTATGACGGCTTTATGGCCACCATCCACGACCAGATCACAAAGCGCCTGGAGCAGGCCGGGATCCAAGGCACGGTCTCCGGCCGCATGAAGCACCCCTACAGCATTTACCGGAAAATGTATACCCAGAACAAGTCTCTGAACGATGTGTTTGACCTGTTTGCCTTCCGGGTCATTGTGAGCACCGTGGCGGAGTGCTACAACGTGCTGGGCATCATTCATGACCTGTATAAGCCGGTCCTGGGCCGGTTTAAGGACTATATCGGCACCCCCAAGCCCAACATGTACCAGTCCCTCCACACCACCGTGGTGGGGGACAATGGCATCCCCTTCGAGGTGCAGATCCGCACCCAGCAGATGCACGAGATCGCAGAATACGGTATCGCCGCCCACTGGAAGTACAAGCAGAACGGCCAGGGCGCCGGGGACGAGCACGACTACGAGTGGGTGCGCCGGCTGCTGGAAAACCAGGAGGGGGCCGACGCCGAGGACTTTATCCACTCCCTGAAGGTGGATATGTTCGCCGACGAGGTGTTTGTGTTTACCCCCCAGGGGGACGTGATCAATCTGCCCGCCGGGGCCACGCCCATCGACTTTGCCTACAGTATCCACTCCGCCGTGGGCAACCACATGGTGGCCGCCAAGGTCAACGGCCACATCGCCCAGTTTGACTCCAAGCTGAAAAACGGCGACATTGTGGAGATCGTTACCTCCAAATCCGCCCACGGCCCCAGCCGGGACTGGATGAAGATCGCCCGGTCCAGCGAGGCCCGCAGCAAGATCCGCCAGTGGTTCAAGCGGGAGTGCCGGGATGAGAACATCGTCCGGGGCCGCGCCTCCTTTGAGTCGGAGATCAAGCGCACCGGCGTCAGCCTGAAAGAGCTGACGGCGGAGGAAAACCTCCCCGGCATTCTCAAGCGCCTGGCCTATAAGAGCCTGGACGACATGTATGCCGCCATCGGCTACGGCGGCGTCAGCTCCCTGAAGCTGGTGGGGCGCCTGCGGGAGGACATTCAGCGCATTCTCAAAATGCACCAGGAGGAGCGGGCCGCCGAGGTGCCCCTGAAGGACGAGCCGGAGAAGACCCGTCCCGCCGTGCCCAAGCGCACCAAGAGCGAGCAGGGCATCGTGGTGGAGGGGCTGAGCAACTGCCTGGTGAAGTTTGCCAAGTGCTGCACCCCTGTGCCCGGAGACGATATTGTGGGCTTTATCACTCGGGGCTACGGCGTGTCCGTCCACCGGGCCGACTGTCCCAACGCGGACCCCGCCCGCCGCAAGCCCGAGGAGGAGGGCCGCTGGATCAAGGTCTCCTGGGGCGACAATACCCGGGAGGATTACAGCACCACCCTGGAGGTGGTGGCAAAGGACCGGCTGAATCTCATCATGGACATTTCCACCGTTCTGTCCTCCACCAAGACCCGGGTCACCAATATGTCGGCCCGCAGCACCAGCGACGGCTTCGCCCTTATCACCATTGAGGTGAGCGTGGCGGACAGCACGCAGCTTTCCACCGTGCGCCGCCGCCTGGAGCAGGTGTCCGGTGTTATGCGCGTCACAAGACCCGCCGGAAAATAACTGGCGAAAGAGCTGTCATTGCGAAGCCAGTGCGCACACTGGTTGTGGGGAGCGAACTGAGCGCTGCCGGTGGCAGAGGAAGCGAAGTGAGCGAGTGGCCGCGGTCAAAATTTTAAGCGACAGCCGTAAGGCAGCGCAAAAATTTTGGGCACCGCAACAGGGACATCCGCATCCCCCGTCCCCTTGGCCCCCTTGCCTAAAGGGGGCTGGCACGGCGAAGCCGTGACTGGGGGATTCTTCATCCCACCGCACATCTTGTAACAGACGCGGGGCGTCGAGGACGCCGCCCCCTACGAAATCCTATCGGTAAACACTCCGTAGGGGACGATGCCCACATCGTCCCGCCCCCTGTACTACTTTGTAACCCTCCGTAGGGGCGACCCTTGCGGTCGCCCGCCCCCCGCATCTCTTGCACCCTATCCGTAGGGGCGGACGCCTCTGTCCGCCCGCCGGTTTTGTGCCGCACCTCCGGCAGGGCACACGGGCCCTGCCCTACAAAAATTCTTGTAGGGTGGCACCCGCGTGTGCCACCGCACCCATACAAACCTCTGTTATTGCGAGGGCGCAAAGCGCCCGTGGCAATCCGTCCTCCCCAACGAGGACATTTTCTAATTTTTCTATAAAAAAGGAGAAATTCACTATGCGTGCTGTATTGACCCGCGTGAAAAGTGCCTCCGTCACCGTGGACGGAGCTGTGATCGGAAAGATCGGCCCGGGCTTTCTCATCCTTCTGGGCGTGACCCATGAAGATACCGAGGCCCAGGCCGTAAAGCTGGCGGACAAGCTCATGGGTCTGCGCATTTTCGAGGATGAAAACGAGAAAATGAACCGCAGCCTGGAGGATGTGGGGGGCCAGGTGCTGGTGGTGTCCCAGTTTACCCTGTACGGCAACTGCAAAAAAGGCCGCCGCCCGGAGTTTCTGGCCGCTGCCCGGCCGGAGGTCGCCATTCCGCTCTATGAAAAGTTCATTTCCCTCTGCCGGGACAAGGGCTTTCATGTGGAGACCGGCGAGTTTGGCGCGTCCATGGAGGTGGAGTCCGTCAATGACGGGCCTGTGACGCTCATCGTGGACACCGACCAGCTGTAAGGAGGAGCACTATGAAGATCGATTCGCTGACCGTGGGCCCCATTGGGACCAACTGCTATATTCTTCAGGACGAGACGGCGAAGCTCTGTGCCGTCATCGACCCCGGCGACGAGGCGGAGCGGGTGGCCCGGGCGGTGGAGCAGACCGGCTGTGCCCCCGCCATGATCCTGCTGACCCACGGCCATTTTGACCACTATACCGGCGTGGGCGGACTGCTGGAGAAGTGGCCGGACCTGCCGGTCTATATCCACGAAAACGATGTCACCGACCGTGCCGCCGGCGGCTTTGACCTGCTGTGCCCCCGGCTGCCGGAGAAAAATCAGCGGTATTACAAGGAGGGCGACTGCCTGAAGCTGGGCGGCCTGACTATCCGGGTGCTGGAGACGCCGGGCCATTCCCGAGGATCTGTGTGCCTGGTGGTGGGCGATGTGATCTTCTCCGGCGACACCCTGTTTTACGGCAGCTGCGGCCGCACGGACTTTGCCGGCGGCAGCTATGAGGACATTCTGCGGTCGCTTAAAAGGCTGGCGGAGCTGCCCGGGCAGTACAGGGTCTATCCCGGCCATGACCGCCCTACCGACCTGGACTTTGAGCGGCGGATGAATCCGTATATGAAGCAGGGGCTGAGAGAATGAAGCTGATTTTCAAGGGCCACGACGCCCGGTACGCCGTAGAGCAGAGCCTGCTGGCCTTCTTCCCCCAGGAGCGGCCGGTGTATGACGACCCGGAGGACCGGGAGGGAAACTGGGCCAGCGTGAGCCTTTCCCAAGGGGGAAAATACGCCACCGCGGTGACCACTATCAGCTACTGGGGCTGCATGAAACAGGGCATTTCCCGGGTAGCGCTGGACGCGGCGGCGGATGAATACGAGCGGGAGCGCCTGCGTCAGCGGGCGGTGAAGCTGAGCTTTTTCAAGGCGGCCCGGCAAGTAACGGGCGTGACCCCCACCTGGGGCGCCCTTACGGGCATCCGCCCGGCCAAGCTGGCGGCGGGCTACCTGGAAAAGGGGATGACGCCCCGGCAGGTGGACCGCCTGCTCCGGGACACCTATTGCGTCTCCCAGACCCGGCGGGAGCTGTGCATTGAGGCGGCTCAGGCGGGGATAAAGGCCCAGGCGGATCTGAAGCCCGAGGACATCTCCCTCTATATCGGCATCCCCTTCTGCCCCACCCGGTGCGCCTATTGCAGCTTTGTGTCCCAGGCGGTGGAAAAGAGCTTCGGGCTCATGGAGCCGTACCTGGAGGTGCTGCTGGGGGAGATCACCCAGGCGGCGCAGATGGTCAAGGACCTGGGGCTGAACGTAAAGAGCTTTTACATGGGCGGCGGTACGCCCACCACTCTCTCCGCCGGGCAAATGGATAGACTCTTGACCCATCTCAATAAAAATTTTGACCTCTCCCGCTGCGCGGAGTACTGCGTGGAGGCCGGGCGGCCGGACACCATCGACCGGGAGAAGCTCCAGGTGCTGCTGGACCACGGCTGCGACCGCATCAGCGTGAATCCCCAGTCCCTGGAGGATAGCGTCCTCCAGGCTATCGGACGGCGGCACACGGCGGCGGACATTGAGCAGACTATGCACCTGGCCACGTCTATGGGCTTTCGGCATGTGAACATGGACCTCATCGCGGGCCTGCCCGCCGACACCCCCGAGGGCTTCCGGCGGACACTGGACAAGTGCCTGTCCTTCGGGGCGGACAATATCACGGTCCATACCCTGGCCCTGAAAAAGGGCAGCCGCATCCTCCTGGAGGGGCAGAAGATCCCCACGGCGGAGGAGGTAGGGCAGATGCTGGACTATTCCATCTCCGCCCTGCGCGAGGCGGACTTCCACCCCTACTATCTCTACCGGCAGAAGTACATGTCCGGCAGCTTTGAAAACATCGGCTGGTGCATAAGCGGCGCGGAGGGACTGTATAATATCTACATCATGGAGGAGCTGCACAGCATCCTCTCCCTGGGGGCCGGGGGCTCCACCAAAATGGTGGACCCGGCGGCGGGGCGCATTGAGCGGGTGTTCCACGCCAAGTACCCCAATGAGTACATCACCCGCCCGGAGAAGATCCAAAAAAACCTGGAGGACTTCGCCGCCTTTTACCGCGCGATGAAAAAATAA
Organism: uncultured Oscillospiraceae bacterium; assembly: GCA_934566025.1. Taxonomy (GTDB): domain Bacteria; phylum Bacillota; class Clostridia; order Oscillospirales; family Oscillospiraceae; genus Vescimonas. The sequence goes on along the minus strand of CAKTIW010000001.1, from coordinate 99,587 downwards.
GCCGAAAAGGCCGGGAGGAGGGATGGCTTTGCCCCAGCGCAAGCAAAACTTCATGGAGGGCGCCGCCGTCCTGACCCTGGCCGTGGCCGTGACCAAAATTCTGGGCGCGGTGTATAAGATCCCCCTGGGAAATCTGCTGGATAAGGACGGAATGGCCCACTTCTATGTGGCCTACAACATATACAGCCTGCTGCTCATCGTGTCCACGGCGGGGCTGCCTCTGGCCCTGTCGCGCCTGGTGTCCCGGGCGGAGGCGCTGGGGCAGGTGAATCAGAGAAAGCGCATTTTCCGGGTGACGCTGGGCCTTTTCTTCCTGCTGGGCGTGGTGTGCAGCGGCGTGATGCTGTTTTTCGCCCGGCCGCTGGCCCAGGCGCTGAACGATTCCCGGGCCGCACCGGCCATACGGACCCTGGCCCCGGCGGTGCTGTGCGTGTGTATGCTCTCGGCCATCCGGGGCTACACCCAGGGCCGGGGGAATATGCTGCCCACGGCGGTGAGCCAGATCATCGAGTCCGCCTGCAAGCTGCTGGTGGGCCTGACGGCGGCCTGGCTGCTGGTGGGCCGGGGCGCGCCTCCGGAGCAGGGCGCGGCGGGGGCTATCTCCGGCGTGACGGTGGGGGCGGCCATAGGCCTGACCGTGCTGACGGTGTGGCTGCTGCGCAGCCGCGGCGGCCAGAAAGGGACGGATGTGCCCCAGGGCCGGCGGGAGATACTGCGCCAGGTGCTGAAGATCGGCGTGCCGGTGACCCTGGGCTCTGTGGGCATGAGTCTCATAACCCTTCTGGACCAGGCCCTGGTGCTGGGAACGCTGCAACGCTCCCTGGGCCTTTCGGAGATGGATGCCACGGCTCTGTACGGGGAATATACCTTCGGCATGACCCTCTTTGCCCTGCCCGCGTCCTTTATGTACCCGCTGACCATCAGCCTGGTGCCGTCCATCAGTGCCGCTACCGCCGCCGGGCGGGGCGAGGCCGCCGCAAAAAACGCGGCCTCGGCTTTGAAGCTGGCCATGGTGGTGGCTTTGCCGGTGGGGGTGGGCCTTTCGGTGCTGGCGGGGCCGATATTGCACCTGCTGTATCCGGCGGTGCCCCAGACGGCGGAGGCGGCGGCCTATCACCTGCGGATACTGGGCATCGCCTCCGTTTTTGTGTGCCTGATGATCGCCACGGCGGGCATCCTGCAGGCCTACGGCAAGGAGCGCATCCCCGTCATCACCCTGCTTATCGGCGGGGCCGTGAAGATCGCCGCCAACTACCTGCTGGTGACGGACCCGGCCATCTCCATCCGCGGCGCGCCCATAGGCACGCTGCTGTGCTACGCCGTTATCGGGGCTCTGAACCTGCTGGCCATCGCCCTGGTGGTGCCAAACCGGCTGCACCTGGGCGGCGCGGCGGGGAAGCTCCTGCTCTCTACGGCGGCCATGGCGGCGGCGGCCCGGTGCGGCTATGGGCTCCTGTCCCGGCATATAAGGGCAGGGGCGGCCACGCTGCTGGCGATCCTGGCGGCGGCGGCGGTATACGCCGTGCTGGTGCTGTGTCTGGAGGTGCTGCGCAGGGAGGAGATCCTGCAGCTGCCAAAGGGCGAAAAAATAGCAAAATTTCTATTTAAGTCATGAAAAATACGAATTCCTATTGCAATAAAGGGGAAACTATGGTAAATTTTACGAGTAAGCCACGCTATGGCTATGAGGATCTTTTGGAGATCATCCGGCTGCTGCGCTCCCCGGAGGGCTGCCCCTGGGACCGGGTGCAGACCCACGCCTCCATTCGCCGGGGGCTGCTGGAGGAGAGCTATGAGGCCGCCGAGGCCATCGACCTGGACGACGCGGCACTGCTGCAGGAGGAGCTGGGCGATGTGCTGATGCAGGTGGTCTTTCACGCCGACATCGAAAAGGATCGGGGCCGGTTTACCATGGAGGACGTGGTAGACGGCGTGGTGAAAAAGCTCCTGTACCGCCATCCCCATGTGTTTGGGACGGCCCACGAGGATAGCCCCGAGTCCGTGCTGGTGAGCTGGGAGCAGCTGAAGCGGGCGGAAAAGGGCCAAAAGAGCACGGGCGACGCCATGGACTCCGTGGCCCGGAGCCTGCCGGGCCTTTGGCGGGCGGAAAAGCTGCAGAAAAAGGCGGCAGACGCCGGCTTTGACTGGCCCGATATCTCCGGAGCGCTGCTGAAGCTGGAGGAAGAGGTCCGGGAGCTGCGCCAGGCTGTGGAAAGCGGCCAGGGCGTGCAGGAGGAGCTGGGCGATGTGCTGTTTGCCGCCGTGAAGGTGGGCCGCTTTGCCGGGGTAGACCCGGAGGAGGCCATGGCCGGCACCTGCGAGAAGTTTATTCACCGGTTCCGGGCCGTGGAAGACGGTGCCAAGGCCCAGGGACGGGCCGTGGAGGATCTGTCGCTGGAGGAAATGACCGGGCTGTGGGACCGGGCAAAATGATTCTGAAACGAGAATTCGTTTGGAATATAGCAAGAACTAAGGATAAATATGGGAGGAAATTAACATGAACAAAACCGAACTGATCGCTGCTGTTGCAGAGAAGAGCGGCCTGTCCAAGAAGGACAGCGAGGCTGCTGTTGTTGCTACCATTGCTGCTATCACCGAGGCTCTGAAGGCTGAGGATAAGGTGCAGATCGTGGGCTTTGGCTCCTTCGAGGTAAAGAAGAAGGCCGCTCACATGGGCCGCAACCCCCGCACCGGCGAGACCATGGAGATCGCTGCCAGCAAGAACCCCACCTTCAAGGCCGGCAAGGCTCTGAAGGACGCCGTGGCTGAGTAAGTATCCGTTATATCCGGGTGCCGGTGCGTACTGCACCGGCACCGATTTTTTTGCAAGGAGAAAACCATGCGACTGGACAAATATTTAAAGGTTTCCCGGCTGATAAAGCGCCGCACCGTAGCCAACGAGGCCTGCGACAATGAGCGGGTGTCGGTGAACGGACGGGTGCAACGGGCCAGCTACGATGTGAAGGCGGGCGACCGAATCTGCATCCGCTTCGGGCAGAAGGAGCTGCAGGTGGAGGTGCTCAGCGTGCAGGACAACGTGGGCAAGGCTGACGCGGCTGCCATGTACCGGGAGATCTCACCGGACAAACCGTCATAATGGAGAGGGATCTCCCATACACTGAAACAAACCGTGTATGGGAGGTCTGTTTTTATGGCATACGAACTGAAGCAGGCGGCGGAGCTGAGCCAGCGCCTGGAGCTGACGGGCCGGGAAAAGCTGACGGTGACCGGCGTGGAGGATGTGGAGCGGTTTGACGAGCTGAGCGTGGTGATGCGCACGGCGGCCGGGGTGCTGGTGATCAGCGGGGAGGACCTGCACATCGGCAAGCTGTCTCTGGACGGCGGGGAGCTGCTGGTGGAGGGGCATATCGACGGGATGAACTTTGAGGACGTGCCGGTGCGGAAGGGGTCCTTCTTCTCGCGGCTGCTGGGATAAGGGATGGAGCTGTATATCCGGCTCCAGGCCCAGACCATCGCCGCGGCCTTTGCCCTGGGGGCGGCGGCCGGAGTGATATATGACCTGCTGCGCACCGTGCGCATAAACCGGCGCAGACGGCTGCTGACACATGTGACGGACCTTCTGTATGTGCTGGCGGTAGGGTGGGCGCTGCTGCGATTTGCCCTGTCTCTGGGCCAGGGGGAGCTAAGGCTGTACGTGCTGCCCTGCGCCGGGCTGGGAGGCCTGTTTTACTGGCGGCTATTGGCGCCGGTATTCCGGGGTATATGGCAGTTCTGGTGGGGCACGGCGGCGCAGCTTTGGCACTGGATGGGCCGGCCGATACGAATTTTTCTGGGTTTTTGCAAAAAAGTATGGATTTCGGCGAAAAAAGTCATTGCCTTTTTAAAAAAATACAGTAAAATAAAATTATACAAAAGGAAAGATGCCGCGGGGCAAGAGGAGGCGAAGGACGCTTGAAGCAGGTGAAAAGGAAGAAGCGCAGCGCGCCGATCACGCTGGTGGTGCTGCTGGTGCTGCTGGCCGTAGTGGTGGTGCAGCTGATCCGGGTCTATGGCCAGCTGGGCGAGGCTAAGGCCCAGCGGGAGACTGTGAGCCAGCAGCTGCAGGAGCAGAAAAAGGAAAACAGCGACCTGGAGTCCGACCTCAGCAAGGCCGACGATAAGGAATTTATCAAGGGCCTGGCCAAGGACCAGCTGGGCCTGGCCGAGGATGGCGAGCGGATCTTTTATGACGTGAACCACTGAGACTGAATAATTCGCAAAAAGGAGAAAAAACACAAATTTATGGAGTTGGCGGTTGGGAATATCGTCACCGGTAAGGTGACCACCATCACAAAGTTCGGCGCGTTCATCGCTCTGCCGGAGGGAAAAAGCGGCTTGGTACACATTTCGGAGGTGGCCCCCACCTTTGTAAGCGATGTGCATGATTTTCTTTCGGAGGGGCAGGAGGTCACCGTGAAGATACTGGCCATCACGCCGGAGGGGAAAATTAACCTCTCCATCAAGCAGGCCATGCCCCGCCCCCAGCGCCCAGCGCGCCGGGAGGCACCCGCCCGCCGGGTACCGCAGCAGCCGGCCGCTGCACCCGCAGAGCCGGCGGAGCAGACCTTTGAGGACAAGCTCAAGCAGTTTATGTCCCTGTCAGACAGTAAGCAGTCGGAGCTCAACCGCTATATGGCCGGAAAGCGCGGCGGAAGCCGCCGCCGGAAATAAAAAAGAAATCTCTCCCGCCCACAGGGCGGGAGAGATTTTTGCATGTATGGAGAAAAAGGAGGAGCCGCCCGGAACAGGGCGGCTCCAAAAGGAGAGGGAAGACAGCTGCGGCGGTCAGAGCTCTTCACCAGGCTTGGGAGAGGAAGCGCGGCTGGGATGGAAGAGCGCGCACAGCAGGGCAGCTGCCAGCGCGAAGATCAGGGAGGGAAGGATCCAGCTGAGCCCCAGCTCATACAGGGGCAGGGCCTCCAGGAAGGGGAGCTTGCCGGTATAGGTGTGCACCGTGCACAGCACGCTGGTGAGCAGCGCGCCCAGAGCGGCGCCCCGGCTGACAAAGTCGGATACATTGGGCATCAGCAGGGAGATGAAGATCAGCATCAGCGCGGGGGGATATACCACATCCAGCACCGGGGCCGCGATGGACACGATACGGTCCAGACCCAGGTTGGACACCACGGCGCTGAACACGCAGATGACGATCACGAACACCTTGTAGCTCACCTTGCCCCGGCACAGCTCGGAGAAATAGGCGGCGGCGGAGCTGGTGAGGGCAATGGCGGTGGTGACGCAGGCCAGGCCTACGACCACGCCGAAGATGATCATGCCGCCCTTGCCCATAAGGGCCTGGATAATGGCCATGATCAGCTCAGCACGGCCGGTGGAGCTGGTGTACTGGCCGGAAACGGTGGCGCCCAGATAGGCAAGGCCCATATATACCAGCAGCAGCAGAACGCCTGCCAGCACAGCGCCGCCGCCCACAATGCGCAGCTTGGACTTGCTGCCGGAATAGCCCTTGTCCGCTGCGGTCTGCAGCACGATGATGCCAAAGGGCAGGGCGGCCAGAGCGTCCATGGTCTGGTAGCCGGACTTGATGCCGGTGACAGCGATATTAGCCACCTGCGGGGCGGAGGCAATGGTGCCCAGAGGGGTGAAAATGCCCTTAATAATGATGGCAAACAGGCCCACCAGCAGCAGCGGGGTGAGGACCTTGCCCACGATGTCCACCACCGCGGACTCCTTCAGGCACAGGGCCAGGATCAGGGCAAAAAACAGAATGGAGAAGAGGATGGGGGATACGCCGGGCAGGTTGGGGGTGATGGCCATTTCAAAGGTGGTGGCGGAGGTGCGGGGGATGGCCACCATGGGGCCGATGCACAGGATGATGGCGCACATAAGGATCTCTGCGGGCACGCGGCCTGCCCGGTGCAGCACCGCCTCGCTGCTGCCTACCCGCAGCAGGGCGAACACGGTCAGCAGGGCCAGACCGATGTCGGCGGCATAATACGTGAAGAAGCCGGCCAGCCACTGGGGGCCGGACTCCATGCCCAGATAGGGCGGGAAGATGACGTTGCCTGCGCCGAAGAACATGGAAAACAGCGCGAAGCCCACAACGATAACGTCACGGGTAAACTTTCCTTTACTACTACTCATGGCAAAAGTGCCTCCGTTTCTTTTGAATCTCTCTTTTTTCTCTCTTATACCAGACTTTGCAGGTCATGCAAAGTTTATAATAAGGGTATCATTTTTTTCATGACAATGGAAATGAATATTTTCTATGGAGCCATGAACAAAATAAATTGCCTATAAAACACTTTGCGGGAGAATTGGGAAAGTTGGCAAAATATTAACAAACATGGGATTGAAAACAGCCCGGAGTTGTGATACATTGAGAAATAGTTTGAGGTTTTTTGTGAAAAATATACAGGCATGTCCACGGATGGGAAAGTGAGGAAATTATGGATGATAAAAAGCTGCGGGCACTGCTGACGGCCGTACAGTGCGGCAGCTTTGGCAAGGCCACGGCCCAGCTGGGCTATACCCAGTCGGCCATGACGCACATGGTAAACCGCCTGGAGGCGGAGCTGGGCTGCACCCTGCTGGTGCGGGGCAGCCACGGCGTGCGTCTGTCGGAGGAGGGGGAGCAGCTGCTGCCCTATATGCAGGCGGTGATCGACGCGGGAGACGCTCTGCGGCGGGAGGCGGCGATCCAGGGAAAGCTGCATGAAAACACCCTGCGCATAGGCTGCTTTGCCAGCATTGCCCGGGCCCAGCTGCCGGAGCTGCTGCGCAAATTCCGCAAGATCCATCCGGAGATCCGGGTGGATGTGCTGGTGCGGGGGTATGAGCTGGCCTCGGAGCTGGAGGAGGGAAATATCCATTTGGCCCTGGTGGATGAGGCCTGCGGCAAGGGATTTTACTGGACACCGCTGTTTGACGCGCCCCTGGTGGCGGTGGTGCCGCCGGAATTCGACTGGAAAAAAGACTCTATCCCCCTGGAGCGGCTGCAGCAGGAGCCGTTTCTCTCGGCGCCGGAGCAGTATGTGGAGCGCATGCTGCCCCAGGAGATGAGCCGGGTGGAGGTGGCGGCCTCGGACGACGCGGCCATCCTGTCCATGGTGGCGGGAGGACTGGGCGTATCGGTGCTGTCGGCCTTTTCGCTGGTGGGATATGAGGGCCAGGCCCGGGTGATCCCCCTGGCGGAGCCGGTGCACCGCCAGATGGGCGCGGCTGTGAAGGCTCCCCCGGCGGCCAACACGGCTACGCGGTACTTTCTGCAGTTTTTAAAGCGGCAGTATGCCGGCGCGTGAAAAAATCTCCCATCCATCGAGAGATGGATGGGAGATTTTTTATTGGCTCCCCTGCGCAAGGGGAAATCGCCGAAGCGCTGCCAGTGGCAGATGCAGCGAGGCGATTTCGAGGAAGTGCCCCGATTGGCGGGCACGATAGTGGCCGGGAATCGGCTGGCATGACGGTGGGCAGGTTGTCACGGCTCCGCCGTGACTGAGGGGTCGGCTCCCGCGCACCCCTTGTCCCGCCCCCAACTTTCCACTTTCCTCTTTCCCCCATCCCCCGCAAAAAAGCACCCCCTACCGGGGGTGCTTTTCCTCTTGTCCTTAACTCAGCTTTTCACTGGAATCTTTATCCAGATGGATGGCGCCGTAGAGATTCTTGGCGCTGCATCCGGCGCGGCCGCCGCCGGCACAGGCACAAGCGCAGGCGCAGGCGCAGCTGCTGGCGCAGGCACAGTGGCTGCCGCCGCTGAAGCCGCCGCCGCCAAATCCGCCGCCCCGGCTGCCGCCGCCGAAGCCGCCCTTCCTGCTGCTGCTCTGGGGCGGGCGAGGCCGGGTCTTGGTACCTACGCTGCCGGGACGGGGTTTGCCGCCGGGGCCGCGGGGATACCACAGACCGTTGACGAACACATACCGGGTGCCGAAGCCGCCGGCATAGCGCCCTATGGAGCCGATCACGGCCACAAAGACGGAGATGACCACGATGACCACAAAGATCGCTATAATGGAGGCGAAAATATCGCTGACGGAAGAGTGGTCGTCATAGTCGTAGTCGTTATAGTAATCGTTGGGGAGATTGTCCTTGCTGTACTGGCTGTCCAGGGCGGTGGGCCAACTGTCGTAGGTAACGGCCATAGACAGCTTCTCTTTGTACCCCATGTCCGTGGCGGTGAGAACATGGTCGCCGCCGTAGGTGTCGCCGTCGGAAGCCACACCGGTGACGCCTGCCGGGTCGTGCCAGGTGAGGGTCATGGAGCCCACCCGGATGCCGTCAAACCAGCCGGGGGTGTACTCATAGCGGACGGTGCTGCCGTCCAGCGTGTACATATATTCCTGGACCCAGGAGAAGGCGAAATCGATCACCTCTCCGGCCTGGAAATCCCGGGTGAAGTCGATGTAAACATAGCTGTTGTCGTGCTGAATGTCGGCAATGTTGTCGGTGAGGGCCGTCAGCTCCCGGAGAGAGCCGTTGGGGATGCCGATCTTCACGCCGCCCTGCTGGCTGTTGGAAGCGGGCAGGTCCTCCAGGGCCTCCCACTGGAAGGTGGCGCGGATAGAGAGACTGCCGTCGTTGGTATTGGGGGTGACATCCAGCAGATAGCTCTGAATATAGTCATAGTCGCTGGCCCAGGCGGTCTGCACTGCGGCGGGGAGCAGAGCTGCCACCAGGAGCAGGCCCATCAGGAGGGATAAAATTTTCTTTTTCATTGGGCTGCCTCCTTTTGGTTGCCGGTCTGCAGCTGGCAGAGATGTTCCATTTTGGCGCTTTCAGCGCGGATGGCGGCGCACTGGGGGTTGGTCCAGATTTTTTCCCAGGGGTCTGTGAGGATGTTGCCCAGGCTCACGCCCTCCAGCCAGCTCTGGCAGGGGACCACGGTGCCGTCGGGGGTGACGGCCATGTTGCTCAGGCAGGCCCCGCAGGAGGGGATCAGCTGCAGGCCCAGGGCCCGGAGCTTCTCCTCCGGGAGCCAGCCGGGGCTGGTGAAGTCCAGCTCCATGTTCAGCTCGTGGGCCGTCTCCACGGCGGCGCGAAGAATGTCCTCCAACTCCGTTTCAGACAGGCGGGTGGAGAGGCTGCCGTCGGTGGTGGCGGCGCCGGAGGGGATAAGGCCCGAGCAGGTGGCGTACCTTACACCCAGGGAGGCGGCAAAGCGAAGCGTGTCGGCAAAGTCACGATTCAGGCTGCAAAGGGGGGTGTTGATGGACACGATGAGCCCCGCGGCCACGGAATTTTTGATGCCGGTAACGGTGTCGCCGAAGCCGTCAGCCCCCACCAGGGCGTTGTGTACGGCGGCCTTGTCGCTGTAAAGGGTCACCTGCACGCTGTCCAGACTGGCCTCATACAGGGCCTTGCACAGCTCCGGGATCAGGCGGCGGCCATTGGTGTTCAGCCGGGTGACAAACCACTGGGCGGCGTCCACCAGCTCCACCAGGTCGCTCCGCAGGGTGGGCTCCCCGCCGGTGAAGGTCACCTGGGGAATATTGGCCCCCTGGAGCCGCTTCAAAATTTCCTTCCACTGAGCGGTGTCCAGCTCCTTCACTTCGCCCATGGGCTGCCCGGCGGCGTAGCAGTGCAGGCACTTTTGGTTGCAGTGCCACAGGCCGTCCCGGGTCATGGCGCTGACCATCAGGTCCATCCGGTGGGGGGCGGACATCTTATCCGCGTACTCGCCCAGAGACAGCGGGGCCACCTCCACCTCCGGCTCCTCACCCCGGGCGATGGCCACCAGGGAGCGCAGGAGCGTGCCCATGTCCTCCCGGAGAAGGTCGGCCTTTACGAAGGGGTAGACCTTCTTTTTTGCGCCGCGGACGGCCTGCTCCAGCATGGACTCCCAGTCATCGGCGCTGATCTCCAGCCCGGCATAGGGCTCCATGCAGTACATGAACTCGGACAGCAGCACCGCCCAGGAGAAGTTCAGCGGCACAAGCTGTGCGCCGTTGAGCAGCAGCAAAAACGGGTCCTCCGGGGACTGGGAGTGGGGCGGGATCATATGGATGCGCACCACGCCGGGGCCCGTGGGGTCCAGGGTAATATGACGCACACAAGCCAAGTGCTTGCGGCGATAGCTGTTTTCCAAAAGGGATAAATGGCTCATAGAAAACCTCCTCTCTTACTTGCTCTCAGTATAGCAAGTTTGCGCCCCGATGGCAAGAAAAAAAGGAGCCGCCCCATCAAAGACAGAGCGGCCCAAGCGGGTGGGATATTGGAAAGCTTCCGAGACTTATGATAGCCCCCGGGGCGGGATTTGTAAATAGGAGGTTTTGTCGAGGGGAGTCGGTTTTGGTCGGATACAGACGAATCATTACAATTTTGTTAATTTTTCACAAAAATAAATATATGGCTTTTCAGATTCATAGTGATGTGGTATAATGCAAAAAAGGATGAAGGGAAACTCCTCCCCGACCCTTTTGGTATAGACACAAGCGAAAGGAGCCAAAACTATGAAGTTCACATTTACCTGCAAGAAAGTGCCCCTGAATGATTCCGTGAAAGAGTACGCCGAGAAGAAGATCAGCAAGCTGGATCGGTACTTCCCGGAGGAAGCCGAGGCATTTGTGACCTTCGCCGTAGAGAAGAAAAACCGCTGCGTGGTGGAGCTGACCATTCGCAGCCAGAACGGCACACTGTTCCGTGCCCAGGAGGAGGATCGCGACGGCGATATGCGCAGCGCTATTGATGAGGCCGTGAATTTCATCGACCGCCGTATCCGCAAGAACAAGACACGCCTTGCCAAGAATCTGCGGGCCGAGGCTCTGGTGCCGGAGGTGCCGGCGGAGTTCGACGTGGCGGAGGAGCCTGCCTACGACCTGGTGCGCACCAAGCGCTTCACCGTGAAGCCCATGAGCACCGAGGAGGCCATTTTGCAGATGAATCTGCTGGACCACAGCTTCTATGTGTTCCGGGATGTGGAGACGGAGACGGTGAGCGTGGTGTATCGCCGCAACAACGGCGGCTACGGCCTCATCGAGACCGACTGACATACCAAAAAATCCAAACCGGGGCGAAAGCCCCGGTTTTTTTTCGCGCCCCCGCCCCCATGCCAAAAAACTGTTATTGCGAGGGCGCAAAGCGCCCGTGGCAATCCGTAATATCCAAAGGCTCCCCTTGATAAGGGGAGCTGTCAGCCGTTAGGCTGACTGAGGGGTCTCCGCCCCCGCCCCCCTTGTAACGCGTCCGTAGGGGACGATGCCCACATCGTCCCGCCCACCGCACTCCTCACCCCGCCCTACAATATCCCTCCCCGTTCCGTCTTGCAATCCCGCCTAAAATGCGGCATAATAGCCCATGGAAAGGATGTGCGCTTTATGCTGCTTAAAAAAATATACTGTCGGGTGTTTCAGGCCTGCTTTGGCCTGGGGGCCCGGGTACTGCCCTGGCGCAGGCCGGAATGCATCACCGGAGCCGGGAGCCTGCAAAAGCTGCCGGAGCTGCTGGCGGACGCCGGGTGCCAAAAGCCCATGATCGTGGCCAGCCGCCGCCAGTGCGCCGCGCCGGAATTTACCGCCATGGCGGAAAAGCTCCCGGCCTGGAGCGGCTTCCACGCCGTCACGGCCAACCCGAAAATTGAGACGGTGGAGCAGATCGTAGCCCAGTTCCGGGCCGAAGGCTGCGACAGCATGGTGGCCATCGGTGGGGGCAGTCCCATGGACGCAGCCAAGGCCGCAGCGGCCCGGCTAGCCCGGCCCAACCGCTCTGTGGGGCAGCTGAAGGGGCTTTTGAAGGTCCGCAGAAAAATCGTACCCTTTGCGGCGGTGCCCACCACAGCCGGGACCGGGTCGGAGACCACCATCGCCGCCGTGGTTACGGACGAAAACCACCATAAATACGCGGTGAACGACCTCTGTCTCATCCCCCGCTGGGCCATTCTGGACCCGGCGCTGACGGTGTCGCTCCCGGCCCGGGTGACGGCGGAGACGGGCCTGGACGCCCTGACCCACGCGGTGGAGGCCTACATCGGCCGGTTTTACAACACCCGGGAGACCCGTGACCTGGCCCGGCAGGCGGTGGCGGCGATCTTCCAATACCTCCCGGCGGCCTGCGCCGACGGGGGCGACCTCCACGCCCGTCAGGAGCTGCTGACGGCCTCCTACCGGGCGGGCTTTGCCTTCACCCGGGCCAGCGTGGGCAATGTCCATGCCCTGGCCCACACTCTGGGCGGACTGTACGACGTGCCCCACGGCCGGGCCAACGCCGTTCTGCTGCCGGTGATGCTGGAGGAGTATGGACCGGCTGCCCACAAACGCCTGGCGGAGCTGGCGGATGTGGTGGGCCTGTGCCCGGCGGGGAGCCGGACGGAGAAGGCCCGGGCGTTTATCGACGCCATTTACGACATGAATCGGGCCTTGGGCATCCCTACGGGCTTTGACTGCATCCGTCCGGAGGACCTGCCCCAGATGGCGGCCTGGGCCGAGGCGGAGGCCAACCCGGTGTATCCGGTGCCGGTGATCTTCGGCAGGGAGGACTTCATCCGTGCGGCCCGGCGGGTGATGCAGGCGCATTGACATCCTTACTCCACTGTGTCGTGATTGGGCATACCATATAGGACCATATAAGAAAGAGGACCGACCCGAGTGGGTCGGCCCTCTTTTTTATGTGGTGATTTTCATTGGACAGGGCTGCTTTTGCCTGTTGCGTTCAGTTTTTTTCCCGCGGGAAGCCGAAGCCGGCCACCTCCGTGGTGGGCAGGGAAAAGGCAATGGACTGGGCCGGAGAATCGGGCCCGGCCTTTTCCAGAATGGAGCGCATGATCTCCGCCTTCTGCTCCGCCCGGGCCACGATAAGCACCACTTCCTTCTCCTGGGCGATGGTGATGTTATAAAACTTCTTCACCTGCTCATCGCCGGTGCCCTTTCCGTGGAGCACCGTGCCGCCCCGGGCTCCGGCGGCCCGGGCTGCGTCCATAACCAGGTCGCTCTGGCCCTGGCTGGCGATGACCACGATCAGCTCATAGGCGAAATTCAGCTCCGGCTTATATTTCCCCGAGCCGACCTCCGCGCCTTTCAAAAATTCCATGGTTTTACCTCCTCCTACGCTTTTCATGGGTACGGCAATGACAATGCCGTGGCCGGGCACGCCCAGGTGCAGACGCTCCCGCTGGCCGTCGATAAAGGCGCGGGTCTTCTCCTCCGTGGCCGCCGAGAGCATCACCCGCTTTTCGTTGGACTCAATGCCCAAGAAGTCCAGCACGCTCTGGATGGCCGTGCCATATCCCAGGAGGGTGACGTTCAGCGGCAGGGCCAGCTCCTCCGTCAGCGCCTCCAGCCGGGGCAGCGCCTCCGGCGTAACGATGGAAATTACATAATTCATGCCGGTTCCTCCCACAGCTCAATAATATCGCAGTCACCATAGCTCTCCAGCTCCCGGGTGACCTTCCGGGCCTTGCGCTGGTAGTAAAAGCCCACCACCTGAATGGACAGCAGCGGCATCATTGCCACCATTGCCACAATGCCGAAGGCGTCGGTGAGCACATTGCCCCCCAGGGCGATGCTCACGCCCATCATAAATTGCAGCATAAAGGTCGCCGTCATGGGGCCGGAGGCCACGCCGCCGGAGTCAAAGGCGATGGCCGTGTAAATATCCGGCACGAAGAACGACAGGCCCAGGGCGATGGTATAGCCCGGCACCAGGAACCACAGCAGTGAGACGCCCGTCACCACCCGCAGCATGGCCAGGCCCATCGCCAGGGCAATGGCCACCGACAGGCTCACCTTGATAGCCTTGCCGGGAATAGCGCCGGCGCTGACCTCCTCGATCTGCTTTTCCAGCACCGCCACCGCAGGCTCTGCCGAGATGATGAACCAGCCCAGCAGCGCCGCCAGGGGGATCAGCAGCCACTCCAGAGAGCTGCTGACCAGTGCCGCGCCCAGCTCCGCGCCCAGGTTGGAAAAGCCCACATTCACGCCCGTAAGGAACAGCACCAGCCCCACATAGGTATACACGATACCCACGAAAATTTTGCCGAAGCTGCGCGTATTCATACGGAACACAAACAGCTGGAACAACAGGAAGATACCCACAATGGGCAGCATGGCTATGGCCATCTCCTTCATATACAACGGCAGCTCCTGCATAAAGGCCGTGCCGATGCCGGTGGTGCTGTCAAAATGCACCGGCGTAATGGCCGCCGCCTCACCGCTGCCGCTGCTGAAAAAGCCCAGCAGCAGCACCGACAGGATGGGCCCGATGGAGCACAGGGCCACCAGGCCGAAGCTGTCGGCCTCCGCCTTACGGTCGCTTCGCACATGGGAGATACCTACGCCCAGGGCCAGGATAAACGGCACCGTCATGGGCCCCGTGGTCACGCCGCCGGAGTCAAAGGCAATGCACAGGAATTCCCTGTCCGTAAAGGTCGCCAGGGCAAACACGGCTATGTAGCACCCCAGCAGCACCCACCGCAGGTTGATGCCGTAGAGGATACGCACCACGCACACCGCCATGAAAAAACCCACGCCGATGCCCACCGCCGCCAGGAGAACGGACTTGTCGATGTTGGGCACGGTGTCCGCCAGGACCTGCAGGTCCGGCTCTGCCACCGTCACCGCCACCCCCAGGGCAAAGGCCACCAGCAGGATGACCGGCAGCTTATTGGTCTTGGTCAGGGCCGTACCGATCTTGTTTCCGATAATGGTCATGGACCGCTCCGCGCCCAGGGAGAAAAGGCCCATACCCACCACGATCATCAGCGCGCCGATGAGAAAGGTCAGCAGCAGCGTGGGCTGCATGGGCACCAAAAACAGGCACAGCAGCGTCACGATGATGATAATGGGCAACACCGACACCAGAGACTCCCTTATTTTCTCCGTAAGGAGGGTGCGGGTCTTTTCAAAATGGTCTTTTCGTTTTGCGTTGGTTCTGCTTAACAATAGGATTCCTCGCCTTCCTTTTATAGTATATTGTCCTTTTTATCCACCAGCTCCGCGATATCCCACAGCTGGCAGTCCAGGGCACTGCATATACGCACCAGCATCTGGGTAGACACCGGCTGGTCATGCTGGAGCTTGAAGTAGGTGGACTGACTGATGCCCGCCCGCTCCCGCAGGTCGTGGCCCTTCAGGTCCCGGTCGATCATCAGCTTAAAGAGCTTTTTGTAGCAGATCTTCTTTTGCATGCCTGCCCCTCCGCGTCTCTTTTTTATTTAATATAGCATAAATATATTTAAAACACAATTAAAAGACCCTGTTTTGAATATTTTTTACGGCTTTTTAACACTTCGCGGGCGGAGGGTGAGGGCGAATTGCTGAGGCTGTCGATAAAGTGGTATAATTACGAAGGAAGGGAGTGTGCGGGAAACCCAAGAAGGGTGTCCCGCACCATTAAAATCTTTAGTTTTGAAACTTTATCAAAGTTTCAAAACTTAGGCAGCGGGGCGAAAAGACTTTTTTGCCCCGCTGTGTTTGCATATAGAATAAAAGTGTGGTATACTTTAGTATCTATTTGCAAACACTTACTGCACAGAAAGGAAGTTTTTAGATATGGGCCTGCTTACCAAGATTTTCGGTACATACAGCGACCACGAGCTGAAAAAAATCTATCCCATTGCCGACAAGATCGAGGCGCTGGAGGAGGAGTATAAAGCCCTCACCGACGCCCAGCTTCAGGCAAAGACCGCCGAGTTTAAGGAGCGGCTGCAAAATGGGGAGACCACCGACGACATTCTCCCCGAGGCCTTTGCCACCGTCCGGGAGGCGGCGGACCGGGTGCTGGGCCTGCGCCCCTACCGGGTGCAGCTCATCGGCGGTATCGTGCTGCACCAGGGCCGCATCGCCGAGATGAAGACCGGCGAAGGTAAAACCCTGGTGGCCACCCTCCCCGCCTACCTCAATGCCCTTACCGGCCAGGGGGTACACATCGTCACCGTCAACGACTACCTGGCCAAGCGTGACTCGGAGTGGATGGGCAAGGTCCACCGCTTCCTGGGTCTTTCCGTGGGCCTTATCATCCACGATATGACCAAGGCCGAGCGCCAGGCCGCCTACGCCGCCGACATCACCTACGGCACCAACAACGAGATGGGCTTTGACTACCTGCGCGACAATATGGCCATCTACGCCAGCGAGCAGGTCCAGCGGGGCCACCACTTCGCCATCGTGGACGAGGTGGACTCCATCCTCATCGATGAAGCCCGTACCCCCCTTATTATTTCCGGCATGGGGGAAAAGTCTACCCAGCTTTACGACCAGGCCGAGCAGTTTGCCGCCCGGCTGAAGAAATACGTGGTCACCGAGACCGACGACAAGGCCGAGGAGGACCCCGCCATCGACGCGGACTATGTGGTGGATGAAAAGGCCAAAACCGCCACCCTCACCGCCCGGGGCATTGCCAAGGCCGAGGAGTTCTTCGGTCTGGAGAACCTCTCCGACCCCGAAAACAGCACCATCGCCCACCACATCAACCAGGCCATCAAGGCCCACGGCACCATGAAGCGGGATGTGGACTATGTGGTCAAGGACGGGGAAATCATCATCGTAGACGAGTTCACGGGCCGTCTGATGTTTGGCCGCCGCTACTCCGAGGGTCTGCATCAGGCCATTGAGGCCAAGGAGCATGTGTCCGTCCAGCGGGAGAGCAAGACCCTGGCCACCATCACCTTCCAGAACTATTTCCGCCTGTATAGCAAGCTCTCCGGTATGACCGGTACGGCCCTGACGGAGGAGGAGGAATTCTCCACCATCTACAAGCTGGACATTGTGGAGATCCCCACCAACCGCCCGGTGATCCGTATCGACAATACCGATGCCGTATATAAGACCGAAAACGGCAAGTACCGCGCCGTGATCCGCCAGATCAAGGAGTGCCACGAAAAGGGCCAGCCTGTGCTGGTGGGTACGGTCTCCATTGAGAAAAACGAGCTGCTGGGCAAGCTCCTGACCCGGGAGGGCATCAAGCACAACCTGCTCAACGCCAAGAATCACGAAAAGGAAGCGGAGATCGTGGCCCAGGCCGGTAAATTTGGGGCCGTCACCGTGGCCACCAACATGGCCGGCCGTGGTACGGATATTATGCTGGGCGGCAACGCCGAGTACCTGGCCAAGACCGACCTGCGTAAGGCCGGCATGTCCGACGAGCTCATCGCCGAGGCCACCGGCTACGCCGAGACCGAGGACGAGGAAATTCTGAACGCCCGCAAGCTCTTTGCCGAGAAGCTCCAGCAGCATAAGGAGGAGATCGCCGGCGAGGCCGACCGGGTGCGCCAGGCAGGCGGCCTGTTCATCATCGGCACCGAGCGCCACGACTCCCGCCGTATCGACAACCAGCTCCGTGGCCGTGCGGGCCGCCAGGGCGACCCCGGCGAGACCCGGTTTTATATCTCTTTGGAAGACGACCTCATGCGCCTGTTCGGCGGCGACCGGGTCCACAATATGATGGAGCGGCTGAATATCGACGAGGACACCCCCATCGAGCAGAAGATCCTCTCCCGTGCCATCGAGCAGGCCCAGACCACTGTGGAGTCCCGGAACTTCCAGGCCCGTAAGTCCGTGCTGGAGTACGACGATGTCATGAATAAGCAGCGCGAGATCATCTATGACCAGCGCAAGCAGGTGCTGGACGGCCTGGACGTGAAGAATATCATCATGAACATGATGAACACCTCCATCTCCCACTTGGTGGCGGAGCATTTTGCCGGAAACGAGCATCTGGACCCCGCCTCCTGCCGGGAGCTGTTGCGCCAGGTGGAGGGGCTGTACTTCCCCAAGTTCGCCGTACGCTTTACTGAGGAGGAGCTGCAGGAAAAGACCGCCGAGGACGTCACCGAGGCCTTCACCGCCGCTGCCGCCGCCTACTACGAGCAGAAGGAGCAGGAGTTCACCTCCCCCGTCATGCGCGAGGTGGAGCGGGTGGTGCTGCTGCGTGTGGTGGACGAATACTGGATGGACCACATCGACGCCATGGCCGACCTGCGCCAGGGTATCCGCCTGCGGGCCTACGCCCAGACCGACCCCATCATCGCCTATAAGAAGGAATCTCTGGATATGTTTGAGGACATGATCTCCTCCATCCAGTCCGAGACCGTGCGGCGGCTCTACTCCGTGCGCCTGAAGAAGGACCAGGAGATCAAGCGTGAGCGGGTGGCCAAGGCCACCGGCGAGAGCGTCGGCGGCGACGGCACCGTGAAAAAGCAGCCCCGCCGGGTGCAGAAGATCGGGCGGAACGACCCCTGCCCCTGCGGCTCCGGCAAAAAATATAAGAACTGCTGCGGTAGGAATGCGTAACTCCCACATCTTTTGCGAAAATCCTGCTGTGCCGCCGGGGTAACACCGTCGTGCCATCCGATCGGCAGCCACTATCATGGCCGCCAATCGGGGCACTTCCTCGAAATCGCCTCGCTGTATCCGCCACCGGCGGCGCTTCGGCGATTTCCCTGCGGCTCCGGCAAAAAGTATAAGAACTGCTGCGGCAGGAATGCGTAAAAAATTCAATCTCGCCTATACCCTGTCATTGCGAAGCCAGTGCGCACACTGGCTGTGGCAATCCGTACCCCCCACTCATCCATCCCTTTTTAAGGAGTCCCGTCATGTCCTTTCTCACCCATCAAAATAACGACCTGCTGTGGCTGTCCAGCTCCCTGCTGGACGGTGCGCCGGTGCGTCACGGCTTCTCCACCCGGTCAGGCGGCGTCAGCCCCGCCCCCTGGGACAGCCTGAACCTGGGCATCAGCCGGGGCGACAGCGATGAAAATGTGCGGGAGAACTATCGCCGGTTCTGCGCCGCTGTGGGGGTGACGGCGGAGAGCACTGTTTTCACCCAGCAGACCCACTCGGAAAACATCCGTCTTGTCACGGCGCAGGACGCCGGAAAGGGCCTGCTCCGCCCTCGGGACTACACGGAGGTGGACGCCCTCATTACCGACACCCCCGGCCTTTCCCTGGTGGTCTTTTCCGCCGACTGCGGCACCATTCTGCTCTATGACCCGGTGCATCGGGCCATTGGGGCCGTCCACGCAGGCTGGCGGGGTGTGGCAGCGGGCCTGGCCGCCAAAACCGCCCTGAAAATGCACGACACCTTCGGCGCGGAGCCGAAAGATTTGCTCTGCGCCCTGGGCCCGGCCATCGGCCCGTGCTGCTTTGAAACGGACGACGATGTCCCCGCCGCCATGCACGATGCCCTGGGCCCGGAGGCCGACCCCTACATGATTCGCCGGGGCGAAAAGTGGCATGTGGACCTGAAGGGCATCAATGCCCACTGGCTGGAAAAGCTGGGGGTAACGCGCATCGACGTCTGCAGTCACTGCTCCGCCTGCCGCCAGGACCTGTACTGGTCCCACCGCAAGGTGGGCAACGCCCGTGGCGTGCAGGCCGCCCTGATCGCTCTGGAGGAACCGTCATGAACAAAAAGCGCCTTGTATCCCTGCTTCTGACCCTCTGCCTGGTCCTTCCGCTGCTGGGCTGCAGCGGCGGCGATGCCGACGCCGACTCCAATGAGATCTATAACGAGCTGGCCGACTACTACAAGCAAAAGGAGAAGGATAAAAATACCACCATCTCCTCCTTTTCCCTGCCCTATCTCCAGGGCCTGACCCTGGACCCCATCATCTGCGCCGACGGCACCCAGCAGGATATCGGCCAGCTGCTCTATGAGGGGCTGGTGCGCCTGAGTCTGACCCTGGAGCCGGAGGCGGTCCTGGCTGAGTCCTGGAGCTATGACGCCGCCAGCTACACCTGGACCATTCGCCTGCGCAGCGGCGTAACCTTTTCCGACGGGACAGCCTTCACCGCGTCCGACGCGGCGGCCACCCTTCGCCGGGCCCAGTCCTCGGCCCGCTACGGCGGCCGGCTGAGCCAGGTGTCGGACATCTCCGCCAGCGGCTCCCAGACCCTGACCATCCGCCTCAGCCGCCCCAATTCGTCCTTCATCTCCCTGCTGGATATTCCCATTGTGAAGTCCGGCACCGAGGGAGATCTGGTGCCCACCGGCACCGGACGCTACACCTACGTGGCCGCCTCCGGCACCGAGAGCGCCTATCTCACCGCCAATACCTCCTGGTGGCAGCAGCTGAAGCTGCCCATGGACCGGGTGGACCTCTACACCTGCAAAAACAGCGACACCGTTTCCTACGCCTTTTACGCCCGGGAGGTGCAGCTGCTGCGCTGCGACCTGTCCAACACCGCTTCCACCGGCACCGTGTCCTCCGGTGACTTTACCGACGCGGACACCACCGTGCTGCACTACCTGGGCTTCAATACCTCCCGCGCCCCCTTTAACAACGCCGACCTGCGCCGGGCCGTGAGCCTGGGGATCGACCGGGCCGGCTGCGTCAGCTCCTTCCTCATGGGCCACGGCACGGCGGCCCAGCTCCCGGTGAACCCCGCCTCCCCCCTCTATCCTAAGAGTCTGGACACCGTCTATTCCCCGGATAGCTTCACCTCCGCCGTCACCGCCGCCGGCTATGGCAGCGGCGCAGAGCCTGTGTCCGTGACCCTGCTGGTGAATTCCGAGAATACCCATAAGCAGAGCGCCGCCGCGAAAATCGCCGCCGCCCTCAGCACCTCCGCCCTGCGCGTTACCGTGGAGGCTGTGCCCTGGAGCGACTTTGTCTCCCGGCTGAAAAGCGGCCGCTTCGATCTCTACTACGGCGAGTATAAAATGACCGCCGACTGGGACCTGACGGACCTGCTCTCCACCGGCGGCTCCAATAACTATGGCCGCTTTAATGACGCCAATTTCACCGCCTTGCTCACTGCCGAGCGCACCGCCGTGGGCGACGCCCATGCCGATGCGGCGGCCAAGCTGTACGAGGCCTTTCGGCAGCAGACGCCCATCGCGCCCATCTGCTTTGCCCGCAGCTCTATCCTCACCACCTCCGGTGCCATCGAGGGCGTCACCCCCTCCATCACCGATCCGTTTTATGATCTGCAGGACTGGAAGATCCATTTTTCCTGAGTTTTTTGTTGATCCATTCCAATGACAAAAAGGAGGTTCCTTTTATGAAACAAACAACCGAACTGGAATCCGTTTTGCGCTCCGGCGGCCTGCTGCTGCGGGGCATAGGCCGGAATGTGGACATTCTGGGCGTCAGCAATGACTCCCGCACCGTCAAACCCGGTGACCTGTTCATCTGCAAGGGCTACGGCTTTAAGCCCGAGTACCTGGCCAAGGCCCGGGAGGCCGGAGCCGTGTGTTACCTGGCCCAGGAGGAGCTGGAGAGCGACCTGCCCGCTATTTTGGTCAGCGACGTGCGCAAGGCCCAGAGCCTGACGGCCCAGTGGTTCTATGACCACCCCTCCCGTGCCTTTACCCTGGTAGGCATCACCGGCACCAAGGGGAAAACCACCACCACCTATATGACCCGCGCCGTTATGGACGCTGTGACCGGCACCAAGACCGGCCTTCTCTCCGGCATGGAGCACGACCTGGGCGGTGAGGTGACCTACACCCATCTGACCACCCCCGAATCTCTGGAAATGCAGCAGCTCTTTGCCGAGGCCCGGGAGCACAAGCTGCCCGTGGTCACCGCCGAGATCAGCAGCCAGGCCTACCAGGTCCACCGCACCTACGGCCAACACTTCCGCTACGGCATTTTCCTGGACATCGGCCCCGACCACATCTCCGCCCATGAGCATCCCACCATGGAGGACTACCTCAAGTGCAAGGAGGCCCTGCTGGAAAATTCCGACACCGCCATCATCGTCCGCAGCACGGACTATTTTGACCATGTGCTTGCCGCCGCCAAAAAGGCTAAGCGCACCCTTGTGGTGGGCATGGCCGAGGACGGTGAAAGCGACTATACCGCCTCGAATGTGCAGAAACTCCCCCGGGGCTATGCCTTCACCGTCACGGAAAAGGCCACCGGCCGCCAGGACATTTATAAGGTGGGCATGGACGGTCTTTTCAACATTGAGAATGCCCTCACGGCCATTGCCGTGGGCCGGGACATGGGCGGCGACCCCGCCGTCATCTCCGCCGCTCTGGAGCACCTGGTGGTGCCGGGCCGGGCGGATGTGATGGAGGGCGCGGGCCTGAAGATCTTCATTAACTATATGCACAACGGCATCAGCTGCCAGGCGGTGCTGAAGGCCCTGAAAAAGGACTACCCGGATAAGTTCGTCACCGTGGTCATCGGCGTGGCCGGGCAGCGTTCCCCCGCCCGTATTCAGGGCGTAGGCGAGGCCTGCGGCCGGTACGCCGACCGTGTGTTCTTCACCGCCGACGACCCGGACCTGGAGGACCCCCGGGACATCGACATCCGCCTGGCCCATGCCGCCGCGGACGGGACCGCGGAGGTCATCATCGAGCCGGACCGGGTCATCGCCGTGGAGCGCGCCCTGCGGGAGGCCCCGGTGGGCTCCGTGGTGGTCCTGGGCGGCAAGGGCTCCGAGGACACCCAAAGGGTCAACGGCGTGTACGTTCACTATGAGTCCGACCCGGTCATCGCCACGCGGGTGCTGGCTGAGCTGGAAAAGCAGAGATAAAGAGAAAAAAGGAGGGCCCGCCTATGAGCCGCGCCGACGAGATTTTTAAGGCCAACTGCCGTGACATTCTGGAGCATGGCGTCTGGGACACCAACCTGGCCGTGCGTCCCCACTGGGAGGACGGCACCCCCGCCCACACGGTGAAAAAGTTCGGCCTTGTGAACCGCTATAATTTGCAGGAGGAGTTTCCCATCCTGACCCTGCGCCGCACCTATTTTAAGACCTGCATCGACGAGCTCCTGTGGATTTGGCAGCAGAAGTCCAATAATATAAAGGATCTCCGCGGCCACATCTGGGACAGCTGGGCCGACGAAAACGGCTCCATCGGTAAGGCCTACGGCTACCAGCTCTCGGTAAAGCACCACTACCCCGAGGGGGACATGGACCAGGTGGACCGGGTGCTCTACGACCTGAAGCACAACCCCGCCAGCCGCCGCATCCTCACGAATATTTATAACTTCCAGGACCTCCACGAGATGGCCCTCTACCCCTGCGCCTACTCCATGACCTTCAATGTCTCCGGCTGCACCCTCAACGCCATTTTAAACCAGCGCAGCCAGGATATGCTGGCCGCCAACAACTGGAACGTGGTCCAGTACGCGGTGCTGGTGCACATGATGGCCCAGGTGTCGGGCCTGGAGGCCGGGGAGCTGGTCCACGTCATTGCCGACGCCCACATCTACGACCGGCATGTGCCCATCATCGAGAAGATGCTGGAAAAGGACCCCCGCCCGGCACCGAAATTCGTCATGGACCCCACCGTTACCGACTTCTACCAGTTCACCCGGGACAGCTTTTCCCTGGAGGGCTACGATCCCCAGCCCTTTGAGGACAAGATCCCCGTGGCTATATGAGGGCGCGCCTATGAGGGCTATTGTGGCCGTGAGCCAAAACTGGGGCATCGGCAGAGACGGGCAGCTGCTGTTCCGCATTTCCGCCGACCTGCAGCGCTTCAAGGCCCTCACCACCGGCCACACGGTGGTCATGGGCCGCAAGACTTTAGAATCGCTTCCCGGAGGCCGGGGCCTGCCAAACCGCCGCAGCCTGGTGCTGACCCGCCGGGACAACTTTACCCCGGACCGGGCGGAGGTGGTCCGCTCTTTGGAAGAAGCGGTTGCCCTGGCTGGGGATGAGGCTTTCGTCATCGGCGGCCAGGAGGTATATGCTCAGCTCCTGCCTTACTGCACCCGGGTCTATGTCACCAAGGTTTTTGCCGACGCCCCGGCGGACGCTTTCTTCCCCAATTTGGACCAAGACCCCCACTGGAAGCCCGTCTCTGTCAGCGAAGTGCTGGAGGAAAACGGTCTGAAATTCCAGTATGTGGAGTACGAAAAAACCGAGCCATAAGATCATAAAGCTTCCATCCGTAAAAGCGGCGCCTTTCGGCGCCGCTTTTACTTCCGCCGCACGTCCCCGGCGGCTTGCATTTGAAAGGAAACTATTGTAATATGGTCCTGACATAAGTACAGTATTTTTCACGCAGGGGGGCTTTTATGTACGATCTTCACGCCATACTCGCGCAGCTTCGGGACAAAAACTCCCCCCTGTTCGCCGCCCAGCGGGAAATGCTCCACTGCCTGTATCATAAGCTGGAAGCACTGCAGGATAGGGGAGACCCTCTGTTTTCCATGTGGCAGAGCGAGCTGACCCTCACCTATGGGGACCTGGACGCGATCCTCTCCCGGAATACCAAGATCCGCCGGCAGGAGCTATGCGCCCTGTATGGATTTGAAGCGGCGGAGGAGGTCAGCCTGACCCGGCTTTTAAAATGCCTGCAGACCTTCTACAGCGTGCTCATAAAGCTCATCGCCTACAACATGGTCCGCACCGCCGCTTCCCGGGAGGACGGGGACGGCGACACCATGGAGTCCATTTTGTCCGGCCAGGCCTTTGCAAGCCTGGGCATCTGCAATTACTGCTATGACGATTGGTTTTCCTGGCTCCTGAAGTACCGGGACCCGGCCATAGAGACCCATTTCGGCAGACTTCGGGCCTGCCTGGAGGCGGTCAATACGGTCCCCTCCGTGGAAGCGTTTCTGCAGACCTTCCCCCCGGACAGCTTTAAGTCTATTTATGAAACGGTGCTCCCCAAGGAGATCCGCCATGCCCTGGGGGAGTACTATACCCCGGGCTGGCTTGCGGACCGCGCCATAAAGGACGCGGCAGCTGCCGGCGGGAAAAACATGGGGGACCTGCGCTTCCTGGACCCCACCTGCGGGGCCGGGACCTTTTTGACCCGGGTTTTGCATCTGCGGCGGGCGGAGCCGGCACAGCCGGCCGGCGTCGCCGGCTTCGACATCAACGCCCTGGCGGTCCTCACGGCAAAAGCCAACTATCTGGCCGCAGTCCTGGACCGGATTGGCTCCCGCCCCGGCTTCGTGATCCCCATATACCATTACGACATCATCAATATGCCCCTGCAGAAGGGGAACGTCCTGGTCATCGACACAAATTGCGGCCTGATCTGCGAGCTCCCCTACTCTATCTGCGAGAGCGCCGCCCGGGAGCAGCCCTCCTTCTGCGCCGACAGCCTTTTGCAGCTGATCGACCGGCGCGAGGACTGCCGGGAGCTGCGTCATCGTCTGGCGGGGTACGACCTTACCAACCGGAGAATACTGGCCAACATCCTCCTAAACCGGATCTTCGCCTTTTTTTCGGAGAAGGCCGATGTGGTCGTGGGCAATCCGCCCTGGGTAAACTGGGAGTATCTTCCGCAAAAATACAAGGAAAAGTCCCGCCATCTCTGGCCGGAGTACGGATTGCTCCGGGCCCGGGGCCGGGAGCTGAGCTTCTTAAAGGAGGACATTTCGGTCCTGGTCACCTGCATCGTTATAGACCGGTTTCTCAGGGAAAAGGGCCTTCTCTGCTTCGTCCTGCGGCAGGCTATGTTTAAGTCGGCCCAAAACGGGGCGGGCTTCCGCCGGTTTCGGCTGGAAAAGGGAGACATCCCCTTCCGGGTGCTGCAGGTGGAGGACCTGGGCAACGTGAATCCCTTTGAGGGAGCCCAGAGCCGAAGCGCTCTGGTCCTCATCCGGAAAGGCGAAAGGCACACCTTTCCCGTGCCCTATAGCTGCTGGACCAGGCGAAAGTCCTTTCTGCGGGCCTCCCGGGCGCCGGATGCCACGGCGGAGTCGGTCATGGCCTTTGTGGATGTGGAGAAGACCGCCGCCTATCCCGCGGATAAAAACGACCCCGCCTCCCCCTGGATAAACGCCCCGGCGGCCCTGGCCCCTGTGATAGACGCGGTTTTGGGCAGCAATCCCTATAAGGCCCGCACGGGCGTCTTTACCGGCGGTGCCAATGCCGTTTACTATCTGGATATTATGGGGAAGCGGGGCGAAAATGTGACCGTCCGCAACCGGGTGGACCGGGCCAAGCGGAAGGTCCGGGCGGTGACTGCGGAGCTGGAGCCCGACTTTGTGTATCCCCTGGTCCGGGGAAGCGAGATTTCCCGGTGGTCGGTCCGCTCGGAGTCCTACATTCTCTGCCCTCACACGGCACAGACAAGGATATACCCCGTGGCGGAGGACGTCCTGCGCACCGCCGCCCCCGAAACGATGCACTACCTGACCGCCTTCCGGGCCGAGCTGGAGGCCCGCAAGGGCTTTGCCGGCTGGGAACGGGCGATCCAGTCGCGGCATTTTTACGCCATTTCGCGGGTGGGCGAGTATACCTTTTCAAAATACAAAGTGGCCTGGCGGTATATTGCCCGGTCCTTTATCACTGCGGTCATCGCCCCGGCCCGGGACGATTTTTTAGGGGAAAAGCTGTATATCCCCAATGAAAAGGTCATGTTCGTGGGGACCGACTGTGAGGCGGAGGCCTATTATCTATGCGGCGTGCTGAGCTCGTCGCCGGTGAGCTACTGCGTCGCGTGCTACATGAATCCCACCAGCATTTCGGCCCACGTTCTGGATAAGCTCCATATCCCCCGGTACGATCCGTCCGATACCCTCCACCGGGAAATAGCCGCCCTGTGCCGGGCGGGGCACCGGGCGGAAACGCCCGAGGAAAGGGCGGCCCTCCAGGCCCAACTGGATGAGAGGGCCGGGGCAATGTATGGCCTGTCGGATGCGGCGGTGCAAGAGATCCGGGCGGCGCTGAACAAATACTGACGTGCCTTGAACGCACAAAAAGGGCGGCAAGCCATCTTTTCGATGGCTTGCCGCCCTGCTGTCTGCAAATTCTGCTCACACAATTAGCAGTACCGCACACGCAGCGGCGATAATCCCACCTACCACGCCGATGATGGTGTAGATCTTTTTGGATTCCGGGTCATCCTTTTCCTTGCCTGCGTAGTAGATGCCCGCGCCCAGGACCAGCACGCCGATGATGAGACCGATGATTTTGATAGCCATTATTTCTTCCTCCATTTCAGTAAAAATGCCGAGTTGGTGATGACCAACACAGAGCCTGCATTGTGTACCAGCGCGCCCACCACCGGGTTCAGCGTCCCGATGATAGCCAGGGCGATGGCCACGAAATTCAGCGTCATGGAAAAGGTCATGTTTAGCTTGATGGTGCGCATCATGCGCCCGGACAGGGCCACCAGGTGGGGCAGCTCCCGCACCTCGTCGTCCACCAGCACGATGTCCGCCGCGTCCACGGCAATGTCGCTGCCCACGCCGCCCATGGCGATGCCCACATCCGCCTTTTTCAGCGCCGGGGCATCGTTGATGCCGTCGCCGATCATGCACACAGGCTTGCCGCTCTTCTGAAATTCGCCGATGGCCGTCAGCTTGTCCTCGGGCAGGCAGTTGGCCCGGAGGGCCTGAATGTGCAGCTTCTCCGCCATGGTCCGGGCTGCGTTTTCGTTGTCCCCGGTGAGGAGCACCGGCTCTACGCCCAGCCCCGCCAGGGCGTCAATGGTGCCCACGCTCTCTTTGCGCAGGGTGTCCGACAGGGCCAGGTAGCCTGCAAAGGCTCCCTCCACCGCCAGGTAGATCACCGTGCAGCCCCGGCGCATATAGCTCTCCGCGTCCACCGGAACGGCGAAGGCCACGCCCTGTTCCCGCAGCAGCTCTGCCTTGCCCGCCAGGACGGTTTTGCCCTCTACCTGGGCCTGCACGCCCCGGCCCGGCAGCATCTGAAAGGCTTCTACCCGGGAAAGGGACACCGCATTTTCTTTCTTAAAGCAGGCCACAATGGCCTTGCCCGCATCCGCCGACTGCACCAGCCGGATCATACGCTGGATAGAGCTGTCCTCGCCCACCTTGGTGGCCTCCATCTCAAAGGCGCCGAACTGGTTTACCGTGCCGCTGGATACCGTGTCTCCCACAGTCTTGTCCACGGGCAGGGATTCGCCGGTCATCACCGCCTGGTTGATGGAGGTCTGGCCGGCCAGGATCACGCCGTCCACGGGCACTGCCTCCCCGGGCAGCACCCGCAGCCGGTCGCCCACCTGCACCGCCTGGGCGGAGACGATCTCCTCGCCGCCGGGCCGCAGCACCCGGGCCGTCTGGGGTGTCAGATGGACCAGCTTTTCGATGCCCGCCCGGGCCTTGGCCACCGTCAGCTCCTCCAGCAGGCCACCCAGCTGCATGATGAACGCCACCTCTCCGGCGGCGAAAATTTCCCCGATGCACACCGAGGCCACCAGCGCCAGGGACACCAGCACATCCGCCTTAATGTCGAAGGCCGTCACCAGGCCGATGATGGCCTCCAGGATGATGGGCAGGCCGCACAGCACAATGGCCACCCACGCCAGGTCAAAGGGCAGGGGCTGCCACTTCAGCAAGCTCAGCACCACCGCCACCCCCGAAATCACCAGCAGCACAATGTCCTTTTTGATGCCGTCCAGCTCCAGGAACGCTTCTAATGTATCCGTAACTCGCTTCATGTACGAGACCCCTTTCTATACCCCGCTGGGTATACCTGCATTATACACATAGGGGTATAGGTTATCAAGAAGCAAAAATAAAAAATCCTCCGCAAAAGAGACGTTTCCGCCCCCATTTTTCATTGCATCTGCCGTTCCCTCGAAAAAGCCTCGCAGAGTTTGCCGCCCGCAGGCGGCAATTCCTTTTTCGACAGCTTCAAGGGCCGACCCAAGGGGGTCGGCCCTCTTTTTTACTGCATATTCGCAAACCGCTCCACGGCTTTGGTGAAGCTCTCAATGGTCTTGTCCGCGTCGCCGTGCTCGATGCCGTCCTTGACGCAGTGCTTGATATGCCCCTCCAGCACCACCTTGCCGCAGCCGTTCAGGGCGGACTTGGCGGCGTTGATCTGCGAGAGCACATCCTCGCAGGGCACATCCTGGTCGATCATGCGGTCAATGGCCTGCACCTGGCCGATGATCTTCTTCAGCCGCCGGTGCAGATTCTCCGTGTCCATACACTGTCTCATAGCCATTCCTCCATACCATACGGGGTATATGAGATATTGTATCACAGCCGATTCGGGATGTCAATGCGCCCATCCCCCCGCCGGGAATTTCCCGCCCGGCAGGCCCGCGTGAAAGGGATCCGAGCAGGGGAGGGAAGTGCAAATTTTCTCTTGAAATCATCCGGGAAATGCGCTATAATAGCTAAGCACCTGCCGGTGTGATGGAATTGGTAGACGTAGTGGACTCAAAATCCACCGCTGGCGACAGCGTGCCGGTTCGAGTCCGGCCACCGGCACCATCTTTAAACGCCTCGCAAACCCAAGGGCTTGCGAGGCGTTTTCTTTTGCCCTTGCCAATGCCGGTCTTCCCGCACCCGGCGCATCCGCCGGTCCTTACAGCAGCATCATCAGCGTTCCGCCCACGATCATCACCAGGCCCACAGCCGCCTTCTTGGACAGTCTCTCATGGAACACCAGCGCCGAAAAGCCGATGGAAACCAAGATGCTCAGCTTGTCAATAGGCACCACCACACTGGCCAGGCCGTCCTGCAGCGCCTTGTAGTAGCACAGCCAGGACCCGCCTGTAGCAAGGCCGGACAGGCAGATGAAGCCCAGCTCCTTCTTCGGCACCGACTTCAGCGTGTGCTGCTTGCCCTTGATAAAAACGATCAGCCACGCCATGATCAGCACCACGCCGGTGCGAATGGCGGTGCCCAGGTTGGACTCCACGCCGTCGATGCCGATCTTTCCCAGGATCGAGGTCAGCGACGCAAACACGGCGGAAAGGACCGCATACAGCAGCCAGCTTTTCTTCTCCTGCTTTTGGCCGGAAACGGCCTTTTTTTCGATCATCAGAAAGGTGCCCACGCCGATCAGCACCACCGCCGCCCCCTTGACCCAGGAGATAGGCTCGCCCAGGAAGATCAGCGCCAGCACGATGGTCAGGATAGTGCTGGACTTGTCAATGGGCACGACCTTGTTGACGTCTCCCAGCTGCAGCGCCCGAAAATAGCACAGCCACGAGGCGCCGGTGGCAAGCCCGGAGAGGATCAGGAAGATCCAGGTCTTTGCGCTGAGAGTGGTAATGGTCGGGGCCGAGTCGACGATCCAGACCATGATCCAGGAAAAGATCAGCACCACGATCGTCCGTATCGCCGTGGCCGCGTCAGAGTCCGTTTTCTTTATGCCGCACTTGGCCAGCACCGATGTCAGTCCCGCAAACAGCGCCGACCCGAATGAAAATAGGATCCACATAAAATCGCCTTTCTCACCTATCTATTGCCTTTGGAGACGGCAAAACTCTCCCACCTACCGTTGGCTTCAGGCTGCGTCCGCACGCAGCCTGTACGAATATTATATTCTCTCAGCCGGAAGATTACAAGAAGGGGGAATGGGGCAAAGCCTTCTTCCCGCGATTTTTGCACGGGGCGGTGCCCCTGGGCCGCATGCAGAAATTTCTTCAAAAAAAATTTCAGAAAACCCCTTGACAACGGCTTCAAATGCGATTATAATGCGCTTAATTTCAGATGACAAACCTGTGAGGAAGAAAAGTAGCACAGCACAGGGCATCCCAAGAGAGTTCCGGGTGGTGAGATCGGAGCGGTGCGCGGCAGTGTGAATGGCCTTCCGAGGGCGGCTTGAACAGGAAGTTTTCCTAAGTAGGGTCCGACGGGAACCCTCCCGTTATCCGTGGGGTACGCATGATGGTGCGTAAAAGCGAGTGGGCATCGCAAGATGTCAATTTGGGTGGTATCGCAGAAGCAAAGGCTTTTGTCCCATGTGGGGCAGAGGTCTTTTTTGTTTTTCAAATCCCGGCCGCCGGCAACGGTCCCTCCATCCGCCGCCCAAAAACCTATATCAAATTTTGGAGGTAACAAAAAATGAAAAAGAACATCGTGAAGCGCGTGCTGTCCCTGTCCCTGGCCGCTCTGCTGGCCCTGTCCCTCTTCGCCTGCGGCAAGAAAGCCGATGGCGGCGACGATTGCGGCAAGACCTACAAGGTCGGCATCTGCAACTATGTGGACGACGCATCCCTGAATCAGATCGTGGACAACATCAAAACCCAGCTGGCCGCCATCGGTCAGGAGAAGGGCGTCACCTTCGACATCAGCTATGACAACTGCAACGCGGACTCCGCCGTGCTGAATCAGATCATCTCCAACTTCATGGCCGATAAGGTAGACCTGATGATCGGCGTGGCTACCCCCGTGGCCGTGGCTATGCAGGCCGCCACCGAGGGCACCGATATTCCCGTGGTCTTCGCCGCCGTGTCCGACCCCGTCAGCGCAGGCCTGGTGGAGAGCCTGGAGGCCCCCGGCGCCAACATCACCGGCACCTCCGACTATCTGGACACCGATGCCATCCTGGACCTGATCTTCGCCGCCAACCCCGACGCCAAGAATATCGCCCTGCTGTATGACCAGGGTCAGGATTCCTCCACCACCCCCATCAAGAACGCCAAGGCATACCTGGATAAGAAGAACGTGTCTTACAAGGAGTACAACGGCACTACCACCGATGAGATCAGCCTGGCCGTCAGCAGCATCGTGGCCGACAAGGCGGACGCCGTGTTCACCCCCACCGACAACACCGTGATGACCGCCGAGCTTGCTATCTACGAGACCCTGGCCAAGGCCGGCATCCCCCACTACACCGGCGCTGACTCCTTTGCTCTGAACGGCGCGTTCCTAGGCTACGGCGTGGACTATGCCAACCTGGGCGTGGAGACCGCCAACATGGTCTCCGGCATCCTCCTGGACGGCAACAAGCCCGCCACCACCGCTGTGCTGACCTTCGACAACGGCACCGCCACCATCAACACCGATGTCTGCCAGGAGCTGGGCCTGAACTACGATGAGCTGGCCAAGACCTTCGCCCCCCTGTGCACCAAGGTCCAGTCCATCGTCACCGCCGAGAGCTTCGACGACCTGAATAAGTAAGAAACGAAAATTCCATCGGCAGGGCGGGGCGCTCCCCCGCCCTGTTGATGGCCGAAGGGCCCCTTGCAGCCCCTCCCCCACGCACCCCTTGTAACGCTTTCGTAGGGGCGACCCTTGCGGTCGCCCGCGGGAGGGGCAGAGCCCCTCCCCTACGCACCACCCATAATGCATCCGTAGGGGCGGACGCCTCTGTCCGCCCGCCGGACTTGCACCGCATTCCTTGTAATGTGTCATTGCGAGGGCGCAAAGCGCCCGTGGCAATCCGTATCCCCCGTCCCCAAAGGCTCCCCTTGATAAGGGGAGCTGGCGCGGCGAAGCCGCGACTGAGGGGTCACCCCCATCATTCCGCATTAAAGGAGAAGATGCCCATGAATGTTTTATCCCTGGTCCAAACCGCCCTGGAGCTGGGCCTAATCTGCTCGCTGACGGTGCTGGCGCTGTTTTTGAGCTATTCCATGCTCAATGTCTGCGACCTGTCCACCGACGGCTGCTTCACCCTGGGCGCCGCCGTGGGCGCTACGGTGGCCATCGCCGGGCATCCCTACCTGGCCATCCTGGCCGCCATGGCCGCCGGCGTCCTCTCCGGCTTCATCACCGCCCTGCTGCAAACGAAAATGGGCATCGACAGCCTCCTGGCGGGCATCATCGTCAACACCGGGCTGTATTCCATCAACATCGCCGTCATGAGCGGCTCGTCTCTTTTAAACATGAATAAAACCGAGACCGTCTTCACCAAGGCCCGGGCCCTGCTGGAGGGCACCTTCCTTTCTGAGCAGTATAAGCTGTTCGTGGCGGTCATCGCCGTAGCCGCCGTGGTGGCGTTTTTGGCCTTGTTCCTGCGCACCCGCCTGGGCCTTGCCATCCGCGCCACCGGCGACAATCCCGACATGGTCCGCTCCTCCTCCATCAACCCCACCTTCACCACCATCGTGGGCCTGTGCATAGCCAACGCCTTCACGGGCCTGTCCGGCTGCCTGCTGGCTCAGAGCCAGAAGTCCGTGAGCATCGACATCGGCACCGGCATGGTGACCATCGCCCTGGCCTCCCTGCTTATGGGCCAGGTGCTCATGGGCAAGGGCAGCATCCTCAAGCGGGCCATCGGCATGGTGGTGGGCGCCTTCGCCTTCCGCCTGGTGTATACCATCGCCCTGCGGCTGGATATGCCCGCCTTCATGCTGAAGCTGGTGTCCTCGGTGATCGTGGTGTTGGCCATCGCCACGCCCTATTTCAAAAAGCAAATGCCCATGCTGCGCCGCCGCATGGCCGCGCGAAAGGAGGCCCGGTGATATGTTGAAGATTGACCACATTTCCAAGACCTTCAACCCCGGCACCATTAACGAAAAGGTGGCCCTGCGGGATCTGAGCCTGCACCTGGCCCCCGGGGATTTCGTCACCATCATCGGCTCCAACGGCGCGGGTAAATCCACTCTGTTTAACGCGATATGCGGCAGCTTTTTCACCGACTGCGGCAGCATTTACCTGGACGGCAAAAATATCACCTTCCAGCCGGAATACCAGCGCTCCCGGCAAATTGGCCGCCTGTTTCAGGACCCCATGCGCGGCAGCGCGCCCCACATGACCATTGAGGAAAACCTCTCCCTGGCGGCGGCCTCCGGCGGCTGGCTCAGCCATGTGACCCGGGCGGAAAAGGCCGCGTTCCGGGAGAAATTGGCCCAACTGAACATGGGCCTGGAGGACCGCATGAAGCAGCCCGTGGGCCTGCTCTCCGGCGGCCAGCGCCAGGCGCTTACGCTGATGATGGCCACCTTCAAGCCCCCCAAACTCCTGCTGCTGGACGAGCACACCGCCGCCCTGGACCCCGGCACGGCGGAAAAGGTCCTGGAGATCACCCGCCAGACCGTGGCGGAAAACCACATCACCACCCTCATGGTCACCCACAACATGCACCAGGCCCTGGAGCTGGGCAACCGCACCCTCATGATGGACAGCGGCCACATCATCCTGGATGTCTCCGGCCCCGAGCGGGCGGGCATGACCGTGGAGGACCTGCTGGCAAAGTTCAAAAGCGGCGCCGGCAAGGACCTGGATAACGACCGTATTCTGCTCTCAGAGTGAATTGTTTAATATGTATAGCAAAAAAAGCACCCCACCCGGGGTGCTTTTTTTACCGTGCCGTATTCCTGTCATTGCGAGGGCGCAAAGCGCCCGTGGCAATCCGCGCCCCCGTCCCTATTGAAGCGCCGGAAGGGTCGTCGTCTACCCGCAAAAAAAGACTGCCGCGCCATCGCAGCAGTCCCTGTTATTTCATATAATTCCCCGGGTTTTCACGCCTCCGGCGGGTGCGCCCCCGTCACCGAGAAGATCACCCACTCGGCAATGTTCGTGGCGTGGTCCCCGATGCGCTCGTAGTATTTTGCGATCATCAGCAGGTCCAGCACCGATTCCCCGTTCTCCGGGTCCCGGGCGATGCACCCGATGAGCCGCTTCTTCACCTGGCTGAAATACTCGTCTACCTGGTCGTCCTGGGCGATGACTCGCTTGGCCAGGTCCGTGTCCTGCTTCACATAGGCGTCCACGCTGTCCGTCACCATGCGGATCACCGCCTGGGCCATCTGCCGCAGCAGGTCGTCGTGCTCCGCGGCCCCGTCCAAAAACGACACGATCTCCGCAATGTCCTCCGCCTGGTCGCCGATGCGCTCCATGTCGGTGATCATCTTCAGCGCCGCAGAAATTTGCCGCAGATCCCTTGCCACCGGCTGCTGCTGCAGCAGCAGCTTCAGGCACAGGGACTCGATGCTCCGTTCCTTTTCGTCGATCTCCGTGTCCACCGGCGCCACCTTGGCCGCCAGCGTCTTGTCGCCCTCGGTCAGTGCTCGGGAGGCCAGGGCGATGACCTCCTCGCACAGGGCGCCCATCTCCGTCAGCTCCCGGTTTAGCTGCGCCAGCTGTCGGTCGAATCTGTTTCTCATTATCCAAACCTCCCGGTGATATAGTCCTCCGTCCGCTTGTCCTGGGGATAGGCGAACAGCTTCTCCGTCTTGCCCATCTCCACCAGCTCTCCCAGCAGGAAGAAGGCCGTGTTGTCGGAGATGCGCGCCGCCTGCTGCATGTTGTGGGTCACCATCACCACGGTGTACTTGCTTTTCAGCTCAATGGCTAAATCTTCAATTTTCGAGGTAGAGATGGGGTCCAGGGCGCTGGTGGCCTCGTCCATCAGCAGTACCTCCGGCTCCACCGCCAAAGCCCGGGCGATGCACAGCCGCTGCTGCTGCCCGCCGGAGAGGCCCAGGGCGCTCTTTTTCAGCCGATCCTTCACCTCGTCCCAGATGGCCGCCGACCGCAGAGACTTCTCCACGATCTCGTCCAGCTCCTTCCGCCCCCGGATGCCGTGGGTCCGGGGCCCGTAGGCCACATTGTCGTAAATGCTCATAGGGAAGGGATTGGCCTTCTGAAACACCATGCCGATGCGCCGGCGCAGCACGGTGGGGTCCACAGATGCATCATAGATGTTCTCCCCGTGAAAATCCACCTCGCCCTCGATTTTCACCCCCGTGATCAGGTCGTTCATGCGGTTCAGGGTCCGCAGAAAAGTGGACTTGCCGCAGCCCGAGGGCCCGATGAAGGCGGTGATCTCATGGGCCGGGATGTCCAGGGTAATGTGGTGCAGTGCCTGGTTGGCTCCGTACCACAGGTCCAGGTCCTTCGCCTGCAAAATAGGCTCCATATCGCTCACTCCTTTCCGTTCTTCAGCTTCCGCCCTACCCAGGCGGCAGCCAGGTTGATAATAAGCGTCAGTGCCATCAAAATGGTGGCAATGGAGAAGGCCAGAGCCGTCTCCCCGCCCTCCGTGGCGTATACATACAGCGCCACCGTCAGTGTGGCGGCGGAGGTATGCAGGGAGTCGATGAAGTTCACCAATACCATGCCGAAGCCCGCCGTATACAGCAGCGCCGCGCTCTCACTGACAATGCGCCCCACCGCCAAAATGCACCCGGTGACGATGCCGTCCACGGCGTTGGGCAGCACCACGGTGCGTATCATGTGCCATTTGCCTGCGCCCAGGCCCGTGGCCCCCTCCCGGTAGGACTGGGGCACCGCCTTCAGGCTCTCCTGGGTGGTACGCACCACCGTGGGCAGGATCATCACCACCAGGGTCAGGCTCCCTGCCAGCACACCTGCCTGCAGGCCCATCTTCTGCACGAAAAACAGCATGCCCACCAGGCCGAAGATGATGGACGGAATGCCCGTCAGGGTCTCCGTGGCAAATTCAATGACCCGCACCAGCTTGGCGCTCCCTGCGTATTCCGTCAGATAGATGGCCGCGCCCACACCAATGGGCAGCACAAGGGCCATAGCCACCAGGATAATGTATAAGGTGTTGAGAATGTTGGGCAGGATGCCCACGGTGTTTTTAATATAGCTGGTCTGGGTGGTAAGTATCTCCCAGCTCAGCCCCGGAATGCCCCGGTAAAAGATGTACCCGATGAGAAAGAGCAGCAGCCCGCAGGTAAGGACGGCGCCCAGCCGCACCAGCACCGCCAGGGTGCCGTTATAGACCCTGCGCCGCAGGGAGAGCTTTTCGCCCATATTACGCATCCCCTTTCTTTTTGATGAGTACATTCAAAAGCACATTGATGAGCATGATAAACAGGAACAGCACCAGCCCGATGGAAAACAGTGCCTGGTGATACAGGCTCCCCACCTGAGCGTAGCCCATGCCGGACACGATGCCCGTGGTCAAAAACCGCACCGGCGTGAACATCGACGGCATGTTGGACACATTGCCCGACACCATGATGATGGCCATGGCCTCGCCGATGGCCCGTCCCACACCCAGGACGATGGCCGCCGCCACGCCGCTGCCCGCCGCCGGAAGCGTCACCTTGAAATAGGTCTCCAGCTTCGTGGCCCCCAGGGCCAGGCTGGCCTCCTCATATTCCTTGGGCACCGCCCGCAGGGCGTTCTCCGCCACATTGATGATGCTGGGCAAAATCATGATAGCCAGCACGATCATGGCCGCCAGCAGGCAGGCGCCGGAGCTGAGGGAAAAGGTCCGCTGAATGGCCGGCACCAGCACGATCATGCCCACCAGACCGTAAACCACCGATGGGATGCCCGCAAGCAGCTGCACCGCCGTGCGAATGGCCGCCGCCACCTTAGGCGGGGCGATCTTGGCCAGGTATACCGCCGTTAAAAGTCCCACCGGCACCCCCAGCACTACCGCCCCGGCGGTGCCGTATACAGAGGTGAGAATAAAGGGCAGAATTCCGAATTTTGCCCCGGTAGTGGCGTTGGTGGGATCCCAGACCTGGCCGAACAGGAAATCCGTCAGCCCGATCTGCCGGATAGCGGGCAGTCCCGAGAGGATCAGGTAAATGCTGATGAGCAGTACAAACCCCACCGCCAGCGTTCCGCACAGCAGAAACAGCACCTGGATGCCGCCCTCCGCGGCCTTGCGTACCTCCCGTGCGCTCCGCCTTTTCCGGACTGCACCTCCCGCCGTCAAACTCTCGACTGTCATATCCATTCTCCTTCCAATTTATATAAAACCATCAAAAATCAGCCCGTAGGGGCGACCCTCGCGGTCGCCCGCCCGACACTGCATCGCACATCTTGCCCTTTCGTAGGGGGCGGCGTCCCGACGCCCCGTTTACCGCACTCCATGTAAAAAACCATGTGTCACTGGTGCGGCAATCCGCAACTCCCGTCCCCAAAGGCTCCCCTGCGCAAGGGGAGCTGTCACGGCTCCGCCGTGACTGAGGGGTCGGCCCCAGCAGCATTTATCTAATACACGCCGTACACGGGCGGCCATCCAGGCCGCCCGTCGCTCGGTTTGTTTCTCACTTAGCTACCGGCACAGCCCCGGCGTTCTTGATGAGGTCCGCCGCCGCGGTAGAGGTGGCGAAGTCGAAGAAGGCCTGTGCGGCAGGGGAGAGGGTGGTGCCGCTCTTGGTCACCAGCACGAAGGGACGCTGAATCTGATAGCTGCCGTCCAGCACGGTGGCCTCGGTGCAGGCTACGCCGCCCACAGTCACAGCCTTAACGGTGGTCTTGCCTTCCACAGCGGAGAGGGAGGCATAGCCGATGGCATTGGGGTTGCCGGCCACGGCCTCGATAACGCCGCCGGTGGAGGTCAGCTCCTGGTCCAGCTTGCAGGTGTCCTTGGTCTTGGTGATGGACTCGAAGCCGTCTCTCGTGCCGCTGCCGGACTCACGGCCAATGCAGGAGATCGTGCCTGCGGCGCCGCCCACCTCACTCCAGTCGGTGATCTCACCGGTGAAGATCTTGGCGATCTGCTCCACGGAGAGGTCCGTCACGGTGCTGTTTGCGTTCACGATAATGGCGATACCGTCCAGAGCCACCACAGTGCCCTCCAGGCCATTGGCCTTCTCCTCGTCCTTCAGAGCCCGGGAGGAAAGGCCGATGTCCGCGGAGCCGTTGGAGGCGGCCTCAATGCCGGAGCCGGAGCCGGTAGGGTCGTAGGTGACGGTCACGCCGTTGTTATCCTGCATGAACTGCTCCTTCAGCGCGCCGATGACCTTGTCCATGGAGGTGGAGCCGTTGGTGGAGACCTTTCCGGTCAAGGCGGTGTCGCCGCCCTTGTTGTCACTGCCCTTGCTGCCGCAGGCCGCCAGGCTCAGGGCCAGTACCGCAGCCAGTACCAAGCAAATTACTTTTTTCATTTTTGAAAACCTTCTTTCTTTTGTAATAGATGTTTGCCTCTTGCTCTGGTTTCATAGTAAAGCATCCATGTTAAGTCCGAAAGAAAAAAAGTGTAAAATCTATGTCAAATTTTTTGAATCAAAAAAAACACCCCCCAAATCCCCCTCCGTAGGGGGGCACCGGACCACCGCGCCCCTTGTTACGCATCCGTAGGGGGGCGGCGTCCCGACGCCCCGTTCGTATGCACTTCTTGTTACATTTCGTAGGGGCCGATGACCCTGTTGCGGTGCCCAAAATTTTTGCGCTGCCTTACGGCTGTCGCTTAAAATTTTGACCGCGGCCACTCGCTCACTTCGCTGCTTCTGCCACTGGCAGCGCTCAGTTCGCTCCCCACATCGGCCCGCCGTACCGCACCCCTTGCACCCCCAAAAATCTTTCCCTTTTCCGCTTTCATCTTTCCTCTTATAAAAAAGCGGCCCCCGGCAACCGCCGAGGGCCAAAATCTCATACAATTTCAAAAAACCTCACACAAATACCGCCTGCACCAGCACCATGTATACCGCCGTCCCCGCGCCGATGGACAGCAGCACATTCCCCTTCCACAGGTGAAGCCCCGTCACCACCGCCAGAGCGATCAGCTCCGGCAGCCCGTGGGGTGCGGCGGCAATGTCCACATTCCGCAGGCAGTATACCACCAGCAGGCCCATCATGGCCGCCGGCAGCGTCCGCCCCAGATATTCCACGATCTTCGGCACCGGCTTGCTGTCCGGAAACAGCACAAAGGGCAAAAACCGCGTGATCATCGTCCCCAGGGTCACCGCCAGCACGATGCCCAGGGCCTGCATATTCGTCAAAGTCATAGCTTTTTCCTCCCCAGCAGCAATACCACCAGCACCATTATCATCGCCGGGATCACCAGCTTGTCCGCGCCGAACACCGCCAGCGCCGCCACGGTGCAGGCCATACCGATGATGCCGCTCATGCGGTTTTTCGGATTTTTCACCTGCTCGATAAACAGCACCGCGAACAGCCCCGTCAGCGCGAAGTCCAGCCCCGTGGTGTCAAACCGGATGAACTGCCCCGTCAGGGACCCCAGCAGTGTGCCGCCCACCCAGTAAACATAGTCCAGCAGGGATACCGCCAGGTAAAAGCCCCGGGCCTCCACGCCCTCCGGCGGCTCCACCGAGGACACGATGGAAAACGTCTCATCGCTGAGGGTGTAGACCAGCGGCACCTTCGCCCAGCCCATGCCCCGGTATTTCCCCAGCATCGACACTCCGTAAAACAGGTGCCGTGCGTTTACCATCAGGCTCATGAGAAAGGCTCCCACCGGGTCAAAAGCGCTGGTCAGCAGGGTGATGGCCACAAACTGCATGCTCCCGCAATACGCCACCGCGCTCATGAGAAAGGCCCATATAGCCCCGTAGCCCTTGGCCTGCATCAGCACGCCGTAGGCCACCCCCAGCACCAGATATCCCGTCATCACCGGCACCGTGCAGGGAAAAGCGGCGGCAACGCTGCGCCGCAGAGACTGCTTCGTTTTGTCCATGCATCCACCTCCAAAAGCTGGCCGTATTATACACTGGTTTTCCCCGGATTACAACCAAAAACCCGCTGTGAGACCCGCCAAAAAGCGTGCAAAACGGATGCCCGTTTCGCATGAAATGAGCACCCGTTTACCGTGTATGTCCTTATTCGCTTTTCTCCCGGTGCCTTTTGATCACCGTTTCCGTGTTGTGGGTCACCACCCGGGTATCCTTTTGTACCGAGTCGGTGAGGAAGGTGTCGCCGCCTACCACACTGCCCTGTCCGATGACGGTCTCCCCGCCCAGGATGGACGCGCCGGAGTAGATGGTCACATCGTCCTCCACCGTGGGATGCCGCTTGCCGGGCCGGGAGTGATGCCCGTCCCGGGGGGACAGAGCGCCCAGGGTCACGCCCTGGTACAGCTTCACCCGGTTGCCGATCACCGCCGTCTCGCCCACCACAATGCCGGTGCCATGGTCGATGAAGAAGTATTCACCGATCTTGGCGCCAGGGTGGATGTCAATGCCCGTGTGGCTGTGGGCATACTCGGTCATCATTCGGGGCAGGATGGGGATCCCCATCTGATACAGCTCGTGGGCCACCCGGTACACCATAATGGCGAACAGCCCCGGATAGGAAAACAGGATTTCCTCCCGGGAGGCGGCCGCCGGGTCGCCGTCAAAGGTAGCCTCCAGGTCCAGCTGGACCATCCGTGCAATGCCCGGCAGCTTGTTGATCATCTCCGTGGCCGCTTCCTGGGCCCGCAGCTCCTGGTCCTCGGGCAGCGCCAGAGCGATCTGGTTGAAAAGCTGCTTTTCGATGCGCTCTAAAAGCAGGGCGGCGTAGTCCTCCGGGGCCAGGCTCATCAGCGCCGCCTCTCCGTAGTAGGCGGGGAAGAACAGCCTCCGGATGTCCTTGATCAGCAGGATCACCGCCTGCCGGTCGGGCAGCCGCAGCTTTTTTCCGTACAGGGGTACGGACCCGGCGGTGTAGGTTTCCGCCAGGGCCTTGGCCGCGGCGCAGATATGGTTTTCACTCATCATAACTCACTCCTGAAACAATGGGGTTGAAAGGTAACGGTCGCCGGTGTCCGGCAGCAGGGCCACAATGA
This sequence comes from uncultured Oscillospiraceae bacterium, assembly GCA_934566025.1. Classification (GTDB taxonomy): domain Bacteria; phylum Bacillota; class Clostridia; order Oscillospirales; family Oscillospiraceae; genus Vescimonas. The sequence continues at coordinate 58,692 of CAKTIW010000001.1, read as the reverse complement.
CCTTGCCTGCGTTCTCCGGCCGGCGGGCCAGCTGACCCGCCGCGTGGAGGGCGGCACCGGAGCTGATGCCCACCAGCAGGCCCTCGGTCCCGGCCAGCAGCCGGGCGGCGGCGTAGGCGTCCTTTTCCCACACGGGGATCACCTCGTCCACCACGCTTCTGTCAAAATTTTCCGGCACAAAATTTGCGCCGATGCCCTGCAGCCCGTGGCTTCCGGCCTTGCCGCCGGAGAGCAGGGGGGAGGCGGCGGGCTCTACGGCCACGATCCTTGCGCCGGGCTTCTTTTCCTTCAGATATCGGCCCACGCCCGTCACGGTGCCGCCGGTGCCCACCCCGGCTACGAATATGTCCACCTGCCCGTCGGTGTCGTGCCAGATCTCCGGCCCCGTGGTGCGGTAGTGGGCCTGGGGGTTGGCGGGATTGTCAAACTGTCCCGCCAGAAAGCTATTGGGTGTCCCGGCGGCGATCTCCTTGGCCTTTTCCACCGCGCCGCCCATGCCCTCCTTGGCAGGGGTCAGCACCAGCTGCGCGCCGTAGGCCGCCAGCAGCTGCCGCCGCTCCACGCTCATGGATTCCGGCATGGTCAGGATCACCTTGTAGCCCCGGGCCAGACCCATGGCCGCCAGGCCTATGCCGGTGTTGCCGGAGGTGGGCTCCACGATGGTGCCGCCGGGCAGCAGCCGCCCGTCTTTTTCGGCGGTCTCGATCATCTCCAGGGCCACCCGGTCCTTCACGGACCCGGCGGGATTCAGGTATTCCAGCTTTACAAGCACCGTGGCCGGCAGTCGGAGCTGCGCATTGTAGCGTACCGGCTGGAGCAGCGGCGTGTGTCCCACTAATTGTGATGCGGAGCGATAAATATTCATGCTATACTTCCTTTCCGTGTGCGGCGAGGGGGGCCGGTGCGTCCAAATAAAAAGCAGAGGATGCATCATGCACCCTCTGCCGATCTGTGAAAACATGGCTGCCGGAATTATGCCTCCGGCGACTCAGCAGAACATACATGACCGTTTTGGGCGCAACAACAACAGACCATACAAGTGGCCTTACAGCAGTTGCCCATCGCAAAACGCTTCATGCTCTGCCTCCTGAATCCTTATGATGCTATAGTATATGTTAAAACCTTCTCAAGCGCAAGAGACAATCTGCACAAAATTCAACCCAGTATCTTGGTAGGTGTTAATAATTACCCGACCCTCGCCGCTCTTAGGGGCGACCCTCGCGGTCGCCCGCCCCCCGCACGCCCCAAAAACCCGTTGCCTCCCTTGCCTAAAGGGAGGGGGACCAACCGAAGGTTGGTGGAGGGATTTCGTGCGGGGCAGGAACTTATTTATTCACTATGAGTCGGAGCGCGGAAGAATCCATCACCCCACCGCCCGGACCTGCACCGCACCCCTTGTAAAAAAGCATGTCATTGCGAATCAGTGACCGAAGTCACTGGCTGTGGCAATCCGTCCCCATCCCCGCATCCCCATCTTTCCTCTTCCCACAAAAAACCGCCCCGGCTCGCATCCGCGGGCCGGGGCGCATACACGCATCACAGCACTTTGTTCAAAAAGTCAATGGCACGGGGCGTCTTGGGGTGGTTGAAGATCTCCTCCGGCGTCCCTTCCTCCACGATGCAGCCCTCGTCGATAAACAGCACCCGGTCGGCCACCTCCCGGGCAAAGCCGATCTCGTGGGTCACGATGACCATGGTCATGCCGTCGGCGGCCAGGGCCTTCATGATCTGCAGCACCTCGCCCACCATTTCCGGGTCCAGGGCGCTGGTGGGCTCGTCAAAAAGCATCACGTCCGGCTCCATGCACAGGGCGCGGGCAATGGCCACCCGCTGCTTCTGTCCGCCGGAGAGCTGGCTGGGAAAATTCTCCGCCTTGTCCGCCAGGCCCACCCGCTCCAGCATCTCCATGGCCTTGGCCCGTGCCTGCTCCTTGGTGGCCTTTTTCAGGTCCACCGGGGCCAGCATCAGGTTGCGCAGCACATTCATGTTGTTGAACAGGTTGAAATGCTGAAACACCATGCCGATTTTTTCCCGGGTGGTGTTAATATTGGTCTTGCGGTCAAAAATGTCCACATCGTCCACAATGACCTTACCGCTGTCGATCTGCTCCAGGTGGTTCAGGCACCGCAAAAAGGTGGACTTGCCGCTGCCCGAAGGCCCGATGATCACCACCACCTCGCCCTCGTAGATGTCCGTGGAAATGCCCCGCAACACCTGCAGCTTGTGGTAGCTCTTTTTCAGATCCTCAACATGGATCTTAATGTTACCCTCGTTCACGGCCTGCATTGAGCCTCCTTTCCAAGCGCTTGGCAATGATGGACAGTATGCTGATAACGATCAGATACATCACGCCCACAATCGCCCAGATCTCAAAGACCTTGCCCTCTACGGCGTTTACATTCTTCGCCGCATTGATAAGCTCTGGGAACCCGATGATGGACAGGATAGAGGTGTCCTTCAGGGTGATGATGAACTGGTTGATGATGCTGGGGATCATGGTCTTGATGGCCTGGGGCATCACCACCCGGTGCATGGCCCGCCAGTAGGGCAGGCCCAGGCTGCGTGCCGCCTCCATCTGTCCCACATCCACCGACTGGATGCCCGCCCGGATGATCTCCGACATGTACGCGCCGCAGTTCAGCGCCAGGCAGATAGTGCCCGCCTGCAGGGAGCTGAGCATCAGGCTCCCGGAGGTGTAGTTGTTCACAAAGAACGGCACGCCGAAGTACACAAAGTAGGCCAGCACGATCATCGGTATGCCTCGGATCAGATACACAAATACAAACGCGATGCCGTTGCAGACCTTGTTTTTCAGCACGCTCAGTATACCGAAGACCACGCCGATGATGCAGGCAAAAAACAGGCCATACAGCGCCAGCAACAGCGTTTGACCCATTGCTTTGAGCAGTATGTTGCCGTAATCAGCAATTAGATGTGTCATGTGCTTTTCCTTTTCTCAGATCTATTTATTCCCTATAGAGCCGCTGTGCCGCTTTGGCGGCACAGCGGAGGCTTTCATTCATACCGTATATTTTAGATTCCGGTAAGGAAGGGTGTGCGCGGGAAACCCGGGAGGGATGTCCTGCGCCATTAAAATCACTGGTTTTTGAAACTTATTAAAGTTTCAAAAACCCAGGCAGCGTGCCGAAAAGTTCGGCACGCTGCGCTGTGCAGCTTTGCTTTTTATCGGGGGAGATCAGCCCAGATACTTGGCGATGATCTTGTCGTAGGTGCCGTTGGCCTTGATGTTGGCCAGGCCCTTGTTGAACAGGTCCAGGAACTCCCGGTTCTCCTCATCGAAGATGGCCACGCCGTAGTCGGCGCCGTCGTTCTCGCTGCCCTCTACCACCTTCAGGTCATAGCTGTTTTCCTTGATGGAGGTGAGCATGATGGGGGTGTCCTCGAAGCAGGCCACAGCCTGGCCGCCGATAACGGCCTGGTACATGGTGGGAGAGTCCTCATAATAGCTCAGGGTGAAGCCGTACTGATCCTTCAGGCTCTCGGCGTAGGTAGCGCCCATGGTGCCGGTTTTCACGGCCACAGCCTTGCCGTTCAGGTCGGAAAAGCTCTTGATGTCGCTGTCGGTGCGCACGGTCAGGCTCTGGGTGGCGGTGTAGTAGCCGTCAGAGAAGATCCAGCCGCTGTCGATGCGGTCCTGCTTGATGGACGCGCCGGCGATCATGGCGTTGGCCTGCTTGGACTTGCAGGCGGCGATGGCGGCATCCCAGCCCAGGCTCTTCAGCTCATACTTAAAGCCCTGGTCGGCGGCCACAGCGGCCATGATGTCCACATCGATGCCCACGAAGTTGCCGTCCTTGTCGGTGTACTCAAAGGGGCGGAAGGTGGTGTCGGTGGCGACGATCCAGGTCTTGCCGTCGGTGTTGGTATTATCGTCCTTCTTGGAGCCGCAGCCGGCCAGAAGGGCTACTGTCATCAATGTGCACAGTAAAATTGCAAGAAAACGCTTCATTTTTCATTCCTCCAAAGATTGGTAATTCTATCATACATAATAATATGGCTTTCGTCAAGGAATAATCGCACGGAACTGCCCTGTTTAGCGCAAGAAAATATCCTCATCCTCTTAATTTTTCATCGCCGCCACGGCGCTGCGCCGCTGCCAGGGCAGCGTCAGAGCCACCAGCAGCGCCTGGGCGGCCGCCGCCGGCACCAGCATGGGAAACAGCCACAGGAACGGGACCGGCAAAATGGCAAATACCCGGTCGGCCAGGGCATTTCCCGGCAGGCCGAAGGTGTAGAAATAGTTCGCCCCGGGATACACCGTGCCCCGCATGATCAGGTTTACCCCGTGCATTACCCCGGCGCAGGCCAGCACCAGCCCCAGCGCCCAGAGAATGTCCTTAAACCGCGGCCTGTAGCCGCCCACCGCCACAGTCCCCACGCATACAAACAGCACCAGAAAGTGAAAGCCCCAGTACCCGATGCCGCAGGCGGAGAAAAAGGGCGCCCGGTCGAATCCGTCCTCCGGGAACAGCAGCGCGATCATAGTGCCGATGGTGCAGTTGAGATAGGCGAAGGCCTTCAGCGGCCTGCAGTCAGCCAGCATGCCCACCGCCACGCACACCCCGGCCAGATTGCACAGGTTCAGGGGCAGCTCATGCCAGATGACAAAGTCAAAGGAAGGCTCCCGGCTCAGAAAATACTTGTACGCAAACAGATATACGCACACCAGGATCCCCGCCCAGCCCATGATCTTCTCCCGTCTGCGCCCGTCCTTTACCAGCAGCCGCAGGCCAATGAGCAGCACCGCGGCAACGCCCAGCAGGGCAAACCACAGCGGATTCAGTACAGCGATCATATCGTTCCTCTCTCTCTTTTTCGTTTGAAGATTCCGGAGATCCACAGCCCCAACTCCGCCACGGCGATCCCCGCGAAAATGTCCACCACCATGTGCTGCTTCACCAGCACCGTAGAGGCGCACACCAGCAGGGAAAATACAAGGTTGATCCCCTTGTACCACCCCGGCACCTTCCGGCAGTCTGTCAAAAACCGCCAGCTCAGCCAGGAATCCACGCAGTGGATGGATGGAAACAGCGCCACTGGCGTGTCCGCCTCGTAGATGATCCGGGTCAGTCCCGCCAGAAGCCCGTCTCCGGAGATCTCCGGCCGCTGGATGGTGGCCGGCAGGAGCAAAAACAGCACAAAGCACAGAAATTTGGCCGTCATGTCCGCGGTAATGGCCCACCGGCAGTGTTCCCGGCTCTCCCGGGTGGCCAGAATGTAGTTCAAGCCCCAGGAGATGTATGCCCCCCAGTAGACCAGGATAAAAACCGGCACAAAGGGCAGCTGGTGGTCAATGGGCAGCGACATGTCATAGTGGGGCCTGCTGTCCGTCAGCAGCTTTGCCAGGAAATACAGGCCCAGCTGCCATACCAGCGCGCCCAGCAGCCAGGGCACGCTGTATCGGGGGATGAGCCTCCCCAGGCGGGTCTCTTTGCGCATTTTCCACCTCCGGATCTGAGCACTGGGTCCACTATACACGATGTTTCTATTTAAAGCAACAAAAAAACGGTTACAGCAAAATTTTACCAGCCGCCTTACCCGGCCCGTCAGCTCTCCGCCGGCTCCCTGCACGATAGCGTCACCGTAAAGGTCGAGCCCTCTCCGGGCCGGGAAAAAACCTCCACCGTTCCGCCGCACAGTTCCACGGCCCGCCGCACGATGGAAAGCCCCAGCCCGTTTCCCCGGCTGTCCGGGCTCTGCTCGCCCCGGTAAAACTTGTCAAAAATGTGCCTTTGGGTCTCCGCATCCATGCCGATGCCCGTGTCCGATACCGCCACGCTCACTTCCTCCGGCTCCTTCCGCAGTACAACCGTGATCTGTCCCCCGGTGGGGGTAAAGCGGATGGCATTGGAGATGAGGTTGGACCATATATGCTCCACCAGCTCCTCGTTGCCGTAGAAGTCCGCCCGGTCCAGGTCCCCCTCCACGGTCAGCCCCTTCTGCAGCCAGCTCCGCTCCTGCTGGTGGATGCACCGGCGCAGCTGCTCGTCCAGGCTGTATACGGTCTTGCCGGACACGATCTCCGTGTTCTCATACTGGGTCAGCTCCAGAATGTGCGTGCTCATGGCCGCCAGCCGTTCCGACTCCCGGGCAATGGTCCCGGCATAGGTTTCCCGCTGCTCCGGGGAGATGTCCGGGTTTTGCAGCAGCTTTGCAAACCCCCGGATGGATATAAGCGGCGTCTTGAATTCATGGGAAAAGGTGTTCACGAAGTCCGACTGCAGCATCTCCACGCTGCCCAGCTCCTCGGCCATTTTGTTGAAGCTGCGGATGTAGTCCGCCACCTCGCCCCTTGCGCCCCGCAGCTCCACCCGCGCCGAGTAATCCCCGGCGGCCACCGCCTGGGTGGCCTGCATCAGCCGCGACAGCGGCCCCAGATACCCCCGGAAGATGAAAATAGCCAGCACCACGCCCAGAATGGCGCTCACCGTCAAAATGAGAATGGGCCATACCAGGGTGTAGTTGCTCTCGTCCAGCCGCACCAGCCGCTGCACAAGCCAATAAATGCCCAGGGCCAGGGAGGCGTATATCACCACCAGCCCCAGCACCAGCAGAAACATGGTCCATAGGAGCCTGGCCGGCGGATTTTCCTTTTTTGCCTTATTTTTTCGCATCCTCGTCCTCCCTGGGCATGCCCATGTATCCGAAGCCCCGAATGGTCCGCACCTCAAAGTCCGTGTTGCCTCTGAATCGCTCCCGCAGCCGGGAGATGTATACCTCCACCGTATGCTCATCCACCTCGCTGTCCAGATCCCAGATGTCGTCAATGAGCTGGCGCTTGGTAAATAATGTTCTGGGATAGGACAATAATTTGAATAGAAGCATAAATTCCTTGGCCGTCAGCTGCTGAACGCCCCCGGGGGTGATGACCTGCAGGGCGCTGCGGTCCAGAACTGTGCTGCCCACCACCAGCCGCCGCTCCGTCGTGCTGCGGTAGCGCCGCAATAGGGCCTCAATGCGCCAGAGCATCTCCTCCTCGTCCACGGGCTTTACCATGTAGTCGTCGCACCCGGCCCGAAACCCCCGCCGCTTGTCCTCCTGGGTCACCCGGGCCGTCACCATCAGAACGGGCAGGTCGCAGTTCCCCTCCCGCAGGGTCTGGGTGAAGGCAATGCCGTCCATCTGGGGCATGGTGATGTCCACCACCGCCAGATCGCACTGGTAGTGCTCCATCACCTCCAGGGCCTCCACCCCGTTGCGGGCCGGACACGGCTCATACCCCGCCTGCCGCAGGACCTCGCACATCAGCAGCCGCGTGCTTTCATCATCCTCCGCCACCAAAATCCGAAACATACCATTCCCTCCCTGTCAAAAAGCTTCCGCAAGGGCCGATACCCAGCCCACACATTCCTCGTACCCCTCCGTAGGGGGCGGCGTCCCGGACGGTCCGCCCCCGGGTTTATTCTGCACCTCTTGCAGCCTGTCATTGCGAACCAGTGACCGACGTCACTGGTGTGGCAATCCGTCTCTCAAGCCTCCCCTGCGTAAGGGGAGGTGGCGCGAAGCGCCGGAGGGGTCGCCTTACCGCACCCCTTGTCCCGACAATGCCGATCGCATGGCACTTTCTGCCACCAGCGGCAGAAAGTACCCAAAGAACGCCGCCAAAACCCATGGTTTTGGAATCCTTGCGCGGGCGCGGTGCCGTCCGAAACGAAACCCACCTGCCCCGCGAATCCAATAACACATATCCGCACCGTGCTTTCGCATCGTCCCTGCGCCTATCTCCGTGCATAAGCGCTTACGCGCTGGCACTGGCCTGGTGGGACCAAAAACCTGCACTTTCGTAGGGGGCGGCGTCCCCGACGCCCCGTTCGTATGCACTTCTTGTTACATTTCGTAGGGGGCGATGCCTACATCGCCCCGCCTGGATTTGCACCGCACTTCTTGCAGCCTGTCATTGCGAGGCCAGTGCGCACACTGGCTGTGGCAATCCGTAACCCAAAGGCTCCCCTGCGTAAGGGGAGCTGTCACGGCGAAGCCGTGACTGAGGGGACGCCGGCTACCGCACTCCTTGCAACGCCCCATCCCAAAGGGCCCCCTTGCCTAAAGGGGGCTGTCAGCGTAGCTGACTGGGGGATTCTTTTCCCGCACCCCATGCCACGCACCATCTCCCCCAAAATCCCCCCATCTTTCTTCTCTCTCCCCATCCTACCACACTTTCCTCTAAAAAACGACCCTATTTTTGAGTTTCGCTTGAGCTTTCTTCTGTATAATGCTATACTGTAAAATAAGCATAATAGGAGGAACTCACCGTGTCCAGACCCGTTTGCATCACATACGACAGCACCTGCGACCTGACCCCCGCACTGCTCCAGCGCTTTCAGATCCGCACCGTCCCCCTGACCATCCAGAGCGGCCAGCGCACCTTCCCCGATGACGGCAGCTACACCTCTCAGGACCTCTACGCCGACTATCAAAAGGACGGCACCCTGCCCAAAACGGCGGCGGTGAGCCCGGAGGAGTTCAAGAATTTCTTTGCCCCCATCCTGGCCGATGGCTTCGACATCGTTCATATCGACATCAGCTCCAACCTCTCCAGCACCTGCCAGAACGCCCTCATCGCCGCCGGCGAGATGGACGCCACGGACCGTATCCATGTGGTGGACAGCCGCCAGCTCTCCACCGGCGGGGCCCTCCTGGCCCTGCAGGGTGCCAAGCTTCGGGACCAGGGCGTGTCCGCCCGGGAAATCGCGGAGGAGCTGCGCCGTCTGGCCCCCCTCAGCGACACCAGCTTCGTCCTGGATACCCTCCAGTATATGTGGAAGGGCGGCCGCTGCAGCGGTGTTGCCGCCCTGGGCGCCAACGTGTTGAAGCTGAAGCCTTGCCTGGAAATGCGGGAGGGCAATTTGGTGGTCTGCAAGAAGTACCGCGGCTCCATCGAAAAGGTCTACCGCCAGTATATCACCGAGCGCCTTTCCGGCAAGTCCGTGGTAGAGGACTGGGTGTTCATCACCCACTCCGGCGAGGTGCCGGAGCAGACCCTGCAGGAGCTTACGGACCTGGTAAAGAGCGTTGCCCCCTTCCGGGAGGTGTTCATCACCCAGGCCGGGTGTACCGTCTCCTCCCACTGCGGCCCCAAGACCCTGGGCGTGCTGTTTTTAAGAAAGGAATGATCTCCCTATGTCGCCCCTTCTCAAAGGCGTACTCTATCTCCTGGCTCTGAGCCTCCTGGCCCATCCTGTGGGCCAGGCCCTGCCACGGCGCTGGTTTTCCGGCGAAAAATGGCCCTACGCTCCCGTTCCCTTTGAAAAGGAGGGGCGCTTTTGGCGCAAATTGGGCGTCCACCGCTGGAAGGATAAGGTGCCGGATATGAGCCGCCTGTTGGGCGACATGGTCAAAAAGCAGCTGGCCCCCGGCGGCACGGACTATGCTCTCCTGGTCCAGGAGACCTGCGTGGCCGAGTGCGTCCACTTCTGCCTGGGCCTTCTGTCCCTGGGTGCCTTCGCCCTTTGCCGAAGCGGCTGGATGGTTTGCATCGTGGCCGTGTACATTCTTCTGGGAAACCTCCCCTTTCAGATCATCCAGCGGTATAACCGTCCCCGGCTGCTGCGCCTTATGCGGAAAGCGAGAAAAGAAAAATGAAAGTGACGATCTTCACCTGCGCCACCGGCGGCGGGCACAACAGCACCGCCGCCGCCATCGGCCGGGAGCTGACGGCCCTGGGCCACACCCCCGTTATCCGGGATGCCCTGGCCTTTCTGCCTAAGTCCTCGGCCAATTTTATCAGCAAGGGCCACAACTTTGCCTACCGCTATGCCCCCAAGCTCTACGGCGTAGGCTACCGCCTGGAGGAGCGAAATCCCTCCCCGCTGCTGTATGAGCAGTCCGTCAAGGGGGCCGATTCCCTCCGGGAAGCCCTCCGGGCCGACGGGGCCGATGCCGCTATCTGCGTCCATGTGTTCCCGGCCATGATGATAACCGAGCTGCGCCGCCGGGGGGAGCTGTCCCTTCCCGCCTGGTTCGTGGCCACGGACTACACCTGCTCCCCCGGCGTGGGCGAGCTGGATATGGACGGCTACTGCATCCCCCACCCGGCGCTGCTGGCGGAGTTTGCCGCCGCCGGGCTGGACCCCTCCCGGCTCCACGCCACGGGCATTCCCGTCTCCCCGGACTTCATCCGCCCTCTGGATAAGCAGACGGCCCGCCGCGCCCTCCATCTGGAGGATAAGCGCCATGTCGTCGTCCTGGCCTGCGGCAGCATGGGGGCAGGCCCCATGCGCTCGGCAGCGGAGAAGATCGCCCGGGAGCTCTCCCCGTCGGAGGACAAGCTGGTCATGGTCTGCGGCAGCAACCGCCGCCTCTACCGCAGCAGCAAGCTCACCCTGGAGGAGTACCCGCAGATTCAGGTGGTGGGCTTCACCAAGCGGATGCCCCTGTACCTCCACGGCTGCGACGCCCTGGTCACCAAGGCCGGGGGTCTTACCACCACCGAGGCCGTGGCCGCCGGAGTCCCCCTGCTCTATTTGGACGCCGTCCCTGGCTGTGAAACCAGAAATCTGGAGTTCATGTCCTCCCGGGGCTATGCCCTGGCCGCTGCGGACGAGGCGGAATTGCCCCCGCTGATCCGGGGTCTCTTCTCCGGAGCCATCGACCCGGAGACCATGCTCCGCAACCGGGAAAAAACCTTCCCCCGGGACGCGGCCAAGGAGATCTGCCGCCTGGTATGCGCCGGATCCGGCGCATGAAGAGCATCGCTTTCACCCATAAAGAGCGCCGGGTCTGCCCATGATGGGCAGAAAATGTTCATAAACGGCGCCGCGCCCTCACCGGTTTACCCCTCCGGTGAGGGCATTTTTTTGCGAAAAAAAGCGCCCGTCGAAGCGGACGCTTAGAAGGGAAGAGATAGACCGTTCCTTGCAAGAGCCTATTTCTCCCGGGGCTTATAAACATGGTTAGAGCAGGCCACGGAGCCATCCTCCCGCACCAGCACATAGTCGATCCGCTCTCCGCTTTTCTCCCGGAGGCGCTCCACCAAGGCCGTGCCCTCCGCCTCCCCCAGCATGAAAACGGCGGTGGAGAGAAAGTCCGTAAAGGCGCCGTCGGAGGAGAGGATGGAGACGCTTTTCAGGGTCAAAGGCTTGGGCCGCCCGGTGCGGGGATCGATGAGGTGATGGTACACCCGACCCTCCCGGACAAAGGAATGCTCGTACCAGGAGGAGGTGGCGATGCCGCAGTCCTCCAAAAGAATCGTGCCCATGTAGTCGTCGGGCCGATCCGGGTCCCGGAGGGCCACCCGCCAGGGGTCCTTTGTCAGGGGCTTGGGGCCGATGGCGTACATATTGCCGCCGAAGTCCAGCACCGCGTGGGTAACCCCATTTTCCCGCAGATAGTTCGCCGCCAGCTTCAGGGCGTAGCCCTTGCCGGAGGCGCCGGGGTCGATGACAACGCCCGCCCGGTCAAAGGACACGGCGGAGCGCTCCGGGTGCAGGCGGACATGGCCGAAGCCCACCCGGGAGAGCTCCCGGGCAATGGCGTCGTCCGTGGGAATCTTTGGCTCGTCCGCCAGGAAATCCCACAGCCGGACCAGGGGGCCCACCGTAGGGTCAAAGGCCCCGGCGGTCTCCTGATAGAAAAGCTGATTCCAGGTGAGAAAGTCCAGGAGCAGCGGAGAAACCGCCGTCTCCCGTCCCGGCCGGCTCTCCCGGCAAAGCCGGGAGAGCTGGGAGTCGGGGTCGTACATATTCAGGGCGGACTGCACCTGCAGGGCCCTCTCCTGCACGCCCTCTACCAGAGGGCGGCAGTCGGCATCGGAGAAAATGCGCACAGAGCAGAGGGTATCATAGGCCACAAAGGTGCCGGTGTGCTCCTTCATGACAGTCGGCCGTCCTTGCGGGCCGCCTCTGCGATGACCTGCGCCAGGTGCAGGTAGTGATCCCACTCCACATTCCGCTTGCGGGTATCGGTGTCCTTGGTCCAGGGCAGGCCGGTGAGATCCAGCAGGTCCTGGGTGGCCAGCACATGGTTTTGCAGCAGGTCTGACAGGGCGTTGAAGCCGTCGGGGTAGGGGGATTCATAAGTTATAGAGTCGTACTTGCTCTGACGATAATACTTTTTCAGGGCGGGATCGTCGATCTCCTCCGGGGTATCGGCAAAAATCTCGTCAAAGAAGCAGCGGACGATGCGCCCGTTTTGGAATACCACCTGCAGCCGGGCGGTGAGGCCGCCGGGGAGCTTCTCGGCATAGCCGTAGTAGTACATAGTCCGGGGCTGGGTGCGCAGGGCCTCCACCTGAGCGGCCAGGGGCAGCAGGGAGCGCTTGACGCTGTTGGAGGCGCCGGTGACCAGGTCAAAGTCGCCGGTGAGGCGGTTTTCCCGGAGCATCTGCTGCTCTACGGCGGTGAAGCCGTTATCCAGCACCTTCAGGCTTTGAGCGGTGCGCTCCTTGGTGGCCTGGAAGAAGCAGTAGTCACTGCGGCGCTTGGAGGCGTTCTGATAGTAGCGGTTATAATAGGAGGGGGAGTTGATCTCGTTGAACTCCACGTGGACCAGCTTCCCGTCCTTTTCCACCACCTCCAGGATGCCGTGGTAGCCACGGTCCAGGGCGTGGTGGGGGGCGAAGTTATTCTCCACCCGGAAATAGTCGCCGCAGATCAGGCCCAGAGGCGGCTGCACCGTCCAGGACAGCTGATCAAGCACGTTGACGGTCTTTTCCACACCGGCAGGCTTTTTGCCGGTCCAGGCTGTTGCACTCATAATGCTTCCTCCGATTACTTATTCAGCACGCCGTCCTTCTGCATCTCGGCCAGGACTACCTTTGCCATGCGCAGGTAGTTGCTCCAGGTGGGATACAGGGGGCGCTCCTTCATATCCAGCTCCACCTTCTCGGTGCAGGGGTTATCCCACAGGGGGCCCAGGTCGCGGCCCGTGGAGTGGGGCAGGCCCGTGAGATCCAGCAGGTCCTGGGTGGCGCAGACCTTGGCGTTCAGGTTATCCATCTGGGTGCGGAAGCCCACCAGGAAGGCGTGACGGTCGAACATGGGGGGGAAGGGATCTTCGTAGTTGGGGCAGTCGTACTTGCTCTGGCGGTAGAACCGCTTCAGCTCCGGGTGGACGATCTGCTCAGGCTCGTCGGCAAAGATCTCGTCGAAGCGGCAGGAGACGATCTTGCCGTCCTCCACCACCACCTTCAGCCAGCCGGTGAGGCCGTAGCCATAATCCTCGCTGTAGCTGTAGATGCGCTGCTTGGAGGGCTTATCCAGCTGCTCCTGGAGCTTGGCGGCGATCTTCACCAGCTTCTTGCAGCTGCCGGAGGCGCTGGCCAGCATATCGAAGTCGCCCACCAGGCTCTGGCGCTCCATCATCTGCTTTTCCACATACTCCATGCCCATGGTCAATGTGACACCGGCCACCTGCATACGGGGCTTGGTGTACTGCCAGAAGCTGTAGCTGCTGCGGCGCTTGGAGATGCCGCTGTACAGATGGCAGTAATAGGAGGGAGCGGTGATCTCGTTGAGCTCGATGAAGTCCAGGTGATCGCCGTTTTTGATGACCTCGATGATGCCCAGATGGCCGGGGTCGGCGGGGAACTGGCCCTCCACGCCGGGATAGTAGGGCGGGAAGCGCTCCTCAATACGGTAATAGTCGCCCTTGAGCATCCCCTTGGGGGGCTGGACGGTCCAGGTAGGAATATTGGCAGCCATAGTTGTATCCTCCTCTTAGTTCTTGGCGGTGTCCTTGGCGATAGCGTCGGCAATGACCTTGGCCATACGCAGGTAGTTGTTCCACACGGGGGAGCGGGGACGCTCCACGGAGCGGGCGGTGGCGTCGCTGTTGGAGATGAGGGCAGCCTCGTCATCCCGGGGCTTATCCCACACAACACCCATGTCGGGGCCTTCCACGCAGGGCAGACCCTCGATGTCGAAGAGGTCCTGGGTCTTGCAGACCTTGGCGTTCAGCTGATCGCTGAGGTCACGGAAGCAGACCAGCCAGGCGTGGCGGTCCCAGCCGGTGGGGAACGGATCTTCATAGGTGGAGGACTCGTACTTGCTCTGGCGATAGAACTGCTTCAGGTCGTCATAGACGATCTCAGAGGTGTGGTCGGCGAAAATCTCATCATAGAAGCACTTGACGATCTTGCCGTCCTCGGTGACCACCTGGAGCCAGCCGGTGAGGCCGTAGCCGAAGTTCTCCACATAGCCGTAGTAGCGCTGCTTCTTATGGTTCGGGTCCTTGATCTGGGCGTCAACCTCCTTGGTCAGGCCGATCATGTTCTTCATGGAGAAGGAGGCGCCGTGGAGCAGGTCGAAGTCGGCGGACAGGTCCTGCTTGGCCAGGATCTGATCCTCCACATGCTTGAAGCCGTTGGCCAGGACCTTGTGATAGGCCACGCTGCGGCGCTTATCATGGAAGTCCTGGAAGAACTGGAACTCGGTGCGGCGCTTGCTCAGGCCCTGGAAGTGGCGGACATAGTAGTTGTCCATGGTGTTTTCATTGAACTCGGCAAAGACAATCTTGCCGTCATCGTCCACGGCCACATCCAGCATACCCTTGTGACCCTTGGCGCCCCAGCGGCCGCTGTAATAGAGCTCGGCGTGGTAATAATCGCCTACGATCAGGCCCTGATAGGGGGGCTGTACGGTCCAGTCGATGAGTTCGGCTTCGTTGTCTTCATGCCAGGGGCCCAGGCCCAGCCAGCGGACTTTCTTGTTTTCCATAGTTGTATCCTCCTAAATAATATTACTCTTCGTCCTGCAGCGCATTGGTGCGGAAGCAGGAACAGAAATGGTCACAGCCGAATTCCCGAAGCACGGGATCGGTGCCCACGCAGGACTCCCGGGCATAGAGGCAGCGCTTGGCAAAGCGGCAGCCGGGCTGGGGGTCGATGGGGCTGGTAAGCTCGCCGGTGAGCTTCACACGCTGCATCTTGCGGTGGACGCTGGGCTCCGGAATGGCGCTGAGCAGAGCCTGGGAGTAGGGATGCAGGGTGCTGCGGAACAGCTCCTCGGAGGAGGCTGTCTCCACCAGCTGGCCCAGATACATAACGGCGATCTTATCGGAAAAATATTTCACCACGGACAGGTCGTGGGTGATGAAAAGATAGGTGAGGCCATACTCCGCCTGGAGCTCCTTCAGCAGGTTCAGCACCTGGGCCTGGATGGACACATCCAAGGAGGAGACGGGCTCATCGCAGACGATGAACTTGGGCCGCAGGGAAAGGGCCCGGGCGATGCCCACACGCTGGCGGCGGCCGCCGTCCAGCTCGTGGGGATAGGCATTCTCCAGGCGGGAGGCCAGACCCACGGTATCCATAAGCTCACGGACGCGCTTATCCAGCTCCGCGCGGTTTGAAACCCGCTTATGAATGAGCAGGGGCTCGCCGATGATCTCGCTGATGGACATACGGGGGTTCAGGGACGAATAGGGGTCCTGGAAGATGATCTGCATATCCTTGCGCAGGTCGTGCAGGCCGGACTTATTCATCTTGCAGATGTCCTTGCCGTCGAAGAGGATCTCGCCGCTGGTGGCCTGGTGCAGGCCCAGAATCAGGCGGCCGATGGTGCTCTTTCCACAGCCGGACTCGCCCACCAGGCCCAGGGTCTCGCCGCGCTTCACGGTGAAATTCACATCGTCTACGGCATGGAGCACGCCGTGGGCGGTCTTAAAGTACTTTTTCAGGTGTCGTACTTCCAAAATGTTCTCATTCTCGGCCAATGCGGATCACCTCCTTGAGAGTTTCGCAGGGGAATGCGCCCTGGGCCGCAAAGCAGCGGACCTCGTGGGTGCCGCCCATGTTGGCAGAGGCCGGGCCCTGGGTGCGGCACAGGTCGCAGGCGTAGGGGCAGCGGGGGGCGAAGTAGCAGCCCTCCGGCAGATCCGTGGGGTCGGCCACCATGCCCTCGATGGGGGTCAGGTGGTCGGACTTGGAGTCCAGAGTGGGGATGGAGCCGAAGAGGCCGATGGTGTAGGGGTGGGAGGGGTGGGTGAACACCTCCTCAATGGTACCCTGCTCCACGATCTGACCGCAGTACATGATGGCCACCCGGTCGCACACCTGGGCCACCACGCCCAGGTCATGGGTGATGAGCAGAACGGAGGTTTTGATCTCCTGCTTCAGCTCGTTCATCAGCTCCAGCACCTGGGCCTGGATGGTTACATCCAGGGCCGTAGTGGGCTCGTCCGCCAAAATCAGCTGGGGCGAGCAGGCGATGCTCATGGCGATGACCACCCGCTGCTTCATGCCGCCGGAAAACTGGTGGGGGTACTCATGGTAGCGGTCGGCGGGGATGCCCACCATTTCCAGCATCTTGCAGGCCTGCTCCTTGGCCTCCTGGCGGGTATGGTCGCCGTGGAGGTAGACCACCTCGGCGATCTGGTCGCCGACGCTGTGGACGGGATTCAGGCTGGTCATGGGGTCCTGGAAGATCATGGAGATGCGGTTGCCGCGGATGGCGCGCATCTTCTTTTCAGCCATGTACTTGGGGGCAGGGAGCTTTACATCGGCGGGGTCCGTGCCCTCGGGGGTGTGGGCGGCCAGGTAATCCTCCTTGGAAAGGGGATTGCCGCTGCGGTCCCGGAGAGACAGCACATCCTGGCCGTCAAACTCGATGGAGCCGGCGGGGATCCGGGCGGTGCGGTCCGGCAGCAGGCCCAGGATGGCCAGGGCGGTGGTGGTCTTGCCGGCGCCGGTCTCGCCTACCAGACCCAGGCTCTCGCCGTGGCGCAGGGTCAGGTCTACGCCGTTTACCGCCTGGACAATGTCGCCTTCGGTGGTATATTCCACCACAAGGTCTTTGATGCTCAGTAAGTTTTCAGACATATTCCGGCACCTCTCAGTTCTTCAGTTTGGGGTCCAGGGCATCCCGCAGGCCGTCGCCCAGCAGATTCAGCGACAGGATGGACAGCATGATGGCCACGCCCGGGAAGGTACACACCCACCAGGCGGAGCGGATGAACTGCCGGCCATTGCTGAGCATACTGCCCCACTCGGGGGTGGGCGGCTGGATGCCCAGGCCCAGGAAGCTGAGGCTGGCGATGGAGAGGATGGAGCCGGCTACGCACATGGTGGCCTGGACGATCAGCGGGGCCATGGCGTTGGGGATGATGTGGCGGAACACGATGCGGCTGTCGCTGCCGCCGATGGCCCGGGCCGCCTCGATATACTCCTCATTGCGGATGGTGATGACCGAGGAGCGGACGATGCGGGCAAAGGGCGGAATATTGGACATGGTAATGGCGATCATCATGTTCACAATGCTGGGGCCCAGAGCCGCCACGATGGCGATGGCCAGCAGGGTGCTGGGAATGGCCAGGAAGATGTCCATGATGCGCATGATCACATCGTCCACCCGCTTGCTGCCGTAGCCGGCGATGGCACCCAGCATACCGCCGATGATGGCGGCAAAGAGGATAGTGGCCGCGGCCACGGGCAGGGAGATACGGGCGCCGTAGACGATACGGGCCAGGATGTCGCGGCCCACCTCGTCGGTGCCCAGCAGGTGCTGGGCGGAGGGGGGCTTGAGGCGCATGGCGGCGCTCTGCTGCACGGCCATGGACTCATAGTCAAAGAACACGTCGGCTAAGATGGCGGCCAGGGCGATGAGGCAGAGGATAATAAGACCCAGGACGGCCATTTTGTTCTTCTTCAGCCGGCCCCATACGGCGGCCAGCTGGGATTTCTTCTTGTTTTTCTTCATCGTCGCACCTCTCATTTGTACTGCGTCCGGATACGCGGATCGAAGCACGCGTAAAGAATGTCGATGACCAGGTTGATCAGGGTGAAGGAGGCGGCCATGACCACCACCACGCCCAGAACCACCGGGGTGTCTTTCAATTTAATGGTGTCCACCAGCAGACGGCCGATGCCGGGCCAGGAGAACACGGTCTCCACCAGCACGGCGCCGCTGAGGGCGAAGCCAAACTGCAGACCCACGGAGGTGATGACCGGGATCATGGCATTGCGCAGGGCGTGGTGGATGATGACCCGGGACTGACGCAGGCCCTTGGCGCGGGCGGTGCGGATATAGTCCATGCGGATGGTCTCCAGCATGGAGGAGCGGGTCATGCGGGTGATGGTGGCCAGAGAGTTGGCGCTGAGGGTCACCGCCGGGAGGATCAGGGACAAAAAGCCCTTGTCACCGGAGGAGGGCAGCCAGCCCAAATTGGCCGCAAAGAACAAGATCAGCATGATGCCCAGCCAGAAGTTGGGCATGGACACGCCTACCAGCGCCACAAACATGGAGCCGGAGTCGAAAACGGAATACTGCTTGGTGGCGGAGATGACACCCAGAGGGATGCCGAACACCACGGCCAGGAAGATGGCCGCACCCGCCAGACGCACCGTTGCGGGGAAGCGGGAGAAGATCTCATCGGCCACCGGGCGCTTGGTGGAATAGGACATGCCCATATCGCCCTGGACCAGATCGACTACATAATTGACATAGCGCACCAGGAAGGGGTCGTTGAGCCCCAGCTCCTCGGTGATCTCATCATAGGCTTCCTGGGTGTAGTTCTCACCCAGCATTGTCTGCACCGGGTCGCCGGGGGTGAAGCTCATAATGGTAAACACGATGAATGTCACGCCCAGCAGCACAGGGATCGCCATGAGGAGACGTTTCAGAATGTATTTCAGCATAACAGTTCTCCTGAACACAGCCCTTTAGCAGGCTCTTTTTGCTATACCTGGTCCCCCGGGCGGGGGACCAGGTATAGAGGGGATCGGTATAAGGGGATCAGTCGGCCAGGGAGGTGCCGTAGATGTAGTGGGTCTTGCCCGGATAGAGGCGGAAGCCCTCTACGTTCTTCTGCATACCGGCGTTGATGTACTCCTGAGCCAGGGGATAGACGGGCACTTCGTCGGCGACGATGGCCTGGATCTTGGCATAGAGCTCATTGGCGTGGGCGCTGTCGGTGGTGGCCAGGGCCTCATCCAGCATGGCATCTACCTCGGCGGAGGTCCAGAAGGAACGGTTGCCGGAGGCACCCAGGGAGTCCTCGGAATACATGGAGCGGAGCATGGAGTCGGGGTCGATGGAGGTCTTGGACATGAAGAACAGCTGGTGCTCACCGTCTACGGTGGCGCTGGTGAAGCTGGAGGCATTCATGGACTTGATGTTCACGGTGATGCCGATCTGGCGCAGAGCGTCCTGGATGGTCACGGAGGCATCCTTGAAGATCTGGCTGTCCTGAACGTACAGGGTCAGGGTGAGACCGTCGGCATAGCCGGCCTGGGCCAGCAGGGCCTTGGCGTTCTCCACGCTGTAGTCATACTTGACGGAGTCGGCCACGTAGCCGGGCAGGTAGGGGGTGAGCATGGTGTTGTGGGCGGGGTCGGCATTGCCGTTGAAGACCATGGTGATGAAGTCGTCCACGTTGATGGCGGTGGCGATGGCCTTGCGCACCAGCTTGTTGGCCAGGATGGGATCCCGGGTATTCATGCCCAGATACCACACGGTGGTGGAGGCGGCCTTCTCCAGCTTCAGGTCGGGATTGCTCTCCACGCTGTCGAAGTCGGTAGCGGCCAGGTCATAGGCGATGTCCGCTTCCTTGGTCTCCAGGGCAACGGTACGGTTGATGGACTCAGGGATGGTCTTAAAGACCAGCTTGTCAATGGCGGGACGGCCTTCCCAGTACTCGTCGAAGGCTTCCAGGACCACTTCACCGCTGGTGGTGTCCCAGGAGACGAACTTGAAGGGGCCGCAGCCCACGGGATGGGTATCGAAATCGTCGGTGGACTCCACGGCAGCCTTGGAGAGGATGGAGGCGGCGTCCAGGGTCAGGCGCTGCAGCAGCACGCTGCAGGGCTCGGAGGTCTTGAACTCTACGGTGTAGTCGTCAATGATGTTGATCTCGCTGATGATGAGGTAGTTGTAGTTGACGCCGGGGCTGGCAATGCAGCGCTCCAGGGAGAACTTCACATCCTCGGCTTTCATCTCGTTGCCGTCGTGGAACTTAACGCCCTTGCGCAGATGGAACACGGTGGTGGTCTCGTCCTTGATCTCCCAGGACTCGGCCAGCACGGGGACCAGCTTCATGTCGGCGTCCAGCTCGACCAGACGGTCATAGATCTGGGTAACAACGCGGTAGGAATCGGTGGATGCCTGGGGGTGGGGGTCCAAATGGGTGGGGGCAGCCGTAAGGGCAACCGTCAGGGTCTTTTCGCCGCCACTTCCGCCGCCGCTCTTGCTGCAGCCAGCAAGCAGGGAAACGGTCATGACAAGTGCGAGCAGGATGGCAATTGTCTTTTTCATTTTTGTTCCTCCTAAAGTAGTTACATCCGGACAAGTTTCAGCTTCTTGTCTCTGTGTGTATATAATTTTAACATTAAATTCAGCACTTTTGTTATTTGACTTCCCTACAAGCTTATGTATAATGGAAATAAGTAAAAATTTAACATTCTTTAACAGAGTTGGAGGTGGTTTCTTATGAATCTGAACATACGGTACCTGGAGTACATCCTGGAGATATACCGGTGCGGATCCATCAACAAGGCGGCGCAGAAGTGCTATATTTCCCAGCCGCAGATGAGTAAGATTGTGAAAGATGTGGAACGGGAGCTGGGATATGAGATCATCCAGCGGGACAGAAGCGGCCTGACGTTCAACCGGAACGGACTCTATTTTATCGACTCGGTGGAGAAGATCCTGCAGGAAGTGCAGAAAATCGAGAATATCCCTAAAATGGTCAGCGACAACAGCACCATGCACGTGGCGGGCTCACCATCGGGGTTTATAATGCAGGCCTTCCTGGAGTCCCGCAAGCCGACTATGGGGACACCCTACCGGGGAGGCGGCGACATTTTTAAGGAATGTGGCCTGCAGGAGATCATTCAGCAGATCGTGATGCGGGAGACACCTCTGGGCATCATGGTGATGTTTGCGGGGGTGGTGAGCAAGTACGAGTCTATCGTAAAAAGCTACAACCTGAGCCTGGACCTGCTGCAAAAGGACATACCGGTATATCTGGCTATGTCGGAAAAGCATCCGCTGGCGGTAAAAAGGACGGTGCGCATTGAGGATCTGGAGCACTATCCCTTTGTGCTGGACTCCCATGTGGACTACGACGACACCGTGGCCGGGGTGCTGGAGATGAAGGACACCAACGTGCTGTACGTATCCAACCGGGCCAGCCGGTACGACGCCCTGCGCAGCGGCTACTATATCTGCCACGCCTCCAAGCTGACCATGCACGAGATGGGAACGGAGGGGATCTGCTTCCGGGAGATCGAGGACATGCACGACACCCTGGAGGTCTACTCGGTGAAGGACGCGGGCCGGGCCTACTCGGTGCGGGAGAGGGAATTTTTGGACTTTTTGTGCAGCAAGCTGCAGGAGTCCTGCAGAGCATAAGACAAGTACATAAAAAAGGCACCCCCTCCGGCGTAAGCCGGAGGGGGTGTTTTGCGTTAGGGGATGGAGATCAGGCGCGGGAGTAAACGGTCTCGCCGCCGATGATGGTCTGCTCTACCTGGGCGGAGGAAACGCTGGCTACCGTGCCGCCCTCCTGGGGCTTGATGCCCGAGAGAATGACGAAGTCGGCGTATTTTCCGGCCCGGATAGAGCCCATGGAGGACTCATCGAAGGAGCCGATGGCGTTGTGCAGGGTGTAGCAGCGGACGGCCTCTTCAAAAGTGATGGCCTCTGCGGGGTTGAGAAGGCGGTCGCTGTTTTTGATCTCCCGGGTCATGGCGGTATGGATGCCCAGCAGGGGGTTGGGGTCATCCACGGGATAGTCCGTGCCGAAGCCCACCCGGATGCCCCGGTCCAGCATGGTGCGCAGGGGCTGGATGTGCATGGCCCGCTGGGGACCGAGATTGTTGAAATAGGTGGTGCCGAACTCCCGGATGAAGATAGGCTGGGTCATGATGAGCAGGTGGTTGCGAAGGATGGTGTCCAGAAGCGCATCGTCCAGCAGCTCGGCGTGCTCGATGCGCAGGCGGGCGGTATCCTTGCCGGTGGAGGCGGCGTAGAGGGACGCTACGTACCCGGTGGCCCGGTCGCCGATGGCGTGGACGGCCACCTGGTGGCCGCGGTCGGCCAGGTAGGTGGTGTAGGTATCCAGACGGTGCTGCAGCAGCAGGCCGGTGTTGTCCGGCTGGCCCTGGTAGGGCTCGTTTACCGCGGCGGTGCGGCTGCCGAAGCTGCCGTCGGCAAAGAGCTTCACGGAGCCGATTTTCAGCCGTCCGGCGGGGTGCCGGGCCTTCAGGTCCGTGAGCCAGCGGTCAAATTCTTCGGCGGGCTCCCCGGCTCCGGGGCGGACCATCAGATAAGTGCGCAGGCGCAGGGCGTCCCGGCGCTCCATCTCCTCGTAGGCCTCTACGTAGGCCCGGGGGAGCATCATGTCGGTGCCGGCATCGTGGATGGCGGTGATGCCGCAGCGCAGAAGCAGGTCCTGCTCCTGCAGCAGATAGCGCTGCACCACCTCCGGGTCCGCCTCGGGCATGGAGTCCAGCACGTATTGCTGGGCACCCTCGGTGGCAAGGCCGGTGTAGGCACCGGAGGCATCCTTGACGAAGGCGCCGCCCTGGATGGACTCCATTTTCTCCGGGTCAAGGCGGGCTATCACCTGGGAATTGACGATGCACATGTGGCCGCAGACCCGGATGATGGTCACGGGGACGTCGGGGAACACCTTGTCGATGTCCTGGCGCGTTACCATGCGGCCGTCGTCCAGATTTTCCTCGGAGAAGCCGAAGACGCTGATCCAGGACTCGCCGCTGCCCTCCTTCTCCCGGCGGACATAGGAGAGCATGTCCTCCACGGAGGCAAAGTGCCGGTCGGATATATCCAGCTTCAGGCGGTTCAGGGCGGCGGTGAGCATGTGCAGGTGGGAGTCGATGAAGCCCGGCAGCAGCACGCGGCCCTGAAGGTCCACGGGCTGGGCTCCGGCGGACAGGGCATCGGGAATGTCCTGCCTGCCGCCTGCGGCCAGGATGCGGTCATCCTCCGTGAGGACGTAATCCGCCCGGGGGCAGGCATCGTCCATGGTGAGGATGGTTCCGTTAAAATATAGCTTTTTGGACATGGCGGTTTCTCCTCTTACAGCTGATTCAGAATGTTTTTTACGAACGTCCACAGGATGCCTACGGACTCGATGCCCATATATTCCCGGGGGGTGTGCTCGTCATAGATGATGGGGCCCATGGAGATGATGTCCATGTCCGGCACGGCTTTTTTGAACAGGGAGCACTCGGTGCTGGCATGGGTCACCTTGAAGCGGGGCTGGGCGCTGAACTCCCGGACATATTCCTGCTGCACCAGTTGGCGCACCGGGGAGCCGGGATCATAGTCCCAGCCGGGCAGGCGCAGCCCCTCCTCCAGGACGGCACCGGACAGGGCCGCGGCGGCCCGCCACTTCCCGCACATATATTCCAGAAGGGATTCCTTGCAGCTGCGGGCCGAGAGATAGTATAGCACTTGATCGCCGTCTATTTCAACATTGCCGATGTTGCAGGAGCACTCCGGTACGTCCGCAAAGGTGCGCTGCATGGAGAAGACCCCGTTGGGGAGGACCTGCAGCAGGCGGGAGAGCGTCTCCGCGCTGGCCTGGGACAGGACCCGGGCAGCGCCGTCCGCGGCGGACAGGCGCAGGCAGACACCGTCGTCTACGTCCCGCAGCTCGTCCTGCAGGTGGCTTTCAAACCGGCGCAGGGCCTCCGTGAGCCGGGGCAGGTCCGCCGGGTAGGCCAGGACCGTGCACTGGGCGGGGATACCGTTTTTGTTTTCCTGGGTGGTATCGCCGCTGCTGAGGGAGAGGATCTGGGCATTTTCCTGCAGCAGAAGCGCCAGCAGGCGGCCCAGCAGCAGGCTGCTGTTGCCGCGGCCCTTCTGGATATCGCCGCCGGAGTGGCCGCCCTGAAGGCCTGTCAGGTCAATGCGCAGGGCCTGGCGGACCTCGCAGGGGTCAAAGGTGATGCTCTGGCGCAGCAGAGCCTTCTGATTGCCGGCGCAGCCCACATAGATGCGGCCCTCGGTGAAGCCGCCGGCGTCAAAATTGATCATGGTGCGGCCCCGGAGCTGGCCGGCGTCGAAATGGGAGGCACCCACCATGCCGATCTCCTCGGCGGTGGTGAACACGGCCTCGATGGCCGGGTGGACCAGGGTGTCGTCATCCAGAATGGCCAGCTGGTAGGCAACGCCGATGCCGTTGTCGGCACCCAAGGTGGTGCCCCGGGCCCGAATTTTGTCGCCGTCTATATACAGGTCCAGGCCCTGGGTGTCAAAATCGTGCTCCACACCCTCCTCCACGGCGCAGATCATATCTATATGGGACTGCAGCACCAGGCCGGGACGGTCCTCCCGGCCGGGGGAGGCGGGCTTGCGGATGAGGACGTTGTGGGAGGCGTCCTCGATGCACTCCAGATTCCGCTCCCGGGCAAACTGCATCAGGAAGGCGGACAGCTTCTCCTCCCGCAGGGAGGGGTGGGGGATGGAACAGACCACCTCAAACCAGTGCATAACGGCCTGGGGGGCCAGATCTTTCAGCACATTCATGGGGGTACTCCTTTCATGGTTGAGAGATAAGGACGGGAGATCCGCTCCGCGTTTTACAGCGACACGCCGGATCTCCCGATTGTTCCGCGCAGGCGGAGAATTATTTATGCAGTTCGCAGGCCACAAAGTGTCCCGGGCTGACCTCTACCAGGGGCTTATCGGCACCCTCGCAGGCGGCGGTGGCAAACTCGCAGCGCTTGCAGAAGCGGCAGCCGGGCTTGACGTTGATGGGGCTGCTGACCTCGCCCTTGATGGTCTTGAAGGGGATATCCCGCTTGGACAGGTCCGGCTCGGGGATGGCGGCCAGCAATGCCTGGGTATAGGGGTGCAGGGGGTTATTGAACAGCTCCTCGGAGGGGGCGATCTCCACCGCCTGGCCCAGATACATGACCATGATCCGGTCGGAAATGTGCTTGACCACGCTGAGGTCGTGGGTGATGAAGAGATAGGTCAGGTTCAGCTCGTCACCCAGGTCCATCAGAAGATTCAGGATCTGGGCCTGGATGGACACATCCAGGGCCGAGACAGGCTCGTCGCAGACGATGAACTTGGGATTCAGAGACAGGGCGCGGGCGATGCCGATACGCTGGCGGCGGCCGCCGTCCAGCTCATGGGGATACATGTTGGCATAGCGCCGGGCCAGACCCACCATGTCCATCAGCTCCGCGGCGCGGTTATAGATGTCGGCCCGGTGGGCGTAGGTCTTATGGATGATCATGTACTCGGCAATGACCTCGATAACGGATTTGCGGGGGTCAATGCTGGCGTAGGGGTCCTGGAAGATGATCTGCAGATCCTGACGCAGGGGACGGAACTTCCGCTGGCTGATCTTGGTGACATCCTGGCCCTTGTAGATGATCTGGCCGGAGGTGGGCTCCACCAGGCGGAGGATGCTTCGGCCCAGGGTGGACTTGCCGCAGCCGGACTCGCCCACAACGCCGATGGTCTCGCCCTCCATGATATCCAGATTGATGCCGTCCACCGCGTGGAGGGTGGCACCGCCGTTGAGCTTAAAATAGGTTTTCAGATCCTTCAGCTGGATCAAGGGAGTGGCGTTATCCATTCATATCCTCCTTCCTGCTGCCGTCGGGGTTAAACCGGTGGCAGCACAGCTGATGGGTGCCGGAAACGGAGACGCTGGGATGCTCCCGGCGGCAGAGGTCGGTGGCGTATTTGCATCGCTCGGCAAAGACGCAGCCCTCCGGCAGGTTGGTGGGGTCGGGCATCAGGCCGGGGATGGCGTTGAGGCGGCGGGACTTGGACTTCAGATCCGGGATGGAGCCGAACAGACCCTCGGTATAGGGGTGATGATTCTCGCCCTCAAAGATGTCCTGCACCGTGCCGGACTCCACGATCTCGCCGGCGTACATGACGCCCACATCGTCGCAGATCTTGGCCACGATACCCAGGTCATGGGTGATCATCAGCATGGAGGTGCCCAGACGGTCGCGCAGGTCCTTGATCATCATAAGCACCTGGGCCTGGATGGTCACATCCAGGGCGGTGGTGGGCTCGTCGGCGATGAGCAGATCCGGCTCGCAGGCCAGGGCGATGGCGATGATAACACGCTGCTTCATGCCGCCGGAGAACTGGTGGGGATACTCCACCTTACGGGACGGGAGGATGCCCACCATCTGCAGGGTGTTTTCCACACGCTGCTCCACTTCCTCCTTGCTCAGGTGGGGGTTATGGATCTTGATGGTCTCTGCGATCTGGTCGCCTACGGACATGACGGGATTCAGGCTGGTCATGGGGTCCTGGAAGACCATGGCGATCTTATCGCCGCGGTACTGGCGCATCTCCTCCTCGGGCATATTGAGAATGTCCTTATCGTCGAAGGTGATGCTGCCGCTGGTAACATGGCCCACGGCCGGAAGCAGACGGATGATGGAGCGGGCGGTTGTGGTCTTGCCGGCGCCGGTCTCGCCCACCAGGCCGAAGGTGCTCCGGCGCTTGATGGCGATATTGATGCCGTTGACGGCTTTTACCGTTTCCAGATCGGTCTTATAGATCACGGAAAGGTCCTTGATTTCCAAAATGTTATTGTTGTCGTTCATGTAAGACACCTCGCTTCCTCCGTTAAGATTTCAGGTGCGGATCCATGGCATCCCGGAGACCGTCGCCCACCAGGTTGACGGAGCAGGCGGTGATGACAATGGCCAGGGCGGGGAAGAGCAGCATGTGAGGCGCTACACGCATGTACTCACGGGCATCGGAGATGATCTGGCCCCACTCGGGAGCGGGTGGCGGCATGCCCAGGCCCAGGAAGCCCAAGGTGGACTCATAGAGGATGATCTTGGCCACGTTCAGAGTCGTGTTGACAATGATGACGCCCATGGCGTTGGGGAAGATATGGGTGAGGATGATGCGGGCGCTGCTGGCACCGCCGGCCTTGGCTGCCTCCACATACTCAAGGTCTGACAAACTGAGGATCTGGGAGCGGACCAGGCGCACATAGTTGGTGAAGTAGGCCAGGGTCAGGGCGATGACCAGATTCACGGTGCTGGCGCCCAAGGCGAACACCACGGCCA
This sequence comes from uncultured Oscillospiraceae bacterium, assembly GCA_934566025.1. Taxonomy (GTDB): domain Bacteria; phylum Bacillota; class Clostridia; order Oscillospirales; family Oscillospiraceae; genus Vescimonas. The sequence continues at coordinate 31,712 of CAKTIW010000001.1, read as the reverse complement.
TGGTGAACAGGATGTCCGGCACGGACATGAAGATGTCAAGGCCGCGCATGATGATGCTGTCCACCTTGCCGCCGAAGTAACCGGCGATGGCACCCAGGGCGCAGCCCACCACGCAGGAGGACAGGGTGGCCAGCACCGCGATGGCGATGGAGGTGCGGCCGCCGTAGAGCACGCGGGCCAGCAGGTCACGGCCGTAGGAGTCCAGGCCGAAGATGTGCTCGGCGGAGGGGGTGGCCAGCTTTTCGGAAAGATTCTGCGTTACGGCGGAATCATAGGTGGCGAAAAGGTTGGCGAAGATCAGGAAAAACGCGATGAGGCACAGCATCACAAGGCCGATCATGGAGCCGCGATTCTTGCGGAAGCGGCGCCAGATCTCCTTGGCCTGGCTCTGTTTTTTGAACTTGATGGGCTCGGCAGCGGCAGTCGTTACTTTTTCACTCATACGGCTACCTCCTTATCCTTTAATGCGGGTGTACTTGGCCTTGATGCGGGGATCTACGAAGGCGTAGATGATATCCACCAGCAGCATGATCACCGTGAAGGTAATGGAGATCACGATGGTGCCGGCGATGATGACCGGCTCGTCCTTATAGGCGATACGGTCAACGATCAGCGCGCCGATGCCGGGGACGGAGAACAGACGCTCTGCCACCACGGCGCCCATGATCAGGCCGCCCATGTTCAAGCCGATGTTGGTGATGACCGGCAGGAGGGCGTTTTTCAGAGCGTGCTTCCAGATAACGGTGCGCTCCTTGGCACCCTTGGCCCGGGCGGTATCAATATAGTCGGCGCGGATGGACTCCAGCATGGAGGATTTGGTGAACCGGACATTAAATGCCGTTACGGGAATGGCCATGCACAGCGCCGGCATGATATAGCTTTTCCAGGTGGCTAAGCCATAGGATGGCAGCCAGTTTAGTTTCAGAGAGAAGATCAGCAGCAGCGACATACCCAGCACGAAGGACGGGATGGCTGCCAGCAGAAACGCCAGAACAGAGGGGACATAGTCCCAGACGGAGTATTGCTTTACCGCGGTGAGGATGCCCAGGGGCACGCCTACCAGGGTGGAAATGATGATGCCGATGACGGACAGCTTCAGCGTGACGCCGAAGCGGGGCAGCACCTCGTCTGCCACGTCCTGTCCGGTAAAGTAAGAGGTGCCGAAGCTCTGGTCAACGACCAGATTCTTTACATAGCGGGCGTATTTTACCAAAAGAGGATCATTATAGCCCAGCTCTTCATTCAGCTGGTCCACTGCTTCCTGAGGAGCGGACACGCCGAGAATAGATCTACCGGGATTGCCGGGGGTAAGATTCAGCACGAAGTAGATGATGAAGATAACACCCAGGATCGTCGGTATCAGGAACAAAATGCGTTTGAGTACATACCGATACACAGCATATCCTCCTTTCATTTAAATTGAGCGGCAGGACAGGCGTGCTGCCCTGCCGCTTGGTTTTAAGAGGGAATAGGGATTCGCGGAGGGAAGTTAGCTGGCGGAGACCCAGCTGAAGTTTCTGACCTTGTAGTAGGTGGGAACGGGGGTGCCCACATCCAGATCATCGGCCCAGACGATAGCCACGGGACGGTTGATCAGGGGCAGAATGGTGGCGGTATCCATGATCATGGACCACAGCTCGGTGTAGTAGGTCATGCGCTCATCCTGCTTGGCAGTGCCGGCGCCCAGGGCGACCAGCTCTTCCATGCGCTGCCAGTTGAACTTGTCACCGATGGTGTAGTTGATGACATACATACCGACAGACTCGCTGTGGACCTGCTGGCGGATGTTGTTGAAGTCGTAGTTGCCGGAGTCGCCGTAGACGCAGATGTCATAGTCCTGAGCCTGCCACTTTTCAACGGCCATGGACACATCCAGCATATCCACCTTGGCATGGATGCCGACGGCTTCCAGATCGGCCTGGAGCACCTGGGCGGTCTTGGAGTTGTGGGCGGAGCTGGTGGTCAGGATGGTGCCCACATCCACACCGTCGGGATAGCCGGCCTCGGCCAGCAGGGACTTGGCCTTCTCGGGGTTGTAGGCATAGGTCTCAAAGCCGGTGGTGGGCTGGGTGGGGCAGTACTCGGGAACCATGTAGGTATCGGTGGCCTTGCCGTAGCCCTCGGCCACAGCCAGATTCACGTCTTCCTTGTTGATGGCATAGAACATGGCCTTGCGGACCAGGTCGTTATTCAGAACGGTGGCGTTCTTGCTGGCATAGTTGATGCCCATCCAGATGATGTTGTTGCCGGTGACCATGGCGCTGTGAGCGTCGCCGGCCTTCTTATACAGGGAGTCCCAATCGGAGAGGGCGGCTTCCTCGTAGTAATCCAGCTCGCCGTTCTCATAGGCGATGACGGCGGCGGCGGAGTCAGCGAACACGCGGTACTCAACCTTCTTGATGTTGGGAGCGCCCTGCCAATACTTGTCATAGGCGGACAGCTTGGCGCCGGTGGAGACATCGTACTCGGTGACATAGTAGGCACCGGTGCCGGCGGTGTTGGGGATGGTGCCGAACTTATCGCCCTGCTGGGTCACTTCGTTCTCCTCCACGATCTTCACGCGGAACAGGGTGTGCGCGATGGGGGCGTAGGCATACTTCATGTGAATGACGAAGGTCTGGTCATCGGGAGCTTCCACGCTGTCGATCATGGTGGTCAGGTAGGTCATGTTGGCGTTCTTGAAGGCACGCTCATAGGTGAACACGCAGTCGGAAGCGGTGAGAGCCTCGCCGTTCTGGAAGGTGATGCCGTCCTTGAGGGTGATGGTGTAGGTCATGGAGTCGTCGCTGACCTGAACGTCCTTGGCCAGCTCGTTGTAGTAGCCGCCCTCGGCTTCGTTCATGCCGTACAGGCCCTCATAGATCTGGTCATAGAGCTTGATATCGTGGGTGTTATTGCTGTTTGCGGGGTCAAGGGTAGTGAATGCGGTTTCGGCTCTGAGGACCAGAGTCTTTTCGCTGGGATCGGTGTTGTCGTCGGTTTTCTTGCCGCAACCGGCCAGAAGACCCAGAGTCATGACGACTGCGAGGCAAAGCGCGATAATCTTTTTCATACTCTTACTCCTTTATTTTAGTGGGTGAGCAGCCCGGCGGGCTTTCACGCGCCGACCCGCTCTGCGGCAGGGCCGCCCCTTACGGGTGAAATGAGGGATCAGTATTTCTTGCCTTCTTTATAGCTGGGGAGGTCTTTCTTTTTCTGATAATTGGGCATCTTGCAGCGAAACGTGCACTTATCGTCGCCCCGGGTGAGGATCTTCTCCTGCACCACTACGGTGTCCTCGTGATAGGCGGTCCACATGGCGTGGTGGATCTCCTCGCAGTAGACCACGGCGGCATCCATCAGGTCGTATTTCTTCCACAGGTCGTACATACCACATTCGTCCAGATCGGAATAGAAATCGTCCTTCTCGAAGATCTGACGGCAGGTCTCCTGGTCGTCATCGCCGGGCAGGTCCGCGTAAACGTGGAGGTTCTGCATGTTCAGCTCCAGACCGTAGTGCAGCTGACGCTTACGCTGGGCGGTGCCGCGGATCTTTCCGAAATCGCGCAGGGCCCGGCGGACCACCTGCTCACCCTCAGCGCCGAAGGAATCGATCACGCGCTGGGCAATGAAGCCATAGATGAGGGTGTAGAAATCCTTCATGACGGCGACCTCGCTCTTGTTATCGTCCATCTTGAAGTCGGGCACTTCCTTTACATAGGCATCCTTCTGGAAGGACGCCGTATCCACTTTCTTCTCTTTGCTGTCCATCTTCTCAACCTTCCTTTCCGCCAGGCCAGAGTCCTTTTTCTCTGCGCCGATTGGCTTTTGCTGTGTCTTTTTCTCATAGAGCGGCGGCCCTTTGGCAAAGCGCACAAGTTTTACCAAAACCGCTGCATTGTTAACTGTCGATATTATACTGTCGACAATTTTCTTTAGTTTAATCAATTTTTTCATATATGTCAATCTTCTATTTGCCGAATAATTTTCCTGTTTTTTGTGTATTTCGCAGATTTTGAATGTGGTTATATCCCCCTAACTTGAGATGATAAAATTTGCTATTTTGCCTGTTTTTGTTGCAAATATGCAGATTCGCATGTTTAAAAATGCGTTGATTTGCGATTTTTTGCCGTAAAATACGGGAATTTTCAGCGTGATAATTTTTCCTTTTTTTAGGTAAACCGCGGGTAATTAACGTTAAAAATCGATATTTTGCATATATGCGGCTTTTTAATACTTCTATGTGTTTTCTTAATGAAAACGGTACTTTAAGCGGCACACGGTTGCGTACATTTTTCCGAATTCCCGGTGAGGAGACGTGCGAATTCCCGCCTATAAGGAGGAGAGAGGCATCGGTTATGTGCACAAAACAAAAGATCCCCGCCCAAGGCGGGGAGAAAACAGGAAAGGACGGACTCGGCGGAGTCTTCGGTGGCTGCCGAAGACCCCGCCGGGTCCAGGGAAGAGGAAGTAAGTAAGCAAAATTTAGTCCAGCACGGTGCCGCCGGCGAAGCGGATGGCTCCTTTGGCAAGCTCCAGTGTGGGGTCGATGGCCGGGAAATTCAGATGATACAGTTCCACGGCCAGGGGAAGCTCGGTGCAGCCCAGGATCATGGTCTCCGCGCCCGGCTGCTGCAGGCGGCAGACGGCGGCCTCTACGGCTGCGGTGTCATAGACGGCGGCACCGGCCTTTACGCCGCGATAGATCATGTCCATCACGGCCTGCTGGCCCGCCTCGTCCGGGGTGAGCAGGGTGAGGCCGAATTTCTCGGCGACGGCTGCGTACACACCGGTCTGCACGGTACCGTTGGTGGCCAGGAGCCCCGCCTTGCGGATGCCCCGGCGCTGCATCTCCTGACACGTCAGCTCCAGCATATTCAGCAGAGGGATGTGCACGGAGGACTGCACCTGGGCGTGGAAGCAGTGGGCCGTATTGCAGGGCATGATGAGACAGTCGGCACCGTCAAACTCCAGCATCCGGGCGCTTTTTTGCATCTGGGGCAGGGGATCCTCCCCGCCCTGGAGCAGGGCGGCGGTGCGGTCGGGGATGGCGGTGTTGTTGTCAATGATCACATGCAGATGGTCCTGGTCGCAGGCGGCCCGGGTATGGATGACGATCTTGCGGAACAGGTCCGCCGTGGCCAGAGGGCCCATGCCGCCGATGATGCCGATGGTTTTCTTATTCATAGGCATGACTCCTCAAAAGGCTCAGTGCAGAGCGGCCAGGGCCTGGGCAATGCGGTCAAAGCCCCGCTGGATCTCGGACAGGGAATTGGTATAGGCGATACGGATGGCGTCGGGGGCCATGAAAGCGCCGCCAGGCACCACCGCCACATGGTACTGCTGCAGCAGATACTCGCTCATGGCGAAGGAATCGCGGATGACATGGGTGCCGTCGGTCTTGCCGTAGTACCAGCTGACATCCGGCATCAGGTAAAAGGCGCCGTCGGGCTTGGTGCAGGTGACGTGGGGCAGCTGGCAGGCCCGCTGGTATGCGTAGTCGCGCCGGGCCACGAACTCGGAGACCATCTGCTGCACCTCCGGCTCGCCGTGCTCCAGGGCCTCCAGGGCGGCCCACTGCACAAAGGTGGTGCTGTTGGAGGTGACATGGCTCTGCAGGGCGCTGATACCCTTGGCCAGGGCCAGGGGAGCGGCGGAGTAGCCGATGCGCCAGCCGGTCATGCGGTAGGCCTTGGACATACCGTTGATGACGATGGTGCGCTGGTAGATCTCCGGAGACAGGGAGGCGATGGAGATATGGCGGGCCTCGCCGTAGAGGAGCTTTTCATAGATCTCGTCAGCGACGACGTACAGGTCCTTCTCCACGGCCAGACGGGCGATGGCCTGGAGGCTCTCCAGGCCGTACACGGCGCCGGTGGGGTTATTGGGGGAGTTGAGGATGATGGCGGCGGTCTTATCGGTGACGGCCTGGCGGATGGCATCCAGATCCAGCTGGAAATCCGGGGTGCAGGGCACGCACACGGGCACGCCGCCCACCAGCTTGACCATCTCCACATAGCTGACCCAGCCGGGGGTGGGGATAATGACCTCGTCGCCGGGGTTGGTCACGGCCATGACGGCGTTGAACAGGGCCTGCTTGGCACCCGTGGAGACGCAGATCTGCTCCGGGGCATAGGTCAGGCCGTTGTCCCGCTGCAGCTTGGCGCAGATCGCCTGGCGCAGCTCGGGGATGCCGGCGGTGGCCACATAGGTGGTCTTGCGGGCGTCCAGGGCGTCCTTGCAGGCGTCGCAGATAGGCTCCGGGGTCTTGAAGTCCGGCTCGCCGATGTTCAGGGCCACCACGTCGATGCCCTCTTTCTTCATGCTGCCGATGAGCCCCTCCAGCTCACAGGTGGCGGAGGGCGTAATATTTCCGACAATTTTACTGATCACATGGGCCTCCTAACTCAAATAAAACGGATCATTCCACGTAAATAGCGAAGTCGGGGCACATTTTCTCGCACTTTTTGCACTTGACGCACTGGTCCTCCCGGACGGCGGCGGCATAGTTATAGCCCTTCTTATTCACATGGTGGGTGATTTCAAACACTTGCTTGGGACACAGAGTGACACACATGCTGCAGCTCTTGCACAGCTCCTGGTCGATATATACGGACATAGCTCAGCCCTCCTTATTCAGTAACAAACGGACCTGCTCCGCCAGCTGGGTGGGGCTGGTCACTACGTGGACACCTGCGCTCTGCAGGGCCGCGATCTTGGTGGCGGCGGTGCCTACATTGCCGCTGACGATGGCACCGGCGTGGCCCAGGCTCTTGCCGGTGGGGGCGTTGCGCCCCACGATGAGAGACACCACGGGCTTGGTGACATGGTCGCGGATATATGCGGCGGCTGCTTCCTCGGATCCGCCGCCGATCTCACCCAGCAGCACGATGACCTGGGTCTCCGGGTCCTGCTGGTACAGGGCGATGGCGTCCTTCTGGGTGAAGCCCCACATGGGGCCGCCGCCGATGGCGACAACGCCGGACTGGCCAATGCCCCGGTCGGTGAGGGTCTTGCCGATCTCATAGGAGAGGGCGCCGCTCTTGGAAACGATGCCCACATGGCCCTTTTGGAAGAAGCGGACCGGATGGGCGCCTACCTTGCACACGCCCGGGGCGATGACACCGGCGCAGCCGGGACCTACCAGGGTGGTGCCGTGGGCCTTGGCGTAGGCGATGATCTCCACCACATCGTGCAGGGCGATCTCCTCCGTGGTGAGGACCAGGAGGCGGATGCCGGCATCGATGGCTTCAAAGCAGGAGTCCTTAGCCACACGGGGCGGGACGAAGCAGATAACGGCGTCAAAATCGTGGGCGCGCTTGGCCTCGGCCACGTAGTTATACACGGGGATGCCGTAGACCTCCTGGCCGCCCTTGCCGGGGGTGACACCGGCGACGATGTTGGTGCCGGCGTCCAGCATAGCCTTGGTCTGCAGGGAGCCGGACTTGCCGGTGATACCCTGGACCATGACGCGGGTATTTTTATCGATGAGGATAGACATGCTTCAGCCCTCCTTTACAGCGGCGGCCACGGCGGCCACGGTTTCCGTGAGATCGTCAAAGGTGGTCATGCCGTGCTCGTGCATGATACGGATGCCCTCCTCCTGCATGGTGCCGCACATCCGGCAGAACACCGGCACGGTGACGTTGTGCTCCCGGCAATAGTCGGTGAGGCCCTTGGCCATGTTGTCCATGCGGTTGAAGCCGCCGATGAGCACGACGATCACGGCGGAGATATCCGGGTGGTTCTGCAGGGTCAGCTCCATGGCCCGGTACATGACCTCCGGGGTGGTCATGCCGCCCAGCTCGCAGAAGCTGGAAACGGAGAGACCGGCGTCATGCAGCAGGTCCAGGGTCAGCATGCCGGTGCCGGCACCGTCGGAGATCATGGCCACATTGCCCTCCAGGGGGACATAGGTGATGGTGGTGGCCTCCTTTTCGGGGGTGGCGTAGCGGTAGAGGCTGCCGCGCGCTTCCTCCAGCTGCCGGCAAAGATCGGCGGCGGAGGCGGCGTGGTCATCCAGGACGAACTTGGAGTCCATGGCGATGAGGCGGCCGTCTGCCAGGCCCAGGGGGTTGATCTCGACCAGCAGGGCACCGGTGGAGAAGAAGGCCGCCTGGAGCTTATCCAGCAGGGCGTACACGTCGGCCTTGTCCGCAGCCGACAGGGTCTGGGCGATCTGGCGCTTCTGGTAGTCCTTGAGGCCCGTGAAGGGGTCGATCTCCAGCTTCAGGATCTGCTCCGGGTGCTCCCGGGAGACCTGCTCGATGTCCATGCCGCCCATAGCGCTGACGATCAGCGTGGGGGTGGAGACACCCTGGAGGGTGATGGAGAGATAGAACTCCTGCTCCGGCTGCAGCATCTGCTCTGCCAGCAGGCCGTGGACGGGATGACCCTTGATGGTCATGTGCAGGATATCCTGGGCATAGCGGGTATACTCTTCTTCCGTGCGGCAGACCTTTACGCCGCCGGCCTTGCCGCGGCCGCCGGTCATGACCTGGGCCTTCAGCACAAAGGGAAGGTCCATGGGCGCGGGAGCGTCTGCGGAGATGAGCAGATGGCTCTGGGGGACGGGAATATCAAACCGGCCCATGAGCTGCTTGCCTTCATATTCAAATAAATTCATGTGTCACCGCCTTATCCGTTACCCGTGATAGTACAGGTCATTATCCTTGGCATATGCGATACCGGCCTTGGCGGCCTTGAGATTCAGCTCCACGAAGCGGGGATTGACCTGGGTGCGGATCACGTCCATCAGGTCCTCCTCCTTCAGCATGCCGAGACACTCGGACAGGAAGCCCAGCACCACCATGTTGGCGGCCATACGGTTGCCCAGGTCTACGGCGATCTGAGTGGCGGGGACGGCAAAGGTATGGGCGATGGGGCGGGTCAGGTCAGTGACCAGCTGGGGATCGATGACCAGGACACCGTTTTCGTCCAGGGTGGGGATGTACTTTTCATAGGCGCTCTGGAACAGGGCTACCAGCAGATTCTTCTCCTGGGCCACGGGGGAATTGATGGGGGTCTTGTCAATAATAAGCTCGGCCTGGCACTGGCCGCCCCGGGCCTCGGAGCCGTAGGACTGGGTCTGCACGGCGTACAGGCCGCCCTTGGTCACGGCGGCGGTGCCCAGCATCACGGCGGTGAGGATGATACCCTGGCCGCCGAAGCCGCACAATGTGATCTTCTGAGGATATTGCAGCATATCTCGTTCCTCCCTTATAACGGCATATTGGTGCCGGAATAGATGGGCTTATCCACACAAATGAAGTTGCCCAGGGCCAGCTTGCCTTCTTTGTCTTCGTCGGTCATCTGCGCGCCCTTGGCCTCGGGGTAGGTGACGCTCTGGATGTACTCTGCCACCTTCATGGGGTCGCCGGTCTTCAGAGCGTAGCGGCCGTAGTGGGTGGGGCACTGGGAGACGATCTCGATGAGGGAGAAGCCCTTGTGCTGCAGGGCGCGCTCCATGGCCTGCTTGCACTGCAGCGGCTGCATGGTGGTCCAGCGCTCCACATGGGTGGCGCCGGCGGCCAGAGCCAGCTTGCAAACGTCAAACCGGGGCTCGCCGCTGCCGTAGGGAGTGGTCATGGTGCGGGACTCCTCCGGGGTGGTGGGAGCCACCTGGCCGCCGGTCATGGCGAAGTTCATGTTATTCACCATCACCACGGTCACGTCCAGGTTGCGGCGGCAGGACTGGATCATGTGGTTGCCGCCGATGGAGACCAGGTCGCCGTCGCCGGCGAAGATCACCACGGGCAGCTCCGGGCGCATCATCTTTACGCCGGTGGCCCAGGCCAGGGTGCGGCCGTGGACGCCGTGGAACATATCGGTCTTGATGTAGATGGGGATACGGGCCGTGCAGCCCACGCCGCCGATGTGCAGCATCTGCTCGGGGTCCATGTGCAGCTCGTCCAGGGCCTGGATGTAATAGTTCAGCACCTGGCCGCAGCCGCAGCCGGCGCAGAAGAAGTGAGGAAGCTTTTCTTTGCGCAGATATTTCCGCAGGGGATTGATCTTCAGCTGGTCTGCCATGTTACTTCGTCTCCTCTCTGATCACGTTATAGATCTCCTCAGAGGTGTGGATCTGACCTCTGTTTTTGGTGACGGGGACCACCGGGCACTTGCCGGCGGCTACCCGGGTGATTTCGTTGACGTAGCGGCCCATATTCATTTCCACGGCAAAGATCTTGGAAACGTTGCCGGCTGCCTCCCGGATGGCCTTTTCGGGCACGGGCCAGATATTGCACAGCTTCAGCACGCCCACCTTGACGCCGCTCTCTCGGGCCATTTGGGCGGCCTCGATGGAGGGGCGGACCTCGCTGCCGTAGGTGACGATGGCGTAGTCCGCATCGTCCATCATGAACTGCTCGGTGCGGCAGATATCATCGGCGTTTTCGCGGATCTTGCCGCACACACGGCGGTACAGCCGCTCGAAGTCGTCGGGATCCCAGTCGATGCCGCCGCGCTCGTTGTGGGGGTTGAGGGAGTAAATGGTCTTATAGCCCTTGCCCAGGGGGGCGAAGTCGGGGCAGCCGTTTTCGGGGGCGCCGAAGGGAAGATAGTCCTCCGGGGCGGCGGTGGTATACTTGCGGTTGAAAAGCTCGATCTTGTCGGCGGAGGGGATCTCCAGACGCTCACGCATCAGGGCGATGGTGGCTTCGGACATGACGATGACCGGGTTGCGGTATTTTTCCGCCAGGTTGAAGGCCCAGATAGTGTAATCGTACAGCTCCTGCACGGAGGAGGGGCACACCACAATGGCTTCGTAGTCGCCGCTACAGCCATAGCGGAGCTGATAGACATCCGCGTAGGTGGCAAAGTTATCGCCCCGGGTACGCATAACATCGGCTACCACCACGGGCGCCTCGATGGTATAGCAGTAGCCCAGGCCCTCCTGCATGTAGTTAAAGCCGGCGCTGGCGGTGGCGGTCATGACTTTACCGCCGGCCAGAGAGGCTCCGGCCAGAGCGAAAATGGAGCACAGCTCGTCCTCGCCCTGGACAAATTGACCGCCTACCTGCGGCAGCCGCTGGGACATACGCTCGGAAATTTCATTGGCGGGAGTGATGGGATAGCCGGCAAAGAAGTTGCAGCCGGCGCTGATGGCGCCTTCCACAAGAGCATAGTTGCCAAGCATAAAATGCACGCCGCTGTCTACGCGCTTTTCCCATGCGTCCAGCTGATTGGCCCGAATGATCGACATGGCATAATTCCTTTCTCTTTAAATAAGCTTGCCGGGTGTGCGACAGGTCCGAATAAAGAAGACTGTCGACAATATACAATCCGACAAGACATTTATACATGAAAATAAGGAGGTTGTCAACCTTTTTCTCAAAAGGCGCTGCCGCAGAGAAGCTCTGCGGCAGCGCCGCCGGTTGAATATGGGTGCTTTAGTTGTTGTTGACCTTGGTCTCGCCCAGGACCCACACGCGGCGGATGCCTACGGGGGGAATGGCGGGCTCCAGATAGGAGTTGGCGGAGTTGATGGTCTCCGGATCGAAGAGGACCAGGTCGGCGTCCATGCCCTGACGGATCAGGCCGCGGTCCCACAGACGCAGGCGGCGGGCCGGCTCGGAGGTGATATGGCGAATGGCCTCCTCCAGAGGCATGACCTGCAGATCCCGGACATAGTGGCCCAGGAAGCGGGGGAAGGAGGCGTAGGCCCGGGGATGGGGATGGGCGCCCATGATGCCGTCGGTGCAGACACAGTGGGCCTCGCTCTTCATAACATAGATAACGTCGTCCTCGGAGATGGAGAAGTAAATGGCAATGACCTCGGGACCCTCATGCTGCAGGATGTGCAGCACGGCGGTGCCCACCTCCATGCCAAGCTTTTCGCTGATGTAGTCCATCTTCTGGCCGGCCATCCAGGCGTATTCCTCCGTGGCGACGGAGGCCAGCATGATGCACTGGGCACCGCCCCGGGCCTGGATCTCGTCCTGGGTCTCCTTGAGGATCTTCTGATAGGTATCCGGGTCCTTCAGGCGCTGCTGGAAGCCCCGCTCGCCGCCGTCATAGGCCCACTGAGGCACGCAGACCTTCAGGCCCGTGCAGGCGGCGGTCCAGGGATACTGGTCCAGGGTCACGTCGTAGCCCTGGGCGCGCATGGCGTTGATGGACTCCATAGACTGGTGGACCTTGCCCCAGTTCCGGGGGCCCAGAGCCTTGTGGTGGGAGATCTGCAGACGCACGCCGCTTTCCCGGACGATGGTGTTCATCTCCTCCACGGACTCCAGAAGCTTGTCCTTTTCACTGCGCATGTGCACCATGATGAGGCCGTCGTAGGCGGCTACCACCTTGGCCATTTCAATAAGCTCGGGGGTCTGGGCAAAGCTGCCGGGAGGATAAATCAGGCCCAGGGACATGCCCTTGGCGCCCTGCTCCATGCAGCGGGCCAGCAGGGCCTTCATCTGCTCCAGCTCCTGGACGGTGGGCTCCCGGTTGTCGTTGCCCATGACGTTCATGCGGATGGTGCCGTGGCCCACCAGGCCCACAAAGCGGGCGGAGGGATGGGCGTTTTCCACCGTCTGCTCATAGTCGGCAAAGGAGCGCCAGGTATAGGGGCCGGGGATGGTACCGGCCAGAGGGGCCATATTATCGGCCAGCTCCTGGACCAGGTCGTCGGTCAGGGGCGCCACGGAGGAGCCGTCCTGGCCCAGGACTTCCGTGGTGATACCCTGCTGCACCACCTGGGGCAGAGCGGGGTTGCGGATGAGCTCTAGCTCGTTATGGCTGTGGGTGTTGATGAAGCCGGGGGCCAAAGCCAGACCGGCGGCGTCTACCACCTCCCAATCACTCTGGGGGGGAATGACACCGATCTGAGCGATCACGGAGCCGTCGATGAGAACATCGGCATGGAAGGGCTTGCAGCCGGTGCCGTCATAGACGGTGGAATTCCGAATCAAAGTTTTTTTCAATGAAAACGCCTCCTTTACAATTCTGACTGAGTGTGGTATGATAAAGATGTCGAATACATACAGTCGACAATATACATAAGTAAAGAATACCACCCGGCTATGGTAAAGTCAAGCAAAGAGATTCCAAATTTTAAGGTAAAAATTCATCTTTTTCACAAAATTATTCGGTGCTTTGGCCCGGAGAATAAAAAACACAGAAGCACCGAGGAAAAATAGGATCACAATTTGAAAGGAGAACAGAGCAATGGATGAGCGCAGCGAATTATTTCAGTTACTAAAGAAAATGGTATCCTATCCGTCTACGGATGGTAGCGAGGCGGGCATCAGCGACTTCCTGGCGGAAAATGCCAGGGCCATGGGCATGGACCTGGTGGAGCAGCAGGAGGCGCTGCCGGGCCTGAAAAACGTCATCGCCGTGAAGACCTTTGGAAAGGGCGGCAAGCGGATCGTGCTCAACTCCCACATGGATGTGGTGCCCCCGGCAGACGGCTGGGACACGGATCCGTATGACCTGGTGATCAAGGGCGACCGGGCCTACGGCCGGGGCTCCACCGACGCCAAGGGCCCGCTGGCGTGCCTGACCATGGCGGTGAAGCGGATCATTGAGAACCCGGAGGGGGTCAACGGCACCATCGTCTATACCGCCGTGGTGGACGAGGAGAGCCACTCCACCGGCGCCAGGACCCTGGTGGATCATCCCCAGGTGTACGGCGACTACTGCATCGTAGGCGAGCCGACCCTGTCCCGGGTGGCTGTCAGCCACAACGGAAGCCTGCGGCCGGTGATCGTGGCGGAGGGGCTGTCCGTTCACGCCTCCAACCCGGAGCTGGGCATCAACGCTATCCGCATTGCTGCCTACATCTCCCAGCTGGTGGACGAGATCGCTGACGAAATCTCCGGCATCGTGCACCCCACCACGGGAAAGCCGTCCATTGCCATTACCATGATCTCCGGCGGCGTACAGGAGAACGTGGTGCCCGACCACTGCGAGATCACCATTGACCGGCGCATGGTGCCGGGAGAGGATGAGCAGCAGCTGCGCCAGCGGTTTGACCAGCTGTGCCGGCAGGCCCAGGAGCACTTCCCGGGCAGCCAGGTCTATGTGGACCACTATCTGGTCACCACCGGCCCGGCGGCGGAGACGCCGGCGGACAGTGAGCTGGTAAAGACCGCCTTTGCCGCAGCCAAGGCGGCCAGAGGCGAGGATCAGGAGCCCTTTGGCCTGACCTGCAACACGGATATGAATCACTTTACCCGCGCGGGCATCCCCACGGTGATCATCGGGCCGGGGACCATTACGGTGGCCCACAAGCCCAACGAATATGTGGCCCTGGAGCAGCTGGAGAAGACCTGCGCCGTGGATGAGGCGGTCATTCGGGCGCTGCTGAAATAAGAGGAAGGGAGAGAGCGGTATGTCTTACGGTTTGGAAAATGCCAATACCGTGGTGACGGTGGACCTGGGAAAGGTGCAGCGCAACATTGAGCGCATCCGCAGCCACATTGGCCCGAATGTTGACATTATGTATACGGCCAAGTCCAACGGATACGGCCACGGACTGATCCGGCCCACCCTGTTCATGCGCGACAAGTGCGGCATCCACTGCTTTGCCACCGGCCAGCTCAGCGAGGCCCTGGAGCTGCGGCAGGCGGGTCTGGAGGATTTCATACTGGTGCTGGGGGGCATCCCCTACAGCGGCGTACCTGCCTTTGTGGCAAACGACCTGGTGGCCACGGTGTATGAGGACACGCTGCCCCGGGCCCTGAATGAGGAGGCCGCCCGGCAGGGAAAGCGGGTAAAGGTGCACATTAAGATCGACACGGGCCTGCGGCGCTTCGGCGTGCAGCCCGGTGAGCAGCTGGCCCACCTGGTGGAGACGCTGCGGGGCCTGCCCTATCTGGAAATAGACGGCGTATATACCCACCTGGCCAACGGATACTCCCTGGACAAGTCCTTTACCCACCAGCAGATGGGCCTGTTTACCCAGGCCCTGGAGCAGCTGAAGGCGGCGGGGATCCGGCCCCGGCTCATCCACGCGGCCAATACGGCGGCCTGTGTCGCCTCTCCGGAGTGCTACTATGACGTGGTGCGCCTGGCGGCGCTGATCTTCGGCTATGACATCTCCCCCGGCATCCCCAACCGGCTGGGCCTGGAGCCCTCCATGCGCTGGACCAGCAAGATACTGAACGTGCTGTGGGCCGAGGAGGGGGAAAATGTCAGCTACTACCGTTTCTTTGTGCCCAAGCGCCGCACCAAGATCGCCATCATCGGCTTCGGCATGGGCGACGGCTATTACCGGGGCCTTGTGACCCGTGACACCGAGCACAACGCCGACGTGCTGGTCCACGGGCAGAGAGCGCGGCTGCTGGACCTGAATGTGGACGTGGCCTTTGCCGACGTGACGGACATTCCCGATGTGCAGATCGGTGATACGGCGGTGCTCATCGGCCAGGACGGCCAGGACGAGATCACTTCTATGGAGCTGGGCGAAAAGGGCGGCACGTCCAACGGGCACATCTGCTGCTCGATCACCGGCCGTCCCCTGCGGTACTATATCAATGAATGAGAAGCTGAACGCTCCGGCACTGGCGCGCCGGTACAGCGGCAAGCTGCTGCGGATGGTGATAGGCTTCAGTTTTATCGCCCTGGGTGTGGTGATCGCCAAGCAGTCCTACTGCCTGTCGCCCTGGAACGTGCTGAACGACGGCCTGGCCTATACGTTCCCCATCACCATCGGGCAGGCCAATATCACCGTGGGCATGACCATACTGGTCATAAACCTGCTGTTTCTGCACGAGACCTTCGGCGTGGGGACGGTGCTGAATATATGGCTGGTGGGCGTCATCACGGACCAGCTGATGAGGCTGAACACCGCCTGGGACATTCTGCCCAAGATCCACTCCGTGCCGCTGCAGATCCTTTTCTGCCTGGCGTCGCTGCTGTGCAATGCCCTGGGGATCTACTTCTACATGTCCGCCCGGATGGGAGCGGGGCCCCGGGACACGGTGATCGTGTTCCTCACCAAGCATCTGCCTATGCCGGTGGGGCTGTGCAAGCTGCTGCTGGAGGCCACCGCCTGCCTGGTGGGATGGCTCATCGGCGGCGAGGTGGGCATCGGATCGCTGATCTCCGTTTTGTGCGGCGGGCCGATCCTGCAGCAGGTTTTTCGACTGTTTCACTTTAATGTGAAACAGCTTCGAGGCGAAAATATTAGCGATACATGGCAAATACTCCGAGGGAAAAAGCTGCCGCCGGAGCTGGAAACGGCCGCGGAAGCATCGGAAAACTGATTTCTTTTTTGTCAACTGTTGACAAAACAAGAAGAAGCGGTTAGAATAAAATTTGGAAAACAGGACCAATCTCAGCAAAAAACGCAGCCTGTGGATATAAGGTGTAATAATGTTTGAAAACCAAAATTTGGGTAGCAAGCCTTCCCTGAAGCAGCTTGTATACGAAAATCTGCAAAACATGATCGTGCAGGGAAAGCTGGAGCCCGGCGAAAAGCTCATCGAGGATGATCTGGCCCAGGCGATGCATATCAGCCGGGCGCCGATCCGCGAGGCCATCAGCATGCTGGAGCGGGACGGGTTTGTCCGCATCATCCCCCGGAAGGGGGCCATTGTGGCGGAGGTGTCGGAAAAGGACGCCATGGATATCTGGAAGTGCCGCCTGGCCCTGGAGCCCTTTGCCGCCAGAGAGGCTATGCCCAATATTCCCAAGCAGGAGCTGGAGGCGGCCCTGAAGCGCATCGGCAAGATCGAGAAGGACTATTCCTTTGAGGAGTATGTGGCCTCCGACCTGGAGGTGCATGGGCTGTATTATGGGCACTTGGACAACGAGTACATGAAGTCCATCCTCAATAACCTGAAGGCGCACTCCATCCGGGTGCGGTGGCTGAAGGAGGTCCGAAACAGCTTTACGGATATGTCCCGCACCTCCATTCGGGAGCACAGGCAGATCATTGAGGCCTTCCTCAGCGGAGACGGCGACCGGGTCTACAACACGGTGCAGCAGCACATTCTCAACAGTGCCGCCCGGCTGAAGGATCCCGGCAACAGCATCTTCTGCCCGCCGGTGCCCAAGACCATAGAGCAAAAAGCATAACAGAAGGCATGCTGCGCCGCCTGTACCGAAAAAACCGGTGCAGGCGGCGCGTTTTTTCTGCCGCTGGGGCCTGATCTCCGCTGAAAATTAAAAAAAACCCCTTGACCTAAAGTGAACTTTATGTTTTATAATGACGCAGTAAGTAAGAAATAAGGAGTGTTTGACAATGGGTAAAAAGGTATTGATCCTCTCCTCCAGCCCCCGGAAGGGCGGCAATTCGGAGACGCTGGCGGCGGCCTTTGCCAAGGGCGCGCAGGAGGCCGGGAATCAGGTGGAGACGGTATATCTGCGGGAAAAGCAGTACGGCTTTTGTCGGGGCTGCTTCGCCTGCCTGAAGCTGGGCCACTGCGTCATCAAGGACGACGCCGTGGAGATCGCCGCCAAGATGCACGACGCGGATGTGCTGGTGTTCGTCTCTCCGGTGTACTATTACAGTGTCAGCGGCCAGCTGAAGACCATGCTGGACCGGGCCAACCCGCTGTATGACGGCGACTACGCCTTTACCAAGGCGTATCTGCTGGCCACGGCGGCGGAGGATGAGCCGGAAACCGTGGAGGGTACCGAGAAGGCCGTGCAGGGCTGGGTGGACTGCTTCCCCCGGTGCCGGCTGGTGGACACGGTGTTTGCCGGCGGCGTCAACGAAGTGGGCGAGATCGCCGGGCACCCCGCCCTGGAAAGGGCATATCAGGTGGGAAAGACCGTGTGAGTCCCGCTGCGGCAAAACGCAAAATAAAAGTCCGGGGCGATACCAAAGGGTATCGCCCCGGACTTTTATTTTGCGGTGATATTGGCTACCGTAAGCGGCCGTCCCCGGCCATGAGAGCGGTCATCTCTTCAATGCGCTCTAAGGGGAACGGCGGCTGGCTCAGGGGGCGCATGGCGATGCTCATGAGCTTCATGGGATTGTCGTCCGCCGCCACACGGTTGGAGCTGAGGGCCCCGCAGCGCTTACAGCGGTGGATGATGGCCCACTCGCTGCCCCGACGCACCCACACGGCGATGGGCTCCATAATGCCGCCGCAGTCGGAGGCCCGGTCGCCGGGCTCTATGTCCACATGGAGACTGGAGAGACAGTTGGGGCAGTGGTTGCGGTGGTCTGACCCGGCAGTTTCCGGGGTGCAAAGACGACCGCAGACCTTGCAGGTGAAGCTATCGCGGCAGGGATGATTTTTATAGTAGCCTTTTTCAAAGGTTTTGCGTTTGTTTTCGCGGTTCATGATGTTTCCTCCTGAAGATGTGACTTGACTCTTTCGGGAGGAATGGCGTGTGTTGGATTTGCCAGACCTCCCGGTCAGCCCACACGATCCGAAGAAAATTTAGTAAATTTCAAAAAATACTCCTTAGATAATAAAATAATAGGTTTTTCAAAAGACAAGCACCCGCCGAAACGGGTGCTTGTTGAGAAGATAAAATCAGCGCTTGGAGAACTGAGGTGCGCGACGAGCGGCTTTGAGGCCGTATTGGGCTGAAAAAATCCCAATTTCTCTTGATATTCCAACACTTTTGAGGATGTCGCAACTGGACTTAGCCCGTACATTAACAGAAAGTATCGTTAAAAACGGGTACTTTCAAGACATTGCGACAGGCCGTAACGCAGCGTTTACGACAGGGAGAAGTTCTTGGGGCTTATTATACTTGATTTTTGCATAAATGTCCATCGTTGTTTTACTATTCTTATGCCCAGCGAGATATTGTACGGTTTTGGGGTCTACGCCCATGTATAAAAGGTTCGTAATGTAAGTGTGTCGGAGTTGGTGCGGGGTCACATGGAAGTCCAGACTATACACATGGTTCGGGGAGCCTTTCCGATGGCTTCCGAGAACGGGGCAGGTCGTATAACGGATGTGTTCCCCATTCACATACTTGTAGCTGATTTTCTCTCCTGCGGTGTGGTTCTTAACATGGTACCAAACTCCCACAAATTCGCCCTCAGAAAGGGGGCCACCCTTACGATTTGAAATCACAAAGGCAGATTTGGAAGATCGTTTTGCCTCTCGCAGGCACTCTACCAAACACTTTGGAATGGGAATATCCCTTCTGGATGCCGGAGTTTTTAATACGGTAGAGATCTCCGGCTCTTTCCGGTGGCTTCCCCGCCATGCCCGTCGGACAGAAATATATGGGGTCGGCGTGTCCAGGAACACACAGTCCCATTGCAGAGCAAGACTCTCCTCACGCCGTAGACCTGCGTACAGGCCGAGCATGACAAACACATACGGGGGAAGGCCCTTGACTGTATCTACCAGCGTCTTTACCTGCTCATCCGTTAAAGCGTCCAATGATTTGCCCGGAACACCGCCCTTGGCGCTGATCTTAGCAGCAGGATTGTAGTCGATGACCTCGCTGCGCTCTGCCGAGTAAAAGACGCTTTTAATAAGCATATTGACGGCATCAAAAGTGTGCTTTGCTCTTTTGGACACAGGAACAAGCGCCAGCTTGATGTCGTCGGCCGTCACATCGGAAAGATACAGGTTCCCAAGCGGCTCGACAATATACTTATACATCTCCCTGCGATAATTCCGCAGCGTATCTTGTGTTACCGTGGCTGAACGCATGAGCAGCCATCTTTCACAATAATCTTCTACGGTAGGGTTTTGCTTCCGAAAAAGGATGTCCTGTACCTGCTGCCGTGCGTCCTGTTCCTTTTTGTATAGCTCCTCACAGGTGGAAGCGTAAATGGGAACCCGTTTGCCATCGGCGTCAGTAATCCTGGTACGGAAATAGGTGACACCGTTGATCTCGGCGGTGCCGTATGCCGGTATGTTCTGTTTCTTCTTCGCCATAAGTACCTTCCTTTCTTAGCCTTATGTATTGGCGTATTCGTTTTATCAGAAATCATCGGTGGATGCAAAGGTGCAAACCGGCATGAAAACAGGGCGAGGAAATCTTTCCTCGCCCTTAGCGCATTTGATTTATGAAGCCATTTACCGGTCTAAGAACTCCGGCTGATTTAACATTGAATATTAAATTAGCCGGAATAAGAGGTGTTCAATGCGGCTGACAAGACCGCCATTCATCATCTATAATGGATTTTATCGTCCTTCCTTGATGCGGTGTTGCCGCCTCGATTTATGAGGCATCCCATTCAGCGAAGGCGCCGGTCATAGCCTTTACCACATCGTCAGGTCGATTGTATTTTACCTTGGCGTAGATGTCCATAGTGATCCGGCTGTTTTCATGTCCCGCCAAATATTGCACGGTCTTAGGATCGACGGAGGCGTGGATCAAGTTGGTGATATAGGTATGTCGAAGCAAATGCGGCGTTACATCAAAGTCCAGACTGTACACCACATGGCCATTATTCCGGGCCTTTTCTCCCAGCTCCGGGTAAAGCATATACTTCACATATTTCCCGTCCACCAGCTTGCGGGCGATCCTCGGCTTTGCCGTCCGGGTCACAACATACTGCCAGAGTCGCTTAAACTGCGTATAGCTGAGTGGGCCACCGTCCCGATTGGCCACAACAAAATCGGAGGTCGAATTTCCCTTTGCTTCTCTCAAGCAAGCCGCCAGATGATCCGGTAGCGGAATATTTCTCTCTGCGGCATCGGTTTTTAGCTCTGTTGAGATGACAGGCCGGTTGTGCTCCGTGTGCCATGCTCTGCGCACGGTCAAATACGGCGCTTCGGTGTCCAAGTAGACAGAATCCCATTGCAGTCCGAGAATTTCTTCCCGCCGCAAACCGGCGTATAGCCCCAGCATGATAAAGACATAGGGTGGCAATCCACAGACCGCATCCAACAGCCGCTGTACTTGCTCGTCTGTCAAAGGCTGTTTTTCCGCCTGCGGTACGCCGCCTCCCTTTGGGGACAGATACACCGTGGGATTCTTTTTGATGATCCGGCTTTCTTCTGCTGCACGGAAAATGCACTTATAGATCACGATGACCGACTTATACACCGAGGCGGATTTTTGGGAAACCGGCACAAGGGCAAGCTGAATATCATCCAAAGTCACTTCTGCAATTTTCTTATCTCCGAGGTAAGGGATGATGTTTCGGCGCACCTTAGACTTATAATCTGTCAGCGTCGTTGTGCGTACATGGGCGGACTGCATCACCAGCCACTTTTCGCAGTAGTCTGCCACCGTAGGCGATTTCCTGCGCTGCCGATCATCGTCCAACTGTGACAGTGCATCCAGTTCCTTGTCATAAAGCTCCTCGCATGTTTTGGCATAGAGGGTGCGCTGTTTTCCCTCACTATCCGTTATGGTCGTCCGATAGTAGGTGTGCCCTTTGATTTCGACCGTGCCGTACTTCGGGATCCTACGTCTTTTTCCTGCCATTATCTCACCTCCAAGTATTACGCATTGCTGCGTTGCTTCTGTTTTATCAGATGGGCGGCAATTCTTCAAATGTGCGAATTATCCTTTCGTACATTGCGGTAGGTCGTTTTCTTCTCCACGGGCTTTGCTCTGTGCGTGCACTTGGCCACATACTCCTGAAGGCTGGCGCTGGTAAAGAAGACACAGCCATTGGGAACATACTGCACATAAGCAATGAGGCCGCTGTTCCTTGCCGCATCCAGAGTCGTGATGCTGATCCCCAGCAGTTCGGCAGCTTCCTTCCGGGTAAACAATTTTTCCATTGCGGATCACATTCCTTTCGACGTATTTTGGCGGATGGCAAGGCTGACACACAGCGCTCTGGTCACATCCTGCATTTTTTCTTCGGGAAGTCTGCCGATATAGTAGCCGATGCGGCGCTTGTCCAAAGTCCGCAGCTGCTCCAGCATGACTACCGAAGGGTATTTCATCCGGCCAATCATGCCAATATAGCTGTGCGTAGGCAGCTTCGATTTTGCATGGATACGGCTGGTGATCGGCGCAACGATGACCGTCCTTGCAAAATGGTTCCCAACATTGTTTTGAAGAATCAGCACGGGACGTGTCCCCATTTGTTCTGATCCGACAACGGGGTCAAGGTCGGCGTAATAGATCTCGCCCCGTAAATATGTGCGGCTCATGTAAAACCTCCTTCTTTGCCGTTTGCTGCGGCTATGTAAAAAGTCCGATTGGGCAATCCAACCGGACTTCGTTCTCATCGCTCCTTTTGCGTGTTCCGGGACTTCTGTGCTTCCTCTCTGGCCCGGTCTGTGACAGTCTGCCAAATTTCCTCCATATAGCTTGTCTCCCGGTCCTCCCACGCCGCAAACACGTCCGCAAGAGGGCTGGGGGATTTCAGTAGAGCCCGCACCTGTGCGTTGGGTAGGCTGTTGTATTCCAGAGACATCAAAATATCTTCCCGCACGGTATATTCATAGGTGTGATTCAGAATTTCTTCCGATGCCTGCGCAAGCAGCCACGCCCGATAAGTCTCCTGCTCGGCAAACATCTTTTCATATAAGGCTGTGTTCAGTTCTTCATTGGTCACGCTGGTTCACCTCCGCTTCCGTAAAGGATGCCGTATTCGCTGCGGCTAAGTAAAGGCCGGGAGAAAACATAGCATTTTCACCCGGCCAGTCATAATCGTTATTTGCAGGTCACTTGTCCTCGACGCCCCACCTGCATAGGAAATCATCAAGCAGCCGATGGCTGTCGGCTCCACGGGAATTGCACCCCTCCGAGGATCGCTCCGAGCTGCCCCCACTTGTTACGACGGATCACGGCAGAAACCGCTTCAACGCTCGACTTTATGGCCGGACAGGAGTATCGCCCCCACAGGCGGTCATGGCCACACACGGAGCCGCCGTGTGATAATAGCTGCTGTTTCTCGCTCACTGTCGGCAGAAACAAAACGCAGACAGAAAATCAACATTAGGTGCAGTCTGGTTGTTTCATCCGGCAGGTCATGGCGCAGCCGCTAAGGTAGCTTTTGCTCATCGCATCGCCTATGGGAATGTACTTGATGAATGGGTATGGGATTGTCAAGGTACACTTGACCAACTCGCCGTATAAACGGAAAGAAGGAAGAGAGTTTCTGTCTCTCTACCTTCTTCCTCACTCAAAAGTCATTTTACAAGGCATGATTTGAAAAAATTTCTATCTGCAATGTGGTACACGCTGATAATCTTCGTAAACCGCAGCCCCAATATTGATTTTATTATTAGAATATGTATAATAGTAATTAACTATTGAATCTAACCGCTGCCAGTATTCAAGATCATCTGCGCAGCAGAAAATCCACCTGCAGAAGGGAGACATAGCATGAGCTTGTTTGAAGAACCGCATTTGGAACCACAGCCGGAACCGGAGAAGCCAAAGAAGAAAAAACTGCTGTCCATTGGAATCGGCGCTGCACTGATCGTTGCGGTGCTGGTCACGTCTGTGTTGGCCTTCTCGTTTGGCCAGAGTGGAAAACCATCTGATAATATCCCTGATGCACCGCAGCAGGAGGAAATTCAGACGCCTGCGGATACGGATATTCCGCCAGATGAATCCACAGATACAGAGAAACCGGAAGATACGACACCGTCCGACAGTACGCAGGAAACGCCTTCTACAAGCGGCAAGCAGAATATTGACCCATCAACGGGAAAGGATAAATACCAAACGGACCCGGTGCCGGATGGAAAGCCTGCGCCTGCAGAACCGGAAGATACGGAGGTCGATACATCGACGAAATATACCTGCACGATCTCCATCACCTGCAAAACTATCCTTGACAATATGGATAAGGTAAAGGAATCCAAAAAGGACATCGTTCCCTCCAACGGCATTATTCTCGACACGACGACGGTAACATTTTCCGAGGGGGAAAGCGTTTACGATGTTCTTCAACGTACCTGCCGGGAGCGGGGCATACACATGGAATCAAGTTGGACACCCATTTACAACAGTGCCTACGTCGAGGGAATTGCGAATCTGTATGAATTCGATGTCGGCAGTCAGTCCGGATGGATGTATAAGGTCAATGGCTGGTTCCCCAACTACGGCTGTTCCCGCTATGCGCTGCAGCAGGGGGACGAAATTTGCTGGATGTATACCTGCGTAGGCTTGGGTGAGGATATTGGCGGCGGATATGCTGCCGGTGGCTAAATAGCAATCAAAATAGGTACATGAAGAAGGGGCTGTCTCTTAGTGAGATAGCCCCTTTTCGTTTTTAGTTATACAAGAAGGGGGCGGCAGAGGGTTTCTGCCGCCCCATAGTTAGGTTACTCACTCATGAAGTTTTTCAATTTCTGGATTGCGGATCGTACTGAATCCCGGACGGCCTGATACCGGCACCCTTCCGCTGCTGCGATCTGCTCATAGGTAAGCCCGTGAAAATAGTAGAGAGCCAATCTTCGCTGCTGTGTTTCCGTCAGCTGTGCGATCCTCTTATGTAATTCCTCATAGAGGAGCACCCGGCCGATTTCTTCCTCCAGAGGTTCTTTGGGGAAGGCCGCCCGATGCTCTATCTCGGCTTCGGTCAGATCAATGTGCTCATAGTGCCGGTCTACCTCATTCAGAAAGCGCTTGTCCTCCAGTTCAAATCGGTCAAACAGCTCGTAGATCGCCTGATCTATTTCAAGCCGCTGCCGCCGCTTTTGGCCGTCTGTAAATTCCAAAATGTACTTCGGATGGCCGGTATCGGAGCCGGTCGTGTAAATCGTGTAGGGATTGTCCTTTGCCTTTGCACGGCGTGGATGCGTGCTTTTGTTTTTCGGATGGTTTCCATCCATCGTCTTTTCCTCCGTTTCAATATGAATTTTGGGCTTCATATTGAGGGAGGAGGGCCACGGCACCTATTTGCCGCATATTTTCTGCTTGCTATGGGACGAAATACGGCAGAAATGGGAGATTTTCTATCATTACTGCACGCTGCATGGAGTGATGCGTGCAGTAGGGCTTCCTTTGGCCGGAAGGTGCGAGTGCGCACGCCCGTTCTAAACCGAGTGGGGAACCACCTCGGAGTTCCTGCAGCAAAGACAAAAACCGGCTCTGCCATGCCAAAGGCATAGCAGAGCCGATTCAAAGCGTAAGTGCAGAAACCGCACCATTCGGGCAGTTTGCGCTACATTCCAATATGGATTTCTATGATGGGTCTTAGGGATAGTTCACGTTCTTCATTCGCATAGGCATTTCCTAAAATCCAGCACGTTGTTTGAAATTGCGCCGGGACGCATAAGTGCGCCCCGGCGCAAAGGTCCTAAATGGGATTACCGGACTTTCTTTTTCTTCTGAGCCAGCAGAAGGATCGCAGCGCCGGAAATCAGCACGGAACCAAACCACAGCACGACCGGCTGATTATCCCCGGTCGCAGGCGTCACGGGGGTCGTCGGGTCGGTGGGCTGGTCGTTTGCCTTGATCGTCACATCGCTCATATCATAGAGCCGGGTCTGGCCGTTGAGGAAGCGATAGTAGGCAGCCAAAGCGTAGTAGCCCTGCTCGGTGGCCATGCCGTCACGGTCGCCGCTGGCGATGTGGCGGAAGCCGCCGCCGTCCACATAGTAGCTGGCCAGCGCATCCAGAATCGTCAGGCCGTTCTTGATGAAGCGGCTGTCCTTGGCCGGGTCGATGCCCAGAGCGGTCAGCGCAACGATGACCTGAGCGCAGGACTCGCTGTTCTCGGTGCCCCAGCTGCCGAAGCCGCCGGTAGCCAGCTGCAGCTCGGACAGCACATCCAGCGCCTTGTCCACAGCGGCCTTCACGGCATCGTTCTCCTTGTAGTAGGGAGCCAGAGCCTGAATGGCCATTGCGGTCATGTCGGGATCTGCGTCATTGCCGCTGAGGTTCCAGCCGCCGCCCGGAAGCTGTGCGTCCAGAATCGCCTGAATCAGCTTCTCACGGGTCACATCGCCGGAGGTCGGATAGTTGTGGCTGTCCAGAGCGATGAGCGCCCAGATGGGGCCGTTGATGCCCTGCGTCTGGATGTAATCCATGCTGTCCAGACCCTTCAGGAGGTTGTGGCCGCCAACATTGGTCACATCCTTGCCGATAGCGGTCAGGGCCAGAATGATACGGGAGTTGTCCGTGGACTTCGCACGATGCAGCCGCTCATTCTCGTCGGCGTGCTTCTGCACATATTCCACGACCTTCTCGTAGTAGCCGTCGGGGACCGTGCGGCCGGAGCGGGCCAGGTCAATGACCATCCACTCGCCGCCGATGGAGCCCACATCCGGCGTACCAAGGCCGGAAATGTAGTCGCCGGTGGTGGTGTAGATGTTGTCGAGCTTCTTGCCCTGCTCGGCGGCCAGACGGGCGTATTCCGCCTCGGCTTCCACCAGAACATCATAGTTCGTGACCAGAGCCTTTTCGGCGTCGGTCAGCTTGTCATAGGCGGACCGGGCGGCGCTGATGGCACCGGCCTTGCTGAGGTCCACCGTGCCGATGGCGTCGATCATGGCGATGACCTCCTCGGCGGTCTTGGTGCGGTTCTGCTCGGCTTCGTATTCCTTCAGGTAATCATCCGTGTAGTGGAACACGATCACATCGCCCTCGTTGAGGTACTGCTGTGCAACGCCCAGGTTGGGGTGTACGCCGTTGAGGGTGTACATCCAGCCGGAGAGCTTTCCGTTGGTGAACTCAGCCAGTTCCGTGCCGTCCTTGGGGGTGATGGCCTGAATGTAGTTGCCACTTTCGTTCTTGATGTCGAACCTGTCGCCAACGACGGCCAGGATCACATCCAGCACGGTGGCGTTGTTGCTGACCGTGACCTTCGTGGTGTCGATCCAGGTTTCCAGGTTGTTGTCAGCCAGCGTGTGCTTGTCGCCGCTGTCGCCGTGGGCGGAGTCGCCCAGCAGAGCGAAGGACACGGTAATATCCTTGCCCGCAGGCAGCAGCACGGTGACGGTGATGGTCGCCTTGGCAGCGCCGTAGGCCAGCGTCACGGTCTGTTCACCACGCTGGTTGGTGTCAAAGCCGGTGATCTCCACGTCGGCCAGATCGACCTCCGTGGTGGAGCCGTCCGTCCAGGTGGCGGTGAGTACAAGGCCGGTCAGATCCAGTTCGTCGCCAATGGTATAGGTGGTCTTGTAATCGCCGGAAACGGCCAGCGCATAGGCCACGGGCTTATCGCTGATAACGGGGCCGTTCTCGCCCTGAATCCAGTTGTGATAGCTGTGGTCAGAGCCGTTCAGCCACGCCACAACGGTGCCGTCCGTCAGTTCCTTGGCCGTCACAGCCTTGGCGAGCTTATCCGCATCTGCGCCGAGGGGATCGTCCTCACGGCTGAAATCGCCAGCCATGAAATGCGGTTCCTCATAGCCCTCTCTGGAGCAGATATACCGTCCATCCTCAACGGCAGGGTAATCCTTGCAGGTCGTGTCCACCATGTCGATGGCACCGATGCCCTTCTCGGCCCCGCAGTCGGCCAGATAGTAGTTGTTCTCTACCTCGGTATATTTGTTCAGAGAGCGGAGCTTACCGGCGATAGCGCCGACATTCTTGCCGGTGGCGGAAAGTGTACCGTAGAACACATTGTCGCTGATAACGCCTGCGCCGTTGCCCCAGCACTGGAGCACGCCGGGTTCACCGCCGGTAATGCCGCCCACATAGTCCTTGCCTTCCACGCTGCCGCCGACAAAGCATCCCATGATTCGTGCCCAGGGGGAGTTGGGGGCGGAATCAGCCACATAGCCGACGCCCATGATGCCGCCCGCATAGTTGCCGGTGGCGATGACCTTACCGGTGAAGGAACTGCTCATGACATCGCACTGGCCCATAGACTGGCCCTTAGCGCCGACCAGACCGCCCACACGTTTCACGCCGTAAACGGTGGCGGCGCTGGTGCAGTTCACGATGACTCCATTGAAGTCGCCTGCCAGAGAACCGATACGGTCCTGATCCTTGTCGCAGCCGATGACTACATCCTTACCAACGGAGCAGTTGCTGATAACGATTAGGTTCGAACCAGAAGCATACCCACCCAAAAAGCCGGACTGAGTAATATTGGTTTTCCCGATGATATGGCAATTCTCAATGGTGATGGTATCGGGCACGCCCGTATTATACAGGCCGTCCTCGCCATAGTCCACGGTATAGTATTGCAGCAGGCCGTTGCCCTCGATACGCTCACCCTGAATGTTCAGGTTTTTAATCACAGCATCACGGGTATATTTCAGCAAAGGCTTGCCGCCCTTGGCGATGGTCAGGGTGTGGCCGTCACCGTCCAGTGTTGCGCTGAAGGGGTTCATCTGGCGGCCCATGTCCGCACGGTTCATATCAGAACCCACATAGGTGGGGTCTTTGATGCCGCCCATAGGCTCCCAATCCGCAGGCAGGGTCACATCAGCCGTCATTTTGAAGTAAACGCCTTTCAGGGGGATACCGGCGTTCACCTCGTCCCGCACGGCTTCAAAACCCGCCAGACAGCTAAGGGTGTACGGGTCGTCCTGTGTGCCGCTTCCGGTGATGCCCGTTTCCTTGGCCCATTCACGGGCTTTCACGGTGATGGTGGCGCAGGCATCCTCCGGGACAGTGGTGGGGACTTTGGCATTTGTATAGAACACACGGGCCACACAGCAATAAGAGGTGGTACCCACTTCGTTGGTCAGCGGATAGTACACGCTGGCGGTACCGTCTTTGGAAATTGCCGTCCATTTGGTGGCGCCTTCCGCCTTGCTGTACCACTGGTAGCGCAGGAGGCTGCCGCCGGGCGTATTGGCATCTCTTACCACGGTCGCTTCCAGCTTCCCGGCGGGATGTCCCACAGTATATTCTTCGGTACCGGTGTTGGTCACAATGACGGTAGGGGTATAGTCAATAGCCCCCGGCACCGAGTTCTTTACATTGATAGAAAATTGCTTGGTCCATTCCGCTCCATCCACAGTGTTGGTGATGAAGCATTTCACCTGCACCATAGAAAACTTGTACTTCGTCTCTATCGTGTAGCTGTCCGAGGTGGAGACCTCCAGACCGCCCACCTGCCAGCTGTAGGTGGTGGTGCCGCCTGCCGCCTGCACCTTCTGTGCTTGCGTTTCATCCAGCACCATCTTCAATTCGGCTTGATCGGCGGTCCTGATAGTGTAGAGAGACCTCTTTCCCCCGTTAGTCGTTTTTGTGGTGTCCAGCCGAGGGGTGAAATCGTCCTCCTCGCTGATGGTATCTATGACAATATCGTAGCTTCGGGTCTCGGCCTGCTCTCCGGTGTCACTGACGACCAGAGTATAGGTCTTGGTGCCGATTTCCGAGGTATCTACCGGAAAGCCGGCTCCTTTTTCATATTCTGTGCCATTGATGGTAGCTTTAAGCCGCTCCATTGTAAGGAGCAGGTAGATATTGGTAGTGCGCCCTTGGACAGTACGGGTCCGGTAGGTGTTCTCGTCCACCTGAGCCAGAGGGCAGCCCTCCATGTTGTTCCCGTTCATGGTGGATACGGTCAGATGAGTCGGCTCCTCCAAATCGCAGTAGGGCACGATGTGGAGTTTGCAGTTTTGCTCTTCCCCGTCTTTTGTCCAGGTCAGGGTCATGGTATCGGACCACTTGAAGTAGTTGTTCGCCGCTGTATGTATCAGATCCGTTTGAACACTCTGAACGGTTTCGCCGTTCTCGGTGGTATAGGTTTCGGAAATAGCATTTACGGAGTAGCCGACATCACTGTTACTAGATACTCCGTCATCTTTTTTGCTGAGGTCTCGATAGGTGATATAATACAAAGAAAAGGTGCTTGAATAGGCTTGCGGAGCCTGCACACGCAGATCCCAGTGCTTTCCCAAATCATTAATGCCGTTTACAGGCACATAAAGAATATATTCGCCGTCTTTTTCTGTCAGCTGAATCTGGCTTTCTGACCGCTGATTATAATAGCCGTCCGCCTGCCAAGTCCGCACCGCATAAAAAGAAAAGTCCGTCACATCGACGGACGAACTCTCGGATGAAGCTGCTTCTGCCGGGACATCCTGTGTGTCCGGTTCAGCTTCCGCTATTTCTGCGGCCTGCGTCGTCTCCGTCTGCTCCGCTGCTGTTAGTCCGCTATTCTGCTCATCTTCCGAAGCAAAGGCGCTCAACGGCAGCAGGCTAACCAGCAAAACTGCCGTCAATAGCCCTGCAAAAAGGCGCTTTTTCATAAGTTGTGTGTCACCTGCACTTTCATAGAATAGAAAAATGCCGAAGGGGTGGGGCAGGAAACCCCACCCCTTCGGCAGATTTTAGATTGTGTTACCGGGGGTTACCGTACATCGTAAATCTGGTACTCGCTATAATCGAAGACAATGATCATGCCGTCCGTCAGAGCAGTGCTGGTGCCATAGGCATCAAGAGCCTTGATATTGGATGCGCTGGTGCCGCAGGCAATGTTCCAGCCGCTTCCGCTGTAAATATTATACAGTACGCCATCCACAGTCTGCTTGATAGTCTCATTGTACTTAGGCACATCCGGAGACACGGAATGGATATAACCGCCGGGGTTACCAACCACGGGATGATCGTCCCAACCGGCACTTACAACATTAGGGTCCGTGATGTCAATGCCGTTTTCGAAGAACGCAGCCAGAATGGCATCCACCAAATTCGGGGTCTTGAAATAGGATGCGCTGGTATCGGGGACACCATAGAGCCCCTGCGTGGTCGCCATGTAGTCGGTCTTGATGGTGTTGATGCTCAGGGTATAAGCGTTGATGTAGAAGTTTGCGTTGATGTCGTCCGAGGTCGGTGCTGCGTCGCTGTTGTATGCTTGCTTTGCAGGTGCTTTTTTTGCCGTGTCATAGCCACCCTTGGTAAACATACCGTAGGTGACGTAGACGGTCACCGTGCCGCCGCTGGCCGTGTCCGTGGTGGCAGCTGCGGCCGGGACGACCAGCACAACGACCATCATGACAGCCATGATCAGAGACAAAAGTCTTTTCTTCATGTTGTTTTCCTCCTTAGAGAATTTTTATTATAAACTCGCTGCCGCTTTGGCAACGTGCTTACCGAAATTGCTTGCCGTTCAGAGAGCGGCCTCTGTCGGCTCGGCTTCGCAAGGCTCGTCCGCCTGCTTGGCCGCCGCCCGTGCGGCGTTGACCCGCTGGCGCTCCAGATTTTTCTTTTCCCGTTCCGCCCGCTTGGCGTCCCGCTCCACTCGGTACAGCTCGATTTGGCGTTTCTTTTCCCGTTGATATCGGCCATTGGACCGGTTATGCGGGTGGCTGTACGCAGGATTCAGGTGTGCCGCCCGCAGAGCGTTTGACCAACTGCCAAAGCGTTCTGCTATATAGCTTCCGCCGACGATCTCACATGGGGCAGGGGACCGTCCCCAATGTTCGGCGCAGCGCCGCAGATAACAGGCCAATTCCGCCAGCGTATCCCCGGCATGACGCTCCGCAAAGGCCCGGTCCTGCTCGTCCAGAGCCGCCCGTGTCCGCTTTGCGATATGCTGTTCGTGCCAGTTCCTGCCGTCAAAATTCTGAGCGCCTGCGACCTTCCCCATAGGGGCACACCTCCTCCGTGTTCGTAAATGGTAAAAATAATACGCCGATAAACCCATAATGGGTCATCAGCGTACACTCCTGCCATATAGCACCACGGAGAGAGCGCCCGCTGCCCGGAATCCTAAACTACACAATTCTACTGACTTGCGCCACGAGGATTTTCCTCTGCGTCCATGATCTACCTTCTCACGATTTCTCGCAATGACGGGCTTTCGCCCCAGCGGTTTCCCGCCTCGATCATATCCTTGCGCTTACAGTGCCGACCGCATGGGGCATTACACCCCTTTCCTTTTAGGCAATCACCTGGCCGTTTCCGGCTCGGATGACCGCCGTGCAGCATCATCGGACTCGCATATTTTGTTTTCGAGAATCAACTTGGTCTTTGTTGGGGATGATAGAATAGGAATCCGGGACATAAGCCTTCGTAAATCTAACCCATTTGCGATA